>JAFWOE010000048.1 GCA_017509985.1 Lachnospiraceae bacterium
GCGGTGAAATCGCTGGACGACCTGGATGGAGCGCTGATCGGCTGCCAGGAAGCAACGACCGGTTACATCTACTGCTGCGATGACTACGGCGAGGACAATGTAATTGCTTACACCAATGGTCCGACGGCAGTAAAAGCCCTGGTGGACGGTAAAGTAGACTGTGTTGTTATCGATAAACAGCCGGCGCTCGCATTCGTTGCAGCAAACGAAGGCCTTGCGATCCTGGATACTGAGTATGTTGTAGAAGATTATGCGATCGCTGTCAGCAAAGACAATGAGCCGCTTCTGGATGCCATCAATGCTGTTCTGAAGGAAATGATCGCGGACGGAACCGTTCAGGCGATTTTAGACAAGTATATCAGTGAGTAAGAGTCGGGCAGCAGGCAATTTCAGTATCATAAGATGAGGGGATTTTATGGATAAATTCATTAATGATCTTTATCAGGTTTTTGTCTACGACAATAACTACCTGTATTTCGTCCGGGGAATCAGGGTCACGCTTTTAGTCACAGTCCTGTCTTTGATCCTCGGACTGGTGATCGGTGTTGTTGTCGCGATCATCCGCGCCTCTCACGATCTGCAGTCGCCGAATCATATGAATCCGGTTCTCGGCTTTTTCAATATCATCTGCAAGATCTACCTGACGGTGATCCGCGGAACGCCGACGATGGTCCAGCTGCTGATCATGTGGTTCGTCGTATTTGCCAGCGCAAGATCGACCGATGCCAATCTGATCCGCAGCGCCGTCCTTGCCTTTGGGATCAACTCCGGCGCGTATATCGCGGAGATCGTCCGCTCCGGCATCATGTCGATCGAAAAAGGACAGATGGAAGCCGGCCGTTCGCTTGGCCTGACCTATGTCAGCACAATGAAAAGCGTAATCATTCCGCAGGCGTTCAAAAACATCCTGCCGGCGCTTGGCAACGAGTTTATTACGCTCTTAAAGGAGACCTCGATCGTCACGGTAATCGGACTGAAGGATCTGACAAAAGGTGCGATGATCATTCAGGGGAATACGTATCAGGCACTGGTACCCTTCCTGGCCATAGCATTGATCTATCTGGCACTTGTCATGATCATCGTTAAGATCATGGGAGTGATCGAAAGGAGGCTGCGAGTCAGTGACAAACAGTTATAATGACGCAAACGTTCTGATCGATGTGCGCGATCTGAAAAAACAATTCGGAGATCATGTGGTTTTAAACGGAATCAATACTCAGATCAGAAAAGGGGAAGTGGTCGTCATAATCGGTCCGTCCGGCTCCGGTAAATCAACCTTTCTTCGTTCCCTTAATCTTTTGGAGATCCCTACTTCCGGAGAGATCCTGTTTGAAGGAGTGAATATTACCGATCCGAATACCGATATCAATGTCCACAGGCAGAAGATGGGTATGGTGTTCCAGCAGTTCAATCTGTTCCCGAACATGACAGTAAAAAAGAACATTACGCTGGCCCCGGTCAAATTAAAAAAGATGACGCAGGATGAAGCGGATAAAAGAGCGATGGAACTTCTGACCCGTGTCGGCCTTCCGGAAAAAGCAGATGCTTATCCGCAGATGCTCTCCGGCGGACAGAAACAGCGTGTGGCGATCGCACGTGCTCTGGCGATGGGACCGGACGTCATGCTCTTTGACGAGCCGACATCTGCGCTCGACCCGGAAATGGTCGGCGAAGTCCTGACAATTATGAAAGAACTGGCTCTTTCCGGAATGACTATGGTCGTTGTGACCCACGAGATGGGTTTTGCAAAAGAAGTTGGATCGAGGATGATTTTTATTGACGAAGGTGTTATTATGGAAGAGAACTCTCCCAAAGAGTTCTTTGAGAACCCGAAAAACCAGCGGCTAAAAGATTTTCTTTCAAAGGTATTGTAATCAGCATGAATAAAAAAACAACTGTATTAATGATTCTCGACGGACTTGGACTCAGTGAAAAGCATGAGCACAATGCCGTTTTCGAGGCAGACACTCCGAATCTGGACATCCTGATGAAGGAGTGTCCTTTTGTGCCCGCCGAAGCCAGCGGGCTGGCAGTCGGACTTCCGGAAGGCCAGATGGGGAATTCCGAGGTCGGACATCTGAATATCGGCGGCGGCAGGATCGTTTATCAGGAACTCACCAGGATCACCAAGTCCATTGAAGACGGTGATTTTTTTGAGAACGAAGAACTGATCGCTGCGATGGACAACTGCAAGGAAAAGGATTCCGCCCTGCATCTGTACGGCCTGTGCTCCGACGGCGGTGTGCACAGCCATGAGAAGCACCTTTTTGCCCTTCTTGAAATGGCAAAGAGAAGAGGACTCGAAAAAGTATATGTTCACTGCTTCCTGGACGGAAGGGATACTCCTCCCGCTTCCGGAAAAGAATATGTACAGGAACTTATGGATAAGATGAAGGAGATCGGGATCGGCCGGATCGGCATGATCTCCGGAAGATATTATGCCATGGACCGCGATAAGCGCTGGGAGCGCGTGGTTAAGGCATACGACGCACTGACGCTTGGAGAAGGGGAAGATAAGGGCACGGATCCTGTCGAAGCGATCCAGAAGTCTTATGACGAAGGCGTTACGGACGAATTTATGCTGCCGACAGTGACCTGTAAGGACGCTGTTATTAAGGATGGCGATTCTGTAATTTTCTACAACTTCCGTCCGGACAGGGCGAGGGAACTGACCAGGGCGATCTGCGATCCGGATTTTGACGGCTTCGAAAGAAAGGTCCGTCCTATCGTACATTATGCCTGCTTTACCGATTATGACGAAACGATCCCGAATAAGACGGTCGTCTTCAAAAAAGAAGAGATCAGCAATACGTTCGGAGAATACCTGGCTGCCCACCATCTGAAGCAGCTTCGTCTCGCAGAGACCGAGAAATACGCCCATGTAACTTTCTTCTTCAACGGAGGAGTGGAAGAACCCAATGAGGGCGAAGACCGGATCCTGGTTCCTTCACCGAAAGTCGCTACTTACGATCTGAAGCCGGAGATGAGCGCATACGAAGTGTGCGATGAACTGGTAAAAGCCATAAAAAGTGCGGAGTATGACGTGATCATCATCAATTTTGCCAATTCGGACATGGTCGGTCATACCGGTGTGGAAGAAGCTGCGGTCAAAGCGGTTGAGGCCGTTGATCAGTGTGTCGGCAGAGCCGTCGCTGCGATAAAGGAAAACGGCGGTGTTATGCTGATCTGTGCGGATCATGGTAATTCAGAGCAGATGGTTGACGAAAAGACAGGAGAACCGCATACGGCGCATACTACCAATCCGGTGCCGGTGATCCTGGTCAATGCAGATGAACGTTTCGGACTGAGAACAGGCGGAAAGCTCTGCGACCTGGTACCGACATTGATAGAGCTTATGGGGATGGAAAAGCCGGCGGAGATGACAGGAGAATCATTGCTTACTGTGAAAGAATAAAAATTTCCAAGTATACAGTCGGAGCAGATTTACATGGAAGAATTTGAAAAAGGTGCCGTTACACCGGAAACAACAGAGCCGGTAACTGAAACAGAACCGGCAATTGAAACAGAACTGCCGCCTGAAACAGAACCGGCACCAAATAAAAAAAAGAAAATCATCCTGTTTACCGTGATCGGTGTTGTCGCGGCTCTTTGTGCTGTATATCTCGCGCTTTGCTCTTTGGGCAATACGAAAGAGATCGATACCCAGTATGAGGTCAACGGCATCAACATCACCGGAATGGACCGGAAAGAAGCCGAGACTGCGATCCTGAAACAGTTTGAAAACGAATACTCCGATGCTGCCTATGAAATTAAAGTAGAGGACCTTTCCTTTAAAGTACCTGTGTTTTCATATCTGGCGCTGGATCCGTCCGAGGGGATCGACGCGGCGCTTTCCTATGACGGCGGTCCGTGGATCGGCCGGGGCATGCGCTATCTGAAAAGCAAGGTTTCCGGAGTCGATACGGTACAGTTCAATGCTGTTCCGACACTTGCAGACCGCGATGCTGTCTATAAAGAAGCAGAAGCGGTGGCAAAGACAGTATATCAGGAACCGGTCGAATCCGAATGGAAAGAAGATAACGGCAAGATCTCGATCACTCTCGGAGAAGCCGGAAAAAGCGTGGATTCAAAGATGATCGGTGATGAGATCACAGCCGGCATCGAAAAAGGAGATTATTCCGGGAACGTATCGGCTTCCTATGACCTGACTGAGCCAAAAGAACTGGATTTAAAGGAAATCGTTAAGGCAGTACACACGGATCCGGTCAATGCAACTTATGCTTTAAATAACGGTGAACTGGAGGTTTCGGAATCCAAAAACGGAAAAGAGATCACGGAAGAAGACCTTCAGAATGCGCTGAAAGAAGCAAAACCCGGGACAACGATCCTGGTTCCGGAAACGGTACTGAATCCCGACGTCACTTCAGAATCGCTGAAGAACAAGCTCCTTGCGGATAAGATTTCAGGATATATAGTTATTGACGGAGGCTCCTGGTCACAGATCAACAACCAGAGCATTGCCTGTGAAGCGGTAAACGGCAGGATCCTCATGCCGGGGGAAGTCTTTTCGTTTAACGAAATGGTCGGTGATACGACGCCTGACAAAGGGTATGTTGAAGATTATGCCTACGAAAACAATAAGCTGGTGAAGCAGTACGGCGGCGGGATCTGCCGCGTCGCCTCTACTTTATATGCTGCTGTTTTATATACCGACCTCGAGGTCGTTGAACGTCATAATCACAGCAGCCCCGTGCACTACCTGCCGCTCGGAATGGATGCGACGGTTTCCTATCCGGAGCCGGACCTTATGTTCCGGAACAACCGGGATTATCCTATCAGGATCTTCATGTATCTCGGCGACGGATATGTACATGCCGAGATTTATGGGACGCATATCGAAGGCGAGCCCTATGTAGACGTGGAGCTGAATTATCAGAATTCCATGCTGGTCGATACATACAGGAATTACTATACGTTCGAAGGGGGAGAACTGATCAAGAGCGTATTCATGCATACCTCTTCGTACCGTGAACTTATTCCAGATCCGACACCGACCCCGGCACCGACACCGACGCCCAGCGTGACCCCGGCACCGACCTCCGCTCCCGAACAGAATACGGAGCCTGCACAAGAAGTTTCGCCTGCACCAGAAGAGCCTGAACAGTCATCTGAGCAGAATACAGAACCGACAGTTCCAGATATGCCTTCGTCTGAATCCTCGGCAGAACAATCTGATTCGGAGCAGGGCGAAGCAGATGCCCCAGCTGATACAGCTCAGGAGACACCATAAGAACATTACATTATGGTGCGGACAGATTCTTCTTGCAATTGATAAAAACCTGTGTTAAAGTGATTTGCAGTGATTTTAGGAGGTAGTGTGGTATGTCAGCACTTAAAATAGTATTCTCAATCCTGCTTGCAGTTGACTGTGTAGCACTTATCGTCGTTGTGCTTATGCAGCAGGGTAAAGGCCAGGGACTCGGAGCACTTGCCGGAGGCAACGGAGACTCTTACTGGGAGAGAAACAAGAATCGTTCCGCGGAAGGAAATCTCAAGAAGATCACCAGGATCCTTGCGATCATTTTCTTTGCGCTTGCGGTACTGCTGAATATTCCTTTCTGATATGGCAAAAGAACGTGGCACCAAACTGGTTGCCAACAACAAAAAAGCATTTCACGATTATTTTATTGAGGAGACCTTTGAGGCCGGACTGGTTTTAGCCGGCACAGAGGTCAAATCTTTACGTATGGGGAAATGCTCCATAAAAGAAGCATTCCTGCGGATCGAAAACGGTGAAATGCTGATTTACGGTATGCATATCAGCCCTTATGAAAAGGGAAATATCTTCAACAAAGATCCGCTGCGAGTCCGAAAGCTGCTCCTTCACAAATACGAGATCATGAGGCTGGCCGGAAAAGTGCAGGAAAAAGGCTTTGCCCTGATCCCGCTGAAAGTATATTTCAAGGATTCGCGGGCAAAGGTCGAGATTGCCCTGGCAAAGGGCAAGAAGCTTTACGACAAACGTGCTTCGATCGCAGAAAAAGACCGCAAAAGAGAAGCGGAACGGGAACTGAAGATCCGGTATTGATCCGGCGGTCCGGAATTAATAAAAAATGAATAATCAGGGTGGAAACGGATATGATGAATAAAAGAAAACAGAGGATCATTATTATCGTTCTGGCGGTGATCATTATTGCGGCAATGGTGCTTGGCATCGTAAGCGCCGCGCTGGTCTGATACAGTTTTTTTCAGGTATATTACGCCCCGTTAACACGGGGCTTTTTCACTTATACGAAGTTAGCTGCGGCTAACAATATTGCGATTAATATCCTTGATTTTTTCCTGGCAATTTTATATACTAAAAAGAAATGATTACAGGAGAGGAAAATGAGTAAGATAATCGGTGAAAGCATTACTTTTGATGACGTTTTACTTGTACCCCAGTATTCGGAAGTAACTCCGAATATGGTTGATGTTTCCACGTACCTTACAAAAACCATCCGGCTCAACATACCGATGATGAGCGCCGGAATGGACACCGTAACCGAGCACAGGATGGCTATCGCCATGGCCAGACAGGGAGGCATCGGCATCATCCACAAGAACATGACGATCGAGCAGCAGGCAGAGGAAGTGGATAAGGTAAAACGCTCCGAAAACGGCGTTATTACGGATCCGTTCTATCTTTCTCCGGAGCATACCCTGCAGGACGCGGATGATCTTATGGGAAAATACCGGATCTCCGGCGTTCCGATCACGGAAGGAAAGAAGCTCGTCGGCATTCTTACAAACCGGGATCTGATGTTCGAAGAGGATTTTTCCAAGAAGATCAAGGAATCCATGACTTCGGAAGGCCTTGTGACCGCTAAGGACGGCGTTACCATCGAAGAAGCGAAGAAGATTCTTGCCAAGGCCCGGGTCGAGAAACTCCCCATCGTGGATGATGACTTTAATCTGGTCGGTCTGATCACGATCAAGGATATTGAGAAACAGATCAAGTATCCCAATTCTGCAAAAGATGATCACGGCAGACTCCTCTGCGGTGCGGCTGTCGGTATTACAGCCAATATGATGCAGCGTGTTGCAGCCCTGTATGAAGTGCATGTTGACGTGATCGTGGTGGATTCCGCGCATGGACATTCTGCCAATGTCATACAGGCCGTCCGGGATATCAAGGCGCATTTCCCGGAACTCCAGGTCATCGCCGGAAACGTGGCAACAGCAGAAGGGACAAAAGCGCTTATTGAAGCCGGAGTTGACGCGGTTAAGGTCGGTATCGGACCGGGCTCGATCTGTACGACACGTGTCGTTGCCGGTATCGGTGTTCCTCAGATTTCCGCGATCATGGATGCCTACGAGGCGGCAAAAGATTCGGGAATCCCTGTCATTGCGGACGGCGGCATCAAATTCTCGGGCGATATTACAAAAGCCCTTGCAGCCGGTGCAAATGTCTGTATGATGGGCAGCATTTTTGCAGGCTGTGATGAAAGCCCCGGGGATTTCGAGTTTTACCAGGGCAGAAAATACAAAGTGTACAGAGGCATGGGTTCCATCGCCGCGATGGAAAACGGCAGCAAGGACAGATATTTCCAGACCGATGCTAAGAAACTGGTGCCGGAAGGAGTTGAAGGCCGTGTTGCTTATAAAGGAACAGTGGAAGATGAGGTCTTCCAGCTGATTGGCGGACTGCGTTCCGGCATGGGCTACTGCGGGGCAAAGGATATCGAGACCCTGAAGCAGACCGGAAAGTTTGTAAAGATCTCCGCGGCTTCGCTGAAGGAATCGCATCCCCACGATATTCACATTACAAAGGAGGCTCCGAATTATACTGTAGAGGAGCTGTGATAAGTACGGTTGGTTAGTTTTGACCGGGAGGATTTATGGAACTGCACGAATCCGGAGAAATGTATCTTGAAACGATTTATGTTTTATCAAGGGAAAAACCCGACCTTCATGCGATCGACATCAGTGAGCATATGGGCTTTTCCAAACCCAGTGTGTCAAGGGCGGTCGGGATCCTTAAAAAAGAAGGATACATTACGGTGGATGAACATCTTCATATCCGGCTGACGGATGCAGGAAAGAAGATCGCAAAAAAGATCTATGAGCGTCACAACGTGATTGCCGAACTGCTCTGCAGCATCGGAGTCGATTCAAAAACCGCGTATGAAGATGCATGCCGGATCGAGCATGTGATCAGTGATAAATCCTTCGCCGAACTGAAAAAGCACATGAAATCAAAAAAAGAGAACAGCTGAACCAGTTGTTAAAAACTACAGGGCCGGGAATTGTTTCCGGCCCTGTTTTCATATACAAAAATTTTACAAAAGATTTAAGAAAGTCTTGCACGGCAGAAAAGAATTCGATAGAATAAATCACGGATGAAAGGTCATTCGGCCGCTTCTTTTTACTGAATCGAAAGGACGGCCAATGAAAACAATAACAGCAATTATTGCCGTTTGTATTTTTTTGCTCTTTTCGGCCTGCAATTCACCCGGTGACGCTATCATTGAGATACGGACTTCCGATCCGCCGCTGGCGGAGGATCCGGGAACACAGGAAGCAGTGCCGGTAAGGATCGCGGTATATGTCTGCGGTGAAGTGAATTCTCCGGGAGTTTATTTTTTCGAAGATGGAAGCCGCATAGCCGACGCGATCACGGCCGCAGGAGGCCCTTGTGCAAATGCTGATCTGAGAAGCGTCAATCTGGCACAGCGGCTGAGCGACGGTCAGCAGATCGTAGTCAGTCCGATTCCTGCAGAAGGAGAAGAGGTTTCGGCAAACATCAGTCCGGCCGGCGGAATAGTCAACCTTAACCGTGCCTCATTGGAAGAACTGATGACGCTGCCTGGAATCGGGGAAACAAAGGCCGGATCAATTATCCGGTACCGGGAAGAAGTCGGATGGATCTCTTCGCCGGATGAGATCATGAATATAAGCGGGATTAAAGATCGTATTTACGAAAGAATAGCAGACTTGATCGAAGTCTGAGGTATGGGAGAAGAAAATGCCGAAAGTACTTGTTGTCGATGATGAAAAACTGATCGTTAAAGGAATTAAATACTCTCTGGAACAGGATGGTATGAAAGTGGACTGCGCTTATGACGGAGAAGAAGCGCTTTCCAAATTCTCTGCCGGCAATTACGATATCATCCTGCTGGATCTGATGCTTCCAAAAATGGACGGATATGTTGTATGCCAGCAGATACGGGAGACCTCTCAGGTGCCCATAATCATGCTGACTGCCAAAGGGGATGACATGGACAAGATTCTTGGTCTGGAATACGGTGCGGACGACTATATCACCAAGCCGTTTAACATTCTTGAGGTCAAGGCCAGAATCAAGGCAATTATCCGCAGGACCCAGAGACAGGAGATCAAAGAAGAACCGTCTGCTAATATTGCGGTCGGAAATCTCCGGCTGGAAAGGGACAGCCGGCGTGTATTCATCAACGATAAAGAAGTTAATCTCACAGCCAAGGAATTCGATCTTCTGGAGCTTCTTGCTTCCCATCCGAATAAAGTGTACGGACGCGAGCAGTTGCTGAAGGTGATATGGGGAGACAGTTATCCGGGAGACGTGCGAACGGTCGACGTACATATCCGCAGACTTCGTGAGAAGATCGAGGAAAGACCGAGCAATCCGGAGTATGTTCATACCAAGTGGGGAGTTGGTTACTATTTCAAGAACTGATGCCGGTCAACGCGGAAGCTATCTGCGCAGCCTGAAGTTCCGTATTATGATACTCATGATCCTGATCGGTATCGTCCCGACGGTGATCGTTGCAGCAGTTGTAATACGTAATTATGAACAGAGAGCCGTTACGAGCCGAAGCGTTACTGTTAAAAATCAATGTGATATCATCGCAAACAAACTGGTGAAGGAAAGCTATTTTAAGGACCAGGGCAATGAGAACATTAATGCCCAGTTCAAAATGCTTACCAGTATCTACGGCGGCAGGATCCTTGTCATCAACAAGGACTACCGTGTTATTAAGGATACCTATAATCTGGCAAACAGAAGATACATCCTTTCACCGAAAGTTATTGACTGCTTCTCCGGAGAAGAGAGCAGTGTCTATAATTCGGATGACCATTTTGTCGAATTAACGGTCAAGATCACAGACCCGGACAGTACCAGCGATGAGATCATCGGTGTCATGCTGGTCAGCTTTTCCACGAAGGAGATCGACTACAACAGCCGGTTCATGCAGAGGCAGGGCCTTATGATCCTCGGTATCCTGGTGGCGGTCATCATCGTCGGCGGCTATCTGCTGGCCGGCCTTCTTGTGGCACCGTTCGATCGGATCACAAGAGCGATCCGGGCGACCAAGGGAGATCTTCTGACAGAAATGCAGCCGGTAAGGACTTATGAGGAGACGGAGCAGATCTCCAGCGCTTTCAATAAGCTGATCTCACAGGTCAATGTTCTGAATGAATCCCGGTCGGAATTCGTGGCGAACGTATCTCATGAACTGAAGACGCCTCTGGCTTCCATGAAAGTGCTGGCCGATTCCATTATTATGAATCCCGACACTACACAGGAAGAGTACAGGGAATTCATGTACGATATTTCTTCCGAGATCGACAGAGAGAACGCGATCATCAACGACCTGCTTTCCCTGGTCCGCATGGAGAAGAGAGTGGATGATCTCAACGTCACCGAAACGAACGTGAACGAATTGCTGGAGCTGATCGTCAAGCGACTTAAACCGATTGCCGACAAAGCCAATGTGGAGCTTAGGTACGAATGCTTCCGCCCGGTAACGGCTCAGATCGATGAGACCAAGATCGCTCTGGTGATGACAAACCTGATCGAAAACGGTATAAAGTACAATAAGCCGGAAGGCGGCTGGGTTAATGTTGCCCTGAATTCGGATCAGAGTTTTATGTATCTGACGGTTTCAGATTCCGGCATAGGCATCCCGGAAGAGTCACTGGATCATATTTTTGAAAGATTTTACCGTGTGGACAAAAGCCATTCCCGTGAGATCGGCGGCACCGGGCTCGGTCTGGCCATTACCAAGAGCGCGATCACTATGCACAACGGTGCGATTAAAGTCACAAGTACTGAAGGCGAGGGCTCCTCTTTCCTGGTACGCATCCCGCTGACGCATATCGATATGGGGGCAGTGTCATGAAGAAGGTTTTGAGCTTACTCCTTATCTGTATACTGGTATTGACCGGCTGCAGCATGAAGAATGCATCCAAAGATGCATCGGGGATCTATTTCCTTCGCAGCAGCGGGAAAGAGCTGGCTTCGGCGGAATTTCATATTGAAGAGGAAGATGTAGAGAAATGGGCCCGGAAGACAGCAGATGCCCTGAACAACGGCGAAGGAGTTCCGGCAGACGGTATGAATCTTTTCAGCGGAGGTGTACGGATCAATGATCTGTCATTTGCCGGTACGATTCTGACGGTGGATCTGAATCCGGCGTATGAAAGCCAGGATACTGCCCGCAAACTGCTGATCCGTGCCGGAATTACAAAAACCATGACGCAGAATCCGGGGATAACCGCTGTTGCGGTTAATGTGGACGGGAAGCCGATCTATGATTCCACCGGCAATGAGATCGGAGCTATGACCGCGGGAATGTATGTCGATGACAGTGCGG
The DNA here is from genome assembly GCA_017509985.1 of Lachnospiraceae bacterium. Lineage (GTDB taxonomy): Bacteria > Bacillota > Clostridia > Lachnospirales > Lachnospiraceae > Alectryocaccobium. The sequence continues at coordinate 11,577 of JAFWOE010000048.1, forward strand.
ATGATATCAGCAATTATCGCAGTACATCCATGACGCTTTACTTTACGAATGAGCGGGGAGATACGCTGATACCGGAGTACCGTGACGTTTATTATTCCGTCAATACCCCGGTAGAGCAGGCCGTTGTGAACGAACTGCTTCAGGGACCATCGTCGATCGTGCTTTTCCGAACGATCCCTGCTGAAACCAATGTTCTTAATGTAACGATCCAGGATGATATCTGCTATGTCAATTTTGATGAAGGCTTCCTGAACAATACGCTGAAAAACGATCCGGAAGTGCAGATCTATTCGATCGTCAATTCCCTGAGCAAAGTGTGTCAGGTTGAAAAGGTTGCTTTTTCCGTTAACGGAAGCAGTCAGGTCACCTTAAAGGACAAGATCAGTCTGGATACTGTTTTTTCACCAAATATGGAACTGGTGGAAGAATAATCGAATACCGGCATCCGGATTTCTTCGGGTGCCGATCAGCTGAATTTCAATTCTTTTCAGTCAGAATGGAGGAAACTGTTGGAAAAGAGGCCGCTGTGCCTTGTTTTCTTCGGTCTGATCATTCTTATCGTGATCCTTGATCTTTCGGGGATCGTCATCGGCGTTCCGCCGGATTTGAAGGAAGCGGAAAAAACGCTGAAAAATTATGATGGCGGCTGTATGGTTTCAGGCGTCCTTTCAGATCGAAGCAAAACGGAAAAAGGCTATTCCTACCATCTCAAAGACGCAGTGATTACTCACCGGAAGAGGACTTTTCATATCGGCTGCGTCCGGATAAATTCCACATCTCATAAATTCAAAGTCGGGTCGGAGATCAGGGCCTACGGAAGACTCGCGTTTTACGAAAGAGCTTCCAATCCCGGCGGTTTTGATGCAAAAAAGTATTATATGGGTGAGAATGTATATTCTTCGCTTAATTTAAGATCTTTTACTGTACTTAAAGAACCTGCGTACTACCTGCCGGCAGAGATTGGCGCAAAGGTCCGGGAAGACCTCTCGGAAACCTTTATTTCAGTAATGGGTGAAAAAGCCGGAGGTATCCTTTCGGCCATGATCATCGGAGACCGGAGCGGGATCGACGAAGAGACCCGGATTAATTACTCAGTTTCGGGTCTTTCCCATCTTCTGGCCATATCCGGACTTCATATCGGGATCTTCGGTGCAGCATTGCTGTCCCTGTTGCTCATCATCGGTATGCCCAGGCTTCCGGCTTCATTACTTTCGTCCTTCCTCCTGATCCTCTACAGTGTTTTTTCCGGAGGAAGGGAGTCAACTGTACGTGCCGCCGTCATGTTTACTGCGGGGGCGGCCGCCGTCCTTTTGCGGAAAAGCTACGATACTTTATCAGCACTGAGCCTTTCAGGTATTGTCCTGATCCTGATCAATCCGTACCGGATCTACAGGGTCGGTTTCCAGCTTTCCTTTGCAGCAGTAGCTGGTCTGGCTGTACTCTATCCGCAGTTTAAAAAGGCTTTTCGGACGAATGCTGATAGGAAAAAGGCCGGGATGAATCCGATCCGCCGTGTGAAGACGATGATTCAGGAAGGCGCTATGGTGTGGCAGAGCGAAAATGCAGCTACGATACCGATCGTCCTTTGGAACTATTCGGAGATCCCGGTCTTTCAGGCGGCTGCCAATATCCTGCTGGTTCCCCTGACCGAGATCATCCTGCTCCTGGGGATCGCGGGCGGAGCGGTATCTGTGGTGTATCCGGCAGCCGGCCGCCTGGGCCTGTTTGTTCCTGCTTTTCTTATCCGTATTCAGGAAGGAGCAGGGGCGTTTCTTCGATGGATCCCGGGAGCTGTCTGGATCACAGGCTTCCCCGGAATCTTCAGGGTACTGCTTTATTATTCCGGACTTTTTATCCTGATTGCAGTATGGATCAGGACGCGGTCAGGGGATAAAAATCAGGCAAAATTGAAACCGGCGGTCGTGATTCCGGACTTTCTGATGATCTTTATGATCTTTATACGTGTTCCAAACAGTTTTGAGGTCACAGCCCTGGATGTGGGACAGGGGGATTGCGCTGCGCTTACGGCTGAAAACGGAAGTGCTTTTCTTATCGACGGAGGAAGCAGCTCCATTCGGAATGCCGGCAGCAATGTGATCCTTCCGTATTTGAAAAACAAGGGAATCGGTTCCCTCGAAGGAATCTTTATTTCCCACGATGATGCAGACCATGTGAATGGAATCGAACAGCTGCTTGCTATGTCCTCGCAAAATCTGACAGCAATACAGGTAAAAAGAGTTTTCATGCCCTTCTGGATGCTGGAGGATGAATCCTGTGCAGAACTGATCGGCATCGCCGAATCAGCCGGAGCCGAAGTGATCGGTCTGAAAGCGGGAGACCGGATCAGCAGTTCGGGAATGGAAATAGAGGTTCTTTCTCCGGATCCGGAGGCCGGGTTTACGGGTAATGAAGGATCACTGGTCCTGGGAGTAAGATATCGCAGCTTTTCCGGACTGTTTACAGGAGACCTCGGAGGGGAAGCGGAAGATCAAATTCTGGAAAACCTGGACCATTACAGTATCCTGAAGGCAGGTCATCACGGATCTGCCAATTCGACCTCATCAGAATTTCTGGCGGCGGTAAAGCCGGATTTCTGCATTATCAGCGCGCCCCGGATCAGCAGTTACGGACACCCTTCACCGGAAATGCTGGATAGACTGGAACAGGCACAGGTACCCTGGCTTCAGACCGGGATCTCCGGAGCACTTTCCTTTACAGTACGTCGTGATCGCATCATTATAAGGCCATATAAAGTGTAAAAACGGTTCCGGATTACGGTTGAGAGAAAGCGCGGAACGATGTATAATCCTTAATAGTCAGAACGGAGGATATAGATGGACATTTTATACATAGTAATTCCGGCTTTTAATGAAGAAGAGAATATTATCACCGTACTGAACGACTGGTATCCGATCGTGGAAGCGCATAATGCAGAGGGTTTATCCAGGCTGGTTGTAGTGGACGACGGGAGTAAGGATTCCACTCCCAGGCTGCTTGCTGAAGAAGCAGTCAGGCGTCCTCTTTTGACTGTACTTCATAAGGAAAACGGCGGACACGGCGCAGCTATCCGTTTCGGATACGAATATGCTGTAAATCAGGGCGCGGATTATGTGTTCCAGACCGATTCCGACGGTCAGACGCTGCCTGCGGAGTTTGAACCGTTCTGGAGGCAGAGAAAGCGTTTTGATATGGTAATAGGTCAGAGAAGCCTGCGGGAAGACGGAGCTGCCCGGATCATGGTTACCCGTGTCCTGAAACTTGTGCTTCTCTCGATTTTTAAAGAGTGGATTCCGGATGCCAACACACCTTTCCGTCTGATGAAAGCGGAACCCTTAAAAGACGCCCTCCGATACATTCAGACAGATGAAAGCCTTACGAATGTATGCATTTCGGCCATTTTTGCGAAAAGAGGCCGGAATGTGCTATATCGACAGATCACTTTCCGTCAGCGGCAGGGCGGCGTCAATTCCATCAACCTCAAAAAGATCACTGTGATCGGCAGGAATGCCCTGGCCCGGTTCGCAGAACTGAACCGGATGCTGGAGTGATTGCTGCATTCTGAACAGATGACAAACGGAACCGACACGAATCCATAGAATTACAGAAAAACCATGAAACGCATTGCGGAAGATATCAAATCCGGAGAATTTAATAAACTGTATCTGCTGTTCGGCGAGGAAGCTTATCTCAGGAAGCTGTATTTGTCGCGGCTTCTGACTGCACTCGGAGCCGAAGAGGGCGACATGAATTTTACACGATTCTCCGGCAGGAATACAAAAGAGGACGACATCATAAGCATTTGTGATACCATGCCTTTTTTTGCAGAGCGAAGGGTCGTTCTGGTCGATGGTGCGGAGCTGTTTAAGGAGAAACACGAAAAGCTTACCGAGTATTTGAAGGAACTTCCGGATTTTGTCACGCTGATCCTGAACGAAGAGAGTGCAGACAAAAGGAGCCGCCTTTATAAGGAGATCGCAAAAAACGGCTGTGCTGCGGAATTTGTTCCGCTGGATGAAAAGGGATTATCGGACTGGGTGCTGAGGAGACTGGGAAAAGATCATAAAAAGATACGAAAGAGCACCCTGGAACGCTTTCTTTCTACCGCAGGGAATGATTTAAGTTATATCAACAACGAAGTGGACAAGCTGGTTTCCTATACGGAGGGAAGGGAAGAGATCACGGCGGAGGATATTCAGGCGGTCTGTTCCCCGGTTATAGAGAATAAGATCTTTGAACTGGTTTCCGCAACGGCGGAAGGGGACCGGAAAAAGGCTCTGGAAAAATACGATGATCTTCTGGTTTTAAAAGAGCCGCCGATGCGGATCCTTTATCTGATCGCCAAGCAGTTTGACCGGCTGATGAATATAAGGGAACTTCAGGAAAAGGGGCTGGGGCAGGCCGCGATCGCGGACCAGCTGAAGATCAAACCGTACGCTGTAAAAATGTCAATGCCTGCTGTGCGGCGCTATTCACTGGCGGAGCTCCGGGAGGCGGTGGAAGAGATGGTCCGGTACGAAACGGACGTTAAGACCGGGATGCTGGATGAAAGGCTCAGCGTGGAGCTGATCATTCTGAAGTACTCCGGCACAAAAAAAGACTTCGTCCGATAAGAGGGGGCGGACGAAGCCTGAAAGTACTTTAAAACAGATTTATTACTGGATAGAGTTGACAGCTTTGCTTATGCGGGCTACTTTGCGGGATGCGTTGTTCTTATGGTAAACGCCCTTGGTCTGAGCCTTGTCGATCGCGGAGATCGCATCGGTAAGAGCAGCATTTGCTGCAGCAGCATCGTTGTTAGCAACTGCAGTGTCAACTTTTTTGATTGCAGTTTTAACAGCTGACTTGATCGCTTTGTTTCTGGCAGCCTTGGTCTGGTTTACCAGAATACGCTTCTTTGCTGATTTGATGTTAGCCAAACTGTACACCTCCTTATAGACTGATTCGTCGGGCAAACGGTTAGACACGGAAATACCCTTGCCGCGAACTACAATATAATAAAATAACACGGACCCTTTGTCAACAACAATCCGAAGATAATCCGAGAAAATATGTCAGAAAACGCTGATTGCGCCCTGACTGAACCGAGGCAGCTTGATGATAATATGCAATTTTACGGATTCCTATAAAAAAATAGACGATCAGAAGATCCGGGAAGGACGAATCCTGGACTTCTCGGATCTGGCCGAATGCTGCGGTTACTGTTCGGATGCGGCAGCCGGAGTCATCCGTGAACGGATCAAAAAGGAAGATGTGCACGGGGTTCGCTATATTGACGACGGAAACCATCATTATCTCTCAAAAATCTGGATGGAAAAAATAGACGAACCTTTCGACCTGTGTGTGTTTGATCACCATACGGATCTTCAGGCTCCGGGCCTTCTTCCGTATCTGTCCTGCGGAAGCTGGATCCGTGACAGCCTTGAGGAATTACAGCTCCTGGAAGAAGTGTATCTGATCGGGATCCCGTCCGGGGAAACGATTCCGGACGATGTGCCGGCAGAGCGGATCCATGTGATCCCGGAGGAAGAGGCAAATACCGGTTCGCTGACAGTTCCGGACAGCGGCAGACCGATTTATATTTCTGTGGATCTGGACGTCCTCTCCGAGGATGAATTCACGAGTATCTGGGATCAGGGGAGCATGAAAAAAGAACGGCTCCGGGAATGGATCCGTTCGTTAGAAAACTGCAGGAGAATCCTTGCTGAAGACTACTGCGGTTAAGAATTTTCCTTTTAAATCATTTCCGAATCCCGGCCTTTTCTTTTCAGATAGAAATTCCGGATCTTGCGCGTCAGCAGCATAAGATACCGCAGAAGCGGTTCCGTCAGGATCGAGAAAACCACGAACAGCATGATGCATCGCAGCGACATTGCGGAGATCGAATAGAGTTCGTTAAGCAACACACTGAAGAGGATCAGCCCGACTACGGATGCGCACCAGATGATCCATTTATAAAGATTCATCGGTTTGGAAAGCTCGTACAGGATCATAAAGCCGACGATCGAAAGCAGCATGGTCGCGGCGACGGAAATGTCTTCCGAGCCTACGGCAAAGACCTGGCCGAAAATAACGAGTGCACCGACAATGACCGCGTCGGTGATTCCAGCCGGAAGTGCCTTGACCAGGACATTCGTGATGTATTTTCCTTTAATCAGACTGGTGTTCGGTACCTGCGAGAGCAGGAAGCCGGGCAGGCCGATCGTAAAAGTACTGATCAGGGAGATCTGCGCAGGCCCGATCGGATAGCTCAGTGCGAAAGCGATCGAGAAAAGGGAGATGAGCAGGGAAAAGATATTCTTGACCAGGAACAAGCTGCCGGAACGTTCCAGGTTGTTGACGACCTGTCTTCCTTCGGCGACAACATCCGGCATCCTTGAAAAGTCAGACTCGAGAAGAACGAGCTGCGAAGCCTGGGAGGCCGCATCGCTGCCGGAAGCCATTGCAATAGAGCAGTCGGCCTCTTTCAGTGCGAGAACATCGTTTACACCGTCACCGGTCATGGCGACGGTTTTTCCTTCGGCCTTGAGTGCCTTGATGATCATCAGTTTCTGCTGGGGATTGACCCGGCCGAAAACCGTATACTGCCGGACTGCTTTTGCAATATCTTCTTTCGTCTGAAGTACCGAGGCGTCAATAAAATTGGATGCGTTTTTAATACCGGCCTCTTTTGCAACCTGGGATACGGTGATCGGGTTATCCCCCGAAATAACTTTGATATCCACACCTTCAGCTGCAAAATAGCTGAAGGTCTCCAATGCGTCTTTCCGGACCGGGTTGCTGATCAGCACCAGGGCCAGAGGAAGAACGTTTTCGATCAGCGGTCCGCCGTTCGGAGTTCCGTCGTAGATCCCGTAAACAAGTACACGGTTCCCGGAGTTGGAGTACTGCTCGATCGTTTCCTGATGCTTTCCGTAATTGCTTTTCAGAAGAAATTCCGGTGCTCCGAGTACGTAGGAGGTTCCGTGGAAAGTAGCGCTGCTGTACTTGTTGGCGGAGGAGAAGGATGTGATCCTGTCTGCTTCCATGCCGGAAGGTGTCGTAAAGCGGGCTTTCAGTGCCTGCATGGTTATGTTGTCACTGGCCATCGCATTGGCAAAATCACTCAGAAGCTCCGTAAGGTCGCCATGGATGTTTTCGCTGTATTCGGATAGCGGTATCACTTCGCTGACCGTCATTTCATTGCTGGTAATGGTACCGGTCTTATCGACACAGAGCACATCGACCCGGGCCAGGGTCTCGATACATTTCATATCGTGAACGAGGACCTTCTTGACGGCCAGTTTTATGGTGCTTACAGCCAGGGTAACACTGACCAGCAGATAAAGGCCTTCGGGGATCATGCCGATGACCGCGGCAACCATGGAGGTAACACTGTTCGCGAAGGATTCTTCGGCAACGAAAAAAGACTGGTAGAATAGGATGATCCCGATCGGGATAATTATGATCCCGATGATTTTCAGAAGACGGTTGAGCGAACGGACCATTTCGGACTGCTCGTCCTTCTGTGTGGCCTTGGCCTGCAGTGTCAGCCGGGAAATATAGGAATCCGCGCCGACTTTCTCCAGCCGGGCCTTGCAGGATCCGGATACGATAAAGCTGCCGGAGAGAAGGGAATCCCCGGGCTTTTTTGTGATCTCGTCGGATTCACCGGTCAGAAGGGCTTCGTTAACGGATACTTCCCCTTCCACAACGATCGCATCCGCGCAGATCTGATTACCGGAGGAGAAGATCACGATATCATCCAGAACCAGTTTGTCGGAAGAGACCGGTTTCATGATACCGTTTCTCAGGACCCTTGTCCTCGGCGCATGAAGCATCGTCAGTTTATCCAGTGTACGTTTCGCGTCCAGCTCCTAGATAATACCGATCAGGGTATTGATGACGATTACGGGAAGAAAAACGATTATATCCCCGAAAGAGCGGACCATAACCAGAAGGACGGTAAGGATCGCAAAGATCAGGTTGAAATAAGTTAAGACATTCGAACGGATGATCTGGCCGACCGTCTTGGACGGTGCTTCAACAGGACGGTTGTCCCAGCCGTGTTCACGGTACATCTGTACCTGTTCCATCGTCAGCCCTCTGTTGGGATCGGCTGTGATCCTTCTGACAGAGCTGCGGGGAAATAATACAGGTTGTTCGGATCTCTGGAATTTCATATGTTGGTAAGTTCCTTTAAAAGGACGTGAAAGGGCCTTCGGGTCAATGGCTTCCATACGGAAAATTATCTGTTTTGCATACTAAATAATCATACCATAGTCAACCCGTCGATACAAGGTCTGGCCATCATGGAGTAATTGGTGTAATAGATGACAAAACCGGGCTTTGCCCCGTTGGGCTTTTTTACATTTTTGCGCTGCAGATAATCGATCTCGACTTTTTCGGACTGCTTTCCGCGGGAGTAATAGGCAGCCAGGGAAGCAGCTTCTTCAAAGGCTTTATCGGTTGGTTCCTTTCCTCCTGTCTTCAGGACGACATGCGAACCGGGCATCTTTTTTGCATGGAACCACCAGTCGCTGCCGGAAGCAAGCGAGAAGGTAAGTTCGTCATTCTGGAAATTGTTTTTGCCAACATAAAGGTCAAATCCGTCCGTTGAAAGATAATGCAGCGGAGAGGACTTTTTCATGCCGGAGTTCTTTTTTCCGGAAGTATGTTTTTTGATATAGCCGGACTGGACCAGCTCCTGGCGGATCTGCGCAAGGTCTGCTTCGTCCTGTGCGATCTCCAGGGCAGACTGTACGCTTTCCAGATATTCGATATCAGATGAAGTTTCTTCAATTAGGCCGGTGCAGGCTTCGGCAGTACGTTTAAGCTTTCCGTAGCGGTCAAAATATTTTTTTGCATTATCTGTGGCGGAAAGCGTGGGATCCAGGGGGATCGTGACCGGTTCATTGTTATAATAGTTGACAGCTTTCAGCTCTTTATCCCCGGGACGGCACTCGTATCCGTAGGTGTTGAGCAGTTCGCCCCAGATACGGTACCGGTCCATCTTTTCGGTATCCTTCAGCTGCTTTTTCTGCAGATTGAGTTTTTTAACATTTCGTTCCAGGGCGGTCGTGACGAGCCTTCGAAGATCTGTGGATTTCTGACGTATCCGCGCGAGGGATTCTTTCTCACTGTAATAGTCGGAAAGCAGCTCTGAAATTGAATAGTAAGCTTTGGCAGAAGCTGCCGGAAACCGCTCCGAAGGAAGCACTGAAAAATCCAAAGGGCCCTGGGGCGAGTAATAGATCGCCGGGTGGAATTCATGCTCCCGGACTTCATCGATCATTCTGGAAAAAGTGTGATAGAAGTGGCTTCTCGCTGCTTCGAAACATTCCTTGGCAGAAAGCCTTCCATCCATCCCGGAGCGGATGCACAGTTCTTCCGCCATCGCCGGAGAAAAGCCGGTAACGGCAGTATAAACAGCCCGCGCGAGTTCGTCCGGCCGGGAAAAGACCCGTTCGGTAAACAATTCTTCATCTGCGGAAAAAGGATCCAGCTTCTCCGTGGTCTGAGGAATAAAGTATTTCCGGCCCGGAAGTACTTCGCGAACAGAACTGATATGGCCGGGAACACGCCGTATGGCATCCAGGATCGTGTTTTCGGTGTCGGTGAAGATAATGTTGCTGTGCTTGCCCATAAGCTCGATAATAAGCCGCTTTTCGCAGGGGTCTCCCAGTTCGTTCCGATGTTCGATCGTGAAGACCAGGATGCGTTCGAGAGACGGCTGTTCGATCGATGCGATCCTTCCGCCGCCGAGATGCTTGCGGAGGAGCATGCAGAAATTGGGCGCAGTCATCGGGGCCGGTTTGTTTTCCTGCGTAATATTGGCCAGCGGAAGAGAAGGGTTTGCCGAAAGAAGCAGACGGAAATTGCCTGCCGGTGTTTTGACCGTCAGGAGGAGCTCGTCATGTTCCGGCTGTATGATCTTGGAGATGTATCCGCCGCCGAGCTTTTCCGAGAGTTCATATGCGATTGCTGCTGTTGTAAATCCGTCAAATGCCATAGCTGAATAGTGTGAATGCTTTTTACAAATGATGTTGTGTATAGTTCATGCCCAGAATATCCCTCATAGCAGAAGTGTATCAGGCGTCACCGGGCACTTCGCTGCTTTCGGAGCTTTCCGGGAATATGAGCTGCAGGATCTCTTCCGCTGTAATCGTTCCGAAATAGTCGGACACGGGATAAACTGAAAGAATCTCTTCAACAGTTTCCGGAAGGAAACGTACATCCGTCATGGCGGAAGAGATTTCACGGATATCTCTTCTGGCCATAAAGTCGCCGAAAAACTGAATGCTTTTTATTTTTCCCTTAACGACTTTGGCACGAAATTCAAGGATCCCGCCGGGAAATCTGCCTTTCCCGGATACGGTATAATCCGGAGCCGCACCGAAGTTCCATTCGTACGAGCGGTATTTTTCTTCTGCCAGCTTCTGAATCTCTGCAAGCTCGGATCCTTCCGGCTCGTAAACGATCGTATCAGGGCCGGTGATCTGTTCTTTTAAGAGGCTCCAGAAGTCATAAACAGTAGTGCCCGGAAGATAATCCTCGATGCAGGTGATCCGGCTTCGCGCGGATTTGACGCTGCCCGAAGCGTATTTGAGTTTATCGGGAGTCAGGATCCGGCTGATCCTGTCCGGGTCTGCTTTGAACAGGATACACCCGTGATGAAGGATCCTGTTTCCGATGATACGCTGTGCTGAACCGGATACTTTTTTTCCGTGGATAAGGATGTCGTTCCGGCCGCTGACTTCGGATGGAATCCCCATGGTATGCAGCGCCCGGCTAACGATCCCGGAGAAGGAGCGGAGAGAAAGGTCTGCAGCAGAATCCAGATCGGTGATCAGGGAATAATTCAGGTTTCCGAGATCATGATAAACAGCGCCTCCGCCCGTGATCCTGCGTACAACGACGGTATCCGTGGCTTTTGCATATTCCAGATCAACTTCTTCCCGGGCGTTCTGGTTCTGACCGATAATAACGGCATTTCTGTTCTGCCAGAGGATCAGGATATCTCCAGCGGGACCGCGGGTCAGCTGGTATTCTTCAAAAGCGAGGTTATAGCACGGGTCTGTGCTGTGCGTTTCCATATAGATCATGATTCGGTTTCCTCTGCTGCAAAATCATTTGCGCGTGTATATTATATCTGCTCCGGCATGCAGAAAGCAAGAAGTCAATTGCCGCCGGATACGAAGGGCCTGTACAGTTGAAATGAATTATATTCTTGCTTAAGCTCCGCCGGAATGCTATCATACATTCAAACCGGGATAATCTTCTGCGGTATATGCCGCGAACCGGCATGGATAAACAGACGGATCCAGAGAGGGAGAATTCATGAAAATCATAACGATCAACCGTGAATACGGCGCAGGCGGACATTCTATCGGGGATGTTGTTGCGAAAGAACTTGGAATCGAACTGTACGACCGCGATATCATTCGGGAGACGGCGAAGGAAACAAATCTGGACTATGCCCAGATAGCAGAACATGAAGAGGAGATCTCACGTACGGAAAGCATTATGCGCTACATTACGCCGATCTCTTATGAACATAAAGACTATTATTTCGAGGTTCAGAAAAAAGTAATTCTGGACATTGCAGCAAAAGGCCCCTGTGTGATCATCGGGCGCTGTGCAGACGTAATTTTAAAAGACGCCGGCTTCGATGCGCTGCATGTTTTCCTTTATGCGGATACGGCACACCGGGCCGCCTGGGTCGCAAAAGAGATCGGAAGCCACAGCGAGGCCGAAGTCTTAAAATACATGCATAAGCAGGACCGTGCCAGAAAAGCCTATTACGAGGTGTATACAGACCGCACATTTGGAGACAGGCACAATTATGACCTGATGCTCGACAGCGGAAAGCTCGGATATGACACCTGCTCGAAACTGATCATTGCGCTGGCCAGGACGGAATTATAAGATCAAAGCTTTATCAAACTAAAACAGCACTTCTGTAGGCATATAGTGCAGAAGTGCTGTTTTTGATATGTAATTAAATAATCTGACAGGAATGTCCTGAAAGCCTCAGACCTGCGCGGGGCTGTGCCGCTTCGCAATGAGGAACTGCAGGAGAACGATCACCGCAACGATAATGATTCCGATTATATCGGTGAACGTAGACGGAACCATCAGCAGAAGGCCTCCGGCCAGGATCGCAAGACGGAAGATGATATTGAGTTTAGTGATAAGGAAGCCGTTCAGGCAGGCTGCAACACCGAAGATGCCGATGATCGAAGTGATGACGATCTGAATGACTTCCAGTCCGCTGGTGATATTTTCAAACAGAAGCGAAGGACTGTAAGCAAAAATATACGGAACGATGAAGGCAGCGATCGCCAGTTTGGTGGCATTGACACCGGTCTTCATCGGATTGGACTTTGCAATAGCGGATCCCGCGTAAGCCGCGAGGGCGACAGGCGGGGTGATGTCCGCAACGATACCGAAGTAGAATACGAAGAAGTGTGCGCAGACAGCCGGAAGGCCCATCTTGATCAGGATCGGAGCGGTCGTTGCAGCCATAATACAGTAGTTGGCTGTCGTAGGAACACCCATGCCGAGAACGATACAGCAGAGCATCGTCAGGATCAGCGCGATAAACATACTGTTCTGGCTGACGGCAACGATACCGGTGATCAGCTTGGAAGCCAGGCCGGTCGCCGTGATACAGCCGGCAATACATCCTGCCACACCGCAGGCAACGGCAACAGTGATCGTACCGCGGCCGCCTGCCTCAAGAGAGGAAATGATCGTTTTTCCGGTTTCTTTCAGGGCAGGACCGGCAAAACTGCTGCTGCCGGCTGCTTTTGTTGCAGAGTGTTCCCTGAGAAAGATTCCGGGAAGACCGACGATGATCGCTGCGACGATCGATACGGATGCTGCGAAAGCCATCGTCCGGGTGTTGGAAGCAACCAGTGCGACCAGAATGATCAGCGGGAGAAGCAGATAGAGGCGGGAGATGAGCAGCTTCCAGGGAGTCAGTTCCTTTCGGTCGATACCCTGAAGCTTTAATTTCTTTGCCTCAAGATGTACGGCTATGAAAATGCCGGTAAAGTACAGTACTGCGGGAAGGATCGCTTTCAATGCGACCTGCGCATACGGAACGCCCATATATTCCGCCATCAGGAAGGCTGCTGCGCCCATGATCGGAGGCATGATCTGCCCGCCGGTCGATGCGGCAGCTTCAACAGCGCCTGCAAATTCCGGCTTATAGCCGGTTTTTTTCATCATCGGGATGGTAACGGATCCGGTCGTGACCGTATTGCCGACGGAAGAACCGGAAACCATACCGCAGAGGGCAGAAGAGATGACCGCTACTTTCGCGGGTCCGCCGGCTGCCCATCCGGCAAGTTTATTGGCCAGGTCGATAAAGAAAGCAGAAATGCCCGTCCGTTCAAGGAACGATCCGAAGACGATGAATACGACGATAAATTTTGCGCAAACCTGGGCCGGTGTTCCGATTACACCGCCGGTCGAGAAGAACAGGGTATAGATCAGACGCTTAAGAGGCAGACCGGTCGCAAAAGTATAGATAAGCAGCGCAGCAAGTACGCACAGGATCGGCAACCCCACACATCGACGGCATAATTCAAAAATGACCAGAAGACCGATTACGCCGATCGCGGTATACAGCGAGGTCATTTTTGTAGCGCTGGTCAGTACGCGTGAAAGACTGGGGTAACGGAAGCAGTAAAAGAAAAAGCAAGACGCGCCGACGATCATAATGAGCCAGTCATACCACGGCATGTGGTTCGGGCGTACATGACTCTTGCTTGCCGGATAATACAGATATCCCATGATAATAACACCGCCCAGAAAAGCCGTCAGACGGATCTCCAGAGCCGCAGTGGAAAAGAGTGTTGACCAGATGCAGTACAGTGAAAACAGGCTCATTACCGCAGTAATGATCACCTTCGGCTTTCCGACCCAGATCCTGGTATTGGACTCCTTATCGTATTTTTTCATGACCTCATCGAAATCCGTGGCGTCACTGCCTGCCTGGGCAGATACGGCAGCCGGATCCGGAAGAGGTTCGCTATTCTTGTTTTCGAATAACGGCATATCTGTGCCCCCTTTTAAAAATCCGGCCAGACCTGACAGAACCTGTCGTGCCTGGCCGGGAAACTTCAGTTACAGTTGATTTCAGAAAGTGTTTTCCGGTTTTTATTTGGTAGAAACCGTAATGCCCTTTTCTTCAAAGTACTTTGCAGCACCCGGATGATAGGGAACATCGGTGATGCTGGAAGCAAAATCGAGAGAAAGCTCTGCACCCTTTGCATGACCGGCTTCAACTTCGTCGAGATTCTCAAAGATGGAAGATACGAAGTTGTAAACATCTCCGTCTGCAACATCATCACGGGCGATAACGATCGCGCCTACAGCAACGGTCGTAACATCTTCCGGAGTGCCGTAAACGTCAGCCGGGATGGTGTACTTGGAATAGTACGGGGATTTTGCGATAAGCTGTTCTGCATGCTCGTCATCAAGGGATACAAGGTAGACCTGACGTCCCCCGGCGGCAAGGTCGGTGATCGCAGTGGTCGGTGCACCGGCAACGATGAATGCTGCATCGATCTTTCCGTCCTTTAAGTTATCAGCGGAATCTGCAAAGTTGAGGTACTGGGCATTGATGGACTCTTCGGTAAGCCCATATACGCCGAGTACGTCAAGAGCGTTGAAGTAAACGCCGGAGCCGGAAGCACCGATGGATACATTCTTGCCTTCAAGGTCCGCAACGGATTTGATATCGGGATTCATGGTAACGATCTGAACCTGCTCCATGTAAAGAGCTGCAACGACGGAAAAGCTGCCTACCGCACCGCTTTCCTCAAAAAGGTTCGTTCCGGTATAGGCATAGCTCATAACGTCGGACTGGCAGAAGCCGAGCTGGACAGCACCGGCATCCAGATCCTCGATGTTGGCCTGGGATCCGTTCCCGACGATCGCGGTTACATTGGTATCGGTCTTATCGGATACGTGCTGTGCGAGTACGGTTCCGAAAGCATAGTAAGTGCCGGATTCTCCGCCGGTCGCAAATGTAAGGTCTCCGCCGCCGCCTGTCTGTTTCTCTGCTGCGGGAGCCTGCGCCTCGCTGGAAGCAGCTGCTGCAGTGCTTTCCGCTTTGCTTTCTGCTGCTGCGGGAGCCGGTGCGGCATTGGAGCTGCCGCAGGCTGCCAGGGACAGAACCATTGCGAGTCCTAAGACCAGTGCAAGTATTTTTTTCATGATTAAAATATCTCCTTCCATATATCAGCATTATACGAATATGCTGTGAATAATATTGAAATTATACTTGATTCGTTTTAAGAATTCAACTGTTTACCGCTTTAAAGTGAAATAAACTTTATTATGATAAAGTAAAAGAGTGTTATATTCCGGCATTTCTGATCCGTTTTTGAAGCACGAAGGAAGGCGGGTACTTGTTTCTCAATGCTGCCTCGGATATAATAATTTTATAAAAAAAGTATCACTTGTAAGGAAATCCGTTCAGCGTTTTTCGGAGGTGTACCATGCAGATGAATTTTGCGGATGCCGAGTATAAGAACAGAAGACGTAAGACAAAACGCGAAAAGTTTCTGGAAAAAATGGATAAAGCCCTTCCCTGGGAGGAATGGGCCGAACAGGTGCGTCCTTATTATCCGAAGGGGATCCAGGGCCGCCGTCCGCACAGTATTGAAAGAATGCTTAAAATGTTCATGCTCCGCACCTGGTTCGGGCTTTCCGACCTCGGAACGGAGGAAGCGGTCTACGACAGTTATTCCATGAAAAAATTCATGCAGCTGGATTTCTTTACCAATGAGCAGGTGCCGGATTCTTCGACCCTTTACCGTTTCCGTAAACTTCTGGCAAAAAACGGGCTGGATGAGATCTTTATCGCAGAGTCCAAAAAACGTATGAAAGGGGCAAGACCGTAATCTTTGTTATATCGGTCCTGAATCCTGATATATCTTTCCCTTTTCTTGACGCATTCTTAATAAAAGTGTTATTATAAATTGCTAAAGATTCACAGGGAGCATTCTAATGATTACCAGCATGACAGGCTTCGGCCGCAGCGAGGTCGCAAAAGACCAGAAAAAGATCACGGTCGAGATCAAATCCGTCAATCACAGATATCTTGATATAGGGCTTCATATGCCGCGGCGCCTGAATCTTTTTGATTCGGAGATACGCAGGCTTCTTCAGCAATATATGAAGCGCGGGAAGGTGGATGTGAACATTTCCTTCAGAGACGAAGGATCTGCCGAAGCAGGGCTGAAATATAATGCCGGCCTGGCTGCGATGTATGCCGGCTATATCAAGGAGATCGGCAGTGAATTCGGAGCGGATACGGATTTTACCGCGATCCAGTTGGCCAGGTTTCCGGATGTTCTGACCATGGAAGATCCGGAAACGGACGAAGAAGAGCTTCTCGTCCTGGTTGAGAAAGCTGTATCCGAAGCGGCTCAGGCCCTTGTGAAAGCCCGGCAGACCGAAGGAGAAGCTTTAAAAGAGGATTTGTTGAAAAAACTGGACGTTCTTTATGAAAATGCGGTCCATGTGGAAGAACGGTATCCGCAGATCATAGAAGAGTACAGATCAAAGCTTCTTGCGAAACTGGCGGAAGTGAAAGCGGACACGTCTGTTGATGACAGCAGGCTGGCTGCGGAGCTTGTTCTTTACGCGGACAGACTGTGCACCGATGAAGAAACGGTCCGGCTGAAGAACCATATCTCCGCGATGCGGCAGACGCTGGAAAAAGGCGGCGAGGCCGGAAGAAAACTGGATTTTATGGCTCAGGAAATGAACAGGGAAGCCAACACCATCCTTTCCAAAGCCAATGATTTCAGAACTTCGGAGCTGGGTATTG
This sequence comes from Lachnospiraceae bacterium, assembly GCA_017509985.1. GTDB lineage: Bacteria > Bacillota > Clostridia > Lachnospirales > Lachnospiraceae > Alectryocaccobium. The sequence goes on from JAFWOE010000048.1 coordinate 28,405, forward strand.
CAATAAAGACAGATATAGAAAAAATACGCGAGCAGATTCAGAACATCGAGTAACGGCAGACAGGTTCGGAGCGATCGTATGGGAAAAGGACTGTTATTTGTAGTTTCGGGTTTTTCGGGTGCCGGCAAGGGCACGATCATGAAAATGCTTCTGGAACGCTTTCCGGAGGAGTTCTCCCTTTCTGTGTCCGCAACGACCAGAGATCCGAGACCCGGAGAGACCGACGGGAAAGAGTATTTTTTCAAATCGACTGAAGAATTCGAAGCGATGATCGCAGATGGCATGCTTTTCGAGTTTGCGCGCTATGTCGATAATTACTACGGTACACCGAAACAGTTCGTTTTTGATGAGCTGGAACGAGGTAAGGATGTCCTTCTGGAGATCGAAGTCCAGGGAGCGCTCCAGGTAAAGCTGCAGTATCCGAAAGCGGTACTTGTGTTTGTCACCCCGCCATCGGTCGAAGAGCTTCGCAGACGTCTGGAAAACCGCGGAACGGAAACGCCGGAAAAGATCCGGAAGCGTATTGCCCGCGCTGCGGAAGAAGTCAAAGAGGCGGAACAATACGATTACATCCTTATTAATGATGATTTAGAAGCAGCTGTTGATGATTTTCAAAAAATAGTAAAAGCCGAACATTACAGGTCAGCAAACCAGGCTGAACTGATAAACCGTCTTAAAGACGAATTAGGAGGAGAGAAATGATACATCCGTCTTACAGAGAACTTATGGACAAGATCAATGAAGAGAATGCCGCAGAAGGAAAGGCACCGATCACAAGCCGTTATTCTGTTGTTCTTGCGACCAGCAAAAGAGCACGCCAGATCACGAACGGGGCAGAACCGCTTGCCAGATCCAAAAGCGGAAAGGCTTTATCCATTGCCGTGGAAGAGTTCTATGAAGGCAAAGTAAAAATGTCCTCCGAGCCGGAAAAGGAAGAAGAGATCATCGGGCCGGATGAGGCAGAGGCAGAAGCCGACGTCCAGGCTTTCCTGGAGGCTGAGGCAGCAGCAGAAGATCCGGAAGAAGAGACAAAAGAGGATTGATTTGAAGAAGCTTCTCTTTGTATCCCTGGGATGTGATAAAAACCTGGTCGATTCGGAAAGAATGATCGCCGCGCTATTGCAGCGCGGTTATGAAATGACCGATGACGAAGAAGCAGCAGAGGTTATCGTTATAAACACCTGCTGCTTTATCCATGATGCAAAAGAAGAAAGCGTGGAAAACATCCTTCATTTTTCCGAATATAAGAAAACCGGGTCCTGCAAAGTCCTGATTATCGCAGGCTGCATGGCCCAGATGTACGGTGACGAGATCATAAAAGAACTGCCGGAAGTGGATGCGGTTCTCGGAACGGAAGGGTTTGAACGGATACTGGATGCAGTAGACAAAGCCTGTGAAGGGGAGAACCTTGTGTATACGGAATTGGCGGATTCCCTTCCGAAGGGAATGGAGAAGCGTGTTTCGGTTACAGGCGGCCATTCGGAATATCTGAAGATCGCCGAAGGCTGTGACAAAAGGTGTACATACTGTATCATTCCCTACCTGAGAGGCAATTACAGAAGCGTGCCGATGGAGGAACTGATCGGCGAAGCGAGGAACCTTGTTTCTCTCGGCGTGACGGAACTGAACCTTGTAGCCCAGGAAACGACGGTCTACGGCCGCGACCTCTATGGCGAAAAAAAGCTTCATGAGCTTCTCGGGAAGCTGGCCGGGATCGATGGTCTGAAATGGATCCGGCTGCTGTACTGTTATCCGGAAGAGATCTATCCGGAGCTGATCGAGACCATAAAGAAAACGCCAAAGATCTGTCACTATCTTGACATGCCGATCCAGCACTGCAGTGATGAGATCCTGAAAAAAATGGGACGCCGCACGACCAAAGCCGATCTTCTGGAAATCATCCGGCGGCTTCGTGAAGAGATACCGGATATTGCGCTTCGGACCTCCCTGATTTCCGGATTTCCCGGAGAAACAGAGGAGCAGCATAAAGAACTGACACAGTTTGTCAAGGAGGTTCGTTTTGACCACCTGGGCGTCTTTACCTATTCCAGGGAAGACGGGACGCCGGCTGCAGAAATGCCGGATCAGATTCCGGAAGAGGTCAAACAGCAGAGAAGAGAGGAGATCATGCGTATCCAGCAGGAAGTCTCCTTCGAAAACGGAAAGAGAAAATCCGGTATTGCAACGGAAGCATATATTGAAGGCTTCCTGCCGGAGGATAATATTTACATCGGCCGCACGCCGTATGACGCACCCGATGTGGACGGATACATTTTTTTGGATTCGGACAGGGAGCTGTCCACGGGAGATATTGTAAAATGCCTCGTTACCGGGGCAAACGAATATGATCTGATGGGGGAGATAATCGATGAATCTGCCGAATAAATTAACGATACTTCGAGTCATTCTGGTTCCGGTCTTCGTGATCCTGATGCTGGCTCCGCTCAGCTGGGGAAGATGGGCGGCTCTGGCCGTGTTTATTATCGCATCGCTTACGGATACGGCGGACGGATATATCGCCAGAAAGTATAATCTGGTAACGGATTTCGGAAAGTTTATGGATCCGCTGGCGGATAAGCTTCTGGTCTGCGCAGCCATGATCTGCCTGATCACGACCGGCCAGCTTCCGGCGTGGATCGTGATCGTGATTATTTCCAGAGAATTCATTATTAGCGGGTTCCGCCTGATCGCGGCTGAAAAAGGGATCGTGATCGCTGCAAGCTGGTGGGGCAAGATCAAAACGGTTGTCCAGATGGTAATGATCTGCGCGCTCCTGATCAATGCCGGGGCTGCCTGGTTTAAGGCACTTGAGCAGATCCTGATCTACGCGGCACTGGTGCTGACCGTGGTTTCCCTGGTCGATTATATTATTAAAAACAAGAGTGTGCTTGAAGGAGAAATGTGAGTTCTGCGGGCGGATAGCCCCTGTATAGAGTGCTTGCATGCATTTTTCGAAAGGATTGTACCGATATGGGACATTCAAAAACAGAAAAAGACTGGATCGCGTACTATAAAACGCTCAGGGGACGGAAAGACCCGGGCTTTGTCACCGAACTGGAGCCGGATGTACTCAGTGTTGATCTGGAAGATCAGTCCATGATCATTTCTTTCAATACCAAAAACTATATGAGGAATCCCGCGAACTTTGTTCACGGCGGCGTGATTGCCGGTATGGCCGATTCGGCCATGGGGATCCTCGCCATCATTCTTCACGAAGGAACCTATGGCGTCACTGCGGATATGACGATCAGTTATCTGCGCCCCGTACCGATGCATACGAAGATCTTTGTGCGCAGCAAGTGCTGGAAATCCGGAAAGACCCTTACTTTTATGACCTGCGAAGGGTACCTCGAAGAGAGTCCGGATGAGGTGCTTTTTACCTCATCGAGCAGATATATGCTGGTGCCGGATAAGCAGCTGGATGATTATTTAGCTATAGATAATATCTGAGACGGTACCTGATCTTCGGGTTCAGAGATGCAATATTTCCATTGAAATAATAACGGAACGGGTGTAAATATATAATAAGATGCATTCAGGGCTAGTACCGGTTTCGACGGGAGCGCTGAAGTTTCGGAAGCCATCCGCGGGGCCTGGGGACCGCGTTATCAACCTCGGAATTAAATATAAACGCAGAAGAAAAACCTTTAGCGTTAGCTGCCTGACCTACAGGCAGTTGTCGGATGACCGCCTTCCCGCAGACAGTCTGACGGCATCATTTTAAAGCGGGGCACTTTTTCTTCAAAGCTTTGAGAGGAAAAAAGAATTTATGAAGCTACTCGTTCCTGAGCTCTGTCATTCTGCGAACGGAAGAGGAATTAAAAAGAATGACTGTGATGGGAGACGCCGGGATGGACGTACTTTCGGACGCGGGTTCGACTCCCGCCTGGTCCATGTTTAGGAGAGCGGCTGAACAGGCCGCTTTCTGTTTTTAGAAGATAATGACGGCCCGGTAAACCTGCTGAATGAGCAGGATAAATGATGAGAATAGAAACAGGGTTTTAAAATTCAACAATAAGGATAAAGATATGTCTGAAGAATTATTGTTTTATGAGGACGCATATTTAAAAGAGTTTGATGCTGTTGTCGTTGATGTTCTGCAAAAAGGCGAAAAACGGTATGTCGTCCTGAACAAAACGGCATTTTATCCGGAAGGAGGCGGCCAGACAGGAGACAGCGGATGGCTTTATTTCGGCAATGGTGCGGAATTAAAAGTAGAGTACACCCGAAAGAAGGAGGACCGCGTCCTGCATGAGATCTCCGGCAAAGGAGAGATCCCGAAAGCAGGAGAGAGGGTACGCGGCGTGATCGACTGGGACAGGCGGTTTGATCATATGCAGCAGCACTCAGGCGAGCATATAGTAAGCGGGATGATCTGCAGAAAATTCAGCTGTGACAATGTCGGCTTCCATATGGGTGCCGATGCCGTGACGATCGATTTCAACGCGGAGATCTCCTTCGAAGAACTGCAGGAGATCGAAACCGAAGCAAATCGGTATATTTCGGAGGATCACCCTTTTATATCTATGTGGCCGTCCCCGGAAGAACTGAAAAAGCTTGATTACCGCAGTAAAAAGGAATTGTCCGGCGAAGTCCGTATCGCCTGTTTTCCGGGAGCGGATATGTGCGCCTGCTGCGGGACCCATGTATCCGGAAGCGCGCAGGTCGGTATGGTAAAATTTGCCTCTGCAGAGAAGTTCCACGACGGAACCCGAATTGAAGTGCGCTTCGGGAAAAGGGCTTTCGATCATCTGGCCATGAACTATGCCCAGAACAAAGCCATCGGCGTTCTTTTAAGTGCAAAAGAGGATAAAACTTACGATTATGTTAAAAAGCAGGCGGAGGAACTGGCAGAAACCAGATACAGGCTCGGTCAGATGGAAGAAAAGATGATCGGAGTCATTGCTGCGGAATATAAAGAAAAAAAAGACACACTGATTATCGTTCCGCCGAATTCGCCGGAATACGTACGGAAACTGGCTGGGGCGGTCCATGAACAGAACGGCTGTCTGGCTGCAGTATTTGCCGGAGAGGCCCGGAGTTATAAATATGCCGTTGCCGGGCCCGAATCGTCAGTACCGGACCTGAACCGGTCCATGACGGCAGATCTGAACGGCCGGGGCGGCGGAAGAGGCGGATTTGCCCAGGGATCGGTCGCTTCTACCGAGGAAGATATCCGGAGATTCTGGAGAGATCACATCCGGGAAGACCAATGAAGGATTCTCTTCGGCGTTAAATTAAATGTTGCCGTTTGACCGGAATTACAGTAAAATTACTTAAGACAGGATATAAACCGATTTGCTTTCGGCCGGCGGTCAGCCGGCAGCAAACAGAAGACTGCTAAAGGAGGAACGGAAATGGCTTTTTGCAGAGAATGCGGAACGCAGATCGCAGACGATGATATGTTCTGCCCAAACTGCGGAACACCCAGGGAAGATATACCGGAACAGCCGGATAATGATTACAGTGAACCGTCTCAGGATTCAAACGGTGCTCCGAAACAGAAGATCAGGCTGGATAAAGGAGCCATTGAAAACAAGCTTGGTTCAGTGAAATCCGCCGTGACATCCAGGCAGAAACCGGGCTGGATCAAGATCGCACTGATCTGCGCTGCAGCGATTGTCGTGGCGCTGATCCTTATCTTTGCTTTTGCAAAAGGCGGCGGCAAAGCTTATCAGGCACCGATTAAGACAACTTTGAATGTCCTGACCAAAAAGCAGTTCAACAAGTCCGGCATGAAGACAATTCTGCAGACGCTTCCCCCGGATGTCCTCGAATACCTCCTGGATCAGGAAAACTGTGATGATATAGACGAGCTCCTTGATGATAACGAAGATATGTATGAAGATATGGAAGATGAGCTAGAAGATTATAAGATTACCTATGAAATGAAGGATTCCAAACAGCTTAAGAAAAAGGAAGTACGGGATCTGGAAGAAAAATATGAAGATTATTACGATGTCGACATGAAGATCGACGATGGCTACACCACGAAAGTCAAGCTGAAAGCGGATGACGGAGACGGGGACAAACAGAAGACGACAATGGAAATAACGACCATTAAGGTAAAAGGAAAATGGTATCTTGACTATTCCAGCTTCGGCAGCATAATGAGCTTCTGAACCCGTTGATAAGCATGATCCGATCGGACTGCTGTATTTTACAGCAGTCCGATTTTTAAAAGATAATCATTGATACCGGGCTTATGACATGAATCGACGGGAGGATATCTATGAGTATGCCTGAATGGAAGATCAAAGAACTGGAACATCTGGAAAAAATGTGGGCCGGAAAACGCAGAAGCGGCTTATCTCATTCCAGAACAATGTGGAACGGTATCGCAGATGAATGGGGAAAAGAACTTGCGGAGGATCCTGTACGGCAGCTGCGAAGCAGGAAACGCGTCGAAAAAACTGCGGAGTATCTGATCCTGTGCGGCGCGCTGACCAGTGAAAGTAAAGTGCTGGATATCGGCTGCGGCCCCGGCCGTTTTGTTGCGGAATTTGCGAAAACCGCTAAACACGCATCCGGACTGGACCTTTCGGACCGGATGGCAGAATTGGGGCTCGAGTACTGTCATGAGCAGGGACTTAATAATGTTTCTTTTTATGCAGAGGATTTCAAAACACTGGATCCGGCAGAGGCCGGACTTGCCGGCCGGTTTGATCTGGTGTTTACCTCTATTACCCCGGCGGTAGGAAGTCGTGAAGGCTTTTGGAAAGCACTGGATCTTTCCAAAAGGTGGTTCTTCAATGCGGCTTTTATCCACATTGGCGATTCACTGCTGGAGAAGCTGGACGCGGTACTCGGGACTAATTCTTCGGATCCCAAGAACAGTGAAGGCTTTTATGCCATGTTTAATGAGATGCTGCTGAGAAACTATTATCCCCATATCGAGTATTATACTGAAGAAGATATCGAGATTTATGATCCCGAAACGGCGCTCGAAAAATACGCTGCTGTTATCTTCAGTGGGGGAGAAAACGCAAAACAGCTTTCCGGACTGCGGGACGCACTGGACGCCATGAAAGACGCAGACGGCAGGATCCGGACAAAGAAGCAATGGGTGTACGGTTGGATGCTTGTAGATAAGGATAAGATTTCAAACTAATGTTCATGGAATTGTCACATTCCCCGTGTACACTTCAGTAATAAGATCAGCAGATCTGCAAAAAACCAAAACAAACAGAATCTTTAAAGATTTTATAAACACCTCTGGGGAGGACAAAATATGGACAGCAAGAAAATACTGGTCGTCGACGACGAAGCAAGAATGAGAAAACTGGTTCGGGATTTCCTTGTCATGCACGGCTACACGGTCGTGGAAGCCGAAGACGGAGAACAGGCGATCGATATCTTCTTTTCCGATAAAGATATTGAGCTGATCATTCTCGATGTCATGATGCCGAAACTGGACGGCTGGGGAGTCACCAAGGAGATCCGGAGCATATCAAACGTGCCAATCATCATGCTCACAGCAAAGGACACCGAAAGAGATGAGCTGCTGGGCTTTGAACTCGGCGTAGACGAATATATATCCAAGCCTTTCAGCCCAAAGATCCTGGTCGCACGCGTGGAAGCAATTCTCCGGCGTACTTCATCCGGCGAAGAGGATGTTATGGAAGAATGCGGAATCCGTATCAACAAACCGGCGCATACTGTGACCATCGACGGAGAACCTGTCGAGCTCAGCTTTAAGGAGTTCGAGCTGCTGACTTATTTTATCGAAAACAAAGGACTGGCACTTTCACGGGAAAAAATCCTCAATAATGTCTGGAATTACGACTATTACGGAGACGCGCGTACGATCGATACCCATGTAAAGAAACTGCGCGCCAAGATGGGCGAAAAGGGCGATCTGATCAAAACTGTCTGGGGACTGGGATATAAGTTCGAGGCGGAAGCATGAAGAGCTCACTCAGAAAAGAAATAACGATCGTTTTCATCAGCGTCATGGCAGTGGCCATGGTGCTGATCGGCGTGATCCATTTTTTCTTTTTTGACAACTATTATGAATCGGACAAACGAAAGGCACTTGTACAGTGCTATGAAATGATCAGCAGCGAAGAACGCGACATGGACAGTATCGATAAATACTGTACGACATATAATATCACCTATATGATCGCAGACTCCTCGCTTGACAACGTGCAGACCAACATCCGGCGGGAAGACCGTATGATCACCCAGATCTTCGGGATGATCATGAATAAGGAAGACAAGAACCTGAATGTGATCTTCTCCGGTGATAATTACCAGATCTCACGGTTTCACGATCAGCGGGGAGATATTGACCAGCTCCAGCTGTTTACATATCTGAACTCGGAGGAGTATGTGATCCTCGAATCTCCGCTGCAGAGCATTGCTGTGGCAGCATCCATATCCAACCGCTTTTTTATCATGATCAGCCTGATCGTCATTATCATCAGTGCTTTCCTGATCGCTTTTATCACCCGGAAGCTGACCGCGCGGGTGGAAGAGCTGTCTGCCGCAGCGGACAGGATGGCAAACCTGGATTTTGACGCAAGATATACCGGAGGCGGACAGGATGAGATCGGCCGTCTCGGGGAAAATTTCAATAATATGTCGGACAGCCTGGAAAAAGCAGTTTCACAACTTAAAAGCGCCAATGCGAGGCTGGAGAAAGACGTGCAGGAGAAGACGGAGATCGATGAGATGCGCCGCGAATTCCTTTCCAATGTTTCTCATGAGCTGAAAACACCGATCGCCCTGATCCAGGGATATGCCGAAGGCCTGAAGGAAATGGATCTGGATAAGGAAAGCCAGGAGATGTATCTGGACGTGATCTCCGATGAGGCCGTAAAGATGAATCGTCTGGTTATGCAGCTGATGAATCTGGAACAGCTGGAATCCGGCAACGACACACCGGATTATCAGTGCTTCGATCTTGCCGAACTGATCAGCGGAGTACTGACCGCTTCGAAACTGATGATCGATCAGGCCGAAGCGGAAGTGATCTTCCGGCCGGAAGGAAAAGTGTATGTCTGGGCTGATGAATTCAAGATCGAGCAGGTCGTGACCAATTATCTCACCAATGCCCTTCATCATATTAAAGGGGAGAAAAAGATCATTATCGACTGCAGTACGGAAAACGGGATCGTCACGACGACCGTCTTCAATACCGGCGATCCGATTCCGGAAGAATCCCTTGACAAGCTGTGGAATAAATTCTATAAAGTTGATAAAGCCAGAACGCGAAGCTACGGCGGAAGCGGAATCGGCCTTTCTATTGTAAAAGCGATCATGGATGCGCACGGACAGCAGTGCTATGCGCGCAATCTGCAGGGCGGAACTGCTTTTTCCTTCACTCTTGAAGCCAGAGAAACGATTTAGCGGGGTGGATCAATGCCTGATGCCAATATTACCAAAAGTGCTTTAGCCAGAGCAATGAAAAAGCTTATGGCGGAAAAAGACTTTCAGAAGATCAGTGTTACCGATATCTGCGAAAGCTGCGGGATGAACCGTAAAAGCTTTTACTATCATTTTAAAGATAAATACGATCTGATGAACTGGATCTTTTATACGGATTTTGTGACGATGATCACCCGCGAAGAGATCCGGAACGGCTGGGATCTGTTCACTTCCGTAATACGGCTTTTCTATAATGATCAGAGTTTTTACCGTGCTGCGATGAAGACCGAAGGTCAGAATTCCTTCCGGGAGTATTTCCGCGAATCCACACTGCCGATCGTCGTATTTACCTTTGCGGACGCGATTGAAGAAAGAGACATTTCCGAGACTATGATCGATGTTGTCTGCGATACCTGCCTTTCCGCATCGCTCATGTGGCTGGAACACGGATGCAAAGAAACGCCGGAAGAATTTGTCGGCGGCATCAAGAGGATCGTCCTGATCATCGCCAAAACCATAGAATGAATTGAATACAGGAATAAAACATTATGAAATAAAGATGCCCCGAAAGTCTGACCTTCGGGGCGTCTTATTTCAGTTTGATTCTTTGTTCAGAACCAGCCGGAGCAGTTCTTTAAGATTCTTAGGACCCTCCGGGACCGTGGTATATCCGCGGTCGGTATGGATCGTACCATCCTGTGTAAAACTGAAAAAGCACCGGCCTTTTGAAAGAATGCTCTTGATCTGCAGCGCGTCCCCGTACATGTCAAACATCAGCGTGGGAGATACAGGCTCCATTCGGGATTCTTTAATAGCTTTCTGGGTTTCTTCGATCGTACTCAGAGGAGTTCCGTTTTCGGCAATCAGGAGGATAAACAGGCTTCCGACGGAGAACGAGTCTTTTGCCGTTGAGGTCATGGCGGAAGAGGCATTGCTTTCATTATAATATCCGTAGGTACCATACCAGGCCTTGCGGCCGCGAAGCAGGACGGCGTTGGAATCATTATAATCACCCGGAACTTTCAGGAAAGACAGGACATTTGTGCATTCAGCCAGAGAGTCTGCCCGGTCAGGATCGAGTTCCTCGTCCGGCAGACAGAGCATAAAGGCACATCCCGGGTGCGCCTTAAAGATCGGGATAAGGGTGTCGATGAAAGAGAGGCCGTTGATGATTCCGACATTATAGGTAAAGATCCCGAGCTCCAGCCCCTGGTTGATCAGGCTGTTGATCTCTTCCGCAGGGATCTGGTCACTTTTTTTGGAATCCAGGATAAAAGAGATCGCCCATGGAATCTGATAATCGGATGTTTCTTCAATCTTGCGGATCTGCTTTGCACCGCGTGTAAAGGAATTGTATCCCAGATTGATCCCGAAATCTTTCAGGGCCTTGCGGCTTGTATGATGCAGCAGATGATCGATCAGGATATAATAAGGGCTTTCCTCGTTTCGAAGAAGGTCCTGGAAGATCGAGTAGACTTCACCGATGAAGCGGCCGTTGGAAAACTGCTTGGCCATATCCGTGAGCTTCCGGATACTGCGCTGCGGATCTTCGTCCACTTCCCGGAGTCCCCTTTCCACGGTAGCCTCGATGATCGCTCTGGTTATGCTTTTGTCTTCTTTCATAATATAAAAACCGTCCCTTCAGAAGATGTGGTTTCAGTTTATCAGTTTGCGTCGGAATAATACATGGTCAGATTTGCTAATATGTCCGGTTCGGTAAAAAGTTCTTTACAACCATTATTTACTGTGTTAAAATTCACATTCGTGAAACATCACATCCTTGTTTTTCGCATAAAGCGGAAAGCCAAATGTCCATAGGGAGGAACAATAATGAACAAGTATGAACTTGCGCTTGTACTCAGCGCGAAAATCGACGATGATGCCAGAGCCGATCTTCTCGAGAAGGCTAAGGGATACATCTCCCGTTATGACGGCGTTGTCGGCCAGACAGAAACCTGGGGAAAGAGAAGACTCGCTTACGAGATCGCTCATCAGAGAGAAGGGTTCTATTATTTCATCCATTTCGATGCAGAGCCCTCATGCCCCGCAGAAGTAGAATCTCACGTACGCATCATGGACAACGTCCTTCGCTATCTGATCGTCAGAACCGATTCCGATGAGCTTTTCATCAGCCCGGAAGCGGAAGAAGCACCGAAGGCCGAACAGGCTGAAGAGGCTCCTGTAGCTGAAGCTCCGGCAGAGGAGGCACCTGCGGAAGAAGCTCCTGCTGAAACAGCAGAAGAAGCACCTGCAGCAGAAACCGAAGAGGCACCGGCTGAAGAAAATACAGCCGAGGCAGCTGAATAATCGCGAAGGAGGACATGATCATGGCAGAAAATCAGGAGAGAACATTTACTCCAAGAAAAAGGATCCAGAGAAAAAGAAGAAAAGTCTGCATATTCTGCGGAAAAGACAATGTAATCAACTATAAAGATACCGCTAAGCTCCGCCGTTTTGTTTCCGAGAGAGGCAAGATTCTTCCCAGAAGAGTTACCGGAAACTGTGCAAGACATCAGCGTGCGATCACACTCGCAGTAAAGAGGGCAAGGCACCTGGCGTTAATGCCGTATGTAGATGATTGATAATTTACAGCCCCGGTTCATCCGGGGCTGTTTTATAATTTGCTGATATTAATTCGTTTCGGAAACTTACAAGTGGCTCAGAAGAAAAAAAAGAATTCTGCCGCAAAAGGCAAAAAAAAGAATACAAAAGGGAATGCTTCATCCAAGCTGAGCAAGGCTGACGCTGCAGCGAAAAGCGGGAGCCGTTCCAAAGGTACGGCTAAAAAAGGAAAAAACAGCAAATCCGGAGCAAAGCGCAGTGCTTCCGCTCCGAAAAAGACTTCGGCTGCAGCAGCAAAGAAACAGACATCTGCCAAAAATACGATTCCTGATAAATCCAAAAAGACCACCGCTGCAAAAAAGGCCGTTATCAGTATCGTTGTCATTGCTGCTGCGGTGACCCTTGGGATCCTGACAAGGATCTATCTTAAAAACGCTTTTTATTATAAAGATCATTTCTTCGAAGGCACGGTCATCAACGGCACAGACTGTTCCTTAATGACTGTCGAAGAAGCCGAACAGACGATACAGAACACATTGAGTGACTATACGTTTACATTTACGGATCATGAAGGGCGAAGCAGTACCGTTACGGCGCCGGAAATCTGCGTTACATATACGGATGACGGCGAAGTAGACCAGCTGATGGAGACGCAGGAGTATCTGAAGTGGGCTTTTCGTGAAAATGACCGGGAAGTATATAATGTTACTTCCGGGTACACATACAGCAAAGATGCACTGGATGCATGGATTTCGGCCCTTCCCTGCCTGAATGACGGCGTCCCTCCGACCGATGCTTATCTTCATGAGAAAGAAGATACATTCTGGGAGATCATACCGGAAACGTACGGCGACCAGCTTGATCCGGAGATCGTACGCGCTTCGATCACGCAGGCTGTCGACGAAGGACGGCCATCTTCGGACCTTGCGGACCTGGACTGCTTTTATAAGCCGTCGGTTTATTCCGACGATGCAGAACTCGTTGCTTTTGTTGAGACGACGAACGCCGAGATCGAGCGTCAGATACGCCGAAATGCAATTATCGAAGACATCACGGATGTTGAACTTCTGTTTTCCTCCTATGCGGATAAGGTCTATCTGAATCAGGAGCTTCTGAAAGGAATGCTTGAGGATGATGAAAACGGTGATCCGGTCATCTCCAAAGATATGGTCACGGCGTGGGTACGGAAATGGGCTGAGGACCGGGGCTTTGTGAACGAGACCAATTTGTTCGTTACGCATGGCGGTAAACTTGTATACGTCGGCTACGGTCCGTACGGAGGGTGGTCCCTGGATGTCGATGCGACTGCAGAAAGGACCTATGAAGCTGTCGTCAATAAAGAGAACGGTGTCCTGTTCCCGGTCACGGTCGACGGGGAAGGAAACAGGCAGAAAGATTCTTCTTATGTAGAAATTAATATACTGAAGCAGACAATGTGGTATTATAAGGATGGGAAGCAGCTGGTTGAAACTCCGGTCGTCACCGGTGACCCGACCAAAGGGATGGATACACCGACGGACGGTGTCTGGGCCATCTACCAGAAATCCATGTATTATACACTTCGGGGGCCGAGATATTCGGACGGAACGTATGAATATATCACCCCTGTGGATTACTGGATGCCATTCAACGGACAGATCGGCATACATGATATGCAGACGAGAACGGAATTCGGGGGACAGATTTACATGGGAAGCGGCTCGCACGGCTGCGTGAATACGCCTTACGAAAACGCGGAGATCATTTATCAGAACGCATATGTCGGTACTCCGGTAGTCATACACAGCTGAACGGACAGATGGTTCACGGTTATTATTTGAATTATGGCGGAAGAGAATAAGCTGGTAAAAAAACTGATACCGAATAAAGGATATTTTGACTACAACCTTCTGGCGGTAGTTGTTATCCTTATCTGCTTCGGACTGGTCATGCTTTATTCTGCCAGCGCCTACGATGCAACCAGTACCTTCGGGGACGACATGTATTATCTGAAGAGGCAGATCTTAACAACGCTTCTGGCGATTGCGGTCATGCTGGTTATCATGACGATCGACTATCATACTCTTGTCCGCCTTTCCCCTGCACTTTATTTCGTTTCGATCCTTTTGATGGCAATGGTTAAATACACTCCTTTCGGAGTCGAGGTTAACGGTGCCAGAAGATGGCTGAGGCTCGGAATCCAGTTCCAGCCTTCGGAGATCGCCAAGATCGCCGTGATCCTGATCCTTGTTTTTATGATCAAGCGGTTCGGACGGGAAGCCGGAAGATTTACAAATACCTTTTTCATGTTTGTCGTCGGGTTTTTGCCCGGCATTGCAGCATACTATTTTACAGAAAACCTCAGTACGGCTCTGATCATTATCGGGATCTGCTCCGGTATTGTTTTCGTCTCTCATCCGAAGACCGTTCCTTTTATCGTTTTATTCATTGTGATCGCGGCACTCGCGATCGGCGGCCTGATCTATCTGATCCATAATTTTGAAAGCAGCGACAGCTTCCGTATTGTCCGGATCATGACATGGAGAAACCCCGAAAAATATGCGGATCTGGGCGGATGGCAGGTGCTCCAGGGACTCTATGCTATAGGAAGCGGCGGCTTCTTCGGCAAAGGCCTCGGAAGCAGCACACAGAAGCTGGATATTATCCCGGAAGCGCAGAATGACATGATCTTTTCCATTATCTGCGAAGAACTGGGCCTTTTCGGTGCGATCATCGTAGTCCTTCTCTTTGCCTATCTGCTTTTCCGGCTGATCGTGATCGCGCAGAATGCACCCGACAAGCAGGGTTCACTGATCGCGACCGGTGTTTTCGTTCATATTGCGCTTCAGGTCATTTTAAATATAAGCGTTGTTCTGAACGTAATCCCGACGACCGGGATCACGCTGCCGTGGATCAGCTACGGCGGCACTTCGGTTCTGTTCCTGATGTCGGAGATCGGAATCGTCCTGCGCGTTTCGGCTCAGATCGATCCGAAGGTCCTTTCGCCTGCGCGCGCCGCTCGGGCGAGAAAACGGGCGCTTCGAAGACAGCGGCAGAAAACCTGAAATCTTCCGGACTGAGGCCTTGCCGGAAAGATGATCAATCTATGCTTTAAAGCATGTTGACAACTGCGGTTATTAATATTAAACTCGTTTTTGTATTTATGATATGAGGGTGCGGCAGGGCGTCTGCAATGCCGCAGCAGTTATGAAAATTTAACTGAAAAATAAACGTAAAGAAGGAGACAGGAATGCTGGAAAGGATCCGTACGATTTTAGCCGAGCAGTTTAACTGCGAAGCGGAGAGTATTGACGAGAACACGAATTTTAAAGATGATCTTGGCGCCGATTCGCTCGATCTGTTCGAACTGATCATGGGACTGGAAGAGGAGTATTCGATCGAGATTCCCGCTGAAGAGCTTACAGACATCAGTACAGTCGGAGACGTAATGGTATATCTTAAGGATAAAGGCGTGGAGATCTGATCCGCGCCTTTTCTTTTTAATACAGGAGGACATCAATGGTTAAGACCAGATTTGCGCCGAGCCCTACCGGACGCATGCATGTCGGCAATCTGCGGACGGCGCTTTATGCATATCTTATCGCGAAACATGAGGATGGAATATTCATGCTCCGGATCGAGGATACCGATCAGGAACGTTTTGTTCCGGAAGCGTTGGATATCATCTATCGTACGCTTGCGGAAACCGGCCTGATCGCCGATGAAGGACCCCATAAAGACGGAGGCTGCGGCCCTTATGTCCAGAGTGAGCGTCAGGCACTCGGCATTTATCAGAAATATGCCGAACAGCTGATCGCCCAGGGCGATGCATATTACTGTTTCTGTACAAAAGAAAGGCTGGAGAGTCTGCATACCAGCGTTCAGGGAAAAGATATCGCTGTATATGACAAACACTGCCTTCATCTTCCCAAGGAAGAGATCGAGGAAAAACTGAAAGCCGGTGTTCCGCACGTGATCCGCATGAATATGCCGACGGAAGGAACAACGACATTTACAGATGAGATTTACGGCAATATCACCGTGGATAATTCCGAACTGGATGACCTGATCCTGATCAAGTCTGACGGATATCCGACTTATAATTTCGCCAACGTTGTGGATGATCATCTGATGGGTATCACACACGTTGTACGAGGCAATGAGTATCTTTCCTCTACCCCGAAATACAACAGGATTTATGAAGCTTTCGGATGGGAGATCCCGAAATATGTCCATTGTCCGCTGATCACCAATGAAAAGGGTGAAAAACTCAGTAAGAGAAGCGGTCATTCTTCTTACGAAGATCTGCTCGATGCCGGTTACGTGAACGATGCGATCGTCAATTTTGTGGCCCTGCTCGGCTGGAGTCCGGATGAAGAAAGAGAAATCTATTCCCTGCCGGAACTGGTTCAGGCCTTCGATTACAAAAGAATGAATAAATCACCGTCCGTTTTTGATATGACAAAGCTTTCCTGGATGAACGGAGAGTACTTAAAAGCAATGGACGATGAAGCTTTTTATGAAAAGGCAGAGCCTTTCCTGAAGGATACGCTTGGAGATTCCTTTGACCTTAGAAAAATATCCGGAATGGTCAAGACGAGGATCCAGGTCTTTCCTGAGATACCCGAAATGATCCGCTTTCTGGCTGAGCTTCCGGATTACGACACGGAAATGTATGTTCATAAGAAATCCAAGTCGACGAAGGAAAGCTCTCTGGAGATCCTGAAGGATACGTCTGCACTTCTTTCAGAATGCGCTGATTTTACGAACGACAGGCTTTTTGAGATCCTTTCTGCCTATGCAGCTGGAAAAGAATATAAGGTCAACAAAGTGATGTGGCCGATCCGGACCGCCCTTTCCGGAAAACAGACAACGCCTGCCGGCGCGACCGAGATCCTTGAACTTCTCGGAAAAGAAGAGTCGCTGGAAAGGATGCGTAAAGGCATAGAAAAACTGGAACAGGAAATATAAGGCAGCTGTATTGCTTTCGGAATAAGTTCGATTGCTGCCGTGAAGCGAGGCAGCACGTCCCGGTGATCCTATGAGTGAAAAAATACTTCTCATTGACGGATTCAGTATACTGAACCGTGCTTTTTACGGAGTTCCTCCTTTAAGCAATTCCAAAGGAGTCCCGACAAATGCGGTATACGGATTTTTGAATATCCTCTTCAAGGTCACGGACCTGGAAGAGCCGTCTTATGCTGCGGTCGCTTTTGACCTGAAGGCGCCGACTTTCCGTCATGTTATGTATAACGCCTACAAAGGTACCCGGAAGCCGATGCCGGATGAACTTCACGCTCAGGTTCCGGTCGTTCAGGAGATCCTTAAAGCCATGGGGATACGAAGTGTCAGCGTCGAAGGCTTTGAGGCGGATGATATCATCGGTTCCATTGCCCGAAAAGCCGAAGAGGAGGGAAAAGAAGTCCTGATCCTCTCCGGGGACCGGGATATACTTCAGCTTGTCACGGAGAATACGACACTTCGTTTTCCTCGTACTTCCAAAGGGATGACCACCATTGAGAAATATACGCCCGAAAAGATCGCCGAAGATTATGCCGGAATCGAACCGCTTCGTATCATCGACCTCAAAGCGATGATGGGCGATTCTTCCGATAATATCCCCGGGCTTCCCGGTGTCGGCGAAAAAACCGCTTTATCCCTTTTGGAAAAGTACGGTAGTCTGGAAGAAGCGAAGGCGCATGAAGAGGAGATCAAGCCAAAGAAGGCTTTTGAGGCTTTCCGGGATCATTATGATCTGGCCCTGCTTTCAAAAGATCTGGCAACGATCCGAACCGATGTTGAACTGGATCTGGAGATCGAAGATCTGAAGATTGAAGATCTTTTTAATCCGGAAGCATTTGCCCTTATTAAAGAATATGAGTTCAAAAACCTGTATCCGAGGTTTTCCGATTCATCAAAAAACACTCCCGATCAGATTGTGGTACGCCTGATCGAGCAGCAGACAGAGGCGGACGAATTCTTTTCAGCGGCAGGGAAATCCGGCGCGGTCGGACTTTGCGCCGATATCGAAGAAAACACTTTCAAAGGTCTTGCAGCTGCGATCAACGGGGTAACCGTTTATATCAAAACTGCTGAATCTTCCGATGCGGATAAAGCGGGAGAGCAGCTAACCTTCTTTGCAGAAGAGTCAGGCGACCCCTCTGGAATATCCGTGGATTTTCTTGCAGAAAAAATCAATGAACTGATTAATAACAATATAAAAACCTCTGTTTATTCATTGAAAGATCTTTTCAGGCATGTCCGTATGGCAGAAGCGTATGCTCTTTTTGACATCCATATTGCGGCATATTTACTGGACCCGCTTAAATCCGAGTACGCTTATGACACCATCGCTTCCGAATACGGAAAAGCGGCATTGCCTTCGGCGGAAGAGATCGTCGGAAGCAAGATAACCCGAAGCGTAACGGTTACGGAAGAACAGAAGAGAAAAATTTCCGGCTGCAAAGCGGCCGCTGCACTGCTTTCCCGGGACGGACTCGAGAAGAGACTGACGGAAACCGGCATGCAGGAACTCTTTAAAGATATTGAAACGCCGCTGGTCTATACCCTGGCTGAGATGGAGAATCTGGGGATACGTATCAACCGTGATGAGCTGGCACTCTACGGAGCGAAGCTTTCGGATGGCATTGAGGCACTGGAACGGGAGATCTATGAAGAAGCCGGCGAAGAATTTAATATTAATTCACCCAGGCAGCTCGGAGTGATCCTGTTTGAAAAGCTGGGTCTGAAGGGCGTGAAAAAGACGAAGAGCGGCTGGTCGACCGCGGCCGACGTACTTGAAAAGCTGGCGGAAGAGGCTCCCGTAGTGGAAAAGATCCTGAATTACCGGCAGCTGACGAAACTGAAATCCACCTACGCCGACGCACTGGGCGGCTACTGCGATGATAACGGAAGGATCCATTCTACTTTTCATCAGACAGTAACTGCGACCGGAAGGCTTTCCAGCGCAGATCCGAACCTTCAGAACATACCGGTACGCATGGACCTCGGCCGGGAGATCCGCAGGGTCTTTGTGCCGAAGGAGGGCTGCGTTTTCATCGACGCGGATTATTCACAGATCGAACTCAGGGTCATGGCTCATCTTTCCGGCGATGAAAAACTGATCGCTGCGTACAGGAATGCCGAAGATATCCATGCGATGACGGCTTCGGAAGTATTCGGAGTTCCGCTTGACCAGGTCACATCACTGCAGAGACGGAGCGCAAAGGCCGTAAACTTCGGTATTATTTACGGGATCAGTTCCTTCGGCCTCGGAAAAGGCCTGAATATTTCCCGGAAAGAAGCGCAGGAATATATCGAAAAATATTTCAATACATATCCCGGTGTGAAGAGCTTTCTGGATAATACCGTTGCGAAGGCGAAGGAAGACGGCTTTACGACGACGATGTTCGGACGCATCCGCCCGATCCCGGAGTTTAACAGTTCGAATTTTATGACGCGTCAATTCGGCGAAAGAGTGGCGATGAACTCCCCGATCCAGGGTACGGCCGCGGATATCATTAAGATCGCCATGAACCGTGTTCGTGCTGCCCTGAAGGCCGGAGGATTCCAGGCAAAACTGATCCTCCAGGTTCATGATGAACTGCTTCTGGAAGTGCCCGAAGCCGAGGCGGACGCAGTGGAAAAGATACTGAAAGAGGAAATGGAACATGCGGCAGAGCTTCGTGTCCCGCTGGAAACGGATCTCAGCCGGGGCATGAACTGGGACGACGCGCATTGATGAAAGAGAAAAAATGATCGTAATCGGGATTACGGGCGGGATCGGCTGCGGAAAAAGCCAGGTCTGTCTTTATCTGAAAGAAAAATACGGTGCCGAAATTCTTATGGCAGATACGATCGCCCATGAAGTGATCGAACCGGGTGGAGAGGCATACGAAGAGTATTACGCGCTGTTTGGTAAGGAATGCCTTCTTCCGGACGGGTTTTTTGACCGGAAGAAGATCGGGGACCGGGCATTTAAGGATCCGGCTTTGATCGAAAAAATGAATTCGATCATTCATCCGGCGGTTAAAAGGACCATAATCAGCAGAATCCGGCAGGCGGAAAAGGACGGAAAGGATCTCTGCGTGATCGAAGCGGCGCTGCTGATCGAGGCAGGATACCGCGACATCTGCCGGGAATACTGGTATATTTACGCGGATCTGGATACGCGTGTTTCCAGGCTGCTGCAAAGCCGGGATATCACCGAAGGGAAGATCGCAAGTATTATGCAGAGACAGCAGGCTGAGGAAGTTTATCGTCAGGAGTGCGAATATACGATTGACAACAGCGGAGATTTCAGATTTACTGCCGAAGCCATCGACACACGGATCAGGAGCTTAAGAGAATGAGGATCTGCAGCATTGCCAGCGGGAGCAGCGGAAACTGCATCTATGTCGGGAGCGACGACACCCACATCATCATAGACTGCGGAATCAGCGGAAAACGTGTCCTTTCGGGCATCAACGATCTGGGCCTGTCTGTGTCGGATATCAGTGCCGTGCTTATTACCCATGAGCATACGGACCATATTAAGGGACTGGGCGTGATCAGCCGGAGACATGAACTTCCCGTTTTTACTACGAAGAAGACTTTTACTGTTGCTCTGAACGCTCCCGGAATCGGAGAGATCGACCGCGCTTTGCTTAGAGAGATCGTTCCACAGAAAGAATTCATTATCGGTGATCTGAAGATTACGCCTTTTTCCATCAGTCATGATGCGGCGGATCCTGTGGGCTATCGCATCAGCGACGGAAAAAGATCCTGTGCGGTTGCTACGGATATGGGGACTTTTGATAATAATGTCGTCTCAAACCTGCTGAATCTGGATACGATCCTTCTGGAATCAAATCATGATGTCAATATGCTGGAGGCAGGACGTTATCCCTATCCGCTTAAAAGAAGGATCTTAAGCGACCGCGGCCATCTTTCCAATGAAATGGCCGGACATCTCTTAAATGAGATCCTTCATGATGATATGAAACACATAATCCTCGGTCACTTAAGCGCCGAGAACAATTATCCGGCACTCGCCTACGAAACGGTCTGCTGCGAGGTGACCACTTCGGAAACGCCTTATCGATCATCGGATTTTGACATAAGAGTTGCTAAAAGAGACGAGCCCGGAGACATCATAGAATGGTAGGAGGAACCCGAAAAATGAAAAGAACCATAATTACCGTCGTCGGAAAAGACACAATTGGGATCATAGCCAGTGTCTGTACTTATCTTTCGGACCATAAAGTGAACATACTGGACATTTCCCAGACGATCATTTCGGGCCTGTTCAATATGATGATGGTTACCGACACCACGAACTGTACGGTCAGTGCGCAGCAGATGGCTGAAGATCTTAAGAAGCTGGGCGAAAGCATGAACTTGATCATCCGTTCTCAGAATGAAGAGATCTTCAACATGATGCACCGGGTATGAGCCCAAAAGACCGGATCCATAAAGTACACTTGAACAGCAGGATAATACTATGATCAATATTTATGAAGTACATGAAACAAACGAGATGATCCAGCACGAAAATCTTGATGTGCGGACGATCACGATGGGAATCGGCCTTCTGGACTGCGTTGATTCCGATATTGATGAATTAAACCGGAAGATCTATGAGAAGATCACGAACTGTGCCCGGAACCTTGTAAAGACCGGGCAGGAGATCGAAGCGGAGTACGGGATCCCGATCGTGAATAAAAGGATCTCTGTAACGCCGATCGCACTGGTTGGGGCTTCTGCCTGCAGAACAAAAGATGATTTTGTATCGATCGCGAAGACGCTGGATAAGGCGGCACACGAAGTCGGCGTCAATTTCCTGGGCGGCTATTCCGCACTGGTGTCCAAGCATATGACGAAAGCGGAACGTCTGCTCATCGAGTCGATTCCGGAGGCACTTGCTTCCACGGAGCGTGTCTGCTCGTCGATCAACGTCGGTTCGACCCGGACCGGTATCAATATGGACGCAGTACGGCTGATGGGTACGATCGTTAAAAAGACTGCGGAGCGCACAAAAGACAGCGGCAGTATCGGCTGCGCCAAACTTGTGGTGTTCTGCAACGCGCCGGATGACAACCCGTTTATGGCCGGGGCGTTTCACGGAGTTACGGAAGGTGACTGCGTGATCAATGTCGGTGTTTCCGGCCCCGGTGTCGTAAAACATGCTCTGGAAAGTGTACATGGTGAAAGCTTTGAAGTCCTCTGCGAGACGATTAAAAAGACCGCCTTCAAAGTGACACGTGTCGGACAGCTTGTAGCGGCGGAAGCCTCCAGGAGACTGGGAGTAAAATTCGGGATCATTGATCTTTCCCTTGCACCGACACCGGCAGTAGGAGATTCGGTCGCCGATATTCTGGAGCAGATGGGACTGGAAAGCGTCGGAGCTCCCGGAACAACAGCCGCCCTTGCCCTGCTGAATGATCAGGTCAAAAAGGGCGGTGTCATGGCGTCTTCATATGTCGGCGGTTTAAGCGGGGCGTTTATCCCGGTCAGCGAAGACCAGGGAATGATTAACGCGGTCAATAACGGCCTGCTTACACTGGAAAAACTCGAAGCCATGACCTGCGTCTGTTCTGTCGGACTGGATATGATCGCGATTCCCGGAGACGTTTCCGAACATACGATTTCCGGAATTATCGCGGATGAAATGGCAATAGGAATGGTTAACAGCAAAACGACTGCGGTGCGGGTGATCCCGGTCATCGGGAAGACCATAGGCGATTCCGTTGAGTTCGGAGGATTGCTCGGAACCGCACCTGTCATGCCCGTAAACCGTGCCTCCTGCGAAGAATTTGTAAGCAGGAAAGGGCTGATTCCCGCACCGATTCACAGCTTTAAAAACTGAGAAACACAATGAATTCTTTCATGTTGTTTAATTATTCCAGACTTGTCAGAGCCTCTTTTCTCGTGGTTGCAAAACAGGTCCTGTTGTTTTATACTTGTTTAGATATACGGGAAGAGGTTAGATTATGAGACAGAGAATTCTACGCTTATCCATCGTGTTGATATCCGTGCTTTCGGCACTCGCGCTGTTCGGGTGCGGCAGTGCATCTGCTCCTGACGGAACATCCTTTGTACTGAACAGGGACGGATCCGTTACACAGACCATTATCGGAACAAATGACGATATGATAGGACGTAATGATCTATCTGCATTTATCGAACAGCAGGTTGAGGCTTATGCTTCCGGCAGGGATGAGCCTTCCGTAGAGTTGAACAGCTGCAGTATTGAGGGAAATCGTATCTCTATTGAACTTCAATACGCTTCCATAGACGATTATGCGGATTTCAATCATGTTCCGGCTTATGACGGAGATGTGGAAGAGGCGCTCACAAAGGGTTTCCTGTTTGGCTCGCGCTTTCTGACGGACAGCGGCCTGGAGTATTCAGGTTATACGATCCCGGTCGAATATCCCGAAATGCGCGTACTGGTACTTCAGGAACCCATGACGGTTTCAATTCCCGAAAAGGCTGTTCTTTATTCGGATAATATGAAAAAAAATGATGATGGAAGCTACACGATCAGTGACAGCGATGTGAGCGGAATTCCGGACATCTTCCAGACAATCAACATTGAGCCTTCATACATTGTATATAAGGCATCCGATTAATGATACGGGCCTGCTTACGATTATCGGACTGGTATATTTACTGAAATAAATTCTATAGAGGCGAGGAAAACAAATTATGGAAAAGACAATGGACAAGATCGTTGCACTTGCGAAATCCAGAGGATTCATTTATCCCGGCTCCGAAATTTACGGTGGCCTTGCAAATACATGGGATTACGGTCCGATCGGAGTTGAACTCAAGAATAACGTAAAGAAAGCCTGGTGGCAGAAGTTTGTTACGGAGAATCCGTACAACGTCGGCGTGGACTGCGCTATTCTTATGAATCCCCAGACCTGGGTCGCATCCGGCCATCTTGGCGGATTTTCCGACCCCCTTATGGACTGCAAAGAATGCAAGGAAAGATTCCGTGCTGACAAGCTGATCGAAGACTTCTGTGCCGAGAACGGCATTGCGATCGAAGGCGGCAGTGTCGACGGCTGGTCCCAGCAGGAAATGATGGATTTTATCGAAGAGAAGAATGTGCCCTGTCCGACCTGCGGAAAACACAACTTTACGGAGATCCGTCAGTTCAACCTGATGTTCAAAACTTTCCAGGGCGTTACGGAAGACGCAAAGAACACTGTCTATCTGCGGCCAGAGACAGCGCAGGGAATTTTTGTAAACTTTAAAAATGTTCAGCGCACATCCAGAAAGAAGATCCCGTTTGGCATAGCCCAGATCGGAAAGTCTTTCCGGAACGAGATCACACCCGGAAACTTTACATTCCGTACGCGTGAGTTTGAGCAGATGGAACTGGAGTTCTTCTGCGAGCCCGGATCGGATATGGAGTGGTTCCACTACTGGAGAGGCTTCTGCATCGACTGGCTGAAGAACCTCGGTCTGAAGGAAGATGAGCTCCGTGCAAGAGATCATTCCCCGGAAGAGCTTTCCTTCTACAGCAAAGGCACGACAGACCTTGAGTTCCTGTTCCCCTTCGGCTGGGGCGAACTCTGGGGCATTGCGGACAGAACAGATTACGACCTTACGCAGCACGTGAACGTCTCCGGCGAAGATCTTTCCTATTTCGATGACACAAAGAACGAGCGTTATATTCCTTACGTTATCGAGCCTTCTCTTGGCGCAGACCGTGTTGTGCTTGCATTCCTCTGCAGCGCTTACGATGAAGAGGTTCTTGACGCGGAAAAGAATGACGTCCGTACGGTCATGCATTTCCATCCGGCTCTTGCCCCGGTGAAGATCGCGGTCCTTCCGCTTTCCAAGAAGCTTAATGAAGGTGCAGAGAAGATCTATACGGATCTTTGCAAAAAGTATAACTGTGAATTTGATGACCGCGGAAACATCGGCAAGAGATACCGCCGTCAGGATGAGATCGGTACGCCGTTCTGCGTAACCTATGATTTCGATTCCGAAGAGGACAAATGCGTTACGATCCGCGACCGTGATTCAATGGACCAGGTACGTATCCCGATCGAAGGTCTGGATGCTTATTTTGCAGATAAGTTCACTTTTTAAATGAATGACAGTCTGATACATTTTACTGCCGTGCGGTACTCGGTCCGCACGGCGGTTTTTTTACAACGAAAAAGAGACCGGCGAAACGGTCTCTTTTCGTTTTCAATGAGGGGGGAGATAGTGAGTGGTTGATCATCTATCTGATGTTACTATATCCAAAAGATGTGAGCAAAGTATGTCGCCGCAATAAAACAAAACTAAAATTTATAAAGAAATTATAAACTGTTCGAAAAGGAAACCGGCAGACAGACTTTCTGTTCTGGACACTGTCCTTTTCACTTGCATTTAATTTCACAATTGAAAGATAACGGTAATTAAACGTATAATATTAAAAAGAAGCCTGCCATCAGCTGCTGCCGGCTGTTCCTTAGCGGTGTACGGAGGATATTATGAAAGAAACGAATCTGAATTATTCCATCATCGATAAACTTGGTCTTGACCTGCCGCCCGTCGGTCTGTACTATGACCTCTTCAGGCCGAACGACGGCTTTCCGGATCTGGATCCGGATTACGCGGGATCGATCTGTGAGATTTTGAGATATTCCCAGGAAACGAATTCGCCCTTTGTTTTCTCGGATAAAAACAAGGAGACCTGTGTAGGCAAGAATATGGTCGGCATTTCAGATTTTCCGCCCTCTGCTCTAAGCGGGCAGATCGGGGAACGGCTGGGAGTGTTTAATGCCCCCAGATGCAATGCAAGACTTTATTATTCCGTGAAAAGGCTTCCTGTCGGCACGGTGAATTATGTCTCTTTTGTGCCTTATTCCTTTATTAAAAGGGATCCGGATGTCCTGCTGTTTGCAGGGCCTGCGGATAAACTGGAGCCGGTCATGCGTGCCGCGACGTACTCTACAGGGGAGAGCTATACTTCCGAATGCACACCGGTAATGGGCTGCTCCTGGTTTATGATCTATCCCTATATGACCGGAAAGATCAACTTTATCGTTCCGGCCTTTGTGCACGGTCCGCACGGAAGACATATCTGGGATCCGGATTACGTTGTCGTCGCCGTTCCCTATCAGTGGGTACCTACGGTGATCAACAATCTGAATGAGATGCCTCTTGAGCTTTCGGGTCATAAAAGCAAAGAAAAGTATTATTCGGAATTTGAAGGCATTCTGAAGGATCTCGAAGAAGAGATGAAGAACATCTGACGGGGAATTAATATGAACAGTATCTTTCATCGTGTAAGTATCCGGAAATATATGGACAAAGCGGTCGAAGAGGAAAAAATCGAAAAGATCTTACGGGCTGCTTTTGCTGCGCCCTCGGCACAGAACCAGCAGCCCTGGGAGTTCTATGTCGTTACAAAGAAGGAAA
The DNA here is from genome assembly GCA_017509985.1 of Lachnospiraceae bacterium. Lineage (GTDB taxonomy): Bacteria > Bacillota > Clostridia > Lachnospirales > Lachnospiraceae > Alectryocaccobium. Next base: position 54,724 of record JAFWOE010000048.1, read on the forward strand.
TCATTGAAGAGCTTTCCGGGGTCAGTCCCTATTCCGGCTGCCTTTCCGGTGCGCCGCTGGCGATCGTACCGTGCTATTACACAAACAGTATCGTTCCGCGTTACGCCCAGATCGATCTTTCTGCAGCAACGGAAAACATCCTTTTAGAGGCGGATGAACTCGGACTTGGCGCGGTCTGGCTTGGGATCGCGCCGGTGGAAGAACGGATGAATAAAGTGCGTAAGATCCTGGATATTCCGGAAGAATTGACAGCTTTCTCCATCGTCGCGGTCGGTTATCCGGCCAAATCCCGTGCTCAGAAGGATCGATTCAAACCCGAAAGAGTGCATATTATTCAATAATATTTGTGACAGCAGATTTGATAACACGGGTTCCGCATCGTATATCATGCGGGACCCTTTTTATATAAAAAACTTCTTTTTGAAAAAGGATTTTCCGATTTCAGCAAGTAAATTCTATTTAGAGGCTTTCTTTTTTTACGGAAAACCCATCAATAAACGGACCCGCCCGGTTCGAATCAGGAGATTTTGATGGCTGTTAAAAAGAGTATTCGGGAACAGCAGGAAGAATTTGAATATACAGCGCTCAGCGAATATGCTTCCAGGAGCCGGGAATCCGAAGGCCGGGACCGGGAGGAAGAACCCTGCCCGATCCGGACGGATTATCAGAGAGACCGGGACCGTATCATTCACTGCAAGGCATTTCGGCGTCTGAAAGACAAAACACAGGTCTTTCTTTCTCCGCAGGGAGATCACTATCGAACAAGACTGACCCATACCCTGGAAGTTTCGCAGATCGCGAGGACCATCGCCAAGGCTTTGCGGCTTAACACGGATCTTGTCGAGGCGATCGCACTTGCACATGATCTTGGGCACACACCGTTCGGTCATGCAGGGGAAGACGTTCTGAATAAAGAGTGCAGTCTGGGATTCCGCCACAATGAACAGAGCGTCCGAGTGGTAGAACTGCTGGAGAAAGACGGACGCGGGCTGAATCTGACAAAAGAGGTGCGTGATGGTATTCTGAACCACCGCACAGGGATGAAGCCTCATACGATCGAAGCGGAAGCCGTAAAGATCTCCGACAAGCTTGCTTATATGCATCATGATATGGATGACGCGATACGCGCAGGCGTCATAACCGAAGAGGATATCCCACTGGAGCTGAAAAAGCTGCTCGGCAGCACCTGCCGGGAAAGACTGAATACCCTCGTCCTGGATATTGTGAACCGCAGCATGAACCGTCCGCATATCAAGCAGACGAGGACGATGGAGCAGGGATACAACGAGCTTCGTACGCTGATGTTCAGGAAGGTATATTTTACCGGCGCGGCAAAGAAAGAGAATCCCAAAGTCGACAGGATGCTCACGGAAATGTATCGTTATTATATAAAGAATCCGTTTGATATGGCCTACGAGTACACTGCACTGATCCTGAAAGGAGAACCGGTCGAAAAAGTCGTCTGCGATTATATTTCAGGAATGACGGATCAATATGCTATCCATATTTTTGAGGAGCTGTTTATACCAAAAGGCTGGGAGATCTATTGAGATTTACGGATGAATTTATAGAAGAAGTGCGTTCCAGGAATGATATCGTCGATGTCATTTCCGGATATGTGCAGCTTTCTCATAAGGGAACTTCATACAAAGGGCTCTGTCCGTTTCACAGTGAGAAGACCCCTTCCTTCTCGGTTCATAAAGGACGGCAGATGTATCATTGCTTCGGCTGCGGGAAATCCGGTGATGTATTCAATTTCATTATGGAATACGAGCGGGATACCTTTTCGGAATCGGTAGAGGCTCTGGCCAGAAGGGCAGGAATGGAGATCCCGAAATCCGCATACGGTACAGAAGACCCGGAAAAAAAGAGCCGGATCACGGAGCTTCGGGAAATTCATAAGGAAGCGGCACTGTATTATTATTACGCATTGTATTCCAAATCCGGAGCCCACGCGCTGACGTATTTGAGATCCCGGGGCCTGCCGGATGAAGTGATCAAAAGCTTCGGACTGGGATATTCCGACCGGACAGGGACCGGCCTTTATAAACACCTGAAGGGGAAAGGATATACCGACGCCCAGCTGAAAGAAACCGGTCTTTTTACATTCGACCGGGACAGGGTTCATGACAGGTTCTGGAACAGGGTCATTTTTCCGATCATGGATCAGAACCGGCGTGTTATCGGGTTTGGCGGAAGGGTTATGGGGGACGGACTGCCCAAATACCTGAACTCTCCCGAGACCCTTCTTTTTGACAAGAGCAGAAACCTGTACGGCCTTTACGCCGCAAAGTCCTCCCGGAAAGAAAAAATGATAATCTGCGAAGGATATATGGACGTCATCGCGCTTCATTCCAAAGGCTTTACGAATGCCGTGGCATCGCTCGGAACAGCACTGACGTCCGCTCAGTCCTCCCTGATCCGCCGCTATGCAAAAGAAGCAATCCTGCTTTACGACAGCGATGAAGCCGGGATCAAGGCAGCCCGAAGGGCGATCCCGATTCTGAAGAGTTCCGGTGTGATTCCGAAAGTCGCTTCCCTGGCTCCATACAAGGACCCGGATGAATTTCTGAAGGCTGAAAGCCCGGCGGAGCTGGAAAAACGTCTGGATAATGCTTTGAACGGCTTCCTTTTTGAAACGGACCAGATGAAAAAGGAATATGATACTTCCGATCCGCAGGGAATGGCCGATTTCTGCAATGGGATCGTTCGGAAGCTGATGGAACTTCCGGATGAGATCGAACGGTCCAGTTATCTGGACAGTATGTCCAGACGCTACAGCATTGAAAAGGAGCTTTTAAAAAAACAGCTCGGAAAGTCCGCAATGTCCTTCCGAACGCTGCGAAGCGAAACAGAAGCGCAGAACCCGATGCCGAAAAAGGAGAGCGTTCCGGTCGACCTGCGGCGCGAAAGACAGCTGCTGTCATGCATGAGCCGGAAAAAGGAATTTACGCAGCTCGCGGCGGTATACATTACGGAATATGATTTTACCGACGAAAAAAACCGGGAGATCTTCAACGCTTTAAAACAGCAGGCAGAAGATGACCGCTTTGATCCCGTAACGATCCTGAATCGTTTTGAGGACAGCCAGGATAAGTCCGATACGGCAGCGATCTTTGAAGGAGGAAAGATCCCCGGAGACGATGAAGAACAGGAAACAGCGCTTAAAGAAATCCTGATCGCTGTTAAGACACAGACTTATGAGCGGGCACTGAAGTCTACCGCGGCCAGTACGCCCGAAGAAATACAAAGATTATTGGAAGAAAAAAGAAAACTTGAAGAGCTGCGGGCTCTCATCACAGGAGGTAATATCTGATGGAACTGGATAAGGAAAAATTTCTCGAAAAACTGAAAACACTCGAGGAGGTCGGCAAAGCCAAGAAGAACACGCTCGAGATCGATGAGATTAAAAGCTATTTCAGCGATATGCCTCTGGGGGACGAACAGATGGAAAAGGTCCGTTCCTATCTGGAGGAGCGCGGAATTGACGTTGTCCAGTTCTCTGTCAATGACAAGGATTTTGATGACTCCATGCTGCTGATTAAAGATGATGATATCCCGCTTGACGACGAGGAAGAGGTAGATGTCGAGAATATCGACCTTTCTGTTCCGGAAGGCGTAAGCGTGGAAGACCCTGTCCGTATGTATTTGAAAGAGATCGGAAAGGTTCCGCTGCTGACGGCAGATGAAGAGGTGGAACTTGCGATGCGTATGGAAGAGGGCGACGAGGAAGCCAAGAAAAAACTGGCGGAAGCCAATCTGCGTCTCGTCGTATCCATTGCGAAAAGATACGTGGGCAGAGGGATGCTGTTCCTTGACCTGATACAGGAAGGCAACCTCGGGCTGATCAAAGCGGTTGAGAAATTCGACTACCGTAAAGGATATAAGTTCTCGACATATGCTACCTGGTGGATCCGCCAGGCAATTACGCGTGCGATCGCGGATCAGGCAAGGACGATCCGGATCCCCGTCCATATGGTGGAGACGATCAACAAACTGATCCGGGTATCCCGACAGCTCCTGCAGGATTTCGGGCGTGAGCCTACCCCGGAAGAGATCGCGGAAAAGATGAATCTTTCCGTCGACCGTGTCCGTGAGATTCTCAAGATTTCCCAGGAACCGGTTTCCCTGGAGACGCCGATCGGAGAAGAAGAAGACAGCCATCTCGGAGATTTTATCCAGGATGACAATGTGCCGGCACCGGCCGATGCTGCGGCCTTTACGATGCTGAGAGAGCAGCTGGAGGAAGTGCTGGATACCCTTACCGAAAGGGAGCAGAAAGTTCTGCGTCTGCGTTTCGGACTGGATGACGGTCATGCCAGGACATTGGAAGAAGTCGGCAAAGAGTTTAACGTTACCCGTGAGCGTATCCGTCAGATCGAGGCGAAAGCGTTAAGGAAACTTCGTCATCCGAGCCGCTCCAGGAAGCTGCGTGACTACCTTGACTGAGAACAATCCCGGACTTCCGTTCCTTTCGGAACGTATGAAGGCCATCGTCTCACTGGTGCGAAAAGGCGAGATCGTCGCGGATATCGGCTGTGATCACGGTTATATTCCGATCATGCTGTATAAGACCGGTATTTCTCCGAAATGTATCGCTTCGGATGTTAAAGAGGGACCGGTCCGGATCGCGAAGGACAACATCCTGCAGTTCCGGGCTTCCGATGGTGTGGAGACCCGGATCGGTGACGGACTGACGGTGCTTCGGCCCGGTGAGGCAGACACCGCTGTGATTACCGGTATGGGCGGGAGGACGATACTCGGTATCCTTTCTCGGAAATGGGACGTCGCCTCCGGTATGAATATGATACTGTCGCCGCAGAGCGAGGTCGACGAAGTAAGGCGTTTCCTTGCTGAAAAAAGATTCCGGATCGAAGAGGAATGCTTTGTTAAAGAAGACAATAAGTATTATCCCGTGATCCGTGCTTTATATACCGGTGAGTTTTACTCACTGAATGAAGAGCAGGCTTTATTCGGCCCGATGCTTCTCGCGGACCGCAGCGGAGCATTAAAGGAATATGTATTAAAAAGAAAAGACTGGCTCCTAAAAATGATCGAAACGCTCTCGCGTGAAACTTCCGCTTCTGCAGAAGGCCGGAAGAAGGAACTGGAATCGGAACTGTCAACAGTTAACCGGGCGTTGGAGTACTATGATTGACTGGCATGTAATTCTGGCTTCTGCTTCGCCCAGACGAAGCGAGCTGTTAAAACGAACCGGTATCGAACCGGAAGTGATCCCTTCGGATGTCGATGAGGACGTTCTGATCTCAGACCCCGCAGAACTTGTTTCGGAGCTCTCCGAAAGAAAATGCACGGATGTCGCGATGCGGCTTCTGGCATCGCAGGCTGAGATACCCGGAAAAACCGTCGTGATCGGAGCCGATACGGTCGTTGCGGCGGGAGGAAAGATCCTCGGGAAGCCGGAGAATGAACAAGATGCATTTCGGATGCTTCAGAATCTTTCCGGAAGGCTGCATGAAGTGCTGACCGGCGTATTCATGATTTTTATTGAAGACCGGAAGATCGTCCGTACGAAAAGTTTTGCGGAAACGACCCGTGTGAAGGTCGCAGCCCTTTCCGACCAGGAGATATGGGATTATATCGCTACGGGAGAACCGATGGACAAAGCCGGTGCATACGGTATCCAGGGCCTGTTCTCAAGATATGTGGAAGGTATAGAAGGCGACTACAGCAATGTGGTTGGTCTGCCGGTTTGCCGTATTTATAAAGTATTCAGAGGATTGAAAAATGAACTGCAATGATATTATTTCCGTACTGGAGGAACGTTTTCCACCTGCCTGCGCGGAAGACTGGGATAATCCCGGACTTCTGGCAGGAAGAAGGGACCGTGAAGTCAGCAGGGTAATGGTTGCGCTGGACGCTGTGGATGAAGTGGTGGAACAGGCCGCTGCATTAAAAGCTGATCTTCTTGTTACGCATCATCCGCTGATCTTCAGCGCTATTAAAAGCGTCAGCTCGGATACGTTTACCGGACGCCGGCTGATCGGGCTGATCGAGAACCGGATCTCGCTGTACGCGATGCATACGAATTACGATGTCTGCGGTATGGCGGACCTGAACGCATCCATGCTCGGGCTTCAGAACTGCGAAGTTCTGAGCGTAACCGGAGAAGGGATCGGACTGGGAAAAGTCGGAGATCTGGAAGAACCGGTGAGGTATTATGATTTTGCCCAAAAGGTCAAAACGGTGTTCGGTCTTGCCGATGTCCGGTGTTACGGTTCCGGCAATCCGGAGATCTGCCGTGCTGCGGTATGCGGCGGCAGCGGAAAGAGTCTTCTGGAAGACGCCATCGCTTCCGGGGCGGATGTGTTTGTAACAGGGGATATCGACTATCATACCGGAACGGATGCCTGGGCGAAAGGTATCCGGATCATAGATGCGGGTCATTACGGGACAGAACACTGTTTTGTCGAAGATATTACAGCTTTTCTTAAGGAAAAATTTCCGGAGCTGGAGATCCTTGCGGCCGAACAGCAGGCTCCCTATAAACTGATTTAAAGACGCGAGTAAGGCATGCGGCCGCTGCCGCCTTTTGCGGCGGGAGAGGAAAGTCCGGGCTTCACAGGGCAGGATGCCGGATAACGTCCGGCGGGGGTGACCCCAGGACCAGTGCAGCAGAAAACAACCGCCTGATTTCAGGTAAGGGTGAAAAGGCAGTGTAAGAGACTACCGCCGCTGCGGTAACGCAGCGGGCAGATGTAAACTCCATCCGAAGCAAGACCAGACAGAGAGCGATACGGCGGCCCGTCGTGCTTTCGGGTAGGTCGCTTGAGACTGCAGGCAACTGCAGCCCTAGACAGATGGCCGCACACGACAGAACCCGGCTTAACGCCTTACTCGTGCTTTTGAATAGAGCTTTTGTATTTCATGAATCATAAAGGAGACAGTATCGATCATGCAGGAAAAGAATTTTAACGACTTCGTCACCGTCGATCTGGACGAAGAGAAAAACGCACTGGCGATCATCGATCAGACTAAGCTTCCCTACGCTATGGAAATGCTTTATCTTACCGATCAGAAGGATATCTGGGAGGCGATCTATCATCTGAAGGTACGCGGTGCGCCTGCTATCGGTGTTTCGGCCGGCATCGCGATCTATCTTGCTGCCAGGGATATCCGGACAGATGATTTTGAAGACTTCTACGCACGGTTTACCGAAGCGAAAGAATACCTGAATTCTTCCAGACCTACGGCGGTTAACCTCTCCTGGGCATTGAACCGTCAGGACGGTGTGGTTAAGGCCAACAAAGAAAAACCCATCCCCGAGATCGTTGAGGCGCTTCATCGTGAAGCGATCGCGATCCGTGATGAAGATATTGCGATGTGCCGCGCGATCGGAGAGAACGGGCTGACGCTGGTAAAACCCGGATACGGCCTTTTGACACACTGCAATGCCGGACGTCTTGCAGCGGTAAAATACGGCACTGCAACGGCTCCGATGTATCTGGGTCATGAGAGAGGTTACAACTTCAGGATCTATTCAGATGAGACCAGGCCGCTACTTCAGGGTGCCAGACTGACCTGCTTTGAACTGTCCCAGGCCGGTATGGACGTGACCGTGCTATGCGATAATATGTCCGCATCCGCAATGAGGCAGGGACTGATCGACGCGATCTTTGTCGGGGCGGACCGTATTGCCGCGAACGGCGATACCGCCAATAAGATCGGAACCTCCATGGTTGCCCTTGCTGCAAAGCGATACGGGATCCCCTTCTATGTCTGTGCCCCGACCTCAACGATCGATATGAATACACCCGCCGGCGCCGATATTGTGATCGAACAGAGAAAGCCGGAGGAAGTAACCGAAATGTGGTATGAACGCCGTATGGCCCCGGAGGATATCAAAGTCTTCAATCCGGCCTTTGACGTGACCGATGCGGATCTGATCTCCGGTATCGTTACCGAATATGGCGTTTGTAAAGCTCCGTTTAAGGAGAGCTTTGAAGAGATTTTCCGGAGGAAAAACCAGTGACTGAACTGCCTCTTTCCATATCCGTAGCTACCAAAGACGGTATCTGTGTCCGTATGCTGGAACGCGGGACCAAAGTTCCCGCGTCTGCGAGCCGTGTCTTTACGGCAGGAAGATTCCTCCCGTCAGCCGTTATGGCGGAGATCGTCATGGGTGAACGGACCTGGGCAAAGGATAATAAGCGCATTAAGAAAGTCCGTGTCGGCGGCATTAAAAAATCTGCTGGAGGGATCGCCAGGATCACACTGAAAACAGAAGTGCTTGAAGACGGGACGCTCCTGATCGAACTTTTTGATTCCGGAAGTCATCACAAATCAAGGAAAAAGATCCGGCCGGAAAAGTGGGTCCCGGAACCGGAAACGGTTGAAGCCGCGGTAAAAGACGCCGAAGAGCATTATGACGATGACCGCAGGATCGATGCAAACTGCAGAATCGCAGGAAAAGCCAGAAAAGCGATCCTGATCGTCGATTCTCTGAATCGTGCAGACAGAAAGAAGATCACGGAAGAAGAATGGAAGACTATCCGTGAGAAAACCGGAGATCTGAAGAAACGGATCAAAGTCAGACCTTCAGATCTTTCGGAAGTCGACTCCAAAATCATTCAGGAGGAGATCTCCGGAATTATGAAAACACTTGAAAAAATAGATTCTCCGATAAGCTGAAATTCGTTGTTGACAACCGGAAACGGAGATGATAGTATAACCTTTGTCACGCCGAAGACAGCAGGTGTCCGTTCCGGACGTAAGCAAAGCGCCTGCCGAGGATGATCTTTATCGGATTATTTCCCTGTCTGTTTTCGCGGACAGGGTTTTTCTATTTTAAAGACTCAGGGCCGAAGCGTGAACGAATCTACAAAGGAGGAAAAAACGTTTCATGGCAAAAGTTGAAGCTAAACAGCTGGTCGTAGATGAGATATCGAATGTTATCAATGATGCGGATTCCGTTATCCTTGTGAACTACAGCGGTATTACGGTTGCTCAGGACACCGAGCTCCGCCGTGCGTTCCGTGAAGAAGGCATTCTTTATAAAGTCTACAAAAACACGATGATGAATTTTGCGTTCAAGGGAACACCCTGCGAAGAGCTCTGCAAGCATCTTGAAGGAACCAACGCGATCGCGGTTTCCAAAGATGATGCGACCGCTCCGGTCCGCGTTATTTCCAAGTTCGCAAAAACGGCACCCTCGCTTGAGCTTGTTGCAGGTGTTGTCGAAGGCGGTTATTACGATTCCGAAGCGGTCAAAAAGCTAGCGGATATCCCGTCAAGGGAAGTTCTTCTTTCCAGACTTCTCGGCAGCCTGAACTCACCGATGGCAAACCTCGCCCGGGTACTGAACCAGATCGCCGAAAAGCTTGGCGGCCCGGCAGAAGCAGCAGAAGAAGCACCCGCAGCAGAAGCTGCAGCAGAGTAAAAAAGAAATACACGGCAGAGGTTCTGCCTATAATTTATGGAGGATTATATCATGACAACAGCTGAATTTATTGAAGCGATTAAAGGTTTATCCGTTCTTGAGCTGAACGAGCTCGTAAAGGCATGTGAAGAAGAGTTTGGCGTTTCCGCAGCAGCAGGTGTTGTAGTTGCAGCAGCCGGCCCCGCAGAAGCAGCAGCAGAAGAAGAAAAGACTGAGTTCGACGTTGAACTTACCGAAGTCGGCCCGAACAAAGTTAAGGTTATCAAGGTCGTTCGTGAGATCACCGGCCTCGGCCTGAAAGAAGCTAAAGACCTCGTAGACGGCGCTCCGAAGATGATCAAGGAAGCGGTTTCCAAGGAAGAAGCAAACGACATTAAAGAAAAAGTAGAAGCTGAAGGAGCAAAGGTCACCTTAAAATAATCCGTGACTGAATCGGCTGATTTAACAAAAGTACTGCAGGGCGGCGTACAGGCCGCCCTGTTGTGATATCGTTTATGCGGGGTTTTGTAAAAATGAGTGAAAAACTGACCAGAAGTGATGTCCAAAAAATAGAAGAAGAGATCGAGCACAGAAAACTCGTCGTGCGAAAAGAGGCGATCGAAGCGGTTAAAGAAGCCCGTGCGCACGGCGACCTCAGTGAAAATTTTGAATACTACGCAGCCAAGCTTGCCAAGAACCAGAACGAGTCCAGGATCGCTTATCTGGAGAATATGCTGAAGCATGCTATAATAATAGATGATACTTCCGCGGAAGACGAAGTCGGACTGAACAAACGTGTCAAAATCGTTTTTGAAGACGACGGAGAGACGGAAGAATACAAAATCGTTACCTCTATCCGCGGGGATTCCAGAAGAGGTCTGATTTCTCCCGAATCGCCGCTCGGATCAGCGCTTATGGGACATCATGTTGATGACCGGGTTGAGATCTGCGCCGGTACCGGAAGCTATTTTGTCAGGATCCTCAATATCACCAATGTCGGTGAAGAAGCTACGGATACTCTGAAACAGTACTGATTTTATTCAGTACCGTATTCATTATCAAAGGAAACTTTATGAGACTTCTTTATAAAATGAGACAGCGGTTCGGCAGATTTGCCGTCCGGGGACTCACCAGATATATAATTGCCACGTATATTATCGGTTATCTGATCACCTTCCTGAGTTCGGCGATGCGCACGGATATACTGGGAATGCTGACGCTTGTACCTTCAAGTATCCTTCAGGGTGAGATCTGGAGGATCTTTACCTGGATCCTTACGCCCCCGGGTTCCCTGAGCTTTTTTACGGTTATCATGCTCTTCGTGTATTACCAGCTCGGATCGGTCCTGGAAAGGGTCTGGGGGGATTATTTCTATAATCTTTTTATCTTTTTCGGATTGATCTGCACGGTGATCGGGGCTTTTATCCTGCATTTTGCCGGGTTCGGGGACTATATTACTTATTTCAACGGGGTAATGTTCTCTACGTATTACGTAAGCCTTTCGATCTTCCTCGGATTTGCATTTACATTCCCGGAACAGCAGATGCTGCTTTTCTTTATCATACCGATCAAGATCAAGTATCTGGCTGCCTTCGATGTTGCCTATCTTGTTTACAGTATTGTACGTTCCAGATCCTGGTTCACCGCAGTACAGATCATCTGTTCGCTGGCTCCGGTGATTATACTCTTGATACTGCATTTCTCTGCAAAAAAGCAGCCGAAGGCCCATAGGACCGCACAACAGGAGTTTAAGAAAGCAATGAGCCGGGGACAGGCAGAAAACCGGAAGAAAACGTCGATCCATAAATGTTATATCTGCGGACAGACCGAAGCAGACAATCCGAATCTGGAATTCCGTTACTGTTCCAAATGTACCGGGAATAAGGAGTACTGCAGCAACCATCTGTTTACACATACACACAGCTGACTGTTTAATACCATTGAAAAAGGAGTGATCGATATGCGGCTGCAGGAGATCATAGAAGCCGATAAAGAAAAAATGTACGAAACGCTGCAGGAACTCTTAAGGATCCCGAGCGTAGAAGGTGAATCCGAAGAGGGTGCGCCTCACGGGAAAGAGGTTCAGGAAGCACTATCCTTTATGCTTGGCAAGGCGAAAGAAATGGGCTTCTCTGTATGTGATTTTGACCACCAGGTCGGTTACTGTGAATATGGTGAGGGAGAGCTCGTTGCCGTAGTAGTTCATCTGGACGTTGTTCCGGCCGGAGAAGGCTGGACCCGTGATCCTTTCGGGGGAGAAGCAGATGATACGTATATTTACGGGCGCGGTGCAGTGGATGACAAAGGACCGGCGGTGGCGGCTTTGTATGCCCTGAACGCGATCCGGAAATACAATCAGAAGCTGAAACGTCGTATCCGGATCCTGTTCGGCACGAACGAGGAGACCGGATCGCATGATATGGCATATTTCTTCTCTCACGGCGGGGAGGAGCCGGTGATGGGCTTTACGCCGGACGGAACCTACCCGCTTGTATACGGTGAAAAAGGAATCGTGATTTCAACCATGAGGAAGAATTATGTTCAGGGTGATTCTTTCCCAAAACTGAAGAAGATCCAGGGCGGAACGGCATTTAATGTAGTCCCTGCTAAGGCTTTTGCGGAGATCGAATGCGGAAACAGTGTATATGAAAACCTCCTCGGCTATGCAAACAGTGAGATCAGGGTTTCCCGTGATAGCGGAATCGTTCGGATCGAAGCGTTGGGCGAAAGCGCTCACGGAAGCACACCGGAAAAAGGCAGAAATGCTGTCGGACTTCTGCTTTCGGTACTGAAGGAAGTGCCTTTTGATCCTTCCCTGGCCAGCGCACTGACGTTTTTAAGTGAAAAGATCGGTTTGGAGACCGACGGAAAAGCACTGGGCATCGGAATGTCCGACGAACCCTCCGGCGCTCTGACGCTGAACCTCGGGACAATAAGCGGGGATGAGACTCAACTGGAAACCGGGATCAACTACCGTTATCCGGTCACCTGCCGCCTGGAAGACTGTGCTCCGGTTTTCAACGCTGCTTTTGAGGAAAACGGATTTAATCTTGTTTCCCAGATCCATGAACCGGCTCTTTATGTCGATCCGCAAAGCACTCTTGTAAAAACCCTTCTGGATGTATATCGCGAGCATACGGGAGATGATTCCGGACCGATCTGTATCGGCGGGGGCACTTACGCGAAATCCGTAAAGAATACTGTTGCTTTCGGCCCGACATTCCCGGGCGATCCGGACAGGGAACATAAACCGGATGAATGTATTGAAAAAGAGAATCTGCTCCGGAATGCGAAGATCCTTGCGGATGCCATGTACCGGCTTGCACGGTAAAAGCAGATTTTATACCCTGTGAAAAAACTGTCAAACTTGTAAAAAGAACTCTTGCGCATCGTCATTTGAGGTGTTATTCTAATTCAATAGGGAAAACAAGGAGGTAATTCTTATGATACTCGCAGCAGCTTCCGGTGGAAACTTCAGTATGATCATTATCCTCGTAGTGATGATCGCTTTAATGTATTTTATGATGATCCGCCCGCAGAGCAAAGAAAAGAAAAGAATGAATGAAATGCTCAGCTCTATGGCGATCGGCGATGCAGTACTGACGACCAGCGGCTTTTACGGGGTGGTTATTGAGATCACGGATAACGATGTTATCGTAGAATTCGGAAACAACAAAAACTGCCGTATCCCGATGAAGAAGTCTGCGATCATCCAGGTTGAGAAACCCGGAACTTACGCAGCATCCTCACAGTCTCAGCCTACGCAGAAGCTCGAAAAAGAATCGGATGTTAAAGAAAAAATAGAAGAAAAAGCTGCAGAAGCAGCTGAAACCGTTGAAGAAGCTGCAGCTGATGCAGCGGAGGCAGCTGAAGCAGCTGCAGAGGAAGCAAAAGACTGATCGCTCGCAGAACGGTCTGCTTTATTTGAACCATTTCAGGTTTTTATGTATAGCCTGTTGTGATCTTTGCTTCACGACAGGCTATCTTGATTGAACAGTGCAGATTCCGACCGGAATGTTTTACGCGGATTTGCGGAACACGTTCTGATCAGTTTCTTATAAATTTTATTTTAAGGAGAACAACAATGGGTAGAGTGTACAACTTTTCAGCAGGTCCGGCAGTGCTCCCGGAAGAGGTCATCAAACAGGCTCAGGAAGATCTTTTTGATTATAAAGGATGCGGAATGTCCGTAATGGAAATGAGCCATCGATCTAAAGTGTTTGACGAGATCCTCAATACGGCAGAAGCGGATATCCGTGAACTTGTTGGAATTCCTTCCAACTACAAAGTGCTTTTCCTCACCGGCAGCTGCAGCCATCAGTTTTCTGCAATTCCGATGAACCTTATGAAGCACGGCGTTGCAGATTATATCATTACCGGCCAGTGGGCTAAAAAAGCATGGAAGGAAGCACAGAGATACGGTCAGGCGAATGTGATCGCTTCTTCAGAGGACAAGACTTTCTCCTACATTCCGGACTGTTCGGATCTGGACATTTCTCCGGATGCCGACTATGTATATATCTGTGAGAATAATACGATCTACGGAACAAAATTCAAGACTCTTCCGAACACCAAAGGAAAGGACCTTGTCGCAGACATGTCTTCCTGCTTCCTTTCCGAGCCGATCGACATCGAAAAATATGGCATCGCTTACGGCGGCGTACAGAAGAATATCGGACCGGCCGGACTGGTTATCATGATCATCCGTGAAGATCTGATCACCGAGGATGTCAATCCGCAGACTCCCGTTATGCTCCAGTTTAAGACCCAGGCAGATGCCGGTTCGCTTTACAACACTCCGAACTGCTTCAGCATTTATATCTGCGGCCTCGTATTCAAGTGGCTCAAGGCGATGGGCGGACTGGAAGTCATGAAGCAGCGCAATGAAGAGAAGGCCAAGATCCTTTATGACTATCTTGATTCCAGCGAAATGTTCAAAGGAACCGTTGAAAAGGATTCCCGTTCGATCATGAACGTCCCCTTCATTACAGGTAATGCCGATCTTGATGCGAAATTCATCGCAGAAGCAGGCAAGAACGGATTCGTAAATATTAAAGGACACAGAACCGTCGGCGGCATGCGCGCAAGCATTTACAACGCTATGCCGAAACAGGGCGTTATCGACCTGGTTGACTTTATGAAAGCATTTGAGGAGGCAAACAGATAATTATGAAATACGCAACACTCAACCCGATCGCAAAGATCGGTCTGGATAATTTCACACCGCAGTTTGAAAAGTGTGAGGACGTCAAGGATGCCGATGTTATACTTGTCCGCTCTGCCAAGATGCATGAAATGGAGATCGCTGATACGACACTTGCCGTTGCCCGTGCCGGCATCGGTGTAAACAATATTCCTCTTGATGATTACGCAAAAAGAGGGATCGTTGTTTTCAACACTCCGGGTGCCAACGCAAACGGTGTTAAGGAACTGGTTCTTACGAGTATGCTGCTGGCTTCCAGAGATATTGTCGGCGGTATCGAGTGGGTAAAGGCCAATGCGGACGACCCGGAGATCGACAATCTGGTTGAAAAGAACAAAAAACAGTTTGCCGGAAACGAGATAAAAGGAAAGAAACTCGGAATCATCGGCCTTGGCGCGATCGGCCAGCTGGTTGCAAATGCAGCTGAAGGACTCGGCATGGATGTTTACGGCTATGACCCGTATCTTTCTGTTGATGCAGCCTGGAACCTGTCCAGACTTGCTCATCATGTTTACGATATTAAGGACATCTACAGGAACTGTGATTTCATTACGATTCATGTTCCGCTCATGGATGCGACCCGGAAGATGGTGGATAAAGAGGCGATCTCTCTTATGAAAGAGGGCGTTGTCGTTCTGAATCTTGCCAGGGACCAGATCGTAGATGAAGAAGCAATGGTAGAAGCCCTTAATGAAGGTAAAGTCAAAAAGTATGTAACGGATTTCCCGAATACGACGACTGCCGGTGCGAAGAATGCGATCGTTATTCCTCATCTGGGTGCATCCACCGAAGAATCCGAGGATAACTGTGCGGTCATGGCCGTGAAAGAACTGGTTGATTATGTCGAGAACGGAAACATTAAGAATTCCGTCAATTATCCCACCTGTGATCTGGGTATCTGCAATTCGGAAGGCAGGATTGCCATTCTTCACAGCAATACGGTCAATATGCTCAGCCAGTTTACCAAGGTCATCGGCGATGCCGGCATCAGTATCGATAACCTTACCAACAAGGGCAAAGGAGATTATGCTTATACGCTGATTGATATCTCAGGCCCTGCTACAGATGCGGTTATTAATGATCTTGCAGCGATAGAAGGTGTAACGAAGGTTCGTGTCGTAAAATAATACAGTTTTATATTCGGAAAACAGGGAGGGTCGATCCATGGCAGTTATCAGGCCGTTTCGGGCTTTGAGGCCGAGAAAAGATCTAACTTCAAAGATTGCAGCTTTGCCGTATGATGTTTACTCACGAAAAGAGGCTTATGAAGCAGTAAAGAATGACCGGTATTCTTTTCTGCGGATCGACCGACCGGAAACACAGTTTCCCGAAGACTATGACATGTACGCGGAAGAAGTTTATCGCAAAGCCGCAGACATGCTGAATGAAATGACAGAAACAGGGGAATTCGTCCAGGACGATACCCCCTGTTTCTATGTTTATGAGCTCACGATGGGAAGCAGACCCCAGACCGGGATCGTAGCCTGCTCCTCTGTGGATGATTACCTTAACGGAGTGATCCGTAAGCATGAAAACACACGCAGGGAAAAAGAAGAAGACCGTATCCGTCATGTGGATGCCTGCAGTGCACAGACCGGTCCGATCTTTCTTGCCTATCGCGGAAGAAAAGAGATCGACCGCATTGTTGACGAGGTGAAAAAGAGTAAGCCGGATGCGGATTTTACTGCTGACGGTGACGTGCGGCACAGGATCTGGACCATTCGTGATGCTGATACAGTTGAAACAATCGAAAAATACTTTGAAGAAATCCCCTGTACCTATATTGCAGACGGTCATCACAGGGCGGCTTCTGCAGTGAAAGTATCCCTGATGCGAAGAGAACAGAATCCCGGCTTTACCGGAGAAGAAGAGTTCAATTACTTTCTTTCCGTACTTTTTCCGGCAGACCAGTTAAAGATCATGGACTACAACCGGGTTCTCAAAACCATGAACGGTTTAACCGGGGAAGAGCTTCTTCAAAAGATTTCTGAGAAATTCGAGATTACGGGAACATCATCAGCGCCTATACGGCCCGGGAGAAAAGGCCAGGTGTCGATGCTTCTTGACAATACATGGTACGCCCTCCGGTGCCGGGATGAATTTGTTTCCCCGGATCCGGTAGACGGTCTGGATGTAGCCTTTCTTCAGAAGGAGGTCCTTTCTCCTGTTTTCGGGATCGATGATCCATCGACTGATAATAACATCGATTTTGTCGGCGGGATCCGCGGTCTGGAAGAACTGGAGAGAAGATGCCGCGAGGACTGCGCTGCGGCTTTTGCAATGTATCCGACAGATATTCTGGAACTTTTTGCAGTGGCGGATGCCGGCAGGCTCATGCCTCCGAAATCCACATGGTTTGAACCGAAGCTTCTGAGCGGTCTGTTCATCCATAAGATCTGATTGAAGAAGGATGATCGCCCTTTGAGGCGGAAACAGCCGCATATACCATTTTTTGCATCAATGAGATTCTTTTAATAATGACTGTAGGAAAAGAGAAACTTAAAACAACAAAATACAAAATATATCTGATATTCTGGATCGCTTACTGGTGCGTTACGGCATGGTATTATTTCCGCCATTCCGCTGCAGTACTTCCATCAACAGAAGACACACATAAAATCTTAATGATCTTTCTTTACATTACGGTCATTATTTTTATGGGTGCTTCGATCAGCTTCTGTTTCTTCCGGTGGGGGACGGGGTATAAACAGCGCACCCCGGAGGGAAAAGAATATAAGCCGCTGATGAAGTGGTACCACATTCTGTTTCTGGTCGCCATAGATCTTTACTGCTTTATTGAGATGGAAATGATCAATAATTCGGAAAAGATCGGTGAAATGGAGCTGAAATACATTCTGGCGAATCTGGCCGGGGGCCTTATCATGGGGCTGCTGCTCCTGCTTTGGTTCAATTCATTGAGAAGAGCCTGCCTTACCCTGCTGATCTTCACAACGACGATGGCCCTGATCTTTTATTTTGTTTATCTTACACGGGGCGAACCACTTCAGCTCATCGATATTTTCAGTTTTAAGACGGCATGGGGCATAAAAGGAAGCTATGAATTCGTTTTTACCCGCAGTATTACGGTATTTCTCTGCACAAGCCTTTGCCTGATCGCCATAATCCTTCATTGTCCGGATCGCATGCCGGCCAAAAGAAAAGCTGCCAGGATTGGGATCCGGATCGGTGCTTTCGGTGCGATGATCGCCGGATATTTTTTCCTGCTGTATGCTCCGTGGAATACAAAGCTCCTCAGTATCACAACGGATCTCTGGGCTCCGCATAAAACCTATGTGAAAGTCGGTACGAATGTCGGTTTTTTCTGCGTAACCAAATTCATGAGAAATGATCCGCCGGAAGGATATTCCATGAATTCTGTGAGGGAGATCACAGAGCAGAGCGCTGCGGAGTATGAGCAATGGGATAACAAGCCGGTCCCGGATGATGTTACCCCGGTAAATATCATCGCGATCATGAATGAATCCTGGGCGGATTATAAGCACGCTGCCGATTTTGAAACGAATACGGATTATATGCCTTATTACAACTCGCTGGATGAAAACGTGATCAAAGGGTATAACCTTGTCAATATCTGGGGCGGTGGAACTGCGAAATCCGAGTATGAGTTCCTGACCGGAAATTCCACAAAACAGTATCACAGTTACGTTCCGTATGTGAATTTCTACACACATAACCAGTATTCGCTCGTTTCGACCCTTAAAGATGCAGGATACAGTGCAGTCGCCATACATCCGAACAAGGGAACAAACTGGAACAGGATCAATGCGTACGATTATCTCGGCTTCGATCGCTTCTTTACAATCGATGATTTCGCAGAAAACTCAGAGAAAATCCGCGGCATGGTCAGTGATAAGGAGAATTACAGGAAGATCATCAGCCTGATCGAGGAAAAAGAAAACCCGGATGATCCGTTGTTCATATTCGACGTAACTCTTCAGAATCACGGCGGGTATTCCACAAACAACTATACGAATGATGTCTTTGTCAACGGCTTTTCGAATGATACCGTTAACCGCTATCTTTCACTTGTAAAGAATACGGACGAAGCCACAGAGTATCTGCTGGAATACTTGAAAGAACTGGACGAACCGACCATAGTCGTCATGTTCGGTGACCATTATCCGGATCTTCCGGTCGAATTTGAAGAGTTTATTACCGGAGCCAAAAAAGAGGATCTCTCCCTTGAGGACCGTGTTCGTTATTATGAGACCCCCTTCTTTATCTGGACAAATTATGATACGGAAACCGAAACAGATGTTATAACAAGCTGCAACTTCCTTGGTACGATGATGCTTGAAAAGACCGGCCTTCCGATGCCTTCTTTCAATCATTACATCCAGATGCTGAGGGAGAAGATCGCAGGGTACAATCAGCACGGGTATTATACCCCGGACAAGGTATTCCATACCTGGGAGAGTGCACCGGAGGAGATCAATAGCCTGATAAACGAGTATGAGATCCTTCAATACAATGCACTGATGGCAAAAGCAAACAGAGCCGACTGGTTCTTTTTACCGTGAAACAAGGAGAACAGCGATGATATCTGCCAATAATATAACTCTTCGCGTAGGAAAAAAAGCTTTATTTGAGGATGTCAATATCAAATTCACCGAAGGAAACTGCTACGGGGTCATCGGAGCGAACGGCGCCGGAAAATCCACTTTTTTAAGGATCCTGTCCGGCCAACTGGAACCGACCTCCGGAGAGGTTGTCATTACGCCCGGTGACAGGCTTTCTTTTCTCGAACAGGATCATTTTAAATTTGATGAATATACTGTCATGGATACGGTTATCATGGG
This sequence comes from Lachnospiraceae bacterium, assembly GCA_017509985.1. GTDB lineage: Bacteria > Bacillota > Clostridia > Lachnospirales > Lachnospiraceae > Alectryocaccobium. Next base: position 74,126 of record JAFWOE010000048.1, read on the forward strand.
CAACCAGAGACTTTATGATATCCGGGAAGAGAAGGATGCGCTTTATGCCAAAGAAGACTTCTCCGACGAAGACGGTATTCGCGCCAGCGAACTGGAAGCGGAATTTGCCGATCTGAACGGATGGGAGGCGGAATCGGATGCGGAATCGCTGCTGAACGGCCTCGGTATCGAAGAAGAATACCACTATGCCCTGATGGGTGACCTTACTGGTTCTCAAAAGGTCAAGGTCCTGCTGGCAAGAGCTCTTTTCGGCAATCCGGATATCCTCCTTCTCGATGAGCCTACGAACCATCTGGACCTGGATGCTATCGGCTGGCTGGAAGAGTTCCTTATCAACTTTGACAATACGGTTATAGTGGTATCCCATGACCGTTATTTTCTGAATAAAGTATGCACCCAGATCGCAGACATCGATTACGGGAAAATCCAGCTTTACGCAGGAAACTATGATTTCTGGTTTGAATCCAGCAGCCTGATCATCAAGCAGATGAAAGAGGCGAACAAAAAGAAAGAAGAGAAGATCAAGGAGCTGCAGGAGTTTATTTCCAGGTTCTCCGCGAATGCTTCCAAATCAAAGCAGGCGACTTCCAGAAAACGTGCGCTGGAAAAGATCCAGCTTGAAGAGATCCGTCCTTCCAGCAGGAAATACCCTTATATTGATTTCCGTCCGGACCGCAGTATCGGTAATGAGGTCCTCCAGGTAGAGAACCTCAGCAAGACCGTGGACGGCGTCAAACTGCTCGATAACTTTACTTTTACACTTCGAAGGGAAGATAAAATAGCCTTTGTCGGCGGGAACGAGCAGGCGATCACAATGTTTTTCAAGATCATTACCGGTGAAGAAGAACCGGACGAAGGCACCTATAAATGGGGCGTCACCACGACACAGGCCTATTTTCCGAAGGATTCTACAAAAGAATTTGACAATGATCTTAATATTGCCGAATGGCTGACACAGTATTCGGAGAATAAAGATGTAACGTATGTTCGCGGATTCCTTGGCCGCATGCTTTTTGCCGGTGAAGACGGTGTAAAAAAAGTCAAGGTATTATCCGGCGGTGAAAGAGTGCGCTGCATGCTTTCGAAAATGATGATCTCCGGGGCAAATGTCCTGATCCTGGACGAGCCGACGAACCATCTGGATATGGAGTCGATCACTGCGCTGAACAACGGGCTGATCAAATATCCCGGCGTCGTCCTGTTTACCTGTCATGACCATCAGTTTGTAGAGACCACGGCGAACCGTATTATGGAGATCACTTCAGACGGACAGCTAATCGATAAAATCACGACCTATGACGAGTATCTGGCTGCGGATGAAGCTGCAAGAAAACGTCAGGTCTACACGATTACGGAATCTCAGGAGGAAGACGACTGATGAAAACACCCGCACTGGTTATTATGGCTGCCGGGATGGGTTCCCGTTACGGCGGACTGAAGCAGATGGATCCGATCGACGAACTCGGCAATTCGATCCTGCATTATTCGGTATATGATGCGGTGAAAGCCGGATTCCGGGACATCGTTTTTGTTATCCGAAAGGAACATGAAGAAGATTTCCGCCGGCTGGTCACAGACCGGCTTGAAGGGAAGTGCAATTGCCTGTTTGCTTTCCAGGATATTCTGGACTGTCCGGAGCCTTTCAGGATTCCGGAAGGAAGAGTAAAGCCCTGGGGAACCGGTCATGCTGTGCGTGCCTGCCGGAAAGTCTGCGAGGACCGTCCGTTTGTCGTAATCAACGCAGATGATTATTACGGAAGCACTCCTTTCCGGGAGATGTTCAATTATCTTTCAGAGGCAGAAAACGGTCATTATGCAATGGCCGGTTATCTGCTGCGCAATACGACCACAAAGAACGGTCATGTCGCGCGGGGCGTATGTGAAACCGATCCTTCGGGTTTCCTGCAGAAGATCACCGAACGGACCATGATCGAGGAGAGAGAGTCCGGGATCGCTTTTTCCGAAGACGGAGGTTCTACCTGGTCACCGCTCGATGAAAACACGCCGGTTTCCATGAATTTCTGGGGATTTACTCCGGATTTCATGACGGAAGCCGATCTTCGGTTCAATGATTTTCTGAGCGGGCTGAAGGAAGAAGAAAAGCTGAAAAAAGAGTATTTTCTCCCCGGTATCGTGGAACAGCTTTTACAGGAAGGAAAATGTGATGTTCGGGTTATTCCGACCCGTGAGAAATGGTACGGAGTAACCTATAAGGAAGATAAGGAGTCTGTCGTCGAAGCGCTTAAGAACAAAAGGGATAAGGGTGAATACGAAGGCATCTGAGTCCGGGATTCCTGGAAAAAGAACTCTAATATTTCTGATTTGCTGCCTGGCAGTTCCGGCTTCGGCCTTTGTGCTGCTTCGCGGAGACGCGACACCGTTTCTGGTCTGGTGGTTCTGTGTCCTGATCCTCGGAATTCTCTTTTTCCCTCTGTCTTCCAGGCTGTTCCGATCGTTTTCGGACAAAGGATGGGGATTTTCCAAAGTGCTCGGAATTGCTCTTTCCGGGTATGTAATGTTTGCATTCTGCCGTGCCGGGATCATGCCGTTTACGACTCTGTTCTCTTTTCTCTGTACTATAATTTCTGCCGCAGCCGTTCTCATCCTCTGTATTATCCTGTCAAAAAAGCAGGGCAGGCCCTTTCTGGAAAAGCAGGGGCTGTCCTTTGACCTTATACTGTTTGAGGAATTTCTTTTTCTTGCGGTTTTTCTCATGTGGACGTATTTTACCGGGTTCCGCCCGGAAGCACTTTCCACCGAAAAGTTTATGGATTACGGCTTTATGGCGGCTATGATGCGGGATACTGCCCAGCCGGCTGCGGATATCTGGCACGCGAATGACGCCATTAATTATTATTACGGCGGCCAATATTACGCTGTATTTCTGACGAAACTGACCGGTACTAAAGTTAATGAAAGTTATAATATCGCCAAGTCCATGATCGGAGCATTTGCATTTGTGCTTCCTTTCAGTATCGGACTTCATCTTTTCGAAGGCCTTAGAAGCAGAAAAGTACGATTTTCCGGCTTCGGTACGCTGGTCGGGCTGATCACCGGTGCAGCTGTCTCCCTGGCTGGGAATGTTCATTATGTACTGTACGGACTTTTCGGAAACGTCTTCCGGCTTTCCGGTTATGAAGATTACTGGTTCCCGTCATCCACGAGATATATCGGACACAACCCGGAAACCGCCGACTCCTGTATTCACGAATTTCCGTCCTATTCTTTCGTTCTGGGAGATCTTCACGCGCATGTAGTGAACATTATGTTTGTGCTTCTTTTTATCGGTCTGGTATATGCCTGGTTTCAGAGCAGGGAGAAGGAACGAAACGCAATGACGGAAGGCCCCGGCACGGTCCGGGAGCTGTTTAAGGAAGTCGTTTCAGACCCTTATATCTGGTGTATGACTTTCCTGATCGGGATCTTTCAGTGGACCAATTACTGGGACTTTGTGATTTATCTGACGGTTGCTGTCATTGCTTTTGCTCTTTGTGCGCTCCGGCAGCACCGCAGGATCGCAATTGAAGCGGTGCTGATGTTCGTAACACGGATTTTCATTGTGTTCATCGTGCAGTTCCTGGTTGCTGCTCCTTTTGCCCTGTCTTTTGTGACAATGCAGTCGGGAATCGGACGTTCGGTTTATCATTCAGCCTTTTACCAGCTGGTGATCCTCTGGGGGCTGCCGGTCCTCTGCGTGATCCTGCTGTTTGCTTTTACGGTTTATAAAACAGCCCGCCGTGAAAGGGCGGAAGAGGAGAAAAAGCATAATCCGGTCCGTACTTTTGTTTCAAATCTGACTCTTTCGGATATGATGGCTCTTCTTCTGGGTTTCTGCGGGATCGGTCTGATCCTCATTCCGGAACTGATCTATGTCCGGGATATCTACGGAGAAGGCTTTGCCCGCGCGAATACCATGTTTAAGCTGACTTATCAGGCTTATATCATGTTTGGAATCTCTATGATCTACAGCATTTTCCGACTGCTGACCGGTGTGAAAACTGTTTTTGTACAGGCTGTTTCAGTTGCTCTTTTATTTGTATTTGCGCTTACCTGTATATATTTTCCTTATTCCGTAAACTGCTGGTTCGGGAATGTGACCGACCGTGAAGGCTATGCCGGGCTTGATGCAACGGCGTATCTGGACTATCAGATCCCTTCCGATGCCGAAGCCATTCACTGGCTCGAGAAAAACGTTCAGGGCATTCATACCATTCTGGAAGCGAACGGCAACAGCTACACAGAATACTGCCGTGTATCGGCGATGACCGGTCTGCCTACGGTCATGGGATGGTATACACACGAATGGCTCTGGAGGAACGATACGGAAGAACTCAATGCGCGGATCGCCGAAATTGATCAGATCTATACGTCTTCCGACAGGGAACGGGTTATCGAACTGCTTCGAAAATATGATGTGGAATATGTTTTTATCGGTTATTACGAACGGGAGAAATATCCCAATATCAACGAAATGCTTCTGAAATCTCTGGGCACGGTCGTCTACCGGGGAACAAACGGAGAAAACCCGGCCTATATTATCCAGATCAGCGGAGAAGGATTATGAATCTGATCGATTACATGCAGAATGAATATGAAAAAAAAGACGCGCCGCTTGCGGCACGCATGAGGCCGAAGACCCTTGATGAAGTGGTCGGGCAGCAGCATATTATTGCTCCCGGGAAAATGCTTTACCGTGCGATCGAAGCCGACCGCCTGAGTTCTGTAATCTTTTTCGGTCCGCCGGGAACGGGAAAAACAACGCTTGCCCGGGTCATTGCCAATACGACCAGCGCATCCTTTAAAACGATCAGCGCGGTCTCTTCCGGGAAAAAGGACATGGAAGAAGTGGTGGCCGGCGCAAAAGAACGGATCGCGATGTACGGTGTCCGTACGATTCTTTTTATCGATGAGATCCATCGCTTCAATAAAGCGCAGCAGGACTATCTGCTTCCTTTTGTGGAAGAGGGAACGATCATCCTCATCGGGGCGACCACAGAGAATCCGTATTTTGAAGTGAACGGCGCGCTGCTTTCACGGTCCGTCATTTTCGAACTGAAGCCTCTGTCAAAGGAGGACATTATTCTTTTGCTGCAGAGGGCGGTAAAGGATGCCGACCGCGGGCTGGGCGGACTGAATGTGGTCCTGGAGGATGATGCTGCGGAATTTCTGGCTGAACGAAGCGGCGGGGATGCGCGGAGCGCGCTGAATGCCCTTGAACTGGGTGCACTTACGACAGCTCCTTCGGACGACGGGAAGATTCATATCGATCTGGAGACCGCTGCGGAATGTATTCAGAAGAAAGCCATCCGTTATGATAAAGACGGAGACCAGCATTACGATGTGATCTCTGCCTTTATAAAGAGCATGAGGGGATCCGATCCCGACGCAGCGGTATTTTATCTTGCCAAGATGCTAGAAGCCGGTGAAGATATTAAATTTATTGCCCGCAGGATCATGATCTGTGCGTGTGAAGATGTCGGCAATGCGGATCCGGCTGCGATGCAGGTTGCGGCAGCTGCATCGCTGATCATCGAAAGAGTCGGGATGCCGGAGGCGAGGATTCCTTTATCCCAGGCTGCGATCTATGTTGCCTGTGCGCCGAAAAGCAACGCTTCCTGCATGGCGATCGATATTGCCATGAAAACGGCTCAGAATGTCCCTACAACGGTTCCGCCGCATCTGCAGGACGCGCATTACCAGGGACATACAGCGCTCGGAAGAGGGATCGGCTATCAGTATGCGCATGATTTCCCGGATCATTACGTGGAGCAGCAGTATATGCCATCCGAGATCGAAGGAACCGTTTTTTACGAACCCGGTGAACTCGGATATGAAAAAATTATCAGTGATTATCTGAAACGAATAGGCAAAAGATGATTTGAGTGGTATTATCTATCTGTTATAGCAGATTTAAATTGCCTACAGAGGGGTTTGAGACATGAGTCGGAATGAAAACCGGTTTTTACAGTTTCTGAAAAAGAAAAATGTAGAGATTTCTGCAAAAAGATACGGGATCGATGCACTTGGAGCAATGGCCCAGGGGCTGTTTGCATCCCTGCTGATCGGCACGATCATCGGTACGATCGGTGAACAGGGCGGCTGGCAGATCATTATCGATATCGGCGGATATGCGAAGGCTGCAGCCGGTCCTGCGATGGCCTGTGCGATCGCGTACGCACTGCAGAGCCCTCCGCTGGTCCTGTTTTCCATGATCGCCGTCGGAGGAGCGGCTAATGCCCTCGGAGGAGCCGGAGGCCCCTTATCGGTCCTTGTAATCGCGATCATTGCTTCGGAATGCGGGAAGATCGTTTCCAAGGAAACGAAAATAGATATTATTGTAACACCGGCAGTAACGATCATTATCGGTGTGCTGCTTTCCATGTGGTGGGCACCGGGGATCGGGGCGGCAGCAAGCTCACTGGGCAGAGCCATTATGTGGGCAACCGAACTCCAGCCATTCTGGATGGGCATCATTGTTTCGATCATTGTCGGCATTGCCCTTACACTGCCGATCAGCAGTGCAGCCATCTGCGCTGCGCTGGGACTGACCGGCCTTGCCGGAGGGGCAGCGGTAGCCGGATGCTGCGCACAGATGGTCGGTTTCGCGGTTATGAGCTTTAAGGAAAACCGCTGGGGCGGTCTTTTCGCCCAGGGTATCGGAACTTCCATGCTTCAGATGGGCAATATCGTACGCAATCCCCGGATCTGGATCCCGCCCATTGTTGCTTCCGCAATAACAGGGCCGCTGGCGACCTGCCTTTTCAAACTTCAGATGAACGGCGCTGCGATCGCTTCCGGAATGGGTACCTGCGGCCTGGTCGGCCAGATCGGAGTCTATACCGGATGGGTATCCGATGTTGCTGCCGGAACAAAGGCCGCGATCACATCTTTTGACTGGATCGGACTCCTTCTGATCTGCTTTATCCTTCCGGCTGTTTTAAGCTGGCTGATTTCGATCCCGCTCCGAAAGAACGGATGGATCGGCGAAAATGATCTTAAACTGGACCTTTAATCGCGAATAGGAGAATCAAAATGAAAAAAATCGCTTTTGATAATGACAAGTATATCCAGATGCAGTCCGAAAGGATCCGGGAGAGGATCAATGATTTCGGCGGGAAACTGTATCTGGAGTTCGGCGGAAAACTGTTCGACGATTACCATGCTTCCCGTGTCCTCCCGGGCTTTAAGCCGGACAGCAAGCTGTCCATGCTCCTGCAGATCAAGGATCAGGTCGAAATCGTCGTTGCCGTGGGTTCGGAGGCGATTGAACAGAACAAGGTCCGGGGCGATCTCGGCATTCCTTATGAATCCGAAGTTCTCCGCCTTATTGACGGTTTCCGCGGGATCGGCCTGTTTGTCGGAAGCGTTGTGCTGACGATGTATCAGGATCAGGCAGCGGCCAAAGCGTTTGCGGCACGTCTTAAATCACTGAATATAAAAGTATATCATCATTATCCGATCGACGGGTATCCTCATGATATTTCCCGTATTGTCAGCGATGAAGGCTATGGTAAAAATGAATATATTGAGACTGAAAGAGAACTGGTCGTTGTTACCGCTCCGGGGCCGGGAAGCGGCAAAATGGCTACCTGTCTGTCGCAGCTGTATCATGATTACCGGAAGGGCATCAAGTCCGGCTACGCGAAGTTTGAGACGTTCCCGATCTGGAACCTTCCGTTAAAGCATCCGGTCAATCTGGCGTATGAAGCGGCTACGGCGGACCTGGACGACGTGAACATGATCGATCCGTTCCATCTGGAAGCCTACGGAAAGACGGCTGTCAATTATAACAGAGATGTTGAGATCTTCCCGGTCCTTTCGGCTATTATGGAAAAGATCATGGGATCCAGCCCATATAAATCTCCGACCGACATGGGTGTCAATATGGCAGGAAACTGCATTATCGACGATGAGGCTGCCTGTGAAGCATCCAGGCAGGAAATCATCCGGAGATATTACAGAGCGCTTATCGATAAAAGAAAAGGAGTCGACCCGGACAGGATCGATACGATCATTTATAAACTGGAACTGTTGATGAAGCAGGCCGGCGTCACGGACGAAGACCGGAAAGTCATTCTGGCTGCCCGCCAGGTTGCGGAAGAGACCGGCAGACCGGCGGCTGCCATTGAACTGCCGGACGGAAGGATCGTTACAGGCAAGACCACCGACCTTATGGGATGCTGTTCGTCTGCACTGCTCAATGCGCTCAAGGCGCTCGGTCAGATCGCGGATGTCCATCTGATTTCGAGGAGCATTATCGAACCGATCACCCGGCTTAAAACGGAATCCTTCGGAAGCAAAAACCCGAGGATCCATTCAGATGAAATGCTCATAGCCTTATCCATGTGCGCTGTGACCGATCCGATAGCGGAACAGGCGCTGAATCAGCTCTCAAACCTCCGCGACTGTGAAATGCACTGTTCGGTCATTACAGCTTCCGTGGATGACCAGACGCTGAGGAAACTCGGACTCAGGACGACCTGTGAGCCGCAGTATGAAGAATCCAAGCTGTATCATGTATAAAAAATGAAAGATCTTAAAATCTCTGTAAGAAGTCTCGTTGAATTTATCCTCAGGTCCGGAGATATAAAAAGCGGCGGAATGCTTTCCTCCAAAGAAGCCATGCTTGCGGGAGGAAGAGTCCACAGAAAACTCCAGAGATCGATGGGCAGTACCTACAGGGCAGAAGTTCCGCTTTCGTATACGAAAGAGTATGACGGTTTTTCGCTGACGGTCGAAGGCAGGGCAGACGGTATTTATAAAGCCCGCGGCAGGGATATCATCGACGAGATCAAGGGAACATACAGTGAACTGGATAAAATGACTGAGCCTGTACCGGTACATCTGGCACAGGCTTGTTGTTATGCGTATATGTTCGCTGTCGATCATCAAAAAGATAAAATGAAAGTGCAGGTACGCTACTGCAGCCTGATCACGGACCGGATCAAGAAATTCAGTTTTGATTATACGGCAGAAGAGCTGAAGGAATTCTTTGAAAATTTGCTTTCCCGGTATTATCGTTTTGCAAGGCATCTGGCTTCCTGGGATGAGATCCGTAATTCCAGCATAGACGGACTGGAGTTTCCTTTTGAATACCGGAAAGGGCAGCAGGAGATGACTTCCGATGTCTACCGTGCGATATTGCGTGAAACGCAGCTGTTTGTTCAGGCGGCTACGGGAACGGGAAAGACCATGTCTGTTGTCTTCCCGTCTGTCCATGCGCTTTCCGCCGGATTGACCGACCGCATCTTTTATCTTACAGCACGGACGATGACCGGGCTTGCACCGGCCGAAGCGCTGAATATCCTGAGGGAAAAAGGGGTACGGATCAAAAGCGTTTCAATGACAGCAAAGGAAAAACTCTGTCCCTGCGAAGAGGTGCGATGCGACGCTGCGTTCTGTGAGCGTGCCAAGGGTCATTTTGACCGTATCAATGATATTCTTTATGAAATCCTGATATCGAATGATGCTTTCGCAAGGGAACTGATTCTGAAAGCGGCTGAGGAAGCGGATGTCTGCCCTTATGAACTTCAATTGGATCTGGCCGACTTCTGTGATATCATGATCGGCGATTACAACTATGCTTTCGACCCGGAGGCACGGCTGAAAAGATTCTTTGCCTCCGGAAATTCTCATGGCAGTGCCGTTTTTCTGATCGACGAAGCACATAACCTTGTGGGACGCGCCAGCGAAATGTTCAGCGCGGAGCTTCGAAGAGAAGATATTCTTACAGCCAGAAGAGCGTCAAAAGAAAAGAACACGAAGCTCTATAAAGCACTGACAAAATGCAATTCGCTGCTTCTGGAAATGAAAAAGCAGCGAACCGGAAGCAGCCCCGAAAAGATCCCGTTGGACGAACGCCTGGTACTTGCTTTGTTATCAGCTGCTTCCGCGTTTGAGGAGCTCTTTCAGAACAGCGAGAACGAGGAGCTGAAGAAGGATCTGCTGCCGTATTATTTTACAATACGGCATTTCCTGACCATCGCGGAACTCTATGATGAGAATTATTTCTTTTATGCGCAAGCCCCTTCCGAACGTTCCTTTCTCGTTAAGCTCTACTGTGTTGATCCGAGTTCACAGATTCAGAAGGTGATCGATCTCGGCCGCGCATCGATCCTTTTTTCCGCGACCCTGCTTCCCATCCATTATTATCAGAAGCTGCTGTCTGCGCAGGAAAAATATGCACGGTATGTTTCCTCGCCTTTTGATAAAAGCAACCGCCTTCTGCTCAACGGAACAGATGTCAGCAGTAAATATTCTCTGCGCGGTCCCGATATGTATCGACGGATCGCAGAATACCTGCGGATTCTGACCTGCGGGAAGCACGGCCGCTATATGGCTTATTTTCCTTCTTACAGCATGATGAAATCCGTTTATGAATCTTTTCAGGAATGCAAGCCGGAAAGCCTTGAAACGATCCTGCAGGATCAGGGGATGAATGAGCCGGAAAGAGAAGCGTTCCTAAATGAATTTTCTGTCGAAGGCCGCTGGCTGCTTGGCTTTGGCGTACTCGGAGGGATCTTTTCCGAAGGGATCGACCTCACCGGTGATCAGCTGATCGGTGCAGCGGTTATCGGGACCGGAATACCCATGATCACAGATGAAAGAGATATGCTGAAAGAACATTATAATGAAAAAGGAATCGACGGGTTCGATTATGCCTATAAATATCCGGGATTCAACAAGGTGCTTCAGGCGGCGGGAAGAGTGATCCGGACGGCTTCCGACAAAGGAGTGATCCTGCTGCTGGATGATCGTTTTGCTCAGAGCGGATACAAAAAAATATACCCGAAAGAGTGGGAGGATCTTAAAACCTGTACCCTGGGTTCCGCAGAACGGATGATCACAGATTTCTGGACAAATTCCGATAAAGATGGGATTTGACAAATCAATAAAAAAAATATAATATATTTTAGAGTATGCACACAGTCATGCTTTTCTTATTTTGCACTTAGAAAATTAAATAATATTAAGGAGGGACTCCTGTAATGGATGTGACAACTTTAATTGTTGCGATCGTTGCAGTTTTAGTTACCGCACTTATTGCAGTTCCGGTCACCAGCAAGGTTACCAAAGCCCGCAAGGAGGCCAGAGATGCCGAAACAATCGGTTCCGCGGAAGTTAAGGCCAGAAGTATCGTGGACGACGCGATAAAGACAGCCGAAGCGAAGAAAAGAGAAGCTCTTCTGGAAGCAAAAGAGGAAAACCTCAAGCTTAAGAATGAGCAGGAACGTGAGATCCGTGATCGCAGAAACGAACTGCAGAAGTACGAAAGGCGTGTTTTATCCAAGGAAGAAGCTGCGGATAAAAAGGCTGAGAATCTGGAACGCAAAGAACATGAACTGAACAACAGAGAGAACGAGATCAAAAAGAAAGAAAAGAAAGTCAACGAAATGCATGAACAGGAGATCAGGCAGCTGGAAAGTATTTCAGGGCTGACCTCCGAACAGGCAAAGGATTTTCTGTTAAGATCTGTTGAAGATGAAGTAAGAACTGATACCGCAAAACTTTACAGAGAGCTTGAAGCGCAGGCCAGAGAAGAAGCCGGCAAAAAAGCAAAGGATTATGTGGTTACGGCAATTCAGAAATGTGCCGTCGATCACGTAGCTGAATCTACGATTTCCGTAGTACAGCTTCCGGGGGATGAAATGAAAGGCCGTATTATCGGCCGTGAGGGGCGCAATATCAGAACATTGGAGACACTCACCGGAGTCGATCTTATAATCGATGACACACCCGAAGCAGTTGTCTTATCATCTTTTGATCCGGTGCGCAGAGAAGTAGCCAGGATCGCACTGGAAAAACTGATCGTAGACGGACGTATTCATCCGGCCAGAATCGAAGAAACGGTCGAAAAAGCCAAAAATGAAGTTGATAATATCATTCGTGAAGCCGGGGAATCCGCGGCACTGGAAGTAGGCGTTCATGGTATTCATCCTGAACTGATCAAACTTCTGGGAAGAATGAAGTACCGCTTCAGCTACGGTCAGAATGCTCTTAAGCATTCGATTGAAGTCGCTCAGCTTTCAGGACTGCTGGCAGCTGAGGTCGGTCTTGACACGCGTGTTGCGAAGCGTGCGGGACTGTTGCATGATATCGGAAAATCCATTGATCACGAAGTGGAAGGCTCGCACATTCAGATCGGTGCAGACCTTTGTAAAAAATACAAGGAATCCAATATCGTGATCAATGCAGTGGAAGCACATCATGGGGATGTGGAACCGCAGACTCTCATTGCCTGCATCGTACAGGCAGCGGATGCGATATCCGCCGCACGTCCCGGTGCAAGAAGAGAGACTCTTGAGACATATACCAAGAGACTTACACAGCTCGAGGAGATCACGAACTCCTATAAGGGCGTAGAAAAATCATTTGCCGTTCAGGCCGGAAGAGAAGTGCGCATCATGGTCATTCCGGAGCAGATCAGCGACGCGGATATGGTGCTTATGGCACGCGACGTCTCAAAACAGATTGAAGATGAGATGGAATATCCCGGTCAGATCAAGGTCAGTGTTATTCGTGAAAGCCGGGTCACCGACTATGCAAAATAAGGGAAAAGAAGCGGATATTAATCATCCGCTTCTTTTTTTGACAAAAGAAAAAGCGCGAGACGGGATTCGAACCCGCGACCCCAACCTTGGCAAGGTTGTACTCCACCCCTGAGCCACTCGCGCATGTGTCTTTCGACAGCGAAAATATAGTACTACAATCAAATCGATTTTGTCAACAGGTAATTTGGATTTTATCAAAGTTCGTTCTTTTAACTTTTACTTGTTCACTATTGTAAAAAGGGTTATAATAATTCAATTGAGCGCGGGCTCATATACTTTTTTCACATTACGGAGGAAATTAATAATGAATTTCAGAAAAAGTGCGGCTGTGATCCTTGCAGTACTGATGACTGCAATAATGATCGCGGGCTGCGGAAAAGTTAATTCTGCAGATGCTGCTCTTGTGATTAACGGTGAAACGATCAATGCAGGAACAGCCAGCACATATCTTCGATATCAGCAGGCTGCAACCAATACAATGATGAAATATTACGGTCTGATCGATGAGGAAACAGCTTACTGGGACAATCCGGCTCAGGGTGATGTATCGGATACGTCCTCAACTTCGGCGCAGAGCAGCAAGACCTATGGCGAGTCTTTCCGTGATGATGTTCGGGACAGCATTGTAAATATGGCGGTGATCCGTCAGCATGCGGATGAATTCGGCTTCTCTCTTTCCGAAGAACAGAAACAGAAGATCACCGAAACCGCTGCACAGTTCATCAGTGACAACGGGTCTGTTGCAAACTGGATCGGCGCAGATCAGCAAAGCGTTGAAAACATGCTTTCCCTGATTGCCCACCAGCTGCTTATGAGGGACCTGATCATCGCTGATACGGACCGTGAAGTTTCGGACGAAGAAGCCGCCCAGTCTACAATTGTCTATGCAAGGCTTTCCCGTACGACTCCTGCGGATTATGAAGGAACGGACGAAGAATATGCCGAAGAAGCCAGGAGCAATGTGGAAGAACTGATTTCCCGCCTGACGTCCGGATCCGAAGATCAGGCCGCTGAGGATCCTGCTGCTGAAAATCAGGAGGACAGTGCTGCAGCGGATACGGATACCGAAGAAGTATCCGATACGGATGCTGTTTCTGCTATTGCGACGGAGATCAATGAATCTTTCTCTGTTTCTTCCGCATCATTCGGCGACGATGACACGATCCTGGACGATGCCGTGAAAGAAGCCGCAAAGACACTGGCAGACGGAGAAACGTATGCATCCGTTATCGAGACAGAAGATTATCTTTATGCGGTTAAAATGATTCAGGTTTTTGACGCTGCGGCATCCGATGCACACAGACTGAGCATCATTTCTTCACGCGAGAATGAAAACTACAACAATAAAGTGGACGCTTGGGTCGCAGAAGCTCAGGTAACTGAAGAAAAGGCCTGGACACAGCTTAAAGTAACCAATAAGGAAAATTATGTTGCCGCGGAATAAACTTTTATAGAAACAATTCCGGCAAGGACCTGCAGCAGAATATTCCGGCAGGTTCCGTACAATAGAGATCCCGGGTTTCTTTCGGGGGTTCAAAGGATATGCATAACGAATTATTTACAATCGGACAGTTTACGGTCTACGGATACGGACTGATGACAGCCATCGGCATCGTCGCTGCGTATTTCCTGATGGAATATCTTGCCAAAAAAAGAGGACTGGATAAAGAACGGGTTTTCTGGATCATTATCTGGTGTCTTGTTTTCGGCTATATCGGTTCCAAGATCCTTTATCTGATCACGATCCTTCCGTCGATCATTGCTGATCCTTCCCTCATATTCCGTTCACTTCGTGACGGCTGGGTCATGTACGGAGGACTGCTCGGCGGAATTCTGGGCGGCCACCTTTACTGCCGTTATAAAAAGATCAATGCCTGGGCCTATTTTGATATCGGTCTTGCCGGCGTCGCGCTGGCACAGGGCTTTGGACGGATCGGCTGCTTTCTGGCCGGCTGCTGCTACGGCGCACAAACCGACAGCTCTTTCTGCATTGTTTTTAAGAATTCGGAATTCGCACCGAATAATGTACCGCTTATTCCGACACAGCTTATAATGAGCGCAGGGGATTTTCTGCTTTTTGCATTTCTTTTGCTGTATCTGCACCGCAAAAAAAGAGACGGTGTTGTCACCGGTGCCTATCTTACCCTGTACAGCCTCGGACGCTTTGCTGTTGAATTCTTCCGCGGCGATGTTCTCAGAGGTTCGGTCGGTCCGCTTTCGACATCTCAGTTTATAGCTATTTTTGTCGCAGTCTTCGGCATAATCGTCTGGATCTTAAGAGCCCGATCAAAAGAGCCTCTCTATGTATATGAACCGGTAAAAGAAGATACAGATGCAGCCGATGTGGAAGAATCTTCTGAAGAAAGCATCGCAGAGCCCTCTGAAAACGAAGGAGGTGTACCTGTATCTGCACCTGAGGAAGATTTCGCTGAAGATATTACGGATGCAGCTGCAGAAAGTACTGCAGAAGAGTCTGAAATACACGCGGAAGAGAATTCTGAAGAGGTCGTAAAAAACGCAGCCGAAGAAGAGCTTCCGGCCGAAAAACAGGATCTTTGATCACATGCAGTTATATGAATATATCGCTCCCTGTCACTTCGGACTGGAGAGCGTACTGAAAAGAGAGATTACAAATCTCGGCTATGACGTCATAAAGACAGAGGACGGTCGCGTGACTTTTGCCGGAGACGCGGAAGCCGCTGCTTATGCCAATGTATTTATCCGTACTGCGGAAAGAATCCTTCTGAAGGTCGGTGAATTCAGGGCAGAGACGTTTGACGAGCTCTTTGAAAACACGAAAAAACTGGCCTGGGAAGAGATCATTCCGAAAAACGGCAGATTCTGGGTCACAAAAGCGAATTCCGTAAAAAGCAGGCTGTTCAGCCCTTCAGACATCCAGTCCATCATGAAAAAAGCCATGGTGGAAAGAATGAAAGAGCATTATCATATTGAACGCTTTCCGGAAGACGGAGAAGATTACCCTGTAAGGGTTTCCATACTGAAGGATATCGTCACTGTCGGACTGGATACGACCGGCGTTTCGCTGCATAAGCGGGGCTATCGAAAAGCAACTGTGAAAGCACCGATCACGGAAACTCTGGCTGCTGCCCTTATCCTCCTTACACCATGGAAGAAAAACCGGATTCTTGTGGACCCTTTCTGCGGAAGCGGGACCTTCGTGATCGAGGCCGCCATGATGGCAGCCAATATGGCACCGGGCATGAACCGTTCTTTTACGGCTGACCGTTGGGGGATCATACCGCATTCCTGCTGGAAAAATGCAGTGGAAGAAGCACAGGAGAATGTGGACCGGAATGTTACAACAGATATCCAGGGCTTTGATGCAGATCCCGCTGTAATTAAAATGGCCAGGGAAAACGCTGCGCTTGCCGGGGTGGAAGACCTGATTCATCTTCAGACGAGGGACATTTCCGGTCTTTCCCATCATGGGAAATTCGGATTTATCATAACCAATCCTCCGTACGGTGAACGAATCGGCGAAACGGAAGAGCTCCCCGGGATCTATGCGGAACTGGGCAGAAGATTCTCTGCTCTTGACAGCTGGTCCCTGTATATGATCACTTCGTACGAAGATGCTCAGAAATATATCGGAAGGCCCGCCGATAAGAACCGCAAAATCTACAACGGAATGCTGAAAACCTATTTTTATCAATATATCGGGCCGAGACCGCCCAGAGGAGCTGCTTTTTGAAAATAATTTTTGCCACCGGCAATGAAAACAAAATGAGGGAAGTGCGTGAGATCCTCGGAACTTCTTATGAAGAGATCATTTCCATGAAAGAAGCGGGGATCACTTCCGAAGCGGAAGAAAACGGATCTTCCTTTGCGGAAAACGCGCTGATCAAAGCAAGGGATGTTGCATCCCGGATCAAAGGATCCGATGCCGTGATCGTTCTTGCCGATGATTCGGGGCTGGAAGTTGATGCCATGAACGGCGAACCGGGAATCCGTTCCTCGCGGTTTATGGGGGAAGACACGCCTTATACTGTCAAAAACCATGCTATTATCGACCGGCTGAACGCTTCGCCCGAGAAGCCGAGAACGGCTCGTTTCCGCTGCGTGATCGCCGCTGTGCTTCCGGACGGCAGAGAATATACCACAGACGGTGTTATAGAGGGAACGATCGGTTTTGAAGAGAAGGGAAGCAGGGGGTTCGGTTATGATCCGATCTTTATTCCGCTCGGCAGCACAAGGTCCACTGCAGAATTGTCCGCAGAAGAAAAAAATGCCGTGAGTCACCGTGGCAATGCCCTTCGAGCAATGAAATCGCTGTTGAAAAAGGAATTATAAAGACGCTGTCATTATTGCCATATTGAATAAAAAACTTATGTGAGGACAAAAAATATGATCAAAGTTACATTAAAAGACGGTTCGTTTAAAGAGTATGAAGCGCCGAAAAGTATTATTGAGATCGCTGAGGATATCAGTGAGGGCTTGGCAAGAAATGCCTGTGCCGGAGAGCTTGACGGGGAAACGGCGGATTTAAGAACAATCGTCGATACTGACTGTTCGCTCAGCATACTTACCTGTAATGATGATGCCGGTCTGGCGGCGTATCGTCATACCACTTCACATATTCTTGCCCAGGCGGTAAAGCGTCTTTATCCGCAGGCCAAACTTGCGATCGGGCCATCGATTGCCGAGGGCTTCTATTATGATTTTGATATTGAGGGCGGATTCACTCCCGAAGATCTGGAGAAGATCGAAGGGGAGATGAAAAAGATCATTAAGGAGGCTCTTCCTCTTGAACGCTTTACGCTCCCGCGGGATGAAGCGATAAAGTTCATGGAAGAGAAGGACGAGCCTTATAAAGTAGAGCTGATCACGGACCTTCCGGAAGATTCCGTTATCAGTTTCTATAAGCAGGGAGATTTTACGGATCTCTGTGCCGGGCCGCACCTGATGAATACAAAATTTGTTAAAGCTTATAAACTTACCAGCCTGGCCGGAGCTTACTGGCGCGGCAGTGAAAAAAACAAGATGCTCACCCGTATCTACGGTACGGCTTTTCCGAAAAAGACGGATCTGGAGGAATATCTCGCAAAACTCGAGGAAGCCAAGCTGAGGGATCACAGGAAGATCGGCCGGGAACTCGGGCTTTTCATGACGGATGAACTCGTCGGCAAGGGCATGCCGATGTTTCTGCCGAAAGGATATACCCTCTGGCGTATTCTCGAAAACTATATTCGTGATAAAGAACTGGATGCCGGATATCAGCATGTCCTGACGCCCTGCGTCGGAACGGTTGAACTGTATAAGACGTCCGGCCACTGGGAGCATTACAAGGACAACATGTTCCCGGCCATGGAAGTCGATGATGAGACGTATGTACTTCGTCCCATGAACTGCCCGCATCATATGCGTATTTATGCAAACAGTGCACATTCATACAGAAACCTTCCGGTTCGTATCGGGGAGATTGCCCATGATTTCCGCTATGAACAGTCCGGAGCGCTGAAGGGCATTGAAAGGGGAAGGCATTTTTGCCAGAATGACGCTCACCTGTTCGTTACGCCGGAGCAGATCAAAGATGAATTTACTAAAGTAGTTGAGATGATCTTTGATACATATAAGGATTTTGGTATTACCGATTACCGTATGGTTCTTTCTTTAAGGGATCCCGCGGATAAGGAAAAATATCATGACGATGATGAGATGTGGGACATTGCCGAGAACGCTCTGAGGAATGTCCTGAACGAAATGGGGCTGGATTATACGGAAGAGATCGGAGAAGCGGCCTTCTACGGTCCCAAACTGGATGTAAACGTTAAACCGGCTGTCGGTGCGGAGTATACGCTTTCGACCTGCCAGCTGGACTTCTGCCTTCCGGCTAAATTCAATCTGACATATATCGATAAAGACAGTAAAGAGAGGACACCGGTCGTTCTTCACCGTGCGATCTTAGGTTCACTGGACCGCTTCATGGCTTATCTGATCGAAGAGACTATGGGAGCTTTTCCTGTCTGGCTCGCACCGGTTCAGATCAAAGTACTTCCGATCTCTGAAAAATTCCTCGACTATGCCCGCAGTGTGGCAAAGAAACTGAAAGAGAAGGATCTGAGGGTCGAAGTAGATACCCGAAATGAAAAGATCGGCTATAAAATCCGGGAAGCGCGGTCTCTGAAAATTCCGTATATGCTGATTGTCGGCGCAAAAGAAGAGGAGAACGGCATGGTTGCGGTCCGTACCCGTGAAGACGGTGATATCGGCGCGATGTCCCTCGAAGAGCTTGAGGCGCAGATTCATCAGAAGATTGTTGAAAAGTCTTTATAATCAGGGAACAGGATGAAACCTCGGAAAAAGAAAAACAACAGCAGTATACTATTGGTTGTCCTGATCCTGATCTGTGTGGCTGTGATCGGCTTTTCGGCTTACAAACTGATCAGTATTCAATGGAATTACAGCAGTGCGCAGGACGAATATGATGACATCCGCCGCCATACGGAACCGAAGAAAAAACAGAAGGACGAACCTGCTGCAGAACCGGACGTTCCTGCAGAACCGGACCAGGAAGAATCTGAAGATGACAAAACAGCTATTCCGGAAATGGTCGTTCCGATCAGTGTCGATCATAATGCGCTGGAGGCCATGAATCCTGATTATGTCGGTTGGCTCTACATCGAAGCCCTGGATATCAGTTATCCCATCATGCAGGGTCCGGATGAGAATTACTATCTGCACCGTACTTTTGAAGGAAACGACCGTTATGCCGGATCACTGTTTATAAACAGCGGGATCCCGGGCGATTTCAGTATACCGCATACGATCATCTATGGGCATAACATGAAGGATATGTCCATGTTCGGTACGCTGAAGCTGTTCTCGGACAAGGCGATGTACAACGAAAGTGATCTTTTCTGGGTTCTGACAAAAGAGAAAGATTATTGTTACAGAATATTCAGTATTCATACCTGCTTTGACGAATCCGACACCTATATGCTTTTTTCCGGCCCTTCGCAAAGTGTAAGCGATTTTATTCGGAATATGCTGAACCAGTCCGAGATCCGCATGCCGGAAACAGAGTATGATGATAACTCCAAGGTGGTAACGCTTTCCACCTGTCTTTACGAGACTGGACCGGAAAGATATGTCGTTCAGGGGATACGGTTGAACTGAACCGGGAAAGGAGACGCGTATGACGGATAAGATTCAGGAGCTTCAGCATCTTATTGATACACACAGCCGGATCGTTTTTTTCGGCGGTGCGGGTGTATCGACCGAAAGCGGAGTACCGGACTTCCGAAGCTTTGACGGATTGTATAATCAGAAATATGATTATCCGCCGGAAACGATTTTAAGCCATTCGTTCTTTATGAGTAATGTAGAGGCCTTTTATAAGTTTTACCGCGACAAGATACTGATTAAAGGCATTGAACCGAACGCAGCACACAAAAAGCTTGCGGAGATGGAAGCAGCAGGAAAGCTTCTTGCTGTCGTTACCCAGAATATTGACGGCCTTCATCAGAAAGCCGGCAGCAAAACGGTTTATGAACTGCATGGTACCTGTGCGCGTTCATACTGCATGAAATGCGGAAAGCAATTTGATCTTGATTATGTTATGAATACGACCGGCGTTCCGAAATGCGACAAGTGCGGAGGCATCATAAAGCCGGATGTTGTTCTTTATGAAGAAGGGCTGGATGACGCGACAGTCCGGGGTGCGATTCGGTCGATTGCAGCTGCGGATATGCTGATCGTCGGAGGAACATCACTTGTTGTGTATCCGGCAGCCGGACTTATTGATTATTTCCAGGGAGATAAGATCGTTCTGATCAACAAAGGGGCTACAGGACGGGAGAGTATGGCCGATCTCGTGATCACCGATCCGATCGGGGAAGTCCTCTCCGGGATCCGTGTCTGACTCTTTCTTCCTTTTGACGAAACCGGACGGATATGCTATCATCTTTTGTGTGACAAAAACAGGTTCCGGATCATAAAAATGCGCCGGAAACCGGCAGATCGGAGAATTGATTATGAATAAAGTTATTCTTATGGGCAGACTTACGAGAGACCCGGATATCAGGTACTCTCAGGGCGAAAATTCAACAGCAGTTGCAAGATATACGCTGGCGGTTGACCGCAGGTTCCGCAGGGATGCCGAACAGACAGCAGATTTTATTTCCTGTGTTGCTTTCGGCCGTTCAGCAGAATTTGCCGAAAAGTATTTCCGTCAGGGCCTGAAGGTGGTTGTAACCGGCCGGATCCAGACCGGAAGCTATACAAACCGTGACGGTGTTAAAGTCTATACGACAGACGTTGTTGTCGAAGACCAGGAATTTGCGGAAAGCAAAAATGCCTCCGGCGGCGAGTCCCAGAGCTATTCGGCTCCTCCGAGATCCCAGGCTGCTCCCGGACCGGCACCTTCCGCTCCGGATCTGGACGACGGATTCATGAATATTCCGGACGGAATTGATGAGGAGCTGCCGTTCCATTAAGATGAACGCAGCCGTTGACAGGTCAGATCAATGATTTGCATGGCGGTCGGAATTGCGGCCGCCTTTTTTAAAGGGTATTTATTATGTCGGAAACCCATTCTGAAAACAGCAGAAGGCCATCCCAGTTCTTTGCCTATTTCAAGTTCCTTTTATTTATGTTTGCACTGCTTGTCATCCTGAATATTGCAGTGTATTTCAGGGATTTTTACTCCGGGCTTTTAATGAGCCTTGGACTTGCTGCCTATCTTCTTGTGCTTGTGATCTATTATTTTTACCGCCGCAGAAAAGCCATCAATGAACTGGTTGATTTTGCTGCGCATTTTTCGAGCGCACAGACAAAGCTGATGGAGGATTTTGCATTCCCATATGTGATCCTTGACAAAGATGCTTCCATTCTGTGGGGGAATGCGGCTTTTATCGATATCGCCGGTGAGGAGTGCGTCCAGGATCATGAGGAGATTTTTGATGTTTTTCCGGATTTCGAAGATGATTTTCTGCCCAAGGCCGGCAACATCAATGAAGCCGGTCTGATCGTCAATGATCGTTTTTACCGTCTTGACCTGCGGTTCTTATTTGATAAGAACGACCTGGACGTTTATGATATGCCGGATATTTCACACTATGATTTGAAAAAGCTTTACGCCGTGTCTTTCTTTGATGAAACGGAACTTCGCGAATACATGCATAAATACCAGGATGAGACCCTGGTAACAGCCCTCCTGTATCTGGACAATTATGAAGAAACGCTGGAAATGCTGGATGACATCAAGCGTTCAATCATGATGGCTGTAGTGGACCGTAAACTGAGCCAGTATTTCGGCGAGCGGGACATCATCATCCGCCGATATGAAAGAGACAAATACATCGTCATGATGAGGAACAAATCCCTGGAAGAACTGAAAGACGGAAAATTTACGATCCTCCAGGAAATGCGCAATCTGAATGTCGGAAACGACATGAGCGTCACAGTCAGTATGGGCGTCGGTATGAATCAGGGCTCTTATATCAAGAACCTTGAATCTGCAAGGATCGCCATCGATCTTGCCCTCGGTAGGGGAGGCGACCAGGCGGTTATTAAAGACGGCGGAAGCATTCAGTATTTCGGCGGCAAGGCCATGGCCATGGAAAAGAACACCAAGGTCAAGGCAAGGGTCAAGGCGCATGCACTGTATGAATTTATGAGTGTTGCGGAACGTATTCTGATCATGGGGCACCGTATGCCGGATGCGGATTCCGTCGGTGCATCGGCAGGCGTCTTCAGCGCGGCGCGCGCGATTGGAAAAAAAGCCTATATCATTATCGATGCCGAAACTCCTTCGATCAAACCGATCATGAATTCATTCCAGGCCCAGCCGGATCACTATGCAGGAGTGTTTGTAAATTGTGATGCGGCCAGAAGCCTGGTCGACGCGAACACCCTTCTTGTAATTGTCGATACCAGCAGTACGGATATTATCAGCTGCCCGGATCTGCTGAACAAAACGAAGAATATTGTTATCCTGGATCATCATAGGATCAGCAGTTCCCTGATTCAGAATACGGTTCTGTCCTACATCGAGCCGTATGCTTCATCAACCTGCGAAATGACGGCTGAGATCCTCCAGTATTTCCCGGAGAATATCAAGCTGCGGAGCACTGAAGCGGACGCGATGTATGCGGGTATTACAGTCGACACGGATAATTTTATCTTAAAGACCGGGGTGCGTACTTTTGAGGCGGCTGCCTATCTCAGAAGATGCGGGGCCGATGCGATCCGTGTCCGTAAGATGATGCGTGACGATATCAGCGACTATCTGGCCAGGGAAAAAGTAATCGGGAACGCGGAACTCTACAGGGATTTTTATGCGATCTCATGCAATGAAGACACAGATGCGGAGGATCCGACAGTTGTCGGTGCTCAGGCTGCAAACAGTCTGCTGAATATAAAAGGAGTAAAAGCCTCCTTTGTACTTACTGAGTTTAACGGCACGGTATTTATCAGTGCCAGATCGATCGACGAAGTAAATGTCCAGATCATCATGGAACGTCTGGGCGGAGGAGGCCATATCAATATAGCCGGAGCACAGATGGAAAATGTTACGGTGCGTGAGGCCGAAGAGAAGCTCAAAGACGTTCTGGACCTTATGATAGAGGGAGGAGATATCTGATGAAAGTAATTTTGCTGCAGGATGTGAAATCTCTTGGAAAGCAGGGCGATATCGTTGATGTAAGCAACGGTTATGCCCGTAATATGCTTCTGCCTAAAAAACTCGGCGTTGAGGCGACGCCAAAGGCGCTGAATGACCTGAAGCTTAAGAAGGCACACGAAGATAAGGTAGCAGCCGAAAATCTGGCAGAGGCCCAGAGCCTGGCGGAAAAGATCGGTGCTTCTTCCGTAACAGTCAAAATTAAGACCGGGGGAAACGGAAAAGTATTCGGTTCTGTTTCGACAAAAGAGATCGTGGAAGCGGCAAAAGAGCAGCTTGGCATTGAAATCGATAAAAAGAAGCTTCTTCTTCCGTCTCCGATCAAAGAGCTCGGCGACACACCGGTCGGGATCAAGCTTCACCCGCAGGTGACTGCACAGCTGCTTGTAAAAGTAACAGAGGCATGAACATATGCAGGAAGATGTAATCAAAAAAATATTGCCGCACAGTATTGAAGCCGAACAGTCCCTGCTCGGTTCCATGCTGGTGAACCGTTCCGCTATCCAGGTTGCCTCGGAGATCGTGCGTGGTGAGGATTTTTATATTCACCGCAACGGCACGGTTTTTGATGCTATGGTGGAACTGTTTGAAGAGGGAAAAGCGGTCGATATTGTTACGCTGCAGAACAAACTGAAGGAGAACAATGCTCCTCCTGAAGTGTCTGATATGGATTTTGTGAAAGAGCTGCTCGGCTATTCCTCAACATCGGTCAATGCGAAGGAGTACGCCACGATCGTCAGTGAAAAAGCTCTTTTAAGACGTCTCATCCGGACTTCGGAGGAACTGGCCAACAGCTGCTATGAAAGCGCAGCTCCCGTGGCGGACATTCTGGAAGAAGGCGAAAAAAAGATGTTTGCCCTTTTTCAGCAGAAGAGCTACGGCGACATCGAACCGATCCGTAAGATCGTCATTGATGCGATCGAGCAGATCGAACTGGCTTCCAGAACAAAAGGCAATATTACCGGCATCCCGACCGGCTTTACGGATATTGATTATAAGACGAGCGGACTGCACGGTTCCGAGCTGATCTTTGTTGCTGCCCGTCCTTCTATGGGCAAAACAGCACTCTGTCTGAACATGGCCCA
Organism: Lachnospiraceae bacterium; assembly: GCA_017509985.1. GTDB lineage: Bacteria > Bacillota > Clostridia > Lachnospirales > Lachnospiraceae > Alectryocaccobium. The sequence goes on from JAFWOE010000048.1 coordinate 98,404, forward strand.
GTATATGGCATTCAAAAAAGATTATTCCGTCGCCATTTTCAGTCTGGAAATGTCCAAGAATCAGCTGATGAACCGGCTCCTGTCCATGGAATCCAAAGTCAATTCCCAGAACATCCGTACAGGATCCCTGAAGGATGATGACTGGTCCAGCCTGATCGAAAGCGCGGGGATCATCGGCGGTTCCAAACTGATGATCGATGATACTCCAGGCATTACTGTTTCGGAGATGCGCTCCAAATGCCGTAAGTATAAACTTGAGCATGGCCTGGATGTCGTATTTATCGACTATCTTCAGATGATGTCTTCTGCATCCAGAAAATCAGATTCAAGACAGCAGGAGATCTCCGAGATCACCAGATCATTGAAGGCTCTGGCCAGGGAACTCGACGTTCCGATCGTTGTACTTTCGCAGCTCAGCCGCCTGCCGGACCAGAGGGCTTCGGATCACAGGCCGGTCCTGTCTGACCTGAGGGAGTCCGGGTCTATCGAGCAGGATGCAGATGTCGTAATGTTTATTTATCGTGACGATTATTACAACAGGGATTCCGAACGGAAAGGAATCGCGGAGATCATTATAGCCAAGCAGCGAAACGGCCCGGTCGGCACCGTAGAACTAGGCTGGTATCCGGATTTTACAAAGTTTGTGAATCTGGAGAAGTAACGATCTTATGGGCCACTTTTTTCTTGTTTTATATCAGATCGGCATTTTTGTGATGCTGCTTTCCCTGGGTGTCCTGTGCCGAAAAATAAGAATATTAAATGAAGTGTCACTTTACAGCATTTCACAGCTTGTTGTAAAAGTGGCACTTCCCGCTTTTATTTTTGTCAATACTGCCAGCAGTACGTCCCGAGAAGTGCTGTTGGGTGCCCTGCCGATTCTTCTGGCAGCTCTTTGCCTTTATGCTGTGCTGATACTGCTTTCAACCGTTCTCGAAAAAGCTTTTCGTCTGAAAGGCAACCGCAGAAATGTTTTCCGTATGTGCCTGATGTTCGGGAACGGAGGCCTGATCGGAGTGCCGCTCGCGGTAGGAATCTATCCCGAGAATGCACTGGTCTATTTCGGCCTGATTACCGTGATCGATATGGTGATGATCTGGACTTACGGTGTTGCCCTGTCCTATGACGTGGAAAGCAAAGGAGCCCAGGGGTACCGGCTGACGATTCGGAAATTTCTTCGGATGATGATCAATCCGGCCCTGATCTCGGTACTTCTGAGTATCGTCTTTATTCTGTTCGGACTGAAACTTCCGGGCATTGTAAATACGGTTCTTGAAAAAACAGGTAATCTGCTGAGCCCGCTCGGCATGATCTATATGGGTGCCATGCTGAGCTGGAAAAGTGTAAAGGCTTCACTGCGCAGGACAGAGATCTATGCGGAGATCTTGCTTAAAATGCTCGTGGTACCGCTGCTTTTCTTTTTTGTAATGTTGAAGATCGGGCTTCCGGAGGATATGGCCGGAACTTTTGCCGTATTTGCCGGACTGCCGACGTTTATGGTCAGCATGATGCTGGCGAAGAACAACGGTTCGGACGGGGATTACGCTGTCGGATTTGTCATGATGACGACGTTGGCCTGTCTTGTGACATATCCGGTGATGTCCCTGCTGCAGTCTGTTCTTCCATGCTGAGACTGCACGAAAAAAGGTATCCCCTTGATGAGGATACCTTTTGATGTTTGCGATTCCTGTTTTCGGTAGAGATCTATTATTGATTGATCATTCTTCTACGATAGCGCCAACAGGGCAGGAACCTTCACATACGCCGCAGTCGATGCAGGAATCAGCATCGATTTCGTACTGAGCGTCGCCCTGAGCAATAGCGTTAACCGGGCAGCTGTCCGCGCAGCTTCCGCAGGATACGCAATCAGAGGTAATTACTCTTGCCATGATAAAATCCTCCTATGGTTGAAGTTTTCCTTGCCTATAATAATCCAACATGAAGAAAAAAGTCAAGACGGTATCGTTAAACAGAATCAGAAAGTACCGCAACAGTTGTTTGCAGTATTATTCTTACTGTCCGAGAGAATAACGGTAAGGGATTATACCTTGCAAGCACGGAAGAATCTGTGTTATTATGCCTAAGTCTATTAGATGAAAATCGGAGTATAATCGACAGATGAAAAGGATACTGTTAAAGATAGTTGTACTGGCGGTCGTATTTGTCGGCTCAGTATGCGTCTTTTCCATATATCTGAACAGGGAAGATACAAAAACGACGACAGCTGTTTCGGACCCGACGCTGCCGGTGCTGATGATCCGTCACGGAAGCACCGATATCAACAGTATGTACGGGTATGCGGAAGAGATGAACGAAACTTCTTTGAGGCATTCCATCACCTTGCTGCCGTATGACCGGAACCTTACTCTTGTCGTTTCACCTTATGATGCAGAGATTGACAGCATAAGCTATGTAGTTTCCTCCCTGGAAGACGGGACGAGAGTCGAAAACGGTTCAATTAAGATGATGAACCCGGACGGTGAAAAGCTGGTCTCGGACCTGCATCTGAACGAACCGGTCACCATGGGGCAGGAGTACATGCTCCGCTTTGATGTCCGTCTTACGGATGGTCGGTTATTCTATTATTATACCAGGATCGTCCAGCGCAACGGTCAGAATCTGGACTGGTATCTGGATTATGCACAGTCCTGGTACCAGAACTGCCTGCAGAAAAACATTACAGATGAGATGATCGCACAGCTGGAGCCGGACACGGCCCAGGCCAACAGCAGTCTGCATTATGTGAATATCAGTTCCGGGATGGACCAGCTTTCCTGGGGGAATCTTTCGCCTTCTCTTTACAGAAAGGCTGTCCCGACAGTCCTTGAAGTCAATGAAATGACTGTCAGTCTGGAACTGGACTATCTGGTAACTGCAGAAAACGAGAACGGGGATCTGGAGTACTACTCGGTTGTGGAGTTCTACAGGATGAGAAAAGCTCAGGATTCCGTTATTCTTCTGGATTTTGAAAGAACGGTCGAAGAGAGTTTCAATGGAGAACTTCCGGTATTGACAGAAAGCGGCCTTACATTGGGGATCGCCGGCAAGGACGTCCGGCTTCGCGTCAACAGTACGGCGGATACCGCGGCGTTTGTTCAGAACGGCGAAATCTGGGAATACAACCGTGCTGCGAATAAAGTATCACAGGTCTTTTCATTCCGGACAGGGGATCCCGGCGACGAACGGTATGAAAACAGGGAGTATGGGCTTACGATTTCATCGGTTTCCGATACCGGTGAAGTCACGTTTATTGTATACGGACATATGAATACCGGTCTGCATGAAGGCTATAACGGCATCTGCCTCTATCGATACGACCAGAATCAGAATACAACGAAAGAACTGCTTTTTATTCCTTCAAAGATCGGATTTGAAGTACTGAACCGCAGTCTTTCCCGCCTTGCATATGTAAATGATTCCGGTCAGTGCTTTTTGTGCTACGGAGATTCGATCAGCAGTGTTTCGCTGGATAACCTGTCATCCTTCTTTATAGAAGAATCTCTTGACTGGGATACATTTTCCGTTTCGGATTCTCAGACGCTTGTCGGCTGGACCGAAGAAAAAGACGGCCGTACAACGGCGAGTGAGCTTAATCTGGATACCGGAGATACTCTGCAGATCGATGCGCCGGAAGGCGAATCCATTACAACACTGGGCTTTATCGGGGAGGATCTGGTATACGGGCTTTCCAGAGCCTCGGATGAGTACATTGACGAAGCCGGGAATGCGACGGTTCCGATGTACAGGGTCTGCCTTATGGATAAAGAAGGCAGCGTCGTTAAAGACTATATGAAAGACAATGTCTTTATAAGCAGTGTTCAAAGGGAGGATTCTCTGCTTCAGCTGAAAAGGTTTTCTTTTAAAGGCAGTGTCAGTACAGAACTGCCGGATGACAACATCTCTTATTATGAAATCGAACAGGAAGAGAGTGTATCGATCCGTCTTTCCGTTACGGAACGTAAAGGTACGGAAGTGTTTATCGATTTCAGTGTTCCCGGCAAGACCAGCAACCTGCTGACGCTGCATACCAGGTATCTGAATGTTTCTTCGGTTCCGCAGACGCTGCTTGCCATGCCGCAGGAACCGGATAAGATGTATTATGTATATGCGAAAGGCGGGCTTGTCGAAATCTATTCCCGTGTCAATCTGGCGATCGATACGGCGGACAGTCTGGTCGGAACTGTATTGAACAAAGAGCAGCAGTATGTCTGGGAACGCGGAAATCATAAGGAAAGTGTACTGCTGGATACTTCTTTGCTTCCGAAAGCGCTTCTTGAAGCACCGATCGGAGACAACCAGATGGCTGAAGCCGTCGGAGAAGGATATGACGTATGGAATCTGAGCGAGTGTACGCTGTCTGACATGAAATATCAGATCAGCAGCGGATATCCTGTATGCGCCAAATGGTCCGAAACACAAAATGTCCTGATCATCGGATATGACCAGTTTAATATCTGGATCTATGATAAACTCACAGGTGAACCGAAGGCGATCGCATTCGAAGATGCCGAAGCAGCCTGTGAAGCCAGCAAGAATATTTTTTACAGTTATCATTAAGTACAAGGAGCTCATCATGGAAAAACTGATTACGATCAAGGAACTGTTTGCAAACAGGGAAGAATACTATGACAGGGAAGTAACGGTAGGTGGCTGGGTCCGAAGCATAAGGGATTCCAAAACCTTCGGTTTTATGGTGCTTCATGACGGTTCGTTTTTTGAAACACTTCAGATAGTCTACGGAGATAAACTGGACAACTTCAGTGAGATCTCTTCACTGAATGTCGGAGCGGCCGTTATTGTCCGCGGTATTCTTGTTGCCACTCCTTCACAGAAGCAGCCTTTCGAGATCCAGGCTGACGAAGTCCGCATTGAAGGAATGTCCTCGCCCGATTATCCGCTGCAGAAGAAGCGCCACAGTCTTGAATATCTGAGGACGATCGCGCATCTTCGTCCGAGGACGAATACGTTCCAGGCGGTATTTCGTGTTCGTTCCGTTGCTGCATTCCTTATCCATGAGTTTTTCCAGAACAACGGATTTGTCTATATTCATACGCCGATCATTACCGGAAGCGATTGTGAAGGCGCGGGAGAAATGTTCCATGTGACGACGCTGGATCTGGATCATGTTCCTGCTCTTGAGAACGGAGCAGCAGACTATGAAAAGGATTTCTTCGGAAAGCCGGTAAATCTTACGGTCAGCGGCCAGCTCAACGCAGAGACCTATGCACAGGCGTTCCGAAAGGTCTATACATTCGGCCCGACTTTCCGCGCGGAGAATTCCAATACGACCCGTCATGCAGCAGAGTTCTGGATGATCGAGCCCGAGATCTCTTTTGCAGATCTGGAAGACGATATGAATATTGCCGAAGCCATGCTGAAATATATCATCAGGGGAGTGCTTGAGAGACTGCCGGAAGAGATCAGCTTTTTCAATTCATTTGTCGATAAAGGCCTGAAGGAAAGACTCGAACATGTGGCTTCTTCCGATTTCGGCAGGGTTACCTATACCGAAGCTGTCCGGATCCTGGAAGAACACAATGACGAATTTGAATATAAAGTATCCTGGGGATGCGATCTTCAGACGGAACATGAAAGATATCTTACCGAAAAAATATACAAGAGACCTGTATTTGTTACCGATTACCCGAAGGAGATCAAAGCATTTTACATGAAGCAGAATCCGGACGGAAAAACCGTGGCGGCCATGGACTGCCTGGTGCCCGGGATCGGTGAGATCATAGGCGGCAGTGAGAGAGAAGGAGATTATGATAAACTGCTTACCCGGATGAAGGAATGCGGGCTGAAAGAAGAAGATTATCGGTTTTATCTGGATCTGCGTAAATACGGGACAACAAGACATGCCGGATTCGGTCTCGGCTTCGAGCGCTGCATTATGTATCTGACCGGGATGGGAAATATCCGCGACGTGATCCCGTTCCCGAGAACAGTAAACAACTGCGAACTGTAATAAAGCGGTAATGCGGTAATAATCAGTATAGTTCTTTGAGTCTTACGTATTAAAAAAACGGCACAGTTTACTGTGCCGTTTTGTGCGTTATAACCGGTCTGTTTTGCTTTGTGATCGATTAAAAAAACTGTTGGAATTATTGATTGTATGGGTCCTGTTTTCAGACAACTGCAAGTTAAAATTCACAAAAATTTCGGCGAATTGCACAATAAGGTTGACGCTGAAAATAATTATGTAAAACTGAACCATTCCACAAGGAAATGTGGATAATGTGGACAAAAACAGAAGTGAGCCAAATTCAGGGATTTTAAAATGAGGAAAACTGTAATAAAAATGTGGATAAAGTGGAAAACTGATTAAAACAGCTTTATATAAGGCTCTTTGTGCATTTTTTCAGAGCATTTTATTTTATGTCTTCCAAAAAAGATTTTATTGAATTTTCCCCATCGGCAGCTGCATTTAAAATTCCGGGAAGTGCACCGCATCTTGCATTTCCGGCAGCATAAATCATAGATCCGGAAGTGCGGCAGTTATAACCGGCATCGATCAGTCCGTTATAAGTACTTTTTACCGGAAGTTTTGTCAGAAACTCGCGGTTTGATTTACCGGAAGCGATCAGCACGGCGGTTGCCGTGTACTCTTTTTTTCCGGCCCAGACGGATTTAATAGCACCGTCTTCGTCGATCCGGTCGATCTCGGCCTGTTCAAACTGAACACCGAACAGCTCGCAGTGGTCCAGAATCATCGAGACCAGTTCTTCTCCGCTGATCTTAGGCAGGGCAGGGTAACTGTTTATCTGTTGTTCTTTCAACAACGAACCGCCTGGTTTGGGGTTTCGGTCGATTACCAGCACATCCAGTTCGGCGGCGCCGGCGCAGACGGCAGCCGTCAATCCGGTAATTCCTCCGCCGATAATGATAAGGTCGTGTATCTGCTGCATGTTATATGCTCCTGAGTTTTATATGTTGTTTACTGATTTTATGATATAATAATTTTTCAGATGGGTCAATTCGTAATCAATCTCTGCAGATTTGGCCTTCTGAATTCTTAAGAAAGATGAGCATTCAATAAAGCAATTATATGAAACGTTCAAGCGGAATACTGATGCCGATCTCATCGCTTCCCGGTAAATACGGCATCGGGACATTAGGAAGGGAAGCGTATCTTTTTGCCGATTTTCTGAATCAGGCCGGTCAGAGCTGCTGGCAGATCCTCCCTGCAGGCCCGACCACAATCGGTGATTCTCCGTATCAGTCTTTTTCCAGTTATGCCGGAAATCCTTATTTTATTGATCCCGATATCCTTTGCGAAGAAGGCCTGCTTACGGAAGAAGAATGCCGTGAAACAGAAACCATCTTCCGAAATACAGCCCAGGCCGTTGATTACGGGCTTCTTTATGCAACCCGTTTTGAGCTTCTGAAAAAAGCTTCCGACCGTGCTGCATCCTTGTATAAGGCAGAGATCGAGAGATTTGTTTCGGAGAATCAATGGGCGGACGGATATGCCCGTTTTATGGCTCTGAAAAGGGCAAACGGAATGAAAGGACTGGATGAATGGACAATGAGGACATTTTCAGAGGAAATGACGGATGATTACCGGCTGTTTGTTTTTATCCAGTTTGCATTTGACCGGCAGTGGAAAAAGTTCAAAGCCTACGTAAACAGTCAGGGCATAAAGCTTTTCGGTGATGTACCGATCTATGTTTCTTACGACAGTGCCGATGTATGGCAGGAGCCCGGTCAGTTTCTGCTGGATGAGAATTATGTTCCGGAGAAAGTGAGCGGTGTCCCACCGGATTACTTTTCCAAAGACGGACAGCTTTGGGGAAACCCGCTTTACAACTATGAAAGAATGGCGGATGACGGCTATTCCTGGTGGATAAACAGGATCGGAAGGGCTGCGGAGCTGTATGATATGATACGGATCGACCATTTCAGAGGCTTTGCTTCGTATTGGGCTGTTCCGTACGGCGCCAAAACGGCAAAAGAGGGAAGCTGGGTAAAAGGACCGGGAATGGATCTGGTCTCTACGCTTACAAACTGGTTTTCCGGAACGGAATTCATCGCAGAAGACCTGGGCGAAGCAACGCCGGATGTAAAAGAACTGCTGGATGAGTCCGGCCTTCCGGGGATGAAAGTCCTGCAGTTTGCCTTTGAAAGTGACTGCAATAATCCGCACCTTCCTCATAATCATACCCCCAATTCCGTCTGCTATACTGGTACTCATGACAATGCGACGCTTGCGGAGTGGATCCGCATCAATCCGAAAGAAAGAATTCTCGCAGAAAAATACGCCGGACTGAACCGGGAAGAAGGGTATGCCGAGGGGCTGATCCGGCTCGGAATGTCTTCGGTGTCTGAATTGTTTGTTGCTCCGATGGCAGATTGGCTCGGACTGGATGAAGAGGCACGCATCAACACTCCCGGAACGGCTTACGGGAACTGGCAGTGGAGAATGCAGGACGGATACGAACGGAATAGCCTGGCGGAGCGGATCTGCAGCCTTACAGACATCTTTGGAAGGAAGAGAAATGTTTGACAACAACCGGCTGGATTGATAAAATCTTTTGATAGTGCTTTAAAACAATATTTGATAATTTCAGGAGTATAAACGATGAATATTTTTGAGGAACTGCAGGCAAGGCAGCTCATCGCGCAGGTAACAGATGAACAGGAGATCCGAAAGCTGGTCAATGACGGCAGAGCGGTTTTCTATATTGGCTTTGACCCGACGGCTGACAGCCTTCATGTCGGGCATTTTATGGCGTTATGCCTTATGAAAAGGCTTCAGATGGCCGGAAACCGCCCCATCGCCCTTCTGGGCGGCGGCACCGGATATATCGGGGATCCTTCCGGCCGTTCGGATATGAGAAACATGCTTACCCCGGAAACGATCGAACACAACTGCGAGTGCTTCAAAAAGCAGATGTCACGGTTTATAGAATTCGGTGATGACAAAGCGCTTATGGTCAACAATGCGGAATGGCTCCTCAGTCTGAACTATGTTGAATTCATCCGCGATATCGGACCGCACTTCTCCGTGAACAACATGCTCCGGGCGGAATGTTACAGACAGAGAATGGAGAAAGGGCTGAGCTTCCTGGAGTTCAACTATATGCTTATGCAGAGCTATGATTTCCTGGAGCTGTACAAACGCTATGGCTGCAATATGCAGTTTGGCGGAGATGACCAGTGGAGCAATATGCTGGGCGGTACGGAACTGATTCGACGGAAACTGGGGAAAGATGCGTATGCGATGACCATTACGCTTCTTCTGAACTCCGAAGGAAAGAAGATGGGCAAAACTGCTTCCGGTGCGGTCTGGCTCGATCCGGAAAAAACTTCACCGTACGATTTTTATCAATATTGGAGAAATGTGGATGACGCTGATGTCTGCAAATGTCTCCGTATGCTCACATTCCTTCCGCTGGAGCAGATCGATGAGATCGATCACTGGGAAGGCAGCAAGCTGAATGAAGCGAAAGAGATACTGGCCTATGAGTTGACCGGACTGGTTCACGGAGAGGAAGAAGCCAGGAAAGCGCAGTCTGCTGCGAAAGCTCTATTCGGAGGTGCAGGAGATCTTTCCAATATCCCGACGTTTGAGATGGAGGAGGCCCAAATTGAGGGCGATACTGTGGATGTCATCACCCTTCTTGTCAAGGCAGATCTGGTGAAGACCCGTTCCGAAGGCAGAAGAGCCATCGAACAGGGCGGTGTTTCCGTCAACGACGAAAGGATTACCGATGTTTATGCTGCTGTTGCCAAAGAAAAGCTGAAAGACGGCATTATGCTGAAGCGCGGCAAAAAGAATTTCAAGAAAATCATTATTAAATAATCCGAGGTGTTCAATAAAATGCAGAAATACGGCGTAAATGAATTAAGACAGATGTTCCTGGACTTTTTTGAAAGCAAGGGACATCTTATCATGAAGAGCTTCTCGCTGGTACCGCAGAATGACAAGAGCCTGCTGCTCATAAATGCAGGAATGACGCCCCTGAAGCCTTATTTTACGGGCGCTGAGATCCCGCCGAGAAAGAGGGTCGCGACCTGCCAGAAATGTATCCGGACCGGCGACATTGAAAATGTCGGCATTACAGCCAGACACGGTACCTTTTTTGAAATGCTCGGGAACTTTTCGTTCGGGGATTACTTTAAGCACGAAGCGATCGCCTGGTCCTGGGAATTCCTTACGGAAGTCGTCGGACTGGATCCGGACCGCCTGTATCCTTCCGTATACCTGGATGATGACGAAGCCTTTAATATCTGGAGGGATGAGATCGGGATCGCTCCGGAACGTATTTACAGATTCGGAAAAGAAGATAATTTTTGGGAGCACGGAAGCGGTCCCTGCGGCCCCTGTTCCGAGATCTATTATGACCGGGGCGAAGCCTACGGCTGCGGCAAGCCTGGATGTACCGTCGGATGTGACTGTGACCGGTACATCGAGATCTGGAATAATGTATTTACACAGTTTGACAATGACGGCAAGGGCAACTATACAGAACTCGCCACAAAGAACATCGATACCGGAATGGGTCTGGAACGTCTGGCGGTTGTTGTACAGGACGTGGATTCCATTTTTGACGTTGATACGATCGAGGCGCTGCGCAACAGGGTCTGTGAGGTCTGCGGCTGCGAATACCATAAGGATCATCAGACAGATGTATCCGTCCGACTGATCACCGATCATATCCGTTCGGCTACTTTTATGATCTCTGATGGCATTATGCCCTCCAACGAAGGCCGCGGCTATGTCTTAAGAAGGATCATCCGCCGCGCTGCCAGACATGGCCATCTTCTCGGCAAAGAAGGTCTTTTTATGGCGGATCTTTCCAGGACCGTGATCGAAGGCAGCAAAGCCGGATATCCCGAACTGGAAGAAAAGAAGGAATTCATCTTCAAGGTATTGGACAACGAGGAAAAACAGTTCAACAAGACGATCGATCAGGGACTGGTCATTCTTGCCCAGATGGAAGAGCAGATGACACAGGCCGGAATAAAAAGGCTTTCCGGTGATGATGCCTTCAAACTGTATGATACCTACGGTTTCCCGCTCGATCTTACCCGGGAGATCCTTTCCGAAAAAGGCTATGAGATCGATCAGGACGGCTTTGATGCCGCAATGAAGAACCAGAAGGAAACAGCCAAAGCCAACAGCGCATTCAGTAAAAAATACAGCGGCGATGAAGGCTCTGTCTATGATCTGATCGATGCTTCTGTCACCAGTGAATTTGTCGGCTATGATATGACCGAGTACGAATCCGAAGTCCTTGTCCTGACAACAGATACGGAGATCGTCGATGCTCTTCTCGAAGGAAGCGAAGGTACGATCATTACATCCGTGACACCGTTTTATGCTACGATGGGCGGACAGACCGGGGACACCGGTGTGATAAAGAATGCCAACGGCTGTTTTGAAGTGCAGGATACGATCAAACTGCGCGGCGGAAGAGTCGGCCATGTCGGTATCATGAAATCCGGTATGATTTCCAGAGGAGACAGGGTATCCCTCGAGGTCGATCGTAAAAAGAGAGAGGCGATCTGCCGGAACCATTCCGCAACACATCTTCTCCAGAGTGCATTAAGGAGAGTGCTCGGTACCCATGTTGAACAGAAAGGCTCCCTTGTAGAAGACGGAAGGCTTCGTTTTGACTTTTCGCATTTCCAGGCCATGACGCCGGAAGAGATCGGGCAGACAGAAAAGATCGTTAACGAGCTGATTGAAGAAAAACTGAAGGTCGATACCGTCGAGACCGGTATTGACGAAGCCAAGAAGCTGGGCGCGATGGCTCTGTTCGGCGAAAAATACGGTGATATTGTCCGTGTTGTTAATATGGGCGGGAAATCCGTTGAGCTCTGCGGCGGTACTCATGTAAAGAATACCGGCGACGTGTTCTGCTTTAAGATCATTTCGGAAAGCGGTATATCCGCCGGCGTGCGAAGAATCGAAGCGATCACCGGAGGCTCTGTTATTGACTATCTTTCCGATAAAGAGAAATTGCTGAACGAATCGGCAGCAGAGCTGAAAGCGGTTCCGTCAGAAGTGCCGGAAAAGATCGCACATCTTCTGGGCGAAATAAAAGAACTGAAGAGCGAAAACGAATCCCTTAAGGCAAAAGTCGCGAATTCATCCGCTTCGGATGTCATGAATAACGTAACCGAGGTGAAGGGCGTTAAGCTCCTTGCAGCCGAGCTTCCCGATCTGGATATGAACTCGCTGCGCCAGCTGGGCGACCGCTTTAAAGAACAGCTCGGAGAAGGCGTAATCGTTCTTGCATCGGCCAGGGACGGAAAAGTCAACCTCTGCGCGATGGCCACGGACGGAGCGATCGCCAAAGGTGCTCATGCCGGAAACATCATTAAACAGGCTGCTGCCATTACCGGAGGAGGCGGCGGCGGAAGGCCGAACATGGCTTCCGCCGGAGGAAAAGATCCTTCGAAGATCCGTGAATGTATTGATGCCGTAAAAGGCATTCTGGAAACCATGATCTGATTTATTTAAGGGATTTGTGTATTGGAAAATAACGATAACAAACAGTACCATACGATCAAAAAATTCCAGCCCTGGCTGGAACAGTACAGGGATGAGTATCTTGAACTGATGGCGTATTATCGCTGTGCCATGATGGAAGTGGAAACAAAGTTCAGGGTCCTCAATGAAGAATACTCCCTGAGGCATGAACGAAATCCGATCGACAGCATCAAATCCAGGCTGAAAACTCCGGAAAGTATTTTTGAAAAGATCGAACGGAGAGGCTATGAACTGAGCATTGAAAGCATCGAAAGAAACCTCGATGACGTCGCCGGTATCCGGCTGATCTGCAAGTGCCCATCGGATATCTATATGCTTTGTGACGCACTCCTGAGGCAGGACGATGTTATCCTTGTCGAAAAGAAGGATTATGTCAAAGAACCGAAGGCAAACGGCTACCGCAGCCTTCATCTGATCATTGCACTGCCGATCTTCCTGCATGATCATAAAAAGATCATGACAGTCGAGATCCAGTTCCGTACGATCGCCATGGACTGGTGGGCAACGCTGGAGCATGAGATCCGTTACAAGAAGAATATCAATGACGACAGCGAGATTGCCAGAAGGCTTCTGGCCTGCGCAGAGACCTGTTTCGAGATCGATACCGAGATTGAACGGATCTATGTTGACAGCCTGAAGAAACGTTATTGATTCCAAAGCTGCTGTGAAAGGAAAGATTTATGGCAGACGATTTTGATATCATCGATAATAACGAATCCGGAAATGAGGAAGGTCCGGGCGGGAAAGAGTACTGCTCGATGTGCAGACGGCCGGAAAGCAAAGCCGGAAAACTGATGAATTTCGGCAACGGGATGTATCTGTGCCAGGACTGCATGCAGAAGAATCTGGATGCAATGAAGAATATGAAGTTCGATTTCAATGAGATCATGAATCATATTCCTCCCAACCTCAACATGAGCGAGCTCTTTACACGGATGCAGTCTCCGAACCGTCAGGCTGAAAAAGAAAAGAAAAAAGAAGCCAAACCGAAGCTCGAGTGGAGCAGTGTGCCTGCACCGCATATGCTGAAAGCCAAACTCGATGAATATGTGATCGGCCAGGATCATGCAAAAAAAGTGATCTCCGTCGGTGTCTATAATCACTATAAACGTATTCTTGCCGGAGACAACGTCCTGAATGACGGAAGCGAAGTAGAGATCCAGAAATCGAATATGCTGATGATCGGGCCGACCGGATGCGGAAAAACGTACATGGTTCAGACGATCGCGAAGCTTCTGGATGTTCCTCTGGCGATCACAGATGCTACCTCTCTTACGGAAGCCGGTTATATCGGCGACGACGTCGAAAGCGTTCTGAGCAAGCTTCTGGCAGCGGCAGACAATGATGTCGAACGCGCTAAACAGGGTATTATTTTTATTGACGAGATCGATAAGCTGGCAAAAAAAGCGGAGGTCAACCACCGGGATGTCAGCGGCGAAGCAGTCCAGCAGGGCCTTTTAAAACTTCTGGAAGGCAGCGAAGTCGAAGTACCCGTCGGCGCTTCCAGCAAGAATGCGCTGGTACCGCTGGAAACCATCGATACGCGCAATATCCTGTTTATCTGCGGAGGTGCTTTCCCGGAACTCGAGAAGATCATTAAAAACAGGCTGACGAAGCAGAGCAGCATCGGTTTCGGAAGTGAATTGAAAGACCGGTTTGACAATGATAAAAATATTCTTCAGAAGGTTACGACAGAAGATCTGCGTAATTTCGGCATGATTCCCGAATTTCTCGGGCGTCTTCCGATCGTATTTGCGATGTCCGGCCTCGATGAGGACATGCTCGTCAAGATCCTGTATGAACCCAGGAATGCGATCATAAAGCAGTACCAGAAACTGCTGGAACTGGATGAAGTAAAGCTTTCGTTCGAAAATGATGCTCTTCGCGCCATTGCAGCGCAGGCGATCAAAAAAGAAATGGGTGCGAGGGCACTGCGGGCGATCCTGGAAGAGTATATGCTTGATATTATGTATGAGATACCGAAAGATGATAATATCGGCGAGGTGATCATCACGAAAGAGTATATCGAAGGTACAGGAGGACCCAGGATCCTGATGCGCGGACAGACAAAAACGCCGATGATAACCGGATAGGCTTACTCAGATAATTTTTTATTAATTCAAAAGAAAAGAAGAGCAGTGCTCCGATACATAAAACAGTCCCGAACAGAATTGTCGGGACTGTTTTATGTTTGAAATCCGTTAATCAGGATCAGGCATTTTCGTCCGGGATCGCTTCATCCGGGATATCCGAAGTACAGAAACTGCACTTTACGGCGAGAACAGGAATGTCGCTCTGGCAGAACGGACACTTCTTGGTCTCGGGCGGAGCCTCCTCCGGCTTTTTATGAAGCTTATTGATGGCGCGGATCATAAGAAAGATGCAGAGAGCCATAATGATAAAGTATATGATGGCATTGATAAATACGCCGTAATTCAGTGTTGAGGCGCCGGCCTCCTGGGCTTCTGCGAGAGTAGCGTATTTATTGCCGTCAAGAGATACGAACCAGTTCTCGAAATTGACCCCGCCGGTGACCAGGGAAATCAGAGGCATGATGATATCGTTTACAAGGGAAGAGATGATCGTACCGAAAGCGCCGCCGATGATAACGCCGACCGCCATATCCATGACGTTGCCGCGCATTATAAAGGCTTTGAACTCGTCCATGAATTTTTTCATAAAAATCTCCTTTGCTGAAGTTTTTTGTTTTCTACAGTTTATCAGTTTGGAAATAAGATTACAATAAACAGATAAAATTTCTTTAAAAAATTGACGAACAGGTCTTGACACAGAATTTAAATTGTCATACAATTCAATCAAACAAGAAAAAGATTTCAGAAAAAGAACTTCTCAAGAATAAGAAGTGTGAAATCTAAGATCGGAGGTACGGTCCAATGAAATAGTTAGCTTCAATCCATATTTTCAAACCTCGCAAGAGTTTACATAGATGGTTCAAAGAAAATATATATGTAACGAATGAGATTCTTGTAAGGGATGATAAAAAAAGAAGTTAACATCGCAAAGGAGGTTATATAGTGAAACTTCTGGAAATTCATTGGTAGGGCTGTCTGAGTCGGGAAAAGAACAGACAGCCCTTTAAATTTTCTTTTACAAGGCTGCAGGCAGCCTTTTTTTAATATAAAAATGCGAAGCGGCCGGGAAAATTTCCGGCCGCTTCAGACTTAATTCAGTTATAAACGGGTTAAAAATTTTCCAGGACCTTTTACAGCTGCGGACCGGCGGCAACAAGTGCTTTTCCGGCTTCATTGGATTCGTATTTGACGAAATTCCTGATGAAGCGTTCCGCAAGATCAGCAGCCTTTGCATCCCATTCAGAGGCGTTGGCATAGGTGTCGCGGGGATCCAGGATCGAGGGATCGACGCCGGGAAGCTCTGTGGGAACTTCAAAATTGAAGACGGGGATCTTTTTGGTCGGAGCCTTCAGAACATCACCGTTCAGGATCGCATCAATGATACCGCGGGTGTCTTTGATGGAGATACGTTTACCGGTGCCGTTCCAGCCGGTGTTGACAAGATAAGCCTTGGCTCCGCTTTTCTGCATTTTTTTGACAAGCTCTTCTCCGTATTTTGTCGGATGAAGCTCCAGGAAAGCCTGGCCGAAGCAGGCAGAGAAGGTCGGAGTAGGTTCTGTGATCCCGCGCTCGGTTCCGGCAAGCTTTGCGGTGAAGCCGCTTAAGAAGTAGTACTGTGTCTGTTCCGGTGTAAGAATGGAAACCGGCGGAAGAACTCCGAAAGCGTCGGCAGAAAGGAAGATGACATTCTCTGCATCCGGGCCGGAAGAGATCGGGCGTACCTTCTTTACAATGTTCTCAATATGTTCGATCGGATAGGAAACACGCGTGTTCTCGGTAACGCTCTTATCGGCAAAGTCGATCTTTCCTTCAGCGTCAACGGTTACATTTTCCAGAAGCGCGTTTCTTTTGATCGCGTTGTAAATATCCGGCTCGGAGTCTTTATCGAGGTTTATAACTTTTGCGTAGCAGCCGCCTTCGAAGTTGAATACGCCGTTGTCATCCCAGCCGTGTTCGTCATCTCCGATCAGCAGTCTCTTCGGGTCGGTAGAGAGAGTCGTTTTTCCGGTTCCGGAAAGACCGAAGAAGATCGCGGTGTTCTCACCTTTCATATCGGTATTGGCGGAGCAGTGCATCGCTGCAATGCCTTTCAGCGGCAGATAATAATTCATCATGGAAAACATGCCTTTTTTCATTTCACCGCCGTACCAGGTGTTCAGAATGACCTGCTCACGGCTGGTAATGTTGAAGGCTACGCAGGTCTCGGAATTCAGTCCAAGTTCTGCGTAATTTGCAACTTTAGCTTTGGAAGCAGCATAAATAATGAAATCCGGTTCAAAGTCAGCCAGTTCTTCTTCTGAAGGCTGGATAAACATATTTTTTACAAAGTGTGCCTGCCAGGCGACTTCCATGATAAAACGGATCGCCATACGGGTATCTTTATTCGCTCCGCAGAAGGCATCCATAACAAAGAGCCTTTTGCCGGAGAGTTCATCCTGGGCAAGCTTTTTTACGGTTCCCCAGACTTCCTCGCTCATCGGATGATTATCGTTTTTATAGCCTTCCGTGGTCCACCAGACCGTATCTTTGGAGTTTTCATCCATGACGATATATTTGTCCTGAGGAGAACGGCCGGTATATATTCCGGTCATAACATTGACGGCTCCGAGTTCGGTAAGGACACCTTTATCAAAGCCTTCCAGTTCCGGCTTCATTTCCTCTTCAAACAGGAATTCGTAGGAAGGGTTATGGATGATTTCCGACGCACCGGTAATACCGTATTTTTCAAGATTGAGTTCAGACATTATGTACCTCTTTCTATTCATTGCTTTGTTTACGGGATATCAATTTTCTTGCTACTATTTTCTCCCAGAATCATGTAAAAATCAATAGAGCAGAGAAAAAACTGTACAACAAACTGTCTGTTGATGCGTTATGATCGTTTCTTGACCTGATTTGACTTAAAGCTTATAATATATTAGTTTCAGCAAAGTATGTTCAGAGCCTTTTTGCAAGTTGTTTTCACGATAATCAGAATATGGATATTAAAGAAATTTTACGATCCGTCGAAAACGGAACCCTTACAGCAGAGGAAGCGCTGCTGAAGATCAAAATGCAGCCTTTTGTCGATATCGGCTATGCCAAGCTGGATACACAGCGAAAGCTCCGGCAGGGGGTTTCGGAGATCATCTATGGTGAAGGCAAGACTCCGGAGCAGATCCTCGGGATTCTGAATGCAATGGCTGAAAACGGTCAGAAACGGGTCCTGATCACAAGACTTTCAAAGGAAAAATATGACCGGATCGCTGAAGAATTTGAACTCCGCTATTCGGAAGAAGCACGTCTGGGTATCCTGGGAAGCAAACCGGCTCCGGACGGACTCGGAAAGATCCTTGTGCTTACCGGCGGGACGAGCGATATTCCGGTTGCGGAGGAAGCGGCCGTTACGGCTGAGATGCTCGGAAATGAAGTTGTACGCATATACGATGTCGGTGTTGCCGGACTGCACCGTCTGCTTTCTTATCTTGACACTATTATGAATGCGTCCGTGATCATAGCCGTCGCAGGAATGGAAGGCGCCCTGGCATCAGTTGCCGGAGGCCTTGCCGATTGTCCTGTTATTGCCGTACCGACCAGCGTCGGTTACGGATCCTCTTTCGGAGGAATGACCGCGCTGCTCGCCATGATGAATTCCTGTGCGAGCAATGTATCTGTTGTGAATATCGACAACGGTTTTGGAGCAGGCTTCCAGGCGTCCAGGATCAATCATATGGAGATAAAAAAATGAGTATACTTTTCATTGACTGTGCCATGGGCGCTGCGGGAGATATGCTTACCGCAGCCTTGCTTGAACTGCTGCCGGATCCGGATTCATTTCTGGAGAAGATCAACCGGATGGGGCTTAAAGGAATCCGTTATAAAGCGATGCCTTCCGAAAAAAACGGTATCCTCGGAACACACGTCCGGGTCCTTGTTAACGGAAAAAGTGAAGAGGAACTGATGCATTCACATGCCGGAGATTCCAACCCGGCGCATGATCATCATAACCATGAACATTTCCATGCGGACTCTGTGCATTCGGATGCTCATCATGAACATACTCACGATCATCCGCACCGGAGCCTGTATGATTTGGAATCCATTATATCCGCTCTGTCAATAGAAGAGATTGTTAAACAAGATATATTATCCGTATACAGGCTTATTGCTGAAGCAGAAAGCCACGTTCACAGTGTGCCGGTAACCGAGATCCATTTTCATGAGGTCGGCAATCTGGATGCTGTCGCGGATGTCGCGGCTGTCTGCATGCTGATCCGTGAGATCGCTCCGGACAGGATCGTTTGTTCACCGATCCATGTCGGCAGCGGTATGGTCCGCTGCGCACACGGAGTTCTGCCGGTACCGGCGCCTGCAACAGCTTATATCCTGAGGGACATTCCGATCTATTCGGGAAGCATTAAAGGAGAACTCTGTACACCGACCGGAGCGGCGCTTCTTAAGTATTTTGCCGATGAGTTTTCGGCCATGCCGCTTATGAAAGTCCAAAAGATCGGTTACGGTATGGGGACCAAGGATTTTGATACCGCCAACTGTGTCCGTGCTTTATTGGGGGAAGATGCTTCCGCTGCCGGTGACTGTGTCTGTCAGCTTTCATGCAATATCGATGATATGACCGGCGAAGAGATCGGATTTGCTGTCGGCAGACTGATCGATCTGGGCGCCCGCGACGTTTTTACGGAATCGGTCATGATGAAAAAAAACCGTCCCGGAATCCTTCTCAATGTAATCTGCGGCATGGATGAACGGGAAAAGTTCGTTAAGGCGATCTTTGCGAATACATCGACGATCGGCATACGGGAATCACGATTTGACCGCTACGTACTGAAAAGAAGGGAAGAAACCATCCGGACTCAATTCGGGGAAGTCCGCAAAAAGGTCTCCGAAGGATACGGTGCACTCAAAGAGAAATACGAATACGAGGACCTTGCCGGAATTGCCGAAAAAGAGGGGCTGTCCATATCGGAAGTCCGTGAAAAGATAAGACAGTAAATATGGAATCAAAGAAACAGCTTGAGTATATCGATAAATGCAGTCGCATCGTCAGGGACAGGGCCGGCTTTCTGGGCAGGCCTCTGACTTTTTATGTTGAGACCTTCGGCTGTCAGATGAATGAAAGGGATTCGGAAAAACTTCGCGGAATACTCGAAAAGGCTGGGTTTGAAAAGAATGATTCGGAAGAATCGGATCTTGTCCTTTACAACACCTGCACCGTCCGTGAAAACGCCAATACCCGGGTTTACGGGAGGCTCGGCAAGCTGAAAGACCTGAAAAAGCGCAATCCGGAGATGATCATCGGCCTGTGCGGCTGTATGATGCAGGAAGCCCATGTAGTAGAGAAGATCACCATGTCCTATCGCTTTGTCGACATGATCTTCGGCACGCACAATGTCTATATGCTGGCCGAACTGCTGTATAATGTCCTGACCGAAAGGAAGATGACGGTCGATATCCGCCGGGAAGCCACCGAGATCGTGGAAGATCTGCCGATGGACCGCACCTATTCCTTCAAATCCGGTGTAAACATCATGTTCGGCTGTGACAACTTCTGCAGTTACTGCATTGTGCCCTATGTCCGCGGACGGGAACGCAGCAGAAAGCCGGAAGAGATCCTGAAGGAGATCCGTTCACTGGCCGGGGACGGCGTAAAAGAGGTCATGCTTCTCGGGCAGAATGTAAATTCCTACGGAAAGAAAGAAGAAGGCGGAGTCACCTTTGCGCAGCTGCTGCGGGAAGTATGCAGGGTGGAAGGGATCGAAAGGATACGGTTTATGACTTCTCATCCGAAAGATCTTTCCGACGAACTGATCCGGGCGATCGCGGAAGAGCCGAAAGTCTGCAATCATCTTCATTTGCCGCTCCAGTCCGGCAGCAGCAGGATCTTAAAAGCGATGAACCGTCGGTATGACAAGGAAAAATATCTGGAGCTGGTCTCGAAGATAAAAAGCGCCTGTCCGGATCTGTCGCTGACTACAGATATCATCGTCGGCTTTCCGGGCGAGACGGAAGAAGATTTTCAGGAAACGCTCGACGTTGTCAGAAAATGCGGGTTTGACAGTGCATTTACCTTTATATATTCCAGAAGATCCGGAACTCCGGCAGCTGAAATGGAACAGCTGGATGAAAGCGTTGTTAAAGAACGCTTTGACCGCCTCCTGGCGCTGGTCCAGTCTACCGCTTCCGAACGCTGCGGCAGGTTTGCCGGAAGGATCCAGAATGTTCTGGTGGAATCGGTCAACCGGCAGGACGGGTCGCTGGTTACCGGGAGGACGGAGAATAACCTGGTCGTGCATTTCCCGGGCGGCGAAGAGCTGATCGGTCAGATCGTTCCGGTCCGCATGGAGGAATGCAAAGGCTTTTACTATTATGGAATTAAGGCAGAATAATATAACCTGAACGGAGAAATCAATGGCACTTTCACCGATGATGCAGCATTATTTACAGGTCAAGGAGGAATACAAAGACTGCTTTGTATTCTACAGGCTCGGAGATTTTTATGAGATGTTTTTTGATGACGCTAAACTGGCGTCCAAAGAACTGGAGCTTACTCTGACCGGCAGGGACTGCGGCCTGGAAGAAAGGGCTCCCATGTGCGGGGTTCCATTTCATGCTGCAGACGTTTATATCAGCAGGCTGGTGGAAAAAGGCTATAAAGTCGCGATCTGCGAGCAGGTGGAAGATCCCAAAGAAGCCAAAGGGATGGTCAAAAGAGAGGTCATAAAGGTCGTTACCGCAGGTACGGTGACCGATACGGCCGGCCTCGTTGAGAACAGGAACAATTATCTGATGTCCGTATATCGTGATTCCGCATCATACGGTGCTGCGATAACAGATATTTCCACCGGAAGATGTATGGTCACGGAGATCCCGGACCGCGAGAAAATGGTAGATGAGATCACCAAGTTCATGCCAAGCGAGATCATATGCAATTCTTCTTCACTGATTGATCTGGATCTAACGGGAGAAGCCGGAAGCATCACCGTGACGGAACTGCCCGATCGTTATTTTGAAGATCAGGCGGATACGGAAGCCCTTTGTGCCCAGTTTAAATGTGCTTCACCGGGAGCGCTTGGTCTGGAAGGGCTTAAGGCGGCGGTTACCGCCTGCGGTGCACTGTTCATTTATCTGCACGAGACACAGAAATCTTATATTGAACAGATCAGGCATCTTACGGTTTACAGCATCGAAGATTATATGATCATCGACAGCTACACGCGCCGTAATCTGGAGCTGACCGAAACCATAAGGGAAAAGATCCGAAAAGGATCCCTGCTCTGGGTCCTGGATAAAACAAAAACGGCAATGGGCGCACGTATGCTCCGGGCCATGATGGAGCAGCCGCTGAAGGATCCGAATGCCATCAATAAAAGGCTGGACGCCGTGGACGAGCTGACAAAAGCGCCGATGCTGCGTGATGAAATGAGAGAATACCTGAATGCTGTGTACGATCTGGAGCGCCTTCTCACACGCATTGCAAACCGGACAGCCAACCCGAGGGATCTTACTGCTTTCCGCAGTTCTCTCGAAGTACTGCCGTTTATACGGCAGATCGCCGGCGAGTTTCAATGCGGGCTCCTTCGTGAACTGGCTGACGCCTGCGATCCCTGTGAAGATATATGCGCCCGGATCAAGGCTTCGATCGATGAGGATCCGGCGCTGACCCTGCATGAAGGCGGGATCATCCGGCCCGGTTACAACGAGACGGTAGACCGGCTCAGAGAAGCGCGCACGAACGGAAAGAACTGGTTAATGGAACTCGAAGAGCACGAAAAGGAGAGGACCGGCATCAGTAAACTCCGGATACGCTACAACCGGGTGTTCGGCTATTACATCGAAGTCACGAATTCCTTTAAGGACAGGGTTCCGGAAGATTATATACGCCGGCAGACACTTGCCAACGCCGAGCGTTATACGATGCCGAGGCTGAAAGAGATCGAGAACGATATCCTCGGCGCGGAAGAAAAGCTCAACACACTGGAATACAATATCTACTGTGAGATCCGGGACAGTATTACGGAACATATCAACCGTATCCAGAAAACAGCCGATTCGATCGCTTCACTGGATGCACTTTGTTCCCTGTCCTATGTTGCGATGAAAAACCGGTATGTCCGGCCGGAGATCACCTCAGACGGCAAAATTGAAATTACAGACGGAAGGCATCCCGTCGTCGAACTTCTTACCGGCGGCGATCTCTTTATTCCGAATGACGCCTCTCTGAACGACAGGGACCTGATCAACGTTATTACGGGTCCGAATATGGCCGGAAAATCCACTTATATGCGCCAGTGTGCCCTGATCGTTCTGATGGCGCAGATGGGGGCGTTCGTACCGGCAAAGTCCGCAAGGATCTCCGTAACAGACCGGATATTTACCCGGGTCGGCGCTTCGGATGATCTTTCGACCGGACAAAGCACTTTTATGGTTGAAATGACGGAAGTGGCGAACATTCTAAGAAACGCGACTTCCGAC
The DNA here is from genome assembly GCA_017509985.1 of Lachnospiraceae bacterium. Classification (GTDB taxonomy): domain Bacteria; phylum Bacillota; class Clostridia; order Lachnospirales; family Lachnospiraceae; genus Alectryocaccobium. The sequence goes on from JAFWOE010000048.1 coordinate 121,465, forward strand.
AGCCTTCTGATCCTGGACGAGATCGGACGCGGGACCAGTACCTTTGACGGACTTTCCATTGCCTGGTCCGTGATCGAATATATTGCGGAGCATATTAAAGCGAAAACACTTTTCGCAACGCATTATCATGAACTGACCGAACTGGAAGGGAAGATCACAGGCGTGCGGAATTACTGCATTGCTGTGAAAGAACAGGGCGATGATATCATCTTTCTGCGTAAGATCATCCGCGGTGGAGCCGATAAGAGCTACGGTATCCAGGTAGCGAGGCTTGCAGGAGTTCCCAAAGCGGTTCTGGAACGCGCAGCCGAACTGAGCGAACAGCTTCTGAACGCTGACATTACCGAGACAGTAAAGGAAATCGCCTCGAATTCAGCGGAAACGGTCCGTGAAGAATCCTATACTCAGTTTTCTCTGTTCGGGAACGATACGGACAAACAGATCGCAGATGAGATCCGGACTGCTGAACTGGCACAGATGACGCCCATCGATGCCCTGAACCTTTTGTATAAACTTCAGAATGATCTGAAAGGACGAAATGAGTAAGATACATTTACTGGATGAACAGACGATTGACTCTATAGCCGCCGGCGAGGTAGTCGAACGGCCTGCGTCGGTCGTAAAGGAGCTTGTTGAGAATTCGATCGACTCGGGTGCCGATTCCGTAACCGTTGAGATCCGAAAAGGCGGAAAAGCCCTGATCCGGGTTACAGACAACGGATGCGGTATCGAACCGGACGAAGCTGAACTTGCTTTTATGCGCCATGCGACCAGCAAACTGCGAGAAATCTCGGACCTGACAAAAATTGATTCACTTGGCTTCCGGGGAGAGGCACTTTCCAGTATTGCAGCAGTTTCCAGGATCGAACTGATCACGCGAACCAAAGAAAACCTGACTGGTTTGCGCTTCCGAATGGAAGGCGGTCAGGAATCCGGACTTTCCGAGATCGGAGCTCCTTACGGTACAACGATCCTAGTACGGGATCTTTTCTATAATACGCCAGTCCGCGCCGGCTTCCTCAAGTCGGATTTGGCAGAGAAGAACGCCATAACTTCTTTTATGGAACAGCTTGCTCTATCGCATCCGGGTATTTCCTTTAATTATACGGCAGACGGACGGCAGGTGCTTTTCACCTCCGGTTCCGGAGATCTGCTGGAATGCGCATACCGCATCTTCGGAAGAGATATAACCCGGCTGCTGATCCCTGCCGACTGTGAAACAGACTTGCTGAAAGTTCGGGGATATCTCGGCCTTCCGGCTCTTTCCAGAGGAACAAGGAATTTTGAAAACTATTATATTAACGGCAGATATGTAAAAGATAAGATCATTGCTTCTGCAATTGAGGAAGCCTATAAAGGACATCTTATGCAGCAGCGTTTTCCGTTTACGCTGCTTGACATTGAGATCGACCGTCAAAAAGTGGATGTTAATGTTCATCCTTCCAAAATGGAAGTCCGCTTTTCGGAACAGAGCAGGGTATATGAAGACCTGAGGGATGTTCTCGCCGGGGTACTTCTTAAGAGCGAAGAGATTCCGGAACTGGAATTGTCATCTGTTTCCCATAAAACAGATACCGTCTCACGTACGGCAGAAGCATCGCCTGAGGCTGCGGGGGAGGTCCTGCAGGGGGCAAACGCTGAAAAAGATTACCCGTCATTATCCATGACGGACTCTGTACAAAAGCCTGAAGAAATCAAAATGCCCCGTGCTCCCCAGCCGTTTGAAACAAAACGGTTTGAAAGAGAAAACATCCGGAAGCAATCCGATCTTATGCCGGAGCTTGTGCGTGAAAAACAGCTGTCGATTTTTGATGATAAAGAAAACGGTATCGAACCGGTCTTTACCGTTATCGGCCAGGCTTTCGGGACTTATATTTTAATTGAGTATAAAAATACCCTGTATATTATCGATCAGCATGCTGCGCATGAAAAAGTAATGTATGAGAAGTATATGAAGGATCTGAGCTCGAAGCAGGTCAGCACGCAGTTCCTGATGCCGGCAAAGCTGATCACCCTGACCGCTGCCGAAAACGATCTGTTTGCCGGGAATTTAACTCTGTTTGAAGAACTCGGGTTCGTGATCGAACATTTTGAAGGGCGGGAATGGAAAATCTCCGGAGTTCCTGCAAATCTGTATATTGCCGACAGTGAGGCGTTTTTTACCGATCTTCTGGACAGCCTTTCCGAAGCAGGGTCGTCCGCAATGCTTCCCGACAGGATCGCGGCTAAGGCCTGTAAAGCCGCTGTGAAAGGCAACAGCAGCCTTTCCGGAGAAGAGATCAGGGCATTGATCCGCGACCTTTTAAAACTGGATGATCCCTATCACTGTCCGCACGGCAGACCGACGATGATCTCCATGACGCATTACGAGCTGGATAAAAAATTCAAGAGGATAGTATGATGAAGAAACCACTGGTCATTATTGCAGGACCGACGGCAACCGGAAAAAGTGCTGTTGCCGTACAGCTGGCCAAACGGATCAACGGAGCGGTGATCTCTGCAGATTCCATGCAGATCTATAAAGGCCTGGATATCGGTTCGGCCAAGATTACTGATGAAGAACGAGAAGGTATCGATCATTATCTGATCAGCGAACTGGATCCGAAAGATGATTTTTCCGTTGCAGTATTCAAAGAGATGGCTCTTGCTGCCATGGATACTGTTTACGACAGCGGAAAAATACCGATCATCGCCGGAGGCACCGGCTTTTATATTCAGGCGGTCCTTTATGATATCGATTTCAGGGAGACCGCGGAAAACAGCGCAAAACGAACGGAGTACCGTGAATTTGCGGAGCAGTACGGTGCAGAAGCGCTTCATGACCGATTAAAGGAAATCGATCCGGAAGCTGCTGATCAGATCCATTGCAATAACGTGAAGCGTGTGATCCGGGCTTTGGAATATCACGATGAGACAGGAGAGCAGATCTCGGAACACAACAAAACAGAAGGTGCAAAGGAATCGCCTTATAATTTTAAATACTTTGTGCTCAGTGACGACCGGGCAGCTCTTTATAAAAGGATCAACAGCCGCGTTGATGCAATGATGCAGAACGGTCTGAAAGATGAAGTAACGGCTCTTTTCGAGTCCGGACTTGCGGAAAGCGATATTTCAATGAAGGGTATCGGCTATCGTGAATTCTTTCCGTTCTTCCGGGGAGAGATTACGGAAAAGGAACTGGTTTCGGACATTAAGAAAGATACAAGGCATTTTGCCAAAAGACAGCTCACCTGGTTCCGTCGGGAAAAAGATGCCCGCTGGGTCGATATCTCGTTATTCAGGAGAGATCCGGAACTTATCGCGGCATATATGGAAGATATCATGAAAAAGGATGGAGTGTTATGACAGCTCTGAAAGAGCAGTACAGAAAACTGGGAATATCCGAAGCGGTATTTGATCACTGCATGAAAGTTCGGACAGACTTAAAGGAGATCTTTGAAGAGTCAGAGGAGACCGCAGAATATAATCAGCTGAAGGTCCTGGATGCCATGAGACGGTGCAGGGTCAGCGAGGCCTGCCTGTTTCCGTCCAGCGGGTACGGCTACAACGATATCGGCAGGGATACGCTGGAACGTGTTTACGCCGAAGTGTTCGGTGCGGAAGATGCATTGGTCCGTCCTCTGTTTGCCTGCGGAACACATGCGATCGCAGTAGCCCTTATGGGCAATCTGAGGCCTGGGGATGAGCTGTATTCACCCGCCGGGAAACCATATGACACGCTGGAGGAAGTTATCGGCATCCGTCCGTCGGCCGGTTCTTTTGCGGAATACGGCATAAAATATCGCCAGACCGACCTGCTGCCTGACGGAAGTTTTGATTACGAAGAGATCCGCCGCGCAGTAAATGAAAAAACCAAAGTAGTTATGATCCAGCGATCCAAAGGGTATCAGGTCCGTCCTTCCTTCTCCGTACAGCAGATCGGAGAACTGATCGCTTTTATAAAAAATCTTAAGCCGGATGTGATCGCCTTTGTCGATAATTGTTACGGCGAATTTGTTGAAACGATCGAGCCGACGCAGTCCGGGGCAGACCTGATCGCCGGATCCCTGATCAAGAATCCCGGCGGCGGACTGGCTCCGACCGGCGGCTATATTGCCGGAAAAAAAGAATATGTGGAAGCGGCTGCCTGCAGGCTGACCACACCGGGGCTCGGGCGGGAGGTCGGAGCAACGCTCGGGGTAAATAAAAGCTTTTTCCAGGGCCTGTTTATGGCACCGTCCGTAACCTGTGCCGCTGTAAAAGGAGCCATATTTGCGGCCGCACTCTATGAAAGACTCGGGTTTGAAGTCCTGCCGAAATACAGTGAACCCCGTCACGATATTATTCAGGCTGTCGCTTTTCACAACAGGGACGCGATGATCGCATTCTGTCAGGGGATTCAGGAAGCCGCTCCGGTGGATTCGTTTGTTGAATGCGAACCCTGGGCCATGCCCGGCTACGATTCGGATGTCATTATGGCAGCGGGTGCTTTTGTATCCGGTTCATCGATCGAATTAAGTGCGGACGGTCCGGTTAAGCCGCCGTACGCAGTCTATTTCCAGGGCGGCCTGACCGAACAGCACGTATTTTTCGGGATCATGAATACGCTGCAGAAGCTTAAAGACACTGGAATTATCAGCGAGGAGCAGCTGCGATGAAGAAAGTATTTGTTATCGGAGGCGGGGCCTCGGGAATCACTGCAGCGATCTTTGCCGCTCAGGCTGGCGCTGAAGTCAGGGTTCTCGAAAAAGAGAATATTCCGATGAAAAAGCTGGCCAGGACCGGGAACGGGAAGTGCAATATTTCGAATATGAAGATCGAAGAGCACTCTTTCATGTCTAACAATTACATGAAAGCCTATGATATCTATCGTCAGTTCGATACGACCCGGACTTTTGCTTTTTTTGAAAGACTCGGTATCCCTGTCATCAACAAAGGTAGAGATGAACTTTACCCTGCCTGCGAAAGTGCGGCTTCCGTTGTCAAGATCCTTCGTCTGGAGGCGGAAAGGCTGGGCGTAAAGATCAAAAATTCAGAATATGTACAGGATCTGGATCGAAACGGCGGAAACTTCACATTGCACACGGATCACTGGGAGTATAAAGCAGACTCTGTGATCGTTGCCTGCGGAACGAATGCGTCCACAGGATCTGAAGAGGAGATGCTTACCGAAAAGCTGGCAGCGAAGTATTCATTGAGCTTTCATAAATATCTTCCTGCTCTGGCCCGTCTGTACAGCAACGGCGGGTTTTTAAAGAAATGGAGCGGGGTGCGCGTCTTCGGCGTCGTGCGTCTTTTGGTTGACGATGTCTGTGTGACCGAAAACTACGGAGAGCTGCAGCTGACAGACTGCGGCATTTCCGGTATCCCGATCTTTGACATTTCACGGTTTGTCAATATCGTGTACGATATGAAGAAGCACAGTCAGGAACTGGAACTGGATTTTTTCCCGGACCTGTCGGATGAAGAGCTTACAGCCGAAATCCAAAGAATCTGCACCGGGTCCGGCAAAACGGTCCGGCAGGCCCTCCTCGGCCTGATTCCGGAAAAACTCATACACGCGATTATCCGGGAAGAAGATTCGCCCGAAGCAGCTGCTGCGGCCATAAAGCGATTCCGGATGCCGGTCACGGCTCCTTCAAAGATCAGCGAGGCCCAGGTCTGCACCGGCGGGCTGGATCTGGACGAGATAAGCCTGGACATGGAATGCCTTAAATTGCCCGGATTGTTCTTCTGCGGAGAGGCGCTGGACGCCGACGGAATGTGCGGAGGGTTCAATCTTCAGTGGGCATGGACGACAGGAGCGCTGGCCGGACAGAAGGCCGCGGAATTCATATGATCAGGATCACTTCCATCAGGCTGCAGCCGGACTGCAGCCTTTCCGATTTAAATCTTGCTGCTGCGAAATATACAGGTATCGATCCTTCAGAGATCACGGATCTCAGGATAATACGCAAATCGATCGAAGCACGCAGAAAGGAACCGCTGTCACTTGTCTACAGTGTTCTGATCTCTGCTGCCGACGAGAAAAAAATCCTCCGTTTCCTGAATACGAAAAAAGGAAGATCCTTTGCGGAACGGCACGGCTGTACTTTTGTTGAGAAAGAAGAGGAATACCGATTTCCGTGTACTGCAAAAAACGGAGTATCCAGACCCCTGATCGTCGGAAGCGGCCCGGCCGGAATGCTCTGTGCTTATGAACTTGCGGCAAACGGTTTTGCGCCGCTTGTGATCGAACGCGGCCTGCCGATCGATCAGCGTATTCAGAGCGTTGAAAATTACTGGGAAAACGGAAGACTGGATCCGGAATGCAATGTGCAGTTCGGCGAAGGCGGAGCCGGCACTTTTTCAGATGGGAAGCTGAATTCCGGGATCTCCGATAAAGCTTCCAGGATAAAAGAAGTATTCAGGCTTTTTATCGAATGCGGCGCTCCGGAATCGGTTGCGTATGATTCGCTGCCGCATATCGGAAGCGACATTCTTTACAGGATGATCCCTGCGGTCCGAAAGAAAATCACAGACCTTGGCGGAGAATATCGATTCGGATGCCGGCTGGACGATATACTTGTTGAGAACAACTCCGTCACCGGGGCTCTTCTCAGTGACGGAAGTGTTTTCCATACGGATACGATCGTATTTGCCGGCGGCCACAGTGCGCGCGATACGATCCGTATGCTGCATCGCCGCGGCGTGGAAATGTCCGCGAAGAACTTTGCCGTCGGGGTCCGCTGTGAACACGATCAGGAAATGATCAATCAAAACCAGTGGGGCGCAGATTACCCGAAAGAACTGGGCGCAGCTCCTTATAAACTGAGCTGCAAAACCCAAGGAGGCCGCAGCGTTTACAGCTTCTGCATGTGTCCCGGCGGCTACGTGGTTGATGCTTCTTCCGTAATGAAAGGTATCGCGGTAAACGGGATGAGTCTTTCTGCACGGGATTCCGGAAAAGCCAATTCGGCCATTGTGGTTTCGGTCACTCCGGAGGATTACAAAGGATCTGCAAAAGCGGATACTCCCGAAGAACTCTCCGGGATGGATTTTCAGAACGAGCTTGAGCAGAAAGCATACGTAGCGGGACAGGGGCACATTCCTGTTCAGTATTACGACGATTTCAAGGAAAACCGCATTTCGGATCCTTTCATCGAAAAGGAAGGCCGGCACTGCGGAAAAACGGTTTCCGGTAATATAAGGGAGGTACTCCCGGAAGTGATTTCCGAATCGATCATTGAAGGCATGGAGTGCTTTTCGGACAGGATCAGGGGATTCAACGCAGATAAAACCCTGCTGTATGCTGTGGAAAGCCGTACTTCCTCCCCGGTCCGAATCGTAAGGGACGATAGTTTTCAGAGCAGTATCAGAGGATTGTATCCCTGCGGTGAAGGGGCCGGATACGCCGGGGGAATCATGTCTGCGGCAGTCGACGGCATCAAAACGGCCGAAGCCGTTGCCTTGAATCAGATATTATGTTAATATAACCGGATGGAAGAGAGTAGGAAGGCGTAATATGTTGAAATCATCAACAGCGCGCATACCTGCTGATTTGCTGCCCTATGAAAAGTTTGAAAAATACGGCGAAGCCTCCCTGACCGATGCCGAACTTCTTGCAGTGATCATCCGCACCGGAAGTTCGAGAAAAAATGTCATGGAGATCGCAGCGGATATACTGGCGTTATGTCCGTATGCGAAAGGTCTGGAAGGGATCTACGAGCTTTCCGCAGACCGCCTTCGAAGTGTCCCGGGCATCGGAAGGGTGAAAGCGATCCAGATAAAATGCATTGCGGAACTTTCCAAAAGGATTGCGGAAAGCAAAGCGCGCAGAAAACTGGATTTTCGATCCGCAGCTTCTGTAGCGGCTTATTACATGGAAAGACTGCGGTGCGAGAAGCGCGAGATGGTTTACTGCATGATGCTGGGTACCAAAGCGTCGCTGATCTGCGACGAATGCATCAGCATCGGAACAGTCAATGCTTCGCTTCTTTCGCCCAGGGAAATCTTCACCCGTGCTCTGGAATGCCATGCCGTCAGCATCGTGCTGGTCCATAATCATCCGAGCGGAGATCCTGCACCGAGTGAAGAAGATCTGCGTATTACCGAAACGGTAAAAAGAGCCGGTGAGATCATCGGGATCCGCCTGCTCGACCATATTATCATCGGGCAGAAAAGGTATAATAGTATTTTATAATAAAAAAGTATGATCCTTAGCAGTGATTTCGGTATTGATCTGGGATCCGATACCATAAAAATATACGATCGGAATAAAGATACTTTTTACTCCGAAAAGAACATGCTGGTTGTCGGAAAGCATAATGACATCCTGGCGATCGGAAGGGAAGCGCGTGAGATGATCGGCTCCCTGCCTCGCAGCGCCTCTGTTAAAGTGCCTGTCACTGCGGGAAAGATCAATGACGTAATCCTCCTGGATACGATTCTGCAGCCTGTTCTCCTGAAAAATCACCGGTTTCTCGGTATTAAGCCCAGCCTGTTTTTTTCAGTACCGACCGATATGACCGAGATCGAGAGGAGAGCCTATGTTTCGATCTCCAGAAGAGGCAGGCTGACAAACAGTACCGTTTCTCTGGTTGAAAAAGCTTATGTGGATGCCTTTGCACTCGGTGTACCCGTCAGTGCGGCCAAAGGAGTCATGATCATTAACGCCGGCGCGTCGGTAGTCAATGCTTCGGTCATATCCAATGGCAGGATCATTCTTGAAAGGGCGATCCCCTGTGCAGGCAATGCCTTCACGGAAAACATTATGGCTTCGGTCAGGAGAAGAAACGGTCTTTCCATAGGACGTGTCACGGCTGAAGAGCTGAAACATACGCTGTCTGATCTGACATACAGCGGATTTGAAGGCGTTTCCGTTGCCGGAATGGATATCAACACCGGTCTGCCGAGGGACGGCTACATTACAAGTGATACCATCCGGTCAGCCGTCAGGGAGAAAGCAGCGGATCTGGCGCTTGAACTCGAAGAAATGGTGCATCGTATCCCGCCGCAGGTGCTTGAACAGGTCAAGACGGAAGGTGTTTATCTGACCGGCGGTTCCGCCCGGATCAGGGGACTGTCGGATTTTCTTTCCGAAAGGATAAAAATACCGGTGATCCTTTCCGAGCTGTATGAAGCCTCTACCGTTTTCGGCCTTAAGGAAATGATGAACAGCCCGGTTCTCAAAAAACATGCGAAGACCATACAGGCTATAAAAAGATAATGAATAATAAAAGAAAAAACCGAATCGATACGAAAAATCTTCTGATCCTGCTGACGATCTTATGCATCAGTGCGCTTGCACTGACACTTACGGATTATGTCAGTATCACTCCGCTGAGAAGGGCGGCATCTGTTGTCGTTGTGCCGTTTCAGAAAGGCGTGAACGCCATCGGCACCTGGTTTACGAATCAGAGGGTCAGCTTCAGGGATGTACAGGAGCTTTCCGAGGAAGTCGCAGGGCTTCAGGCACAGGTAAATGCGCTCACCGAGGAGAATACCAGACTGTCTCTGGAACAGGATGAGTTAAAAAGGCTGAGAGCTCTTTATGAGATCGACAGCGATTACCGGGAATACGAAAAAGTTCCTGCTTCCGTCATTTCAAAGGATCCCGGCAGCTGGTATGCGACATTTATTATTGATAAAGGGAGCGACGACGGTGTTGCCGTTAATATGAATGTGATCAGCGGAGGCGGGCTGGTAGGGATCATTACCGAAACCGGCAGGAACTGGGCAACGGTCCGCAGCATTATGGATGACAACAGCCATGTCAGCGCCATGACCGTAACAAATTACGATACCTGCATCGTTTCCGGTGATATGACGCTGATCAATGATGGCCTTCTGAGTTTCGAGCAGATGAACACGGAGAACGAGATCCATGCGGGTGAACGCATCGTTACTTCCAACATCAGTGATAAGTATTTAAAGGGAATACCGATCGGTACCGTATATGAGGTAACCGATGACAGCAACAATCTTACAAAGACCGGTAAGATCATTCCTACGGTTGATTTCAGATATGTGCAGGAAGTGCTCGTCATCAAGGAATTAAAGAAGACGGCTTCCTGAGGGAGAATCCATGCGGCGGAAAGTCGTTTCTATATTGCTAATATTTGCGTGTTTTCTTGTCCAGAGTGCGCTCTGGAATCTTTTCACGTTCACAACGGTACGGCCGAATCTGATGCTGGTCCTTATCGTATCTTTCGGACTGATGCACGGCAGCAGGAGCGGGATGCTGATCGGGTTTATTTCCGGTATCCTGGTTGATCTGCTTTACGGCAGCTTTTTCGGGATCAACGTGCTTCTCTATATGTATATCGGCTACTTCATCGGAAAAGCATACCAGGTGTTCTTTGATGAAGATATCCGTGTGGCGATCGGTGCCGTTGCAGTCTGCGACATTATTTATAACATGATCTTTTATGTGATCAAGTTCATATTCGGCGCCCGCTACAGCCTCGGGGCATTCCTGGTCCGGATCATGATACCGGAAGTGATCATTACTTTAATCTTTACAGTCATTCTTTACAGGCTGTTTTTTGTCATTAATAAAAAGCTGCTGGAGACCGAACAGGAGGATCAGGAATCATCATGGCTTCTAAGATAGGGAAAGCCCTGAATAAGATCTTCAATAAACGCTCATCTATTATTCTGCTGGTGTTTGCCGGGATGAGCGCGGTCCTGCTTATGCGTCTTTTTGATCTTCAGATCATTCACGGCAGCGAGTATGCACAGGAATTCACCGCAGAGACCACGAAATCCCGCAGACTGAAAAGCACGCGCGGGGACATTTATGATGTCAACGGCAAACTGATTGCCTACAACGAACTTGCCAACTCTGTAACCATTGAAGACAGCGGAAGTTATGAGACAACGAGAGAGAAGAGACTTTCGCTGAATGGCGAGATCTATCGCCTGATCAAGATCATCGAAGAAAACGGAGATGAAATCATCAACGATTTTCATATCATGATCGACGAAAATGATAACTATATTTACGATGTTGTCGAAGGGACAACAAGGAATCGTTTCCGTGCCGATATTTTCGGTCTGATGACGATTGATCAGATGACGGAACAGCAGAAGAATGCCACTCCGAACGATATTATGGACCTTCTGTGCAGTACCGAACGGTTTGGAATATATGACGAAGACCGGCCTTACACCAAAGAAGAACTGGCCCAATACGGACTGCCGGAAACGCTTACAAAGGATGAGATACTGAAGATCGTCCGGATCCGGTATATGCTTTCCCTTACCAGTTATCAGAAGTTTGTTCAGGTCACCATCGCCGAAAACGTCAGTGATGATACTGTAGCGAAGATCATGGAGAACAAGGATTCCCTTACCGGTGTGGATATCATTAAAGACTCGATCCGTGTCTATAATTACGCAGAATCCATGGCTCCGATCATCGGATATACCGGACGGCCTTCCTACGAGGAACTGGAAGATCTGCAGGAGCAGCGGGATGATTATACTTCGACTTCCATCATCGGCAAAGCCGGTATCGAAAAATATATGGAAACGACGCTTCACGGCACCGACGGCTATGAAGATGTGGCTGTTGATAATCTGGGAAAAGTTCTCGGGATCTATGAAAATTCCAGAGTTGAGCCCAGGCAGGGAGACGATGTTTATCTGACGATCGATGTAGACCTCCAGGAAGCATGCTACAAGATCCTGGAGCAGCGTATCGCCGGAATCATCGTTTCAAATATCGAATACTGCAAAACCGTGGATGAAATGCGGGAGCTCAGCGATCCGAACGAGGAATTTGTTATTCCCATACCGATTTATGATGTCTATAACGCGCTGATCGGAAACAGCATCATCGATACCGATCATTTTGAACAGCTGGATGCTTCTTCTATGGAGCAGTATGTACTGTCCATCTATGAACTTCGCAGAGACCAGCTTTTCGGATGGATTCGCGATCAGATCAGTAATCCCGGCAGTCCGGTTTACAAAGATCTGGATGAAGAATTCCAGGCCTATCTTGATTATCTGATCGATGAGATGCTCATACAGGATACCCGGGTTATTGTTCCCCAGGGAGATTTCGAGAATGACGAAGTATATTCCGCATGGGATAAGGGTGAGATCTCTGCCTATGATTTCCTGACTTACTGCATTTCGATGAACTGGATCGATCTTGCAAAGCTGACGGAAAGTGAGACGTATCTTTCTTCAGATGAAGTCTTGTCGGCTATTTCTCAGTTTTCAGAAGAGTATATGCTGACAGACAGCCATTACAAAAAAGTTCAGTATAAATACATGCTGTTTAATGACATGATCACCCCGGAGATGCTGATACAGATCCTTTTTGATCAGAAGCTGGTTTCGGTAACCGACAGGGCTCACGATCTGTATATAAACGGCGATTTTTCAGCTGCGGATTTTATGATAAACAAGATTGCCAATCTTGAGATCACACCGAAGCAGCTGGCACTGGATCCCTGTTCCGGTTCCATCGTTCTGGTAGATCCCAATTCCGGAGAAGTCCGCGCAATGGTTTCCTATCCGGGTTATGACAATAATAAGCTGGCCAACAATATGGATACGGATTATTACTTCCAGCTGTATGAAGACCTTTCGACTCCGTTTTATAACAAGGCGACACAGCAGCTGACTGCGCCGGGTTCGACATTCAAGCCGGTCATGGCTGCTGCGGCTCTGAACGAAGGGATCATAACGGATGATTCGAAAATCGAGTGCACGGGCCTGTTTGGAAAGGATCTGGTGGAGATCGGCGACCAGCTACACTGCTGGAAGAAGGAGGGTCACGGTGAACTGAACATCGTGGACGGAATTGCCAATTCCTGCAACGTCTTCTTCTGTACGATCGGATACCGTATGGGGCTTGATGAAAACGGTCAGTATTCCTCTGAAGCATCCCTTTCCAAAATCCAGCAGTATGCATCCCTGATGAACCTGGACGAAGGTACCAACATTCAGATCACCGAGTCTTATCCGCAGGTTTCCGATGAACTTCCGATCCCTTCATCGATCGGCCAGGGCACGCATCTTTTTACTACTACGCAGCTTGCCCGCTATGCCACGACGCTGCGGAACAGCGGGACAAGCTTTGATCTGAATCTCCTTTCCAAAGTAACGGATTCAAAGGGAAATGTTTTGAAGACCTATTCGCCGGTCGTCAGCAAGGAGACCCGTTTTGACGATTATATCTGGCAGGATATCAAAAGCGGCATGAAAGGCGTGGTGGATCTGAGATCGCCCTTCGTCGGTTATCCGATCCGGCTTTACGGCAAAACCGGTACTGCCGAAGAATCGGAAGACCGGCCGGACCACGCACTGTTTATCGGATATACCGAAGACGATTCCAAGCCGGACCTCGCATTTGCGGTCCGTATTGCTTACGGCTATTCTTCGGACAATGTAATTATGGTCACCCGTGATCTTATGAACTATTATTACGGACTGGCGGAAGAGAGCACGATCATTACCGGTTATGCGGCAACGGAAGGCCTGACTTCCAAGGTTACAGACTGATATGTTAAGAAGATACCGATTAAAAGATTTAAACTTTTTACTGATCTTCCTGCTTATTGGGATCAGTGTTGTCGGCCTGCTGCTCGTCGGCTCGGCGGATGATTCACTTGTGAGCAAACAGTTCCTCGGGCTGGTGGCAGGAGTTGTTCTCATGCTTTTTATTGCCTTTGTGGACTACAGCTGGGTCCTGTATTTCTACTGGCTTATTTACTTTGTCAACCTGGCCCTCCTGGGTGCGGTTATCATCATGGGAATTGCCAGCCACGGTGCAGCCCGATGGATCTCCATCGGCGGCGACAACGGACTGATCTTTCAGCCCACAGAGCTGTCCAAGATCCTGCTGATCCTTTTCTTCGCGATGTATTTTTCCAAGCACGAAAACGATCTGAATACATTCCGTACGATCCTGAAGACCGCCGTATTAATGGCTGTTCCGATCATAATGGTCGCGCGTCAGCCGGACCTGAAAAACGCGATCACCATCACTATCGTTCTCTGCATCCTGATGTATATCGCCGGACTTTCTTATAAAGTAATCGGAAAGATCCTGCTCATCGTCATCCCGGCTTTCATTCTTGTATTTGTACTGATAACCCAGACGGATCTTCCGATCCTTCAGGATTATCAGAAGGAACGGATCATGACGTTTATGGATCCTTCAAACGAAGAGTATACCGAATCGGCGAACCAGCAGAACAGTTCCGTGACAGCGATCGGAAGCGGTCAGCTGCACGGCAAAGGGCTGAACAACAACGAAGTTACTTCCTCGAATAAAGGAAACTTTGTGGCAGAGACACAAAACGATTTCATCTTCGCCGTAGCGGGAGAGGAGCTTGGATTCGTCGGCTGTGCCGCGATCATTGCAGTTCTGTTCCTGATCGTACTGCTTTGTATACGTACAGGGAACCGGGCCAAAGACCTCTCGGGAAAGATAATTTGCTGCGGTATGGCATCACTGGTCGCAATACAGAGCTTTATCAATATCTGTGTAGCCACAGGCCTGCTGCCCAATACCGGGACACCGCTTCCTTTCATCAGCTACGGTCTGACTTCGCTGATGAGCCTGTTCATCGGAATGGGGTTTGTTTTAAACGTCGGGCTGCAGAAAAGCATATACAACAAGGCACCTGAACTGAAAAAGCTTGACAAGAGAGTGCTTGGCTGAACAGGATTTCTGGGTGGATTCGAATGCCGGAAGAAAACATAATCGAAGAAAAAGAAAAGAAAAGCATATGGAATATCCTGCTTACGGTGGTCATCATTATCACGGCTGCCCTTCTGGCGCTGTGTATTTACCTGTTTATGAACCGTTCGAAAGAACTGGACCTCAGTAACGAGTATACGCTTACCGGGATTTCAGAACAGAATTATACCTACGGAAACCCTTTTGCAAAGGATCTTGTCGTATCGGATCCTTCCATCACGATCGAAGACGTGATGATGAGTTCAACGACAGAAAAAGCCCTGCTTTTCAATATCGATACAAAAGAAGCTCTGTTTGCTCAGGCTGTGTATGACAAGACATTTCCGGCCAGCATTACAAAGCTGATGACGGCGATACTTGCAGTTAAGTATTCCAATATGACCGATACAGTTATAATGGAAGAGTCGGATTTTGATCTGGAAGAAGGCTCCCAGGTTTCCGGACTGATGCCCGGTGATGTCGTTACCATGGAGCAGCTGTTTTATTCCCTCGTCGTTTATTCCGCCAATGACGCGGCCAATGCCATCGCAAGGCATATTGACGGCAGCGTCGGCCTCTTTGTGGAAAGAATGAACCTGGAAGCCGAAAAGCTCGGTATGGTCAACACTCATTTTGACAATCCGCACGGTCTGCATTCCTCCACACATTATACCTGTGCCTATGATATTTATCTGATGATGAACGAGGCCATTAAATATCAGGCGATCAAAGACGCGATGAGGCTGAATATCTATCATCTGATCGTTCCGCGAGGGGAGTACGATATCATGTACGACCTGAATTCCACCGACCGGTATATGACCGGTGAAACTTCACTTCCGCTCGGCGTAACGATCCTGGCCGGAAAAACAGGAACGACAGATGAAGCCGGATCCTGCCTGACGCTGGCAGTCCAGAATAAAAAAGGCGTTCCTTTTATTACGGTCATCCTGAATGCAAAAGACAAGAATGCTCTTTATGAAGATATGACGAAGCTGCTGAACCAGATCAACGACTGATCCTGATGGTTTTATCTTTGTTCACAACTTGTCTTTTAAGGATTAATTGGCTATAATTGTTTACGGAAACCGCAGGACGGCTGCTGCAGGCTTTTTCGCAGCCGGCGCTGAAAAATAATAAATGCATTCCGCGCGGATATTCCGCACACGAATCAAAATAAACTAATAATTATATGACAGGAGGTAAGTGCTCATGGTGCAGTTAATCGTCGGAGAACGAGGCAAAGGAAAAACCAAGCATCTTCTTGATGGTGCGAACGAAGCTGTAACAAACGCTACCGGCAACATTGTTTATCTCGACAAGAATTCAAAACATATGTATGAGCTGAACAATAAGATCAGGCTCATCGACATTTCTCAGTTCCCGGTAAAGGGATATGACCAGCTCGAAGGTTTTATCTGCGGAGTGATCTCGCAGGATCACGATATAGAAAAGATCTATATTGATTCGTTCTCGACGCTTGCTGATATTAAGGACGTAGAGACCGATCTTAAAAAAGCACTTGGACAGATTGAATTTATCAGTTCCAGTTTTAATGTAGACTTTGTCGTAAGCATTTCAAACGACAAGTCTGAACTTGATGCTTCTCTTCAGGAGAAAATAATAACAGCTCTTTAATAATGCGTGATCGAAAATTCAGAATACATCTGAATATCGGAACAATTATTTTCGGTGCGTTGCTTCTGTATCTGCTGATAACATTTATCCTTTTTATTACGCACCGCCATATCGAAACGTATCAGGTGATTACCGGACCGCTGGCTGGAAATGACACATACACAGCCCTCATATTAAGGGATGAAGATGTCGTCACTTCCGCCACCTCCGGTTATATTAATCACTTTATTTCCAACGGTTCAAAAGCCGGAAAGCGCCAGCTGGTCTGTGCCGTGACGTCCTCTCTGGTACCCAATGAATACAAAAAGCTTTCCGCTGCGGAATACGAAAGGCTTCGGACGATCCTTTCCAGGTCGTCCCGTTCTTTTGATCCGGTGCGTTTTGACAGCGTAGGGGATCTGAAATTTGATATCCTCGGTGCTCTCTGGGATCAGGAATCCGTTTCGTCGGCTTCCGGGAATTTCTACAACTCGCCGACGGACGGCTACATTGCTTATTCCACCGATGATTATATCGATTTAAGCGAAGAGGAGATCACACCGGAGATGTTCCGCACGTCTCTTTATTCGGTTCCCAAAATATCCAACCTTTCAATCGTAAGCGCCGGCGATATACTTTACCGGATCATCTACGGTGAAGAATGGAGCATTTATTTCCCGATCACCGACAAGCAGCTGGTCCGTCTTGCACAGAAGTCGGATATGCAGATCCGTTTTCTGAAAGACGGAACGGTAGAAGACGGCAAACTGTCCTTTTTTGAAATCGACGGCCAGCGGTATGCGAAGATCACCCTGACTTCCGGCATGTACCGGTACATCGATGACCGCTACGCCGATATCGAACTGTTTACAAACAGCGAAACAGGGCTGAAGATCCCGGTTTCTTCTGTTGTCAAGAAAGATTTTTACGCTGTCCCCGAGGAGTTCATCTATAACGCCACCGGGAACGGGGAGTCCGGCGTTTACAGGGAAGTCTATTATTCGGACGGGTCCAAGTCTACCGAATTCAAGGAGATCACATTATACGCGGAGTTTACAGACGAAGAGACAGAGTCCAAAGAATACTATGTGGATCCTTCCGAACTCAGCGCGGGAGATGTACTTGTTTCACCGATTACAAATGCGAAATACACAGTAAACAAAACCGGTACTCTGGAAGGCGTATACTGTGTAAACAAGGGCTATGCTGTTTTCCGAAAAATAAACCTGATCGATCAGAATGAAGAGAACTGCATCGTTGAGCTGAATACCAGTTACGGTATAGCACCGTATGATTATATCGTCAAAAACGGAAAATCAGTAAAGGAGTCGGATATCGTCTACTGATATCCGGACAAAGATCCATGTCTAAAGAAAGTTATGCGGAAGTAAAACAGAGAATAGCAGCTGCCTGCAGAAAATGCGGGCGAAGGGAAGAGGAGATCACACTGATCGCCGTGAGCAAGACCAAGCCGGTCAGCGAGATCATGGAAGTCTATGATGCCGGGCAGAGGGTATTCGGTGAAAACCGTGTGCAGGAGATGTGTGAAAAGATCCCTGCCATGCCCGAAGATATCCAGTGGCACCTGATCGGACATCTTCAGCAGAACAAGGTCAAATACCTTATGCCGCGGACCGCAATGATCCATTCGGTTGACTCTGTGCGCCTCGCGCAGACGATCTCGAAAGAAGCGGTGAAGCACGGGATCGTAATGCCGGTTCTGGCTGAAGTCAACGCAGCGGAAGAGGAGAGTAAGTTCGGCGTCACCCTGCAGGAACTGGAAGGCTTTTTGAAAGAGATCAGCACACTACCGGGCATCTGTGTTAAAGGACTGATGACCGTAGCGCCGTTTGTGGATGATCCGGAAGAGAACCGCCCGGTTTTCCGTGCGCTCCGGCAAATTTCTGTTGACATAAACAATAAAAATATTAATAATATATATTTAAGTGAATTAAGCATGGGAATGACGAATGATTTTGAAGTAGCCATTGAAGAAGGAGCGACGATGATCCGCATCGGAACGGCAATCTTCGGCAGCAGGACCGTTCGCTGAAGGGGAATTCCCGTGTATTTGAGTATTTATATTTTAAGGGGTCAAAGGAGATAAGTAATGGGAGTATTTGACAGATTCATCAACGCCATACGGATCAATGATTATGACGATTTTGACGAAGATGAAAAGGATTTTTACGACGACGAAGACACGTCTGCTGACGAAGAGCCGATCGAGGAAAAACCCAAAAAAGGATTTTTCAGCCGTTTTATAAACAGAGACCAGGATGATGATCTCGATGATGAGGACGAGGAAGCATTCGAATCCAAACCGGAACGCACACCGGCTGCTCCGGCTCATCAGCCATTTACCGTAATATCTACGGCACCCAAAGCCCAGAAGTCCTATTCTCCGAAGGTTACCCCGATAAAAAGACGCGGGAACTCCCAGATGGAAGTCTGCGTGATCAAACCCGATTCCATGGAAGATACCCGGGAGATCGCCGACACCCTTCTTTCCAACTGCACGGTCGTTCTTAATCTTGAAGGGATCGATGTCGAACTTGCACAGCGCGTTATCGATTTTACTTCCGGTACGTGCTATTCCATAGACGGTTCACTTCAGAAAGTATCAAGCTATATTTTCATTCTGACACCGGCGAATGTTGAGATATCCGGCGATATCACGGATATTCTGAACGGTACCGGTAATTCCGGATTCTGATGACGGAAAGAAATACCAGGGAATACGGAAAATCAATTTATCTCTGGCTGGCAGTTTCGGCTGTGCTGCTGATCGTTTTTGACCAGCTGATGAAATATGCGGCAGTTGTAAGCCTCAAAGACAAACCCGCCAGAGTACTGATCAAAGGAGTACTGGAGCTGCGCTACCTTGAAAACAGAGGCGCAGCTTTTGGTATGCTTCAGAACGCCTGGATCGTTTTCATCGTGATCACAGCTGTTTTTGTAGCGATCTCCTTATATTTTGTACTCCGTGTTCCGAAAAACAGGCATTACCTTCCGCTGATCATTGCTTTTACTTTTCTGTTTTCCGGAGCGATCGGTAACTTTATCGACAGGGTTTCACACCGTTATGTTGTCGATTTTATTTATTTTTCCATTATCGATTTCCCGATATTCAATGTCGCGGATATCTATGTCACGCTTTCTGTAATCGCGATCTTTATCATGATCCTGTTCCGATATAAAGATAAGGAAATGTCGTTCCTTTTCGGTTCGAATTCTAAATCCGATGAAAACGATCCTAATTAATGCACGGGAAGAAGATGCCGCAAAGAGGGCGGATGTATATCTTGCTGAAGAACTGACGGATTTTTCCCGGTCTTTCCTGAAAAAACTGTTTGACGGTGGGGAAGTCCTTGTCAACGGGGTTCCCGTGAAGGCAAGCTATAAAATCCGTCCGGAAGATGAAGTAAAAACTGTTATCCCCGATTCGGTCCTTCCTGATATCCTGCCGGAAAACATACCTCTGGATATTCTGTACGAAGATGAAGATATCCTTGTGGTGAACAAGCCGAAGGATATGGTCGTTCATCCTGCAGCAGGACATTACTCCGGAACCCTGGTGAACGCGGTCATGTTTCACTGCAGGGATTCCCTTTCCGGGATCAACGGGGTCCTGCGTCCCGGAATTGTACATCGTATCGACAAAGATACCACCGGTTCTCTTGTTATCTGCAAAAATGACGATGCCCACCGCGTGCTTGCGGAACAGTTCGCCGTTCACAGCATTAACCGGAAATACCGTGCGGTGATCTGCGGCCGGCTTCCGGAAAAGGAGATGACCATAGACCGTCCGATCGGACGCAGCCGGAATGACCGGAAGAAAATGAGTGTTGACTCCCCTTACAGGAAACGCGCGGTCACGCATATTCATGTTTTGAAAGAAAACAGTGAGTACTCCTATGTGGAATGTACGCTGGAAACAGGGCGCACGCACCAGATACGCGTTCATCTGGCTTCGATCGGTCATCCCGTGATAGGAGATGAGCTGTACGGGCCGAAAAAGAACAAATTCTCCGGTCTGGTATCCGGCCAAGCCCTTCATGCTTTCCTCCTGGGTTTTATACATCCGCGGACAGGGGAATATGTGGAATTCACGGCACCCGTTCCGGAATATTTTGAACGCCTGCTTGTCTTGTGCAAACTGGATTGATGTGCTAAAATAAGCTATCCGCACGGTTGCTTAATTAAAATTTGATCTGAAAAACGGAGGAATCTTTTATGAACAGTATTATTACGATAGGCAGAGAATCCGGAAGCGGCGGTCATCGTATCGGGATGCTTCTTGCCCGTGAATATGGAATACCCTGTTATGATAAAGAACTGTTGGAAAAAGCTTCCAAGAATTCCGGACTATGCCAGGAGATCTTTGAGAACCAGGATGAGAAAACCACAAACAGCTTTCTTTACTCTCTGGTGATGGGGACCTATTCCGGCGGCTATTCCAACTCTGTTGTCTCGGAAATGCCCCTGAATCAGAAGGTCTTTCTTGCTCAGTTTGATACGATCAAAAAGATCGCTGCGGAAGGCCCCTGTGTTATTATCGGCCGGTGCGCCGATTATGCCCTGGAACTGGACAGCCGCCTGATCAGTGTTTTTGTCCATGCGAATCTTGAAGCACGTATCCAGAGGGTCGCGATCGAAAACAACCTGACCAATGCCAAAGCCCGGGAGTTTATCCTTAAGCAGGACAAGCATCGTTCCAGTTATTACAATTACTATACAGCAAAAAAATGGGGCGCTACCGAAAGCTATAACCTTTCCGTGGACAGCGGCGTGTTCGGCATCGAAGGATCCGTAGAGATCATTAAAAGGGCCGTAGAAGCAAAGGAATCCGGTTTGTCATCAAAGATTTTTGACAACCCGACCGAATAACAAATACAGAACTGTCGTTTGAATGCCGGACTGAAAAGCCCGGCATTTTATAAAATAAAAAACAGGAGGTTAATTAACATGAAAGCTGTTTTTGTAAACGGAAGCCCCAGGAAAGCCTGGAATACCGCGACCCTTCTCCAGGAAGCGCAGAAAGGTGCGGCCGATGTGGGTGCCGATACCGAATTCATTCATCTGAATGATTACACATATAAAGGCTGTCAGAGCTGTTTTGCCTGCAAACTGAAGGATAATCAGACAAACGGTATTTGCGCGGTCAGAGACGATTTAAAGCCCATTCTGGAACGAATTATGGAGGCGGATGTCCTTGTGCTCGGTTCTCCGATCTATTTTGATAATATGACAGCCGAAATGCTGGCCTTTTACGAAAGGCTCCTGTTCCCGGTACTGAATTATAAAGTCCCGGTGGACGGAAAAATGGTCCGTACCCTCCCGAAAACCAAAAAGGTCGGAATGATCTTCACGATGAACTGTCCGGCGCATGAAATGGAAAAGGTATCTTATACAAAAAGTCTTCCTAAGATCGTGAAAAAGCTTGGAATGCTGCTGAGTGATGAGGAGGCATCCGAATTGTATTCCTGCAACACATGGCAGTTCACGGATTACTCAAAATATGATGTGAACATGTTCGACGTTGAGGACCGTGCCAGGCAGAAAGAAGAAGTCTTCCCGCTGGAAATGAAAAAAGCTTATGAGATGGGAAAAGAACTCGTAAGGAAAGCGGGAGAGAAGTAAAGCTTTATTCGGTCTCTTCACGCAGTTTCACGGCATTGGCGGCGGAGCGGCGTTTCTGATCCGACATGGCTGCATAATGGCGTTTGGTGGTATTGACATCCTTGTGGCCGAGTACATCGGCTACAAGGTAAATATCACCGGTTTCTTCATATAATTGCGTACCGTAAGTGCTCCTCAGCTTGTGAGGAGTGATTTTTTTTGTGGTTGTGATTGCAGATGTATATTTTTTTACAAGATTTTCTACCGCTTTAACAGAGATCCTTCTGCGCTGGGAAGAAAGGAACAGGGCATTTTCATGACCTTCGGCCGCCTGCAGGCTGTTTCGCTGCTCAAGATAATCCAGCAGGGCTTTTTCGACTTCCAGGCCGAAATAAACCATCATTTCGTTTCCGCCTTTACGGATTACACGAATGCATCCGTTCCGGAAGTCCACATCAGCCAGGTCCAGGCCGACGCATTCGGAAACACGGATTCCGGTGCCCAGAAGTAGTGTGATCAGGGCCAGATCCCTGATTTTTGTCTTTTCATAATAAGCTTTTTGATGACCGGTAAGTTTATCGCCCGCATTCTCGACAAAATCCAGCAAAGCGGCGACTTCACCGGCGTCCAGCCGGATGATTTCTTTCTGATGCAGTTTCGGCATATCGATCAGCAGCGTCGGATTGGTCTTGATAAGCTCACGTTTATAGAAATATGCGTAGAAAGCCCTCAGAGCCGATAATTTTCGTTTTATCCCTTTTTCCCCATTTGTTATAAGGGTGTCGGTCCCGGAAGGTTTATATGCCTTTAAATACTCGACATATTCTTCCAGGTCAAGGGCAGTGATCTTATCGAGAATATCGATACTGAGTTCCGTTATTTCCTTATTTGCCACGAAAGGATTCGCATCATGCAGATATTCAAAAAAGACACGTATGTCATAAGCATATTTGATCCTGGTGCTTGCAGAGGTAGTGGTGCTGATGCCGCGGAAAAAATCACGTGCAAAAGAAGGAAGCGTTTTCTGAACTTCCCGAAGCTTTAACGTATTTTCAATTTCTGTCTGTTCGTGATAGGAATGATTATTCATTACAGTAAAATCAGTTAATAATAATTACATAGTATAAACACTCGAATAAAAGCATTTATTCATCGAGAGTAGTGCCAAACCGGCAAAAAACATATATAACTATTCGTAAAACCTGCGTTTTCCGAATAGTTATCAATATCTCAAACAGACTGTTTTCCGCTCTCCTCATCAAATTTCCGGAGAAAACAGTGTCCGGAACGGCCTTCCACAGGCATGCACTTCAATTAAATCAACCAGTCTGTCAACATAGCGGATGATTCAGAAAATGCTTAGGCCAGATCCTCCGGTTTTACTTCCCGGCCGTCCCTCCAGATCCTTTCCAGATCATAGAACAAACGGTTTTCTTCATCAAATAAATGAAGCACCACGTCGCCATAGTCCATAAGGATCCAGCTTCCGTTCATGTAGCCTTCAATATTTTTCGGTGTCCAGCCCAGTTCGGCAAGCTTATCTTCCACTTCATCCGCCATTGCCTGCAGCTGGTTTCGGTTGGATCCGCCTGCGATCACAAAATAGTCGGCAATTACGGAAACTTCGGAAATATTCAGAATGCGTATATCCGAAGCTTTTTTCTCACTAAGGGCCTCAAAAGCGGTTTTTACGATCTCCCTGATTTCTGCCATTCATTGGTTCCTTTCTATACTCATATTCCTGTTAAAGTACAATAATAATCGCAGGCTTTTTCTGTCATTTCATCCTTTTTTTTGGAGGAACTCCCTAAATAACCGACGATTCTCTTCATGATCATTGCACAGCAACGGTCAAGATCCGAAAATGCGTATTGACGTATTTCGGCCGGGATCTCAAGGTAGGTATCCCGATTCGGCTCTATATAATCAGCTATGTATATTATCTGTTCAAGAATGCTCATTTCCGGTCTTCCCGTAGTGTGCCAGCGGATCGATCCGAGGATCTCTTCATCGGAAATACCGTAAATGCGATCTGCAATCATCACACCCAGTTTGCTGTGAAGGAGGCCGGTGTTTTCTTTTTCACACTCTGAAACTTCGATACCGTACTCTTCGCACATCGGGATCCTTTTTTCTTTCGGAACGGATTTGGCGCAGTCATGCAGCATTCCGGCGAGACGGGCTTTCTGAACGTCATAACCGTGCGCCATGGCAATGGCCGCGGCAGTATAGGATACGCCGAGCGTATGGCGGAAGCGTTCTTCATCCAGCGTGTCTTTCAGCTTCTCTTCGATTTCTTTCCAGTTGATATCTTGCATCTGCAGTTTTATGGAATGTTTTTAATCTTTCCTACAGGTTTCTGTAAAGATCGTTTTCGGTCATATAATCGAACACAGCGTCCGGTACATAATACCGGCAGCTTTTTCCTTCGGCAGTCCGTTCGCGGATCTCATGCGACGAGATCTGGATATCCGGACATTCGATCGCGATAAAATCACCTCCGAAAAGCTTTTTGTTTCGTTCGATCTGATACTGCATTTTGGAAACATCACAGTCGGGACGGTCTGCTGCAACGATATGTGCCTGTTCGACGATCTGTGCCGGCTCCCGCCATGTTTCAAAAGTTTCCAGCGAATCCTGGCCGATGATGAAATAAAAGTCATCATCCGGATATTTCTGATGCAGGCGCTGCAGCGTTACGTATGTATAGGAATACTCCTGTGATTCCATTTCCAGAAGTTCGACTTCGAAAGCGGGATTGGAAGCTGCGGCGAGCCGGACCATATCGATCCGCTGTTCGTCCGTGGCCCCCTTCCGGTCTTTCTTGTGAGGCGGCCTTCCAGCAGGTATAATAAATACCCGGTCCAGCTCCAGCTGTTCATATGCCGCCTGGGCCAGGATAAGATGACCGATGTGGATCGGGTCAAAGGTTCCGCCTAATATTCCTGTTTTGATCTTTCCTGCCATATATTTATTTCTTCTTATTGGGATCGATCTTTCTTTTTTCGGGATCGGCTGCCGGCTTGTAAAGGACGATCTTGCGGCCGATCGTCTGCACGACATCGGACCGTGTCCTCTCTCCCAGCATTGCTGCCAGTTCCCGGATATCTTCAAAACAATTGTTCTGTACGTTGATCTTGATCAGCTCGTTGGCATCCAGCGCTTCCTGTGCTGCTTTCGTTACCTCGGGCGTAAGGGCTTCCTTGCCGATCTGTACACTCGGGCTGAGTTTGGATGCAAGGCTCATCAGATTTGCTCGTTGTTTGCTCGTCATTATATACTCCTGAATTCTAATTGATCGGTACTTCTCTTCTATTCCTTCAGATATTCAAAACTCCAGCCGTAAATATTGACCGTATCTCCATCCTGGATCCCCGCAGCCTCAAGATCGTCTGCCACGCCGCTTTCCTTAATGAATTTCTGAAAGAAAGCAAAGCCTTTTTCGGACTCCAGATTGGTATATCCCAGCATTTTTTCAATCTTCGGTCCTTCCACGATGTAGGCCTTCTGTTTATGATCGTAACTGACCGTATAAGGCAGGTTTTCCGTGATCAGTTCGGTATCCGGATCATATTCCTGATCAAAAATAATGGTTTCCTTCGGAAGCGAATCCAGAAGTACCGAAACATGATACAGGAGCTGCCGGATCCCTTCACCGGTAGCAGCCGAGATGGGGTAGACTTTAGTCTGTTCATTTTCAAACCGGTCTTTCAGTTTTCCGATCATTTCCTGACGGTCCTCTTCGCTGAGAAGATCGATCTTGTTTGCCGCGATGACCTGGGGCTTCTCCAGCAGTGCAGGATC
Source organism: Lachnospiraceae bacterium (assembly GCA_017509985.1). GTDB lineage: Bacteria > Bacillota > Clostridia > Lachnospirales > Lachnospiraceae > Alectryocaccobium. The sequence goes on from JAFWOE010000048.1 coordinate 147,170, forward strand.
GTATTTTGCCAGTTCGGCGTTGATCAGTTCGATATCTTCCGCCGGATCACGTCCTTCCGTTCCAGCAGCATCGACGATATGGATAAAGACACGGTTTCTCTCGATATGACGCAGGAACTGATGACCGAGCCCTGCTCCTTCCGAGGCGCCTTCGATCAGTCCGGGAATATCAGCGATCACGAAACCGGATGCACCGTCCGGATCGACGACGCCCAGGTTGGGTGAAAGCGTCGTAAACGGATAATTCGCGATCTTGGGCTTTGCGTTTGTTACCATGGAAAGAAATGTGGATTTTCCGGCATTCGGAAAGCCGACAAGGCCGACGTCGGCGATCAGTTTCAGTTCCAGGACGACTTCCAGTTCCTTCGCAGGCTGACCAGGCTGGGCATATCTCGGCGCCTGCATCGTCGGGGTGGCATAATGCTGATTTCCTTTTCCGCCGCGTCCTCCGGTCAAAATGACGCATCTGGCGCTGTTTCCGGAAAGGTCCGCGATCACTTTGCCGCTGGCGGCATCCCTGAAAAGCGTCCCGTTCGGGACCTTCAGGATCAAATCCTCTCCGTCCGCTCCGTGGCACCTTCTTTTCTTTCCTTCTTCTCCGTCCTGAGCAGAAAACTTTCTTTTGTGACGGTAGTCCGCCAGGGTGTTCATTCCCTTGTCAACAACAGCGATCACATCACCGCCGTTTCCTCCGTCGCCGCCGTCCGGACCGCCGTCCGGGACATATTTTTCCCTGCGGAAACTGACATGGCCGTCTCCGCCCTTTCCGGACCGTATAATGATCTTCGCGTAATCTGCAAACATAGATATAATTCCGTTTAAATACTATTTTTAATGCCTTTTCATACTGTCAACGCTTATTTTAAATGAAAAGTCATGTCAATGCAATCTTTCCGAATCAAAAACAGAAGCATGACCACTGCGGTCATGCTTCCGGATCGTTTTATTACTGTTTTCTGATTATTCCGCTGCAGTTTCTACGGGAATAACAGAAACCTGCTTTTTATCGCTGCCCTTGCGCTGATATCTAACGATACCGTCAGCGGTAGCAAAAAGCGTGTCGTCACGTCCGCGGCCGACATTAAGGCCCGGATGGATCCTGGTTCCGCGCTGTCTGTAAAGAATGTTTCCGGCTTTTACGAACTGACCGTCTGCCCTCTTGGCACCCAGTCTCTTGGACTCGGAATCACGGCCGTTCTTGGAAGAACCCATTCCCTTTTTATGAGCGAAGAATTGAAGATTCATCTTCAACATTTCTTAATCCTCCTCAAATATCAAATCAACAAATTCTGACGTTTCCCCGTTATCTTTGATACTTGTGATACCGAGGACCAGTGATCTCATCAGAAGCTCTGCTTCATCTGACGGCTGATCTTTGAAAAACGCTTCGATCAGGGCTCCGTCTTCATCCGCTGTTACTTCCAGTTCGGACTTCGTCAACTGTTCGATCGAGTTTATCGTGTTGATCACGAGGGCCGATATGGCAGAGCAGACAATATCCTCTCCTGCTTCGGCATATCCGGCGTGTCCTTTGCAGATAAACCCTTTCAACCGTCCGTTCTCACCGGTATAAAAGGTAATCTTTGTCATATTATGCCTGGATCGAGTCAATTAAGACCTTTGAAAACAGCTGTCTATGACCGTTTTTCTTGTGGTAACCTTTTTTGGGCTTGTACTTGTACACGATGACTTTTTTTGCTTTACCCTGCTCGGTAAGGGTCGCATTGACTTTTGCAGATGCAACTTCTTCGCCGACTTTCAGGGAACCTTCGTCACTGATCGCAAGTACCTGGTCAAAAACAACAGTATCTCCGGGTTCGCCGGCAAGCTTTTCGATCGTGATGATGTCGCCTTCCGAAACCTTGTACTGTTTACCACCGGTAGCAATAATTGCGTACATAGGGCACCTCCTATCTACTGATCTCGCCAGATTCGGTGCTGCGCATGCAGACTTAAACCTCTCTGAGCGGCTTAACTATTGAAGACTAGCATAAATGTCTGCTAATGTCAAATAATTTCAAACAATATATTGGTTTATTCGCCTGAAGGTTCAGCTAAACTTTGGTTTAATAATTCTGAAGGATCAGGTGTAGGCTCCTGCGTCGGTTCTTGTGTGGGTTCCTGTGTAGGTTCTTGTGTAGGCTCCTGCGTCGGTTCTTGTGTGGGTTCCTGTGTAGGTTCTTGTGTAGGTTCCTGCGTCGGTTCTTGTGTAGGTTCCTGCGTCGGTTCCTGCGTCGGTTCTTGTGTGGGTTGCTGCGTCGGTTCCTGTGTCGGATTCGATGTCGGATCGGATGTAGGTGAAGAAGTCGGCGTCGGTGTATCCGTAACCGCTGGAGCATCCGTTGCTGCCGGTGCAGCCGGAGGATAATAATATGTCGGCGCTTCTGTCGGTGTATATTCTTCCTGAGGAGCTTCCGCATAGTAAATGAAGGTAGCCGCTGCAACTGCTCCGGAAACACCGTATTCGTTTACGAGCATGGCATAAAAGATATGATCGCCTTCCTGCATCGTGACCGGTCCCGTATATTCATTCACTCCCTCGGCCGGTTTGGAATCAAAGGAATAATAACATTTGCAGCCGATCGGAATACTTACGGTAATCATATTGTCCGCGCCGTAATAGGTGCCGGACCCGGGCGTGACAACCGGGGCTGCCGGTGCGTTCCGGTCAATGATATACGTCGCTTCCGCAACAGAGCTCAAAACGCCTGCCGAAGTTTCAGATACAGCCTTCAGAATAGTTGTTCCTTCAGCAAGATGGATCGGCTCGGAATATAAAGCAGAAGTATTTCCGGGCGTCGAACCGTCGGTAGTATAGTAAATGCGTACCCCGGTCGAGGAAATGGTCACATCCTGCTCTTCAACATAGGTTCCGGCTTCCAGAGAAAAGATCGGGGCACCGGCGATATAATCCGAAAGCGCGGTTTTGATCGACTCCGGGGAGCTTTCCAAAAGCGCATTGATACTGTCTGTATCATTATCCGCCAGATAGATCTTGATCAGCTCACGGTAGGCATTCACAGCCTCCGGATTGTTTTCAATGATCGTCTGGAATTCCGTGATCGCTTCATATTTATTGCCGATCTCGCTGGTGATCATTGCTTTGAGGACCAACGCATCCACATTTCCGGGCTCCAGCTTCAGTGCTTCATTCAGGATACCGTTGGCATTGTCGTAATCCTTGCTGTTGTAAGCAAGCAGAGCCCTCTGATAATAATCATCAAAGGTGATAACGGTCTCTTTATTGGCATTGTTCTGCCAGTAATTCCATACGAAGTAAGCCGTTATGCCTAAAGCGGCGATCACGGCGGCAATAACGATGATTTTGATCAGGCGGTTGCGCCTGAAGATCTTCTCCTGTTCGGCACGGAGCGCTTCTTCCCGTAGTTTCTCTTCTTCATTGTCTGCGTTCTTCTGCTGTTCTTTTTCGAGAAGGTCAAAATTCAGCGTCTCGTAATCCGGTACGAGCTGGATTTCCGTATGGCATACCGGACAGGTCAGTTCACCTTCCGGTATTTCGGCTGAACATTTCGGACATAGACTCATATCAGTACTCCTCGAGATATGCTTCAAACTGTTCCATAGTCATCAGGATCGTACGGGGCTTGGTACCCTCTTCCGGTCCGACGACTCCTGCATCGCAAAGCTGGTCCATGATTCGCGCAGCCCGGTTGAAACCAATCTTAAAGATACGCTGCAGCATTCCTATGGATGCTTTGTCTTTTTCTATAATAAACTTACCGGCTTCCGCGAAATATACGTCTCTTTCGTCGGAGGGCTTTTCTCCCGCGGGCGCCTGGCTTACGGATGTATCGATCGTTTGCTGAATAGATAAATCATAACTGTCTTCGTTCTTCTGGTCAACAAGGAAACGAACGATCTTTTCGATTTCACCATCCGAGACAAAAGCTCCCTGTACACGTTCGGGCTTCTGATAACCGGACGGATAGAAAAGCATGTCTCCTTTCCCAAGCAGTTTTTCCGCGCCGTTCATATCGATAATAACGCGGGAATCGATTCCGGAAGCGACCGAAAGAGCGATACGGGACGGCATATTGGCCTTGATCAGGCCTGTAATAACATTTACCGAAGGACGCTGTGTCGCAACGATCAGGTGGATACCGGCCGCACGGGCAAGCTGTGTCAGACGCACGATCGCGTCCTGGACTTCTCCCGGTGCAACCATCATCAGATCCGCAAGCTCATCTATGATTATGACGATGAAAGGCATCTTCTTCGGAGCTTCTTCTTCATCATTAGCAGTGTGGCCGATGCGTTCCACCTTGGAATTGTATCCGTGGATATCACGGACTCCGAATTCGGCAAAGGAATTGTAGCGGGAAGTCATTTCCGATACCGCCCAGTTCAGCGCACCGGAAGCTTTTTTCGGATCCGTCACGACCGGAATAAGCAGGTGCGGAATACCGTTGTAAACGCTCAGTTCGACGACCTTGGGGTCGATCATGATAAAGCGTACCTCTTCCGGCGTTGCCTTATACAGGATACTCAGGATCAGCGAGTTGATGCAGACCGATTTTCCGCTTCCGGTCGCACCGGCGATCAGCAGATGCGGCATCTTCGCAATATCCGCAACGACGGTCTCCCCGGAAAGATCCTTGCCGACTGCAAATGCCAGTTTGGATCGGAATGAAGTGAATTCTTCATCCCGGATCAGGTCTCCGAGCATGACGGACGAATTGGTTTTATTCGGCACTTCGATACCCACTGCAGCCTTGCCCGGGATCGGGGCTTCGATACGTATATCTTCTGCAGCAAGGTTCAGTTTGATGTCATCGGCCAGGTTCACGATACGGCTGACCTTAACGCCCTGCTCCGGCTGAAGTTCATAACGTGTAACAGTCGGGCCGCTGCTGACGTTCACGACTGTTGCTTTAACACCGAAATTATTGAGTGTTTCCTGCAGCTTTAAAGCCGTTGCCCGTACCTGGGTGGACGCTGTGCCGCCGTTGGCTCTTCCGCCGGATTTCAGATAGGAAACGGGCGGAGTCCGGTAAGATGAAAACTCGTCTGCAGCTGCCTCCTCAATTTCCATAGCAGCCGTTTCGCCGGAAGAATCGTTTTCCCTGACCCGGACGGGCGCTGCTTTACGTTTTTTCTTACGGACCGGTTTTTCTTTCTTCTGCTCTTCTTCGGCTTCAAAAAGATCCGATTCTTTTTCAAAAGGAAGAGGTTCTTCCGGAGCGGGAGATTCGGCCTTGAGATCCACAAAACGAACGCCGCTTTCCGAGACGTTTTCGCGCCGGCTCCGGACGGCTGCAGCACGTTTTTCACGGACGGAATAATATGCCTGCGTACCTTTTGCCCCGGCTGTACTGAGAAGCGGCCGCTGCGTCAGCAGGATCGCAAAAATGATCAGGGCGGCAATTATAATGATATAGGAACCGATCGTTCCTACAGCTTTCCCTAAAAAGTGTACAATAATGCCGCCGACAAGCCCGCCGCCAAGATGGTCGATGGAACTGTCGGTGTAATAGGATGCGATCCGTGTGGTCGGATCATAGCCGATCATCAGGATCTGAAGAAAGGCACAGATCGAAACAAAGAGACCGATCGCCCCTGCAACTTTCACTTTGATCCCGGGATAATTCTTATTCGCAATATAAAATGCGGCAAAAAGGAAAAACAGGACCGGGAAAATATACTGGATACTGCCGATCAGGCCGAAAAAGAATCCGCATACGATCCTTCCGAGCTCACCGCAGAGCCCGAAATTGCCGAGCAGCAGAATTATACCGACGACCAGTACGATGATCAGTATAATATCCCGCTGAAGTCTGGAATCCTTCTTTTTGCTTTCCTTCGCTCCCCTTTTACCCGAAGTTGAAGCCTTTGAGGATCTGGATTTTGTAGAATTTGCTGCAGACATTATAACCCCTTAACTTTAGTTGTTCTCCCCTTTTATAAAACATAATACAAGATGACGGAAACAAGGCCTATGGCACAGCAGTAAGCTGAAAAATATCTGGAATTTCTGGCTGAAGCAAACTTTTTAACCGCGCTGAGGACAAAATAGCCGACGACAGCTGCCGCTGCCATTGCAATAAGTGCACTTGTCATCCCGGCAGCGGGAACAAACGTTTTTTTGGTGATTCCTTCGTAGAAGAAGGAGCCCAGAACTGTCGGAATTGCAAGCAGGAACGAAAACAGCAGTGTCAGCTTAACGGAAAAAGCGCTTAAATAGGACGAGGAAACCGTCATGCCGAAACGGGAAATACCCGGGATGGCGGAAAAGCCCTGAAAAGCGCCGATGATCACGCCGTCAAAGACTCGTGCTTCCTGCGGTCCTTTGTACAGCTGTCCGGAAAACGAAGCGACCAGCATGAGCAACGCCGTAATCAGAAGCCCGATACCGGATCCCAGAAGGTTTCCGATCAGGCCTTCCGAAAGTCGCATTGCAAAAACACCGATTACGACCGTCGGTACAAGGGCAGCCAGGACCAGCAGGCAGAGCTTGCGGTAGCGGTTACGGGAGATCCTGCGATACCGCTTCTCTTCTCCCCTTTTCGGGCCGGCAAACATAACCTTTGCATTGACGATCATGTCACCGAAGATCCCGAGGAATTCTCCGAATGCTCTGGATATCGGTTTGAAGTAAACAATGATGATCGAGATCAGTGTACCGATATGAAGATAAATAATGAACATCATATCAACGGATCCAGCCGCGCCCATAATGTTGGAAAACAGCGTTATATGTCCGGACAGGCTGACCGGCAGGAAATCGGTAATGCCGGCTATGATACCGAGTATGATCGATTGCAGGAGTGTCATAGGTGTCATCCTCTGTTAATTGTTTCAGGCTTTAATCATCCAGATTGGTATATACCGCCTGGACGTCATCACTGTCATCCAGAAGATCAAGCGTCTTCTGAAGATTCTTGAGCGCTGTCTCATCGGTGACAGCAACATAATTCTGAGGAATCATTGCAACATCGGCTTCGCTCATGACGATGCCCTCTTTTTCCAGTGCCTCACGTACGGAGGAAAAATCATCCGGAGACGTAAGGATCTCGTAATACTCGTCTTCTTCGGAAAAATCATCGGCGCCGGCATCCAGCGCGATCATCATCAGGTCATCGGAATCTCCTTCATAATCTTCCTTTGAAATGATGATCTGGCCTTTTTTGTCAAACATGAAGGATACACAGCCGGGAGTACCGATATTCCCGCTGCCTTTGCTGAAGGCGCTGCGGACGTCTGCGGCCGTACGGTTTTTGTTGTCGGTTAGCGTCTCGACAATGATCGCGATTCCTGCAGGGCCGTAGCCCTCATAAGTGATCCTCTCGTAATTGCTCTGATCGGATGTGGAACTCGCTTTTTTAATGCCTCTCTCAATCGTATCGTTCGGCATATTGCTGGCTTTTGCCTTGGCGATAACATCACGAAGCTTACTGTTATTGGCAGGGTCAGGACCGCCTTCTTTTACGGCGATAACGATCTCACGGCCGATAATCGTAAAGATCTTGCCTTTTTTTGCATCGTTCTTTTCTTTTTTGTGCTTGATGTTGGCAAATTTTGAATGTCCTGACATTATTATTTCTCCTCTTTGTTTGTTAGTTTATATAATCAAGCAGGTCCGCGGAGGTGGCGGCCTCGCTGCCGTACTCTTCCGCTGCCTGTTCTCCTGCGATTCCGTGTCGATAGACTGCCATTGCCGCAAGAGGAAGGTTCGTTCCTCTGTAGCGGGTGATCATTCCGGCTGTCATGCCGGCAAGTACATCCCCGCTGCCGGCAGAAGCCAGCGCACTGCACCCGGAAGTATTGATAAAAGCCAGTCCGCTCGGATAAACCGTTACGGTTACGTGATCCTTCAGAATACAGACCACTTTGTGTTCAGCCGAAACAGATCCGGCTGCCTTTAAGGGATCCGCTTTGATCTGTTCAGGCGAAAGACCGGTCAGCCGGCTCATTTCCCCTATATGAGGTGTGATTGTACAGTCAAACTTTATAGATTCCCACAGGTCCGGTGAAGCAGCCATTATATTCAGCGCATCTGCGTCCAGGACGGCAGGTTTCGAATTCAGTTTTAAAAAGCGTTTCAGCAGTTCCTTTGAAAAATCGTCCGTGCCAATCCCCGGGCCGATCAGTACCGCATCCGCCCACTCCAGGTCGGATTCGAGTTTTTCCAGATCCGAAGTATTCTCACCGTAAGAGGTGATCAGCGCTTCCGGAATACGGACAGACAGAGCAGTCCGGTTTTCCCTGGAAGAAAAGATCTTTACCATGCCGATCCCGGTGCTTAAAGCCGCGGCGGCCGAAAGATATGCTGCGCCGCAGATCTCGCTGTTTCCGGCTATGACCAGCAATTTACCGAACGTTCCCTTGTTGCCGGCCTCATCCCGGGCGGGAAGTGTCTCAAGGTCCTCTTCCGTAAGGATAAAACAACCGCTGTCATCAGGGTCAGCGTACGGGAAGATCCCGATATTTTCCACAAACAGATCTCCGCATACAGCCGGTCCGTTTACGATAAGCTGTCCCTGCTTGGGATACTGGAACGTGACAGTAATATCAGCAAAAACTGCCGTTCCGAGTATTTCACCTGTATCCCCGGAAAGCCCGGAAGGAATGTCAACGGATACAACAGGGGTCCCGGACTGATTCACTTTTTCGATCGTTTTTTCATAATCACCGGATATTTCCCTTTTCAGTCCGGTGCCGAAAAGCGCATCGATGATAAGCGTATATTCCTCCGGGTTGAAGCGTTTTACAGTGAAAACATCGTAATTCGCAATGATCTCCAGCTGCTGCTTCATTTCGGGCGAATAACGGGCTTCGTCCCCCAGAAGATAAAGATCCGCATTGTCTCCTTCTTCGATCAGGAGCCGTGCGATCGCGACGCCGTCCGCGGCATTGTTCCCGGTCCCGCAGAGCACGCACACATTGGAAGTGTCCAGTTCGCACTCACGGATCACTTTTAAAACAGAAAGTGCAGCCCTTTCCATCAATACCAGGGAAGGGATCCCTCCGGCAATCGTATTTTTGTCAGCCGCGCTCATTGCGCCGGACGTTAATACACGGATCATTTTGACTCCTTGATCGGACGGGTCGTCATTTCAAAAGTAAGCTCCAGAAGGCTGTCGACGAGATGAACATTTTCAACATAGACTTTTTTCCGGTCCACGATCAGTTCGGTCGGGGCGAAGTTCCAGATATAGTGTATCCCGGCTGTGACAACTTCCTCTGCTGCCGCATTTGCGGCATCTTTCGGAACTGTAAGGATGGCCAGATCGATTTCTTCCTTCTTTGCAAAATCCGAAAGCTCGGAAAGAGGCCGGACGGGGATCCCTTTTATCTCGCTGCCGATGAGTTCTTCATTCACATCAAACAGTGCGACGATCAGAAAGCCGATCTCCTTAAAGCCATAGTAATTGGTAATCGCCCTGGCCAGATTGCCTGCTCCGATGATCACCATCTTATGTTCTTTATTCAGCCCCAGCAGGTTACCGATCTCTTCATGGAGGTAGCGGACATTATACCCGTACCCCTGCTGACCGAAACCGCCGAAATGATTGAGGTCCTGCCGGATCTGCGAAGCCGTTACATTCATCATCTCTGCCAGGTCGTTGGAAGAGATCCGTTCAACGCCTTCCTTTGCAAGCTCTCCGAGGAACCTGTGATAACGGGGAAGACGTTTGATTACCGCTTTTGAAATATAGACATCTTTCATAACAAATTATCCACTTCTTTAAAGCCCGAGGCTGAATGAAAACGGCACCGGACTTGTTATTCTTTTATTCATTATATAGGTTTGCGAAATGAATGTCAAAGATGTATCATCAATATATGCTTATCGATATCCAGAATATTACAAAATCTTACCCTGCCGGCATCGTTTTGGGCTCGGTCTCCTTCCATATAGAGGCCGGGCAGAAATGCGCGCTGATCGGAACAAACGGAAGCGGCAAAACGACGCTTCTTAAGATCATGGTATCCGAAACGGCTCCGGACAGCGGGCAGATCGTTGCGGCAGCAGGCTGCAGCATCGGCTATCTGCCCCAGGTCCACGAAATATCCTCGTCCATGTCTCTGTATGAATACATTAAAGATGCCAGGAAAGATGTATTTGATCTGGAAAAGAGACTGCGCCAAACCGAAGCGCTCATGAAAAATGCCGAAGGCGAGGAACTGGAGAAGCTGATGAAGTCGTACTCTTCTCTTTCACATGAATTCGAACAGAAGAACGGCTTCGCTGCAGAAAGCGAGATCCGCGGTGTTCTGAAAGGACTCGGATTTGAAAATGCCGAATCCGGACGGATCGTGTCCGAACTGTCCGGAGGAGAAAAGACCCGTGCGGCTCTCGGCCGCCTTCTTCTTTCCGAGCATGACCTCCTGCTTCTGGATGAGCCGACAAACCATCTGGATCTGAAAGCGGTGGAATGGCTGGAAAGCTTTCTCTCCTCTTACAGGGGAGCCCTGCTGATCGTCTCCCACGACCGTTATTTCCTGGATAAGACTGTTTCCAAAGTATTTGAAATAGAAAACCATCATCTGATTTCGTATGACGGGAATTATTCCGTATTCAGTGAAAAGAAAGCACGTGTGCGTGCCGACCAGCTGAAAGCCTATCTCAATCAGCAGAAAGAGATTGCCCGGCAGGAGGAAGTGATCGCAAAACTCCGTTCGTTCAACCGCGAAAAATCCATTAAAAGGGCAGAATCACGTGTCAAAGCGCTGGAACGGATCGAACGTCTGGAGAAACCGGTCGAACTGAAAAGCGATATGAGTCTGAAGCTGACGCCTGCCGTCCTGTCCGGAAACGACGTATTAAGCATTGATTCTATTTCCAAATCCTATGGTTCAGCAAAGCTGTTTTCTGATCTTTCCATCGAGCTGAAGCGTTCGGAGAAAGTGGCGCTGATCGGCGCGAACGGAACCGGAAAGACAACAATCCTGAAGATCATCAACGGTCTGACGGAACCGGATCAGGGCCGGGTAGCTTTTGGAGCAAACGTCTTCTTCTCCTATTACGATCAGGAGCAGCAGCTCCTCGATCCCGATAAAACGATCTTCGAACAGATCTCCGACGAGCACCCCGATATGAGCAATACGGAGATTCGGAATCTGTGCGCCGGTTTTCTGTTTACAGGCGATGCCGTTTTCAAGAAAACGGAAATGCTGAGCGGGGGTGAAAAAGTCCGGCTCTCCCTGGCACGCCTGATGCTTTCAAAAGCCAACTTCCTGATCCTGGACGAGCCGACCAACCATCTGGATATTGTTTCCAGGGAAATTCTCGAGACAGCGATAAGGAATTATACCGGTACGGTTTTCTATGTCAGCCATGACCGTTATTTTATCAACCGGACAGCGACAAGGATCCTTGAGCTGGAAAACGGCATTCTCACGGAATACAAAGGCAACTACGACTATTACATTGAGAAGAAATCAGAACGCATGTCTGCTGCTTCTGCTGATACCCCGGAAAGCGAAGCCTGTCCTTCGGAAAAACCGGCTTCCGGCGAATGGCAGGATTATAAAAAAGAACAGGCACGGCTGCGAAAACAGGCTGCGGACCTCAGAAAAACAGAGGACCGCATTCAGGCGATCGAAGAAAGGATCGCTGCTATCGATGAAGAAACTTCCCTGCCGGAAAATGCCCGAAATGCCTCTTTGCTGGCAGATCGGTATCAGGAACGCTCCGGTCTGTCGGAAGAACTGGAAAAGCTCTATGTGCAGTGGGAAACGCTTGCAGAAGCTTCAACGTGATATTATAATATTTTTCATTAATTACAGAATCTATTTATATTGATTTATAAACGAGGTATTTAAAGTGCAGAAAATAATGACGATGGACGAGGCGATCGGCCTCATAAAAGACGGTGACGTGATCTGGATCAATTCCTTTTCTGCGATCGCTTCCCCGGTCGAGCTCAACAAGGGTCTGACCGAACGTTACCGCAGGACCGGCAAGCCCGAACATCTTTCCGTTTACAGTCCTTTCTCGTTCAGTGATTATGAGCCGGACTCCGACGTCGAAGGATACATCTGCGAAGGAGCCGTGGACCGCTGCGTGATCGGCTTTTTCGGGTCCCTTAACCGCACCAGCCGGGCGATCATGAACAACGAGATCGAAGGCTACAACCTTCCGGGCGGCGTCATGAGCCATATGATCCGTGCGGCAGCCCGCGGCGAGACCTATCTTCTGACAAAAACCGGCCTGAATCTTTTTGTCGATCCGGATTTCAACGGCTATAAGCTGAATGAAAAAAGCACCATGGACCTTGTCAAGAAAGTTGAGGATATCGAAGGAAACACAAAACTGGCATACATGATCCCGAAGGTAAATATTGCTTTCCTGAAAGCCTCTCTTGCCGATATCCACGGTAATATTTCATTTGAAACCGAGGCAGCGTCCATTGATGCCCTGTCTGTCGCACAGGCCTGCCACCGCAACGGCGGCAAGGTTATCGTCCAGGTACTGCACACCGTAGCGCGTCATATGGAGCCGAAAAACGTCCAGATCCCGAGTGCACTCGTCGATGCGATCGTTATCTGTCCCGAGCAGCAGCAGCTGACCGGTATGGACGGTTATTTTGATTATATATGCGGAAAATACGTTCCTTACGGAAACATTCTGAAAGCTGCTGTCTGTGACATTATGAAGCATGTAAAGGCCACCAGTACCCGTAGTTCCCTGCACCACGCCATCGCCAAAAGAGCCTACCTGGAGCTGAAGGACAATACGATCGTCAATATCGGTATCGGTATACCGGAACTGATCGCGGAGGAGGTTCTGAAGAACGACCGTACCGACCGGATCCATCTGTCCATCGAAAGCGGTCATACCGGCGGCATGCCGCTGGGCGGACGGGGCTTCGGGGTTTCGATCGGCGCGGATTCCATGATGGATATGGCGCGTCAGTTTGATTTCTACGAAGGCGGCGGGCTGGATATGTGCTGCATCGGCGCTCTGGAAGTCGATCAGCACGGAAACGTCAACGGACACTACACTAAGGGAAAGCTTTCCGGAATCGGCGGTTTTGCCAATATTTCACAGGCCACCAAAAAAGTCGTCTTCTGCCTTACTTTCACCGCAAAAGGACTGTGCGGCGAATTTGACGGTCAGAAGGTAACGATCACACAGGAAGGAAGCATTCCGAAGTTTGTGCCTGATGTTGCCTCCAAAGGATTCTCTGTCCAGAACGCTTACGCAAACGGACAGGAAGTCCTTTACATTACCGAGCGCTGCGTTTTCCAACTCACAGAAGAAGGCCTGATGCTGACCGAAGTCGCACCAGGCATTGACTTAAAAAAAGATATTCTGGATATTCTGGACTTCGATGTCAAAGTCTCAGATGAACTGAAAGAAATGGAATTTGCACCGGATGTTCCGATGACACTGTTCTGATCTTTACAGTTTCTTAACGAACAGGCAGCGTATCGCATTCAGTACGGCCAGGATCATGACACCGACATCGGCGATGATCGCGACCCACATGTTTGCGATACCGAATGCTGCCAGGACCAGACAAAGCAGTTTAACGCCGAGCGCAAAAATAATATTCTGTTTCACGATCCCCAGACATTTGCGTGAGATCTTGATCGCTTTGGCGATCTTCATCGGATCATCGTCCATCAGGACAACGTCTGCTGCTTCTATTGCAGCATCCGACCCGAGTGCTCCCATCGCAATACCGATATCCGCCCTGGAAAGGACCGGGGCGTCATTGATGCCGTCCCCGACAAAAGCCAGACGTGCTTTACCGGAACATTCTGCCAGCAGTTCTTCTACTGCGGTAACTTTATCTGCAGGAAGCAGTTCGGCACGGTAATCGGTCAGTCCGACTTCTGCGGCGACCTTTTCCGCCACAGGGCGGGCATCGCCGGTCAGCATGACGAGTTTTTCGACGCCGGCCTTTTTCAGTTCGCTCATCGCTTCTTTTGAATTTTCCTTCAGTTCGTCGGAAATCACGATATGACCGCAGTACCCGTTATCGATCGATACATGGATGATCGTACCGACGTGGCTGCACGGGTGATATTCCACTCCGAGCTGCTTCATCAGCTTTTCATTGCCGATGGCGACTTCTTTTCCGTCGATCTTCGCGATCACGCCATGCCCGCTGATCTCTTTCACGTCACTTATGCGTGACGGATCGATCTTATTATCGTAGGCCTGCTTCAGGCTGAGGCTGATCGGATGAGAAGAATTGTATTCCGCCATTGCAGCGTATTCCAGAAGCTGCTTTTCATCCAGCGGACTGTGATGAACAGCCGTTACAGCAAAGTTGCCTTTTGTGATCGTTCCGGTCTTGTCAAAAGCGATCGCCTTTACCTCCGAAAGCGTCTCGAGATAGTTGGATCCCTTTACAAGAATACCCTGGTTGCTGGCACCGCCGAGTCCCGCAAAGAAGCTCAGCGGTATGCTGATCACTACAGCACAGGGACAGCTGATAACCAGGAAGGTACAGGCACGAAGCACCCAGTCCCCCCATACAGCGCCGGTTGTGGCGTATCCTCCGGCACCGATCCCGGTCAGCATGATAAAAAGAGGAGGTATAACTGCCAATGCCAGCGCCGCGTAGCAGACGATCGGCGTATACACTTTCGCGAATTTCGAAATAAAGTTCTCCGATTTGGATTTTCTGGAAGCCGCGTTTTCTACAAGATCCAGGATCTTTGCAGCCGTGGATTCGTCAAATTCCGTCGTAGTACGTACACGAAGCACACCGGTCATATTGATGCTTCCGGAAAGGATCTCGTCATCCACACCGACGTCCAGCGGTTTGCTTTCTCCGGTAAGGGCACTGGTGTTCAGGGCAGATGTTCCTTCTATAATGATTCCGTCCAGAGGAACTTTTTCCCCAGGCTGGACGACAATGACCGTACCGACTTCGATCTCATCCGGGTCGACCTTTTCGAGTCCGTCTTCGGTTTCGATATTAGCGTAATCCGGACGGATATCCATAAGATCGGAAATGTTTCTGCGGCTCTTTCCGACCGCATAACTCTGGAACAGCTCCCCGATCTGATACAGAAGCATAACGGCAACACCCTCGCCGTATTCTCCCAGAACAATGGCACCGACCGTTGCAACCGTCATCAGAAAGTTCTCGTCAAAGACCTGTTTGTTCAGAATCCCTTTGATCGCTTTCCGCAGGATGTCGTATCCTACAAGAAGATACGGAACAAGGAAAAGAACGAAAACGGCCCATTTCGGCATCTCCGTCTCCACAAACCCTTCCGAGATCAGATAAAGCGGAACAAACAGAACCGCTGCAACAATGATTCGTATTAATAGATTTTTCTGTTTTTTATTCATATTCTTTCGCCTGGTTCAGTCGCAGTCGCTTCATCGGGGACGGTATTGTGTTTGATGCGGTTTATAAATAGATCTCGCAGTCGTTTTCTACTTTCTTGCAGTTTTTGTATACTTCTTTCATGACTGCATCCACGTCGGCGTTTTCCTCGAATTCGACCTTCATTTTCAGTGTCATAAAGCTGACAGTACAATCCTTGACACCTTCAGTCTTTTTTGCAGCGTCTTCCATAAGGTTCGCGCAGTTTGCACAGTCCACTTCGATTTTGTAGGTTTTTTTCATAATGATCTCCATTCTGCCGTTTTACCGGCTGATATTTATTAACCGCAGCGTTCAGCGGTTTTTTTATATTACTCCAATACATGCTCCATGCCGTTGCTGATCATGGTTTCCACATGGCCATCGGCGATGGAATAATAAATAACCTTTCCTTCCCTGCGGTTTTTGACCAGATTATTCTGTTTCAGGGTTTTCAGCTGATGCGAAACCGCAGATTTGGTCATACCCAGTACCGCTGCTATGTCACAGACGCACATTTCGGAATTCAGCAGGGCAAGTAGGATCTTCAGCCTGGTAAAATCACTGAATGCCTTAAAAGCATCGGCCAGATCCATGATCACCTCATCCTCAGGCAGGCGGTCACATACAGCGGCAACTGTTTCCTCGTGGATCACACTGCATTCCGATGCGTTATACTCTTCCGCTTTCGATATCATAGATGGTCTCCTAAAAACAAATGATCGGTTGAACGATTGTTCAACTATATTATATTCATTCACGCTTAGACTGTCAAGTACGAAACATTATTCTTATTTAAATCAATCTACGGTAAAACAGTCCGTCGGAACCTGCGTATTCATAAAGACATTCCTATGAAGATATGGACGAAGGCACAAAAAAAGCTCCGCCATCTGGCGGAGCCTGCAAGCCGGAAATCAGACTTGAACTGACGACCCCTTCATTACGAGTGAAGTGCTCTACCGACTGAGCTATTCCGGCATCGGAATCGTTGTTTCAGCGACTCACGAAAACTATTATACATTTTGCAGGACAAAAATCAAGGAAAAGATTTCATTTTCAATTCTTACCGGGACCGGATCAGACTCTCACTTTGATCCCTTTTCCGTTTCTCTTGCCGAGTTTGATCTTATTCAGGGAAAGCTGCTTCTCTTTATAATCGATCGTCAGCTCCTTCCTGGAAGCCAGCAGATAGGCTTCTTCCACAGCGTCACCGCTGTTCAGCTTCATGGATGAAACGCCCAGGGCAGCTTTTTTCTTGACCGGGATCTCGGATAAGGAAAAGCGCAGGAAATAACCGTCTCTGGAGCGCAGTGTGATCCCGTCATACGCATCAGCCGGACCGACCAGGACCAGGCTGTCATGATCATTCAGCTTGGTAGCGGCGATCGATTTTCTGGAAACATCGAATTCTGCGCCTTCAACGATCTTGGCAAAGCCGGCGCCGGTCAGGAAGATCAGCCTGCCCTGTGAGACTGCAGTGACCGAGTCCACATGAAGGATACGTTCGCTTTCCGTGGAATAGGTGCTCAGGTTATCAAGCGGAATTCCTTTATCCCTCAGTTTTCCAAGCGGAATTTTTTCTACCTTAACGGTATGCATATTGCCTTTATCCGTAAAGACACAAAGCCTGTCGTCGCTCATGCAGCGGACGATAAAGCGGCTTTCGGCATCGGCTGCTTCCTTGTTGCGGTCGTAAAGGGATGCATTGATGCAGCGGGCATAACCGAACCGGTCGATCAGGACCACGGTTTCGAATGCCTGCGGCTTAAGCTCTTCAATTACAACGGCAGCTTCATCCTTGATCAGGGTTTTGCGGGGCACAGCGTATTCTTTTTTGATATTGTCAAGATCCTCGATAATGACTTCTGCCATTGCATCATAATTGTTGAGGATGTTTTCGTACTCGTCGATCTTTGCCAGAGTCTCCTCATATTCTTTCTGGAGTACAAGGATCTCCAGGCCGATGAGGCGGTACAGACGCATATCCAGAATAGCCGAAGCCTGCCGCGAGGTAAAGCAAAGCTCTGTCGCCGCTTTTCTGGATTTCGGGCTTTTGAACTTGATTCCGTCCGTTTTGCCCATCGTCAGACATTCCGTCACCATCTGCCTGCTCTTGCTGCCGCGGAGGATCTCGATGATCAGGTCGATGATATCACAGGCCTTGATCAGGCCTTCCTGGATCTCCTTTTTCTGCAGCAGGGCTTTCAGCAGGCTCTGGTATTTCCGCGTCGCCAGTTCAAAACGGAAATCGATATGATACTCAAGGATCTTTTTTAAGGAACAGGTTTCCGGCCGTCCGCCTGCCACGGCAAGCATGTTAACGCCGTAAGTGTCTTCCAAACGGGTCTTCTTGTAAAGCATGTTTTTTACTTTTTCACAGTCCGAGCCTTTTTTCAGCTCGAGCACGATGCGTATGCCTTCCTTGGAAGACTGGTTGGAAATATCGGTTACTTCCGGCAGCTTTTTGCTTTCGACCAGTTCGGCGACATCGTTCAGGAATTTACCGATATTTGCACCGATCATGGTGTAAGGTATCTCTGTGATAACAAGAAACAGCTTCCCGTTCTTACCTTTTTCAATTTCGACTTTTCCGCGCAGACGGAGTTTGCCGGATCCGGTCTCATAGATCTCCGGCAGTTCCGACTTGTTGACGATCTCTCCGCCGGTCGGGAAATCCGGTCCTTTAATGAAATTCAGCAGCTCGGAAGTGGAAATTTCATTGTCGGCCATATAAGCCTTGATCCCGTCGATCAGTTCCCCGAGGTTATGCGTCGGAATGCTTGTGGCCATGCCGACAGCTATTCCTTCCGATCCGTTCAGCAGGATATTCGGGATCCTTACGGGAAGGATCTCCGGCTCTTTTTCCGTTTCATCAAAATTCGGAACAAAATCCACAACATCCTGATCAAGATCTTTCAGAAACACTTCCTGGGTCAGTTTTTCCAGCCGTGCTTCCGTATAACGCATTGCTGCGGCGCCGTCACCTTCCACGGAACCGAAATTACCGTGTCCGTCTACAAGGATATGTCCTTTTTTGAAATCCTGAGCCATGACGACAAGGGATTCATAAATAGAGCTGTCGCCGTGAGGATGATATTTGCCCATTGTGTCGCCGACGATACGTGCACATTTTCGATAGGGCCTGTCATAAAGCGTCCCCAGTTCGAGCATATCGTACAGTGTACGGCGCTGTACCGGCTTTAAGCCGTCCCGCACATCCGGAATGGCCCTCGAAACGATAACGCTCATGGCGTAGTCTATATATGCTTTCTGCATTAATTCAGAATATTCTGTTCTGATGATCATTTCTTTCATTGAATTCTATCCGTCCTTCCGCAGTGTATCCGTTACAGATCCAGTTCTGCGTCTTTCGCATGCTGGTAAATAAAATCTTTTCTCGGCGGGACCAGTGTACCCATAAGGACTTCCGTAACCTGTGAAGCCAGCTTTCCGTCTTCGATCTCGATCCTTTTCAGCATACGGGATTTCGGATCCAGCGTGGTCTCCCATAGCTGTTCCGCATCCATTTCACCGAGGCCCTTATAGCGCTGGAGGGTGAATTTTCCTTCCGGATGTTTCTTACGGTAGTCATTCAGTGCCGCATCGTCGTAAAGGTACTCTTCTTCCCCGCTTTTCGGGATCGCCTTATAGAGAGGAGGCATCGCGACATAGACATGGCCTTCATAGATCAGTTCCGGCATGAACCGGTAAAACAGTGTGAGAAGCAGCGTGGAAATATGTGCTCCGTCCACATCGGCATCTGCCATGATGATGATCTTGTCGTAGCGTAGTTTGGAAATGTCAAAGTCATCGCCGTATCCTTCCGAAAAGCCGCATCCGAATGCGTTGATCATGGATTTGATCTCTGCATTGGCAAGAACTTTATCCATGGATGCTTTTTCCACATTCAGGATCTTTCCGCGGATCGGAAGGATCGCCTGAAAATTGCGGTCACGGGCGGTTTTCGCAGAGCCGCCAGCGGAATCTCCTTCCACGATAAAGATCTCACATTTGGAAGGATCCCTGCTTTCGCAGTTCGCCAGCTTCCCGTTGGAGTCAAAGGAATACTTCGGCTTGGAGATCATATTGGTGCGGGCTTTCTGCTCCGCTTTTCTGATTTTGGCAGAACGCTCTGCACAGGAAAGGACATTCTTCAGTGTTTCAAGATTTCGGTCGAAATAGCGGACCACCTCATCTGCGACGACTTTTCCGGTCGCTTTCGCTGCATCCGGATTGTCCAGCTTGGTCTTGGTCTGTCCTTCAAAGCGGGGATCCGGATGCTTGATCGAAATTACGGCTGTCAGTCCGTTGCGGATATCGACCCCGGTGAAGTTTTCATCTTTATCCTTAAGGATGCCTAGCTCCCGGGCATATGTATTCATGATCTGCGTATACTGCGTCTTGAAGCCGGTCAGGTGCGTTCCGCCCTCCGCATTATATATGCAATTGCAGAAGCCCAGGATGGTTTCCTGAAAATCGTTGGTATACTGCATCGCGATCTCAACGCTGATCCCTTCGCTGGTGCCCGAAACATATACCGGATCGTTGATACATTCCTTATTGGCATTCAGTTCTTTTACGAAGCCTGTGATCCCTTCCGGTTCGGAATAAACGATACTCTCCGGCTCTGCCCCGCGAAGGTCGGTATACTCGATCGTAAGTTCCGGATTCAGGTAGGCAGTTTCATGAAGCCGGGATTTGATCTCATTTTCGGAAAACCGTGTCTTTTCGAAGATTTCGGGATCCGGAAGGAAATTGACGGTCGTTCCCGTCTCCCTGGTTCTTCCTATAACAGGAACCAGGCCGTTCTCCAGTTCTATGACCGGCTTTCCACGTTCATAGCGGTCATGATAGATCGAACCGCCGGTTTTGATCTGAACATCCAGATAGGTGGAAAGGGCGTTCACGACCGAAGAGCCGACGCCGTGAAGGCCGCCGCTCGTCTTATACGAATCATTATCAAATTTGGCTCCGGAATGAAGGGTTGTAAAAACAAGACGCTCAGCCGGCACCCCTTTTTCATGCATGTCAACAGGGATTCCGCGGCCGTTATCGGATACGGTGCAGGATCCGTCGGCTTCCAGCGTGACTTTGATCAGTGTGCAGAATCCGGCCAGATGTTCGTCGACCGAATTATCGAGAATTTCATAAATGAGATGATTAAGTCCTTTTCGTCCGGTCCCTCCGATGTACATTCCCGGACGTACTCTGACCGCTTCCAGTCCTTCCAAAACGGAAATGCTGGAAGCGTCATAAACTTTCTGCGGCATTTTTATTCTCCCCCTTACAGCCGTGCCTTATAATAAAACACAGACTGGATCATAACATTTTCTGTTTCTGTATTATACGGATCAGTTCCGGATTGTTCCGGGTGTGAACAAACATATTCAGGATGTTTTCCGTCGCTTCTTCGGAACGCACGCCGTTCAGCGCCCTTCTCATCCGGTTGATCGTCTCAAGCTCGTCCCGGTCAAGAAGCAGGTCTTCCCTCCGTGTTCCGGATTTTACAATATCGATCGCCGGGAAGATCCTTCTTTCCTGAAGCTTCCGGTCCAGGACAAGTTCCATATTGCCGGTACCCTTGAATTCTTCGTAGACAACGTCGTCCATTTTGCTTCCGGTATCCACAAGGGCTGTAGCAAGGATCGTCAGGCTGCCCCCTTCACGGATGTTCCTGGCAGCACCGAAGAACCTCTTCGGCATATGAAGCGCGGAAGGATCCAGACCGCCGGAAAGCGTTCGGCCGCTGGACTGAACGACCTGGTTGTAGGCTCTGGCAAGCCGTGTGATGCTGTCAATGAAAATAATGACATCCCGTTTGCTTTCGACAAGACGTTTTGCGCGTTCAATGACCATCTCAGAAACCCTTCTGTGATGATCCGGCAGTTCGTCGAAAGTGGAATAAATCACTTCAACATTGGGGCCGTATACGGTTTCTTTCATATCGGTAACTTCTTCCGGTCTTTCGTCGATCAGGAGAATGATGATATGCATTTCGGGATTGTTGTGAAGTATGGACATGGCCATCTCTTTAAGAAGCGTCGTCTTTCCTGCTTTGGGCGGAGAAACGATCATGCCGCGCTGGCCTTTTCCGATCGGGCTTAAGAGATCCACGATCCTCATAGCTACGCTGCTGCCCTGCCGTTCCAGACGAATGCGTTCGTTCGGAAAGATCGGTGTCAGATCTTCAAAGCAGGCTCTTTTTGTGATCTCGGATACGCTCATCCCGTTCACGGAATTCACATAGAGCAGGGCGGAAAACTTCTCGTTCTGCATTTTGATCCGCGTGTTGCCCTTCAGGATATCACCGGTCCGCAGGGAAAAGCGGCGGATCTGGGAAGGTGAAACGTAAACGTCGTCATCTCCCGGAAGGAAATTGTCCGAACGGATAAACCCGAACCCTTCCGACATCACTTCGAGGATACCTTCTACAGTATTTCCGGAATCCAGCTTGCTCTGCTCTTTTTTCTCCGTTTCTTTTTCGGCAGGACGTGTTTCCGGATCAGCATCCCGGCTAAGCTCCGGAACGTTTTCCGCAGCGTTTTCCGTTTCTTTTTCCGGGGACGCTTCATCCTTTTTTTCCGTATTTGCAACGGTCTCCTTTTTACGGGAAGGTTTCTTTTTCACAGGAGCAGAGGCATCCGCTGCTTTTGTATCATTTTTTCTGCGCGAAACGACAGGAGCTTTCTCTGCAGATTCGGGAGAAGCATTATCTGCGGCAGCAGTTTTTTTTGCTTTCGGGGCCTTCCGGGCAGGAGCTGCTTTCTTTTTTTCGTCAGGCTGAGTCTGAGATGCTTCCGCACTTTTCTTCTCTTCTTCCGCTTTCAGCTTCTCGTCTTCTGCCAGCATTCGGTCGATAAGATCCGATTTTTTTAAAGCGGAACAGCCCTTTAAACCACGGAATTTGGCAAGTTCCTTTAATTCCGATAAAGGAAGTGTTTCATATTTTGCGCGTGTCATACGAATATGCTACCTTTCTAAAAAAATCAAGGAGTAATAATGTGCGATCTGCATCATTGATGAAATTAAGCGAAAGTGAATTGAATACTCACTTAATCTGAGAATCGTACGCTCATACGAATTTCTTAAGATAATATAGAGTATTTAAAAAGATCTGTCAACCGGAAAATAAATAACACCTTGCGGTTGACAGATTGTCAGGCAACTATATCTTGTTATTATCGAAGCAAATCATAAACCGATAATGCGGTACAC
Source organism: Lachnospiraceae bacterium (assembly GCA_017509985.1). Classification (GTDB taxonomy): domain Bacteria; phylum Bacillota; class Clostridia; order Lachnospirales; family Lachnospiraceae; genus Alectryocaccobium. Next base: position 169,684 of record JAFWOE010000048.1, read on the forward strand.
CAGGTCCATATCCAGGCCGCTGCGCACAGCGTCGGCAAGTTTGTTATACTGCTGGTCTTTGTAATTCACGATATCGAAGGATCTCAGTTTGGAAAAATCCGCGCCTTTTTTCTCGCAAAGCACCCTTAATACAGTTTCAGCAATGCCGGGGGCATCAAAGATGCCATGGATATAGCTGCCGAACACAGTGCCGTTTCCCGTAACCGCAGGCATTTTGTTCTCACTGCGTCCCATGTGGATCTCGTATCCTTCGTATGCCTGTCCGTTCAGCGGTGAAAGAAGTCCCTCTACGTCTTTAAAGATACCCCTGGTCTGTGTCTGTATCTTCTCTCCTTCAAACACCGTATCCATCGGCAGGCAGCCGAACCCGCGGATCGAGCTTTCTTTTCCTGCTTCTACGCCGGACGGATCGCTCACGGAATTTCCGAGCATCTGGTAGCCTCCGCAGATACCGAACAGAAGTGCTCCCCCGGAAACCGCTTTCATAACGGCAGCTTCCAGTCCACTCTCGCGCATCCATTTCAGATCGGAAATCGTACTCTTCGTTCCGGGTATAATGATCATATCCGGATCGTGCAGATCCGATGGTTTCTCGACATAGCGGAGTGAAACGTTTTCAAATCTTCCGAAAACGGAAAGGTCCGTAAAGTTGGAGATCCTCGGCAGCCGGATCACGGCGATATCGATCAGCTTCCGGATATCCGAACCGGAAAAGCGCTCTGTTAGACTGTCTTCATCATCGATATCGACATGTAAGTAGGGCACAACGCCGGCTACCGGCACCCCGCAAAGATCTTCCAGCATCTTAATGCCGGGCTCAAGGATCGCGCGGTCACCGCGGAACTTATTTACGACCGTTCCTTTAACTCTCTTTTTTTCATCTTCTTCCAGAAGGGCAATGGTTCCGTACAGCTGTGCGAAAACGCCTCCCCGGTCGATATCACCGACGAGAAGGACCGGTGCATCGGCCAGTTTTGCCATTCCCATATTCACGATATCGTCCTGCTTAAGGTTGATCTCGGCAGGACTTCCCGCACCTTCCAGCACGATCACATCGTATTCGGAAGCCAGGGAATTATAGGCTTCCATAATATCCGGAACAAATTCCAGTTTATGTTTATAGTACTCTGTGGCGCTCATATTCCCGCGTACGACACCATTCACAATGACCTGGCTGCCGACATCCGTCGTGGGCTTCAGCAGGATCGGGTTCATCCGTACATCCGGGAGGATACCGGCGGCTTCCGCCTGGACGACCTGTGCCCGTCCCATTTCCTTTCCTTCTTTTGTAATAAAGGAATTCAATGCCATATTCTGACTTTTGAATGGAGCGGCTCTGAATCCGTCCTGCTTAAGGATCCTGCAGAGGCCGGCACAAAGCAGACTCTTTCCGGCATTGGACATGGTTCCCTGTATCATGATGTTTTTAGCCATTCAGCACCTCTTTTATGTTGCGGATCAAAACCTCGTTTTCTTCATGCGGACGTACCGCGATACGATACCATCCTTTTTCCAGGCCCTCATAATTGGAGCAGTCGCGGATCGCGATCCCCCGTTTTCTCAGCGCACCAGCGAGTTCTTTTTCCGAATAAAACAGCAGATAATTCGCATCGGAAGGACAGACGGTCAATCCCAGTATCTCCAGCTGTTCCGCCAGCCAGGGTCTTTCTCTTTTTATAAAAGAAACCGCTTTATCCAGGAATGCTTTTTCATTCATTGCCGCACATCCTGCGGCCTGTGCCGGGACGGAAACATTCCAGGGCTGGACAGCCTGCGACATTTTTTTAAGCAGCTCTGCATCAGATGACAAAGCGTACCCGAGCCGAAGCCCTGCTATTCCGAAATTCTTGGTGAATGCTTTTAAGATGAACAATCCCGGATATTCCGAAAGGTATGCCTTCAGACTGGTTCCGGAGGCCAGGTCGAGAAAAGTCTCATCGATAAAAAGCCGTATTCCTTTTTTCCTGCATTGCTCGAGCAGCTTATTTAAAACTTTTTCGTCGGCGAGGCGTCCGGTCGGATTGTTCGGGTTGCATACAAAGACCGTATCCGGCTGCTTTTGAAGGATATGATCAATTATTCCCGTATCAAGATCAAAGAAAGAATCCGGATCCAGATAATAGGATTCTTTTATGCATCCGGTTCTGGAAAGTCCGAGCGAATACTCCGAAAACGTCGGTGCAGGCAGCAGCGCCTTATCCGGGGCTGCCGCCTCACAAAAGCTGTAAATAAGTTCTGCAGCACCGTTTCCGCAGAGGATATATTCCTCCGGGACTTCTTCATACTTTGAAATTGCCTTTACCAGTTCCCTGCAGAAGGGATCCGGATAATGATGCATATCGGAAACAGAATTCATTACAGCGCAAACAACACTCCCGGGAATCCCAAGAGGGTTGATATTGGAAGAAAAATCCAATTCGATCTTTTCGGAATAAACATCTCCGCCGTGCGGATTCAACGATTTGTAAAGCATACGGTTTCAGCAGTCAATTACTCTGTCCTGTTCAGAGAGGCAAAATCATCAGCAGTCCTATTCTGAGAATAATACAGAGCAGGAAAGAAAACAACGCGGTAATAAAATGCAGGTCACAGGCTCGTATGATATCACGGTGTTCGATCGGACGGATCGGATCCCCGATAAACTGTTTTTTATGAAGTGTGCCGTGATACCAGGCATCTCCGGAAAGCTGTACTCCCAACAGGCCGGCACATACCGACTCGGTCTGGGCGGAATTCGGGCTGTCGTGGTTAAAACGGTCTCTTTTAAAGATCTTCCAGCCGTTCCGGACACGCATCCGCAGCAGTGCCCCCGCCGCGAGCATCAGTATCGCACAGACCCTTGAGGGTATAAAATTAAAAACATCATCCATCTTCGCCGGGACCAGACCGATGTTTTTATACGGAGGTTCCGTATAACCGAGCATGGAATCCATCGTATTGACGGATTTGTAAAGAAAACCGGCAGCAGCACCGCCGAAAAGCATATAGAATAACGGAGCCGTGGAGCCGTCGGCACTGTTTTCGGCAACGGTTTCGACGGTCGCTTTTGTGATCCCGGTATCATCCAGACGATCGGTATCCCTGCCGACGATCATGGAAACCGCTTTTCGGGATTTCTCCAGATCTCCCGTCTTCAGTGCATCATAGACTTTCATTGCTTCGGTTTTCAGAGAACGAACAGCCAGGATCTGCCAGCACATAACACTCTCCACGGCCAGCCGCAGCCAGGGGCTGATCCGATGGCAGATCACAAGGATCAGGATGGGGATTCCCGTGGAAACAACTACGGTAAGGATCCACAAAACCAGCCCGGCTGTTTTTTCCCCTTTCGGCGTTTTCGGGAAAACGCTTCGGAGCTTCTTATCCAGAAAATCAATCAGCTTCCCGATCAGCACAACAGGGTGAACCAGTCTGTGCGGATCGCCCAGAAAGAGGTCGATAATAAAGCCGAATACGATCGCATAGAGTGAATACATCCGGGTTACTCTCCTGTCTTCTGCATTGTAAATATCCAGATCGGGTTCTGTCCGGTCATCAGATTATAGGATCCGGCTTTTCTGTTTTTGGAAACCGTGAGCGAAACTACTTCGTAATCATCAAAGCCGAATGATTTAATGCATTCTGTAAGTTCGGCAGCCGATTCCAGCGAGATGGCGGTTGCGCAGATCCGTGCGAGCGGATTCCTGTCCAGTACAGCAGTCAGTATGCTTTTCATATTACCGGTGCTCCCGCCGATAAATACATGCGTCGGTGCCGGCAGTTTTTCACAGGCTTCCGGGGCGCTTCCTTCCACAGCAGAGACATTAAAACAGCCGAATTTCCGAATATTGTCGCAGAGCAGGCTATACGCTGCTTCCTTCTTTTCTACGGCATATACACTGCCTTCCGAAGCCAGCAGCGCCATTTCAATCGCTACGGAACCTGTGCCGGCTCCGATATCCCAGCAAACGGAATTGTTTTTCAGCTGCAGCTTGGAAAGACAGACAGCGCGAACTTCGCTTTTCGTCATCGGGACAACACCGTATTCCCCCGAGCCTCGCTGGAAAGCTTCGTCGGGCAGCCCGGCAGATACAACGGAACCGAACTCTTTGTTTTCGATCAGTACCGCGCTTAAAGTTTCAAAATCTTTATTCCGGAATTCTTCTGCTGTTCCGCAGGATATCTTTTCTTCCGGGTAGCTGAGCCTCTCTCCGACGGTTACGGTCACATTTTCCAGTCCGCCCCTGCAGAGCGAATCGCAGAGATCCTTCACACCGGATGATCCCCCTACCAGTGCAAATACGCCCGGATGCTTCCGAACATCTCTTACAATATCGTGTTCGCGTCCGTGAAGGCTGACGGTAATCGTATCTTCATAGGATTTTCCGGTTCTGGAACAGAGATAGACAAGGGAACTGATCCCAGGCAGGACACGGACACTGTGTTCCTGCAGCAGCGGGAGCAGTTTCTTTGTCCCGCTGAAAAATCCGGTATCGCCCGACATGACTACGGTAAACCGGGAGAACTCAGGATGAGACTCAATGATTCCTGTTATATCGGCCGGTGAAATTGCCGGGAAGCAGACCTGTCCCTGCCTCTTCACTGCTTCCAGCATCCGTGCGGCGCCGATCAGGCATTCCGCACTGCTGACAGCATCTGATACCTCTTTTGTCATAAGGTCTTTTGATCCGGGACCGATACCGACAACAGCGATATCTGCTTTCCTTTTCAGGGAGAAGCGTTCGCATAACATGAGAATAACTTCCGAAAGCCCGAAGCCTTCTTTCTGCGGGGGGTAACCGATCACAACCAGTTTCGCTCCGGCCTTCTTGGCAGAAGAAACCTTTTCCGCAAAACCGCCGGGATTGCCGTCATTCTTTGTAACAAGGTAGGCCGCAGAAGTCATTTTCAACAGAACGGTGTTCAGGTCTTCCGGAAACGGCCCCTGCATCGCAATAATATGGGCAGGTTTCATTCCGGCATCCGTACATAACCGGATCGAATTTTCCAGCGGAAGGACCCTGGCATAGACCCGGTCCTCAAAGCCATGTATCCCGGAATAGACACCGATCTCCTTGCTTCCGGTCGTTAAAAGAATGTTTCCTTCGGTCTGATCAAGAAATGCAACCGCTTCCGCCGCGTTATCCGCATAAAAAGCGACCTCACTATATTCCCCCTCTTCTCTCAGAAGACGAATGTATTCTGTACCAGATTCGGAGCAAACGGCAGAGATGCTTTCTGTAATACTTTCCGCATAAGGATGGGTAGCGTCGATAACCATGTCAAATTTTTCCGTATCCAAAAGTGCCCGGATTTCCTCCGGGGGAAGTCTTTTGGACGAAACGGTCAGATTATCTGCCGGAGGAAGGATCCCTCCGCCGTATTCCGTTGCCGTACAGGCGGTGACTTTTACCGGCTGGCCGGAAAGAAATTCGACCAGTCTGCGGCCTTCACTCGTTCCGGCAAAAACACAGATATTATGCATATTTATATCCTCGGGGAGTGATCATTTTACCATCGATGACCCGGGTCATTTCATTACCGATAAAAACAGTACAGAACATATCAATATCCGCCTCTTTCAGGCCGGCAAGCGTAGTGACCTCCGCACCCTCCTCCTCGCGGCCGATATTGCGGCAAAAACCGCAGACACGGTCTTCGGGAAGAATCTCCAGAAGGATGTCACAGGCTTTTTTAAGGTGGTCCGGACGGCCTTTGCTGGCCGGATTGTATAAAACTATGGAAAGATCCGCCGCTGCAGCGGCTTTCAGTCTTTTTTCGATCTTATCCCACGGTGTTAAGCGGTCGCTCAGACTGATAACGGCAAAATCATGAGTAAGGGGGGCCCCCAGGAGCGAAGACCCGCTGCAGGCTGCCGTAAGCCCCGGAATCACTTCGATCTCCGGTTCCTTCTCATCGCCGCGAAGTTCGTAGATCAGTGCAGCCATACCGTAGATCCCGCTGTCTCCGGAACAGATCATCGCCGTATCTTTTCCGGACAGCGCCTCATCCAGAGCCATCCTGCAGCGATCGGCTTCTTTTGTCATCGGAGTTGTGAGAAACTCTTTGCCGGAATAACGCTCTTTCACCAGATCTACATAGACATGATAACCGATGATCACATCACAGTTTTTCAGTGCTTCATCCGCACGTATCGTCATGTTCTCAAAATTGCCGGGTCCGATCCCGATCACATACAGTTTACTCAAATGACACCTCCGGATATTTGACGGCAGCAGCGACTGTCACGCCGTTGACCGCAGTCTTTTTTATTATCAGTTTATCTGCTTCCATTAAAGCGGAGCGTTCACAGACGTTATCGGCACCGGTAATGCTGCGCACAAATGAAGATGCCGAGAAATCCCCTTCCAGCGCATTCAATTCATCAGCGGAATAACAATGCAGCTCCCATCCGCTTTCGCTGCAGAATTCAAGAAGACCGGGTTCTTCCGCCTTCAGGTCGATCGAATACACTCCGAGGACCGAACGTTTATCCACATTATTGTCCGCGAGTACAGTCTTCACCGCTTCGGCAACGGCTTCTTTGCTGATTCCCTTCCTGCATCCGATCCCGAGCCGGACCATTGCAGGGATGATACGCATGGTTTTGCCGAAAGGCTTTTCCTTCTTATACCCGAAATAGATTCCGGTCTCTCCTTCGTGTCCGTATACCAGGCCGGCTGGAAGCCTGAGATCTTCTGACGGAAGATCTGCACAGAATGGGACATCTCCTTCCAGAATCGCAGCAGAAACCGCCTTTGCGGCGTTCATATCGCTGATCGCGTAACCGTATCGTGCTGCCCAGGCATCAGCCGAAAAGCGATGGTTGATATCGGTCGCTGTCGTTATGACGGGTTCGGCACCAAGGTGTTCCGCCAGATCCAGAGCAAGACGGTTGGCTCCTCCGATATGACCGGAAAGAAGAGAGATCGAAAAATGCGCCAGCTCGTCAATAACGACAACGGCAGGATCCGTCTTTTTGCTCCGGACAAAAGGTGCGATCTTTCGCACGGCGATACCGCAGGATCCGATAAAAACAAGTATATCCGAATCATTAAAGACTTTTTCAAAAAATTCAGGATACGGTTTCGTCATCAGGTCAAACCCGCTGCAAAGCAGCCGTTCCACCGTATAGAGCGTCGTATCGTCCTTTTTGAAAAGCGATGCCGTCCTCTCTGCTGTCCGGCAGCCTTGTCTGCTGAAAGCAAAGATCCGGACCTTCATTGGGTCGCCTCTCGGAATTCCGTTGTGAATCCGGGATCGTACAGAAGGGATCTGAGATAATCATCCCCCATGCATCCCCCGACGATGATCAGTGAAGTCTTATACAGACCGTTTTCCTTAACGGTTTTATGAAGAGTCCCGACAGTGCAGCGGAAGATCTTCTCTTCCGGCCAGGTCGCCTTATAAACGACCGCTGCCGGTGTATCTTCGCTGTAACCGCCGGACAGCAGGTCCGCCTGAAGTTTTTCGGTAAGGGAAGTGCTCAGGAACAGGATCATGGTTGCCTGATGCGCGGCCAGAGCCTGGATGGACTGTGCTTCCGGAACCGGGGTCCGTCCGGCTTCTCTTGTGATGATGACCGTCTGGCTCACGCCGGGCAGCGTATATTCGGCCTTAAGGCTGGATGCGGCTCCGCAGAAGGAGCTGACTCCCGGGCATACGTCATAATCGATCCCCAGCCGGATCAGTTCGTCAAACTGTTCCCTTACCGCTCCGTAAATACTGGAGTCACCGGTATGAAGACGCACCGTCGTTTTCTTTTCGGATTCCGCGCGCTTGATTACTTCTATTACTTCTTCCAGTGTCATCGCAGCGCTGTCATAGATCTCACAGGACGGTGAAGCATAGGAAAGCAGCTCCGGGTTTACCAGCGATCCGGCATAGATGATCACATCCGCATTCTTCAGCAGGCTGGCGCCGCGGATCGTAATCAGATCTGCCGCCCCGCTGCCGGCTCCGACAAAATGTACCATAAGTTTATTCCTCCGTTATATAATTCAGCAGCATATCTGCGTTTTTACTTTTCCCGATCATTCCATATACTTTTGAAAAAGTCATGAAACCGATCTCCATTCCGGCCGCTCTGTGTTCCAGATTAAAAGCGATGCGCCTGCACAGGACTTCGACAGTCTGTGAAAACAGCTGTTCTTCTTTCAGGATGCGGATCGCATCGTCACACGTTGCGCAGTCCAGCAGTACGGATGCCTTCTCTGCTTTCAGTCCGCAGCCTGCGGCGCAGGCAGTCAGGATATCCATCCTGCAGTCCCCGTATTTTGAATGAGTGTTCATTATATTTCCGGCAATTTTAACCAGTTTTCCGATGTGTCCGACGAGCAGTGCGCTTTTAAACCCCAGTTCCTTGCAGAAATCAATGGAATCACCGATAAAGTTCGAAGTCATCACCGCGATCGCCGGATCGATATTAAGACCCATTTTAATATAATCCGAACCGTAATTTCCGGGTGTCAGGAGAACGTGTTCATATCCGCTTTCTTTTCTCTGTCTTAATTCGACCCGGATGGTATCGACAAGGGCCTGTTCGCTCATAGGTTCAACGATTCCTGTTGTTCCTAATATTGATATGCCCCCGATAATGCCGAGTCTCGGATTAAAAGTCTTTTTTGCCAGTTCTTCGCCATTGTCAACAGAGATAACAACCGAAAGACCGCCTTCATAATCCGTATGCCGGCAGACCTCTTCCAGGTTTTCACGGATCATCTGTCTCGGCACGGAATTTATGGCGGCAGCACCGACCGGCTGGTCCAGCCCCGGCTTTGTAACGCGTCCGACACCTTTCCCGCCATCTATTATTATTTCTTTTTCAGGGATCCTGGAAACCGTTGCAGTGACAAGCGAACCGCGTGTAATATCCGGATCATCACCGCTGTCTTTTTCCACGGAGCAGGACACCCGGTCTTCTTCGATCCGGATATCTTTGATATCGATATCCAGCCCGATCCCTTTGGGCGTGATCAGTCCGATCTTCTCTTTTCTGCGTCCGGTCAGAAGCATGAAAGCAGCGGCTTTGGAGGCTGCTGCAGCGCAGGATCCGGTAGTATAACCGAGCCGAAGCTTCTTCCCGTCCTTAACAATAAACTCTTCCATATTTCAACGAGTGATCTGATACAGGATCGCGTTGCAGATCGCAGCAGCGACGTTGCTTCCGCCTTTCCTTCCTCTGGCAACGATATAGGGCATATCGGTCTCAATGATCAGTTCTTTGCTTTCCACCACATTGACAAATCCGACAGGAACACCGATGATCAGTACCGGATCCAGTTTTCCTTCATCATAGAGCTCCCGCAGGCGGATCAGCGCGGTCGGTGCGTTTCCGATCGCGAAAATACAGGGTTTAGCCAGCGAAGCTGCTTTTTCCATTGAAACCAGTGCACGGGTGACGCCGCGTTCTTTTGCTTCTTTCGCAACATCTTCATCCGACATAAAACAATGCACTTCGCCTCCGAGTTTTCCGAGGATCGTCTTATTGATGCCGGAACGCGCCATTTGAGTATCGGTAACAATATCACAGCCTTTTTTCAGGGCATCGATCGTATGTGCTACTGCATGTTCCGAAAAGACAAGGTTATCGGCATAATCGAAATCAGCAGTGGTGTGGATCGCCCGTTTGATTACAAGCTCATTCTCCGGGTCCAGGATCCGGTCTCCCAGTATTTCAGTAATGATCTCAAAACTTCTTTTTTCAATATCCATTGGTTTGATGTGTTCAATCATTTCGATGTTTCTCCTTTAAGCAGGCATTGTAAAAATTCAAGGCAAATTCAGGTCCGGCATAAAAATGAAAATGCGGGAAACCGGCATACAGCGTATCCGTATGGAAAACACAGTTCCATTTTTTTCCGGATCGCTTTTCAGCGGTAAAATCTTCTCCGGTCGATTCACAGTCCCAATAATGAAATTCATGACCGCGGATGGATTCTCCTTTTCTGCAGAGAAGCCCGTTCTTTTCCGAAGTCAGCTCAACATACCCGAAGCGGGAAAGTTTTCCGGTATCATAACAGCTTCCCGGAAGAAATCCGGTCATTTCATTCGGGCCGATGGCTTTTGTAAGATACATGAAGCCTCCGCATTCCGCAATACAGGGAACGTGGCGCTCCAGTGCGGCAAGCACGGAATTCCTCATGGACTTATTCTCAGCCAGGGCTTCTGCATATAATTCCGGATATCCTCCTCCAATATACAGTCCATGCACCGGATCCGGCAGCATGGGATCATGCAGCGGAGAAAAAGCGGTGATCTCCGCACCCATCTCTTCCAGAGCAGCAATGCTGTCTTCGTAATAAAAGCAGAACGCTTCATCCCTGGCGACAGCTATACGGACCGGATCGTCATACGCCGGAAACAGTACCGGTTCAAAAGAAATTTCGCATGCAGATTCAGCAAGCCGAATAACACTGTCTATATCAATGCTTTTCTCTGCCTGTTCGGCCAGAAGCGTCATCCTGGATTTCAGATCCGTGATCTCACCTGCTGTCACAAGCCCGAGATGACGGCTCTCGATCGAGGCATCTTTCATCTTTGGCATGTAGCCGAGCGGCTGAACGCGTCCTTCAAAACGGGATCGGATTTCCGCTTTCAGAACTTCATATGTCGGACCGCTGCACTGATTCAGGATCACTCCGGCAACATGGTTCTCCGGGCAGAAATCCAGGAATCCCCTGATCACAGCCAATACCGACAGCGCTGCACCCCGTGCATTAACAACAAGGATCACGGGGCTGTCGGTCACCCGTGCAACATCATAAGTGCTTGCCTCGGTCCCGGTAATATCCAGCCCGTCGTAAAAGCCCATGACCCCTTCGATCACGCTGAGGTCACATCCTTCACTGTTCTTTGCAAGCAGATAACGGGCTGTATTTGAATCGAAGAAATAAAGATCCAGATTGGAACTCCTGGCACCGATGATCCTGCTGTGAAACATCGGATCGATATAGTCCGGCCCGCATTTAAACGCAGCCGTCTTAAGCCCTCTGTTGACGAGAGCCTGGAGGATGGCGCAGGTGATCGTAGTCTTTCCGGAGCCGCTGTTTGTACCGGCAATAACAACACGCGGGGTATTCCGAGTCATGCTCTTCCTTTCGGGAATAAACCATATAAAAAACCGGACTGATTGAAAACGATATTACGGATTCAGCCGGTTTTAATGTACAGAATATCAAAAATGATTTTACCACGGAAGGCGGTTTATTACAACAAAACCGTCACGGTAAAACATACAAACTAAAAGGGGAAATATGTGCAGAATAAACCTGCATCAAGAACGGACCGGCGCAAACGGCACCGATCCGCAGAATTGCATTATTTAAAGAGAACTGATTGTGAATCGTTCAACTCAGGCACTTTCAAGCCGGTAAACAAATTCAGTCATCAATGATCTCCAGGACCAGCCGATAAAACAATGGATCTTCCATTGCTTCCTCAATACTGTCATAACCGGCAAAACTGCCGAAAAGAGTTTCCGGATTCAGATGAATACCGTCGCTTCTTTGCTGGTTAGAAATAAGAAGCGTCTTCTGAGCCGGGAAAAGCTCCTGATTCATCAAGAGTTTTTCCAGTTTTCTGCATGCCGGAACCGTCGGCTCGGTAATGATAATGCAGAGGTCGGAAATCTGAACCAGAGTACGGGTTACTTCACTCATGTCACAGCCGAGATCCAGGATGATATAATTGAAATCTCCTTTTGATTTGATCAGGTTAACAAGATCCAGAAGCTCTTCGGCTCCGATCTTCAACACCGAAAGCGGCTTTTCAAACGGCAGGAGGCAGGGCACTTCCTCCTGGGAAACATTCTTTAATACTTCCCAGTAGGTATCTTCGTTCAGATTTTTCAATGCTGAAGCCAGGGATTCATCGGCATGCTGGCGGTTCTCCATGTAAACACCGATGCTTTGCAGATCGTCACAGCCGATCAGTATCGCGGTTTCTTCCAGCTTCTTCAGCTTTTTGCCGAGTGCAAAGGAAGCAAGGCTTTTTCCGCTGCCGCCGATCGGGGAATACACGGCGATGATCTTAACGGCATTCTTTGTTCCGTCCTCGCTAGCGTTATCCGGCTGGATCAGCGGTTCATCTTTCAGGCTTTTTTCTATAAATGTGAACAGCTCTTCTTTTGTCGTGAACCTTTCGGAAGCTTCACCGAACCCGCCGTCGCCGCTGATATCGATTCTCGGATATTTGTCCACGACAAGCATATGACCGATCTCATGCTCTTTTACAAACGCACCGTAAAACTCCCGTGCAATGACAAGAATATCGATGATCTGATGCGTCCGGAAGAAATTCTCCAGGTAAGCAGGCTGCGTAATGATCTGGATCTGGGCACGCGCGCCGAATGCACAGATGAGTTCTTCTTCATACTGTCTGATATATCCCTGATCGGGATCTGCTATGACCAATCTTGCAGGCATAGGAAACTCCTTACTCTACGGTAAAAGTACATTCCGCAAACTTTATAATACTGCCTTTTCCGAAAGGAACCTGATTCTGCGGAGTCAGCTTGATATCATTCAGATAGGTGCCTTCCCGGCTGTTCAGGTCCTGAATGTAATAGCTGATGTCGTTCCAGCCGATCAGCGCATGTACGGGACTGACGGAAACCGCACCCAGAATGCATCCTTTGCACTTCTCCGGATCCGTGCCGATATAAAACTCATCATGGCCGATCTCAAAGACAAAAGGCTCCGGCGTGTTTACACTCTTCAGAATGATTGTATCTTCCTCAACAGCTGCACGCGAAGACAGCGCATCCTTCAGGGCGATCCAGTCTCCGAAGGAACGGTTCTTGACCGCATCGGTTTTCTGGCAGATAATTTCTCCGCCGTCGATCCCCTGAAAGATCTCTTCCATCAGGGCATAGACCCGTTTGATATAGATCCGGCTTTCCAGCGCTTCCAACGGAAGAACGGCAGGCAGGCAGACCAGATACACATCATTCTCCTCATCAAGATAAATGCTGTCCATGTCCCAGGAAACATTCTCAGCCGAAAGATCCGGGAAAGATTCAATACTGGAAAGCGTTGAAAGAACAGACGAGCATACGTCGGTCAGTTCATCCAGTGTGAGATCCCTGCGTTTATCTGCAAGTGTTTTCATGTCATCCACAAAATAGCACAGCTGGATCCGTTCGTTCCAGTTTACAACGGAACACGGCAGAATCCCCGGGATCTCTTCCCTGTTCATCAGATTCAGCGCATTTACATCCAGTAACTCCTGGGAATTTAGAAAAAACTCTCTCATTTGCTGTTTCTCCGAAATTTATCGGTCTTTTAAAGCCGGAACTATGCAAAATCTACCATAGTTCCGATAAAAAATCAACCGTATGCACATATGCCTAAGTCCTGGAGTCGAACTTTTAACAGGACAGCAGGCCATAGAATATAAATCTATTTCTTTTCCAGCTTTTCGCGGATCTCGTCGATCTTCTCTTTTATGTCCAGGTCTCCGATCTTCTCTTTCAGATCCCCGAGACGGTCCTTCAGGTCCATATCATCCAGTTTCTCTTTGATATCATCCAGCTTGTCTTTCAGGTCGATGCCCTCCAGCCTGGATTTGATATCACCCAGTTTATCCTTGACATCAAGGTCCGATACCTTCTCTTCCACCATGGTCTTAAGATCTTCCAGCATTTCCTTAATTTCCATAATCATGATTCTCCGTTTCTGAAAATAAAAGCAACGGGTTTCTTCTGTGTTTATTCTATCACATTGAAATTCATTGTGGCAACAGCTGCATCGTTCCTTACGTTTCTGCCGATGTCATTGAATCCTCTTTGCCAATCAAAACTTTTCCCGGATACGGTTTCATATGTTTTTTACATTTTCCCGATGCAGAGGAATATTTCTATACATCCCTTTGACCTTAATTTATCTTGCGAAACAAAAATGATTATTCTATGATGATGAATACGCACAATCCGTTACCGGATTCAAATGCTTCTTAACGTTGAATATTCTAACCGTTTATGACATAATTTTATCTGTAATATACAGATAGTTCAGGGCATGATATGGATATCAAAGACCTTATAAGCAAAATAGAACCCTCCGATCCGTATGCGCAGGAAGCAGCTCTTGCACACTGGGATTCCCTCGCAAAACCTCTGGGGAGCCTCGGCGTTTTGGAATCGGACATAACAAAGATATGCTCTTTAAAACGAACGGATTCACCACGGCTGGATAAGCGTACGCTTTTTGTGGTCTGCGCGGATAACGGGGTGATCGCCCGGGGCGTCAGCCAGTCGGACGAAAGCGTTACAGAGGCTGTCGCATCAGCCCTCGGCGAAGGAACAAGTACGATCAATTATATGGCAAAAGCTGCCTGCTGTGCGGTTATTCCTGTCGATGCCGGTATGAAAGCCGAAGCAACGCCCAAAGGCGTGCTTCCCATGAAGATCCGCTGCGGTACGTCAGATATGACTGCAGGGCCCGCTATGACGCGGGCAGAATGTGAACAGGCGATACAAAAAGGTGCCGAACTGGTCTGTGGCGAACAGTCAAAAGGTACAGACATTATCCTTCTTGGCGAAATGGGTATCGGGAACACTACGACATCCTCTGCCGTTGCATCAGTCCTTCTGGGCAAAAGCCCCGGTGAACTAGCCGGACGCGGTGCCGGTCTCTCTGACGAAGGGCTTCAGCGAAAAATCTTTGCTATTGAGACTGCACTGGGTATCAACCGGCCGGACAGAAATGATCCGATAGATATTCTTTCAAAAGTCGGCGGCTTTGATCTGGCGATGCTTACGGGGATCTGTCTCGGCGCAGCAGTATACCGTATCCCGGTCATCCTGGACGGTGTGATCACCAACACCGCCGCTTTATGCGCAGTCCGGCTCTGTCCGGACAGCTGCAGTGCTCTGATTGCTTCCCATGTATCTTCCGAGCCCGCCGCTGAACTTCTCCTTTCCGCACTCGGATTGGCGCCCTGCATTCAGGCCGGTCTCCATCTCGGCGAAGGAAGCGGTGCCATGCTGGCACTGCCGCTGCTGGATCAGGCACTGGCGGTATATTCCAGCGGACACACGTTCTCACATCTCGGGATCGACGCCTATGTGCATCAGAACTGAAAACAGGAATGCATAAATCATGTTTACTTTTATTACCGGCGGCAGCGCCAGCGGGAAAAGCGAATATGCCGAAAAGCTGATCGAACGTCTTCCCGGCAGACGAATATATATCGCAACGATGCAGCCCTATGACGACGAGAGTTATGCCCGCATCGCAAAGCACAGGAAAGCCCGTTTCAGCCGGAATTTCGAGACGATCGAATGTCCGGTCGACCTGGGTCATGCCGACATACCTTCCGGAAGCAATGTCCTGCTGGAGGATATCGACAATCTTACCGCGAACGAATTTTTCGGACCGTCCGGAAATCCGGAGAGGATTCTTCCCGGGATCGATCATATACTGGAAAACTGTTCGCACCTTACCGTAGTGGCCGGGGAGCTGTTTTCCGGCGGGACCGACTATCTGGGTGAAACGCTGGAATACCTTCGTTCACTTGCAGGTATCAACCGCAGACTTGCCGAAAAAGCAGATCTTGTGATTGAAGTCGTCTGCGGACTGCCTGACATTCTGAAAGGAGATTTGAATGCTTGTATTTAAAACGATAGCTGTTGCATTCTCCATGTTCTCCTCCCTTCCGATGCCTCATATTGAATGGGATAAGGACAATATGCGGTATTCTTTGTGTGCATTTCCGGCCATCGGTGCCTTGATCGGGCTGGTCTGCTGGGCAGCCTCAGCTGTTCTCGGCCGTCTGGGGATTCCTTCTCTCCTGCTCGCTGCAGTCCTTACGGCGATCCCTGTCCTGATCACCGGAGGGATCCACATAGACGGTTACGCGGATACCAGCGATGCGCTGGCAAGTCATGCCGAAATTGAAAAAAAGCATGAAATTTTAAAAGATCCTCATGTCGGTTCCTTTGCAGTAATCCGGATCTGTATTTATTTTATTCTTACATTTGCGTTGTGGGCCAGTCTGCCGGAGTACCGGCCGGTTCACCTTCTTTTATGTTTTGTACTGAGCCGCGCACTTTCCGGTCTTGCTGTCACGATCTTCCCTCTGGCAAAAAATTCCGGCCTTGCCTACACTTTTGCAGAAGCTTCGGATAAAAAGCGAGCCTCCCTGATTCTGTTTATACTGAGCGCCGTGATCAGTACGCTTTTATGTATCTGCGGGCTGGAAGGCATCGGGATGGCAGCGGCTGCCTGGGTCGTATTCGGATATTACCATGCCATGAGCCGCAGACAATTCGGAGGTCTTTCTGGCGACCTGGCCGGCTGGTTTCTCTCCGTTTCCGAGCTGTGGATGCTCGCTGCACTTGTCGCAGTTCAGTATATCGAGCTGCTGTTCTGACCATTGATTATGCGAAAGGAAATAACAGGATGATCTTTGTAACTGGTCCTCTTTTTTCAGGGAAACAGGAATTCATATCCGGAGTACTCGGCTGGTCGGAAGCCGACTTTTCAAAGAAGGCAGTCCGCGATGTTCAGGACCTGGCCGGGAAGGCAGATGACCTGAACAGCTTTGCCTCGGAACTGGCGAATTATGAAGTCGTCATTGCAACCGAGACCGGCTGTGGCGTCGTTCCCGTGGATAAAGAAGAACGGCGATGCCGGGAAGCTGCCGGCAGGCTGGCCTGCCTGCTTGCCGAAAAAGCCGACACTGTTGTACGTGTCTGCTGCGGTATTCCCAAAGTCCTGAAAGGAGAACTGCCATGGTGATCGAACTGATCCGGCACGGAGTTACAGCCTGGGTCGCAGAACGCCGGTACCAGGGGCATACCGATATTCCTCTTTCACCGGAAGGTATGGCTATGCTGAAAGAGTCCGAAGAATCACCGGAGTATGTTTATGTCTCTCCGTTGATGCGTGCCCGGCAGAGCGCACAGATCCTTTTTCCGAATTCCGAACAGCGTATCATCGAATCCCTGTCGGAGATGAACTTCGGTGTTTTTGAAGGGCGGACCGCCGATGAAATGGCCGATGACCCGGAATATCGCGAATGGGTCGACGGCTTCTGCAACGGGGACTGTCCCGGAGGTGAGGGCCGTTCAGCGTTTGATGAACGTGTGCGGTCCGGTTTTGAAGAAATCATCAGCGGACAGCTCGCAGCCGGAGCGGCCAAATGTACTTTCGTTGTTCACGGCGGTGTGATCATGTCGCTGATGGAAGCCTTTGCGGATAAAAAGAAGAGTTTCTATGAATGGTTCATCCAGCCGGGCTGCAGTTATATTCTGAGCACGGAACAGTGGTCTTCCGGTCATATACTGGTTTACAGGGGCAAAGGCAGCTACGTCAGATAATTTATACACGAAAAAAACAACAAATACCTGCATAAATGTCACACGAGAAGCAATTTCCTGGTCGGACAGGAAAACGGAATCCTTAAACGGGAGGTAAAGGGAATATGAGCACGGAAATCTTTGAAAAACTGAGCAGGCTCGCGGATGATGTCGGTTTTTCACACAACGGACGGCTGAATACAGATGCCATCATTGCACTTCCTGAAGTACGCGAAATGTGCGCAGACGGAAAATGCAAGATCTACGGAACAAACTGGAAATGTCCGCCTCACTGCGGAACCATCGAAGAATGCGAAGCGAAAATGAAATCCTTTTCCGATGGGATCATCGTTCAGACGACAATGAATCTGGAAGATGAATTTGACGGAGAAGGCATGATGGAAGCACATGAGATCCACCTGAAACATTTCAAGCAGTTCGTTTCAGAAATCCGGGAGGAGTATCCGGACGTTCTTCCTCTTTCTGCCGGCACCTGTACGATCTGCGCCAAATGTACCTGTCCGGACGATCCCTGTCGCAACCCGGCAAAAGCCATGTCCTCCATGGAGGCTTTCGGTCTCAATATTTCAGACGTCTGCCGTGAGTCCGGCATTCCGTATTACTACGGTCCCTGCACAATGACCTATACAAGCTGTGTTCTTTTCGACTGACCGGCATACGGAATTATATTGCATCTTTCATACTCTTTACAAACTCTCCCACTTTTGCGGGGGAGTTTTTTCCATATGCAGCAATAATTTTCATAATGGCCGAACCGACAATGACACCGTCGGATACAGACGCCATCTTTGCTGCCATTTCCGGAGTTGAAATACCGAAGCCTACCGCACAGGGAATATCCGTGTTTCTGCGTATTTCCCGGACGATGGCTTCAATATCCGTATTGATCTCACTGCGTGTCCCGGTCACTCCCAGACTGGATACCAGATAGAGAAACCCCATAGCTTCTCTTGCGATCATTGCAATGCGGTCGGAAGAAGTCGGAGCGATCAGGGAGATGAGATCCAGGCCGTATTCTTCGCAGCACGGCAGGAACTCTTCTTTCTCCTCATAAGGAAGGTCGGGTATGATCAGGCCGTCCAGTCCGGCTTCCGCACAGTTGGAAAGAAATCCGTTTGTACCGTAGGAATAGACAACATTTGCGTAAGTCATAAAAACAAAAGGCGTTTCTGTTTCCTGACGAAGCTCACGCACAAGGGCAAAGGCTTTATCGGTCGTCATCCCGCCTGAAAGCGCCCGTATATTTGCTTCCTGAATAACCAGGCCTTCCGCGGTAGGGTCCGAAAATGGTATCCCGATCTCGATCAGGTCCGCACCGTTTTTAACGGCTTCCCGGATCGCTTCTTTTGTTGTTTCAATATCCGGGTCACCGCAGGTTATAAACGCAATGAACGCTTTTCCGTTTTTAAATGCACCGGCTGTCCTACTCATGGATATCCTCCCCGTTATAGCGTGCGATCTGTGCGCAGTCTTTATCCCCTCTGCCGGAAAGCGTGATGACTGCTGTTTTATTTTTGCCTAATTCCTTCGCGATCTTCATTATATGTGCAACCGCGTGGGCAGACTCAATTGCAGGAATGATTCCTTCCGTCCTGGAAAGGTATTCAAATGCGTCTACCGCCTCCTGGTCCGTTACCGGAACATATTCCGCTCGTCCGATATCATGCAGATAAGCATGTTCCGGGCCGATGCCAGGATAATCCAGTCCGGCTGAAATAGAATATACAGGTGCGATCTGTCCGTATTTATCCTGACAGAAATATGATTTCATGCCATGGAAGATTCCTTCTCTTCCGGTGGCAATCGTCGCTGCCGTCTCAAAGGTATCGACACCCCGTCCTGCAGCTTCACAGCCGATCAGGCGGACAGATGCATCCTGTATGAAATGATAAAAGCTTCCGATCGCGTTGGAGCCGCCTCCGACACAGGCCGCTACAACATCCGGCAGCCGCCCTTCGGCTGCCAGTACCTGCTCTTTGATTTCTTTGGAAATCACAGCCTGAAAATCACGGACGATCGTAGGAAAAGGATGCGGGCCCATGACAGACCCGAGGCAATAATGCGTATCGCTGATCCGGGATGTCCACTCCCGCATCGCTTCCGACACGGCATCCTTCAGGGTCCCTGTACCGGTTTTAACCGGTACCACATCGGAACCGAGCAGTTTCATCCGATATACGTTCAGCGCCTGTCTTTTGGTATCTTCTTCCCCCATAAATACAACACACTCCATACCGAGCAGTGCGGCTGCCGTTGCGGTTGCAACTCCATGCTGTCCGGCTCCGGTTTCCGCGATCAGGCGGGTCTTCCCCATCTTTTTGGCGAGCAGGGCCTGCCCGAGGACATTATTGATCTTATGCGAGCCGGTATGGTTCAGATCTTCCCTCTTAAGATAAATTTTTGCTCCGCCGAGGTCTTTTGTCATTTTCTCCGCATAATATAATCTGGAAGGTCTTCCCGCATACTCATTCAGCAGTTCTGTCAATTCTCCCGTGAACAGCGGATCGTCTTTAAACCGGTTATATGCATTCTCCAGTTCAATGACCGCGTTCATCAGAGTCTCGGGGATATACTGACCCCCATGAATACCGAATCTTCCTTTCGACACTGTTCTGCCTCCTTATCTTCCTTCTCCGATCGCTTTGCAGACCGCATTGATCTTTTCCGGGGATTTTTTCCCCGGGAAATCTTCGGAAGAAGTCATTACATCGATAATATCCGGAGAAAACTCCGTACAAACATCGTAAACATTATCCGCATTGATCCCTCCGCCCATCATAATGAGTTTTGTGGATTTCGCGGCAAACTGACGGTATTCTTCGCTTCGGTCCCTGTTCAGAAGAATGCTTTCGGAACTGTTGGCGGCATTGGATGCGTCCCGGCTGTCGAACAGGATGATTTCGACCTCCGTTTTCTCAATTTTTTCGGCAGCTTCCAGGATGTCAGCGGTTCCGAACATCATTTTTCTAAGCGTGGGATCCGACGGAATACTGCGGATCACAGAGACACCTCTTTCCTTCAGGATTCCGGCGATACGGGATGTCTCTTCCAGCGTTTCCGTATAGTGAAGCTGTATGATATCCGGTGCGGTCAGATCGGCCAGTGAAAGTATTTTATCGGCAGGACCTCCCGTAACAATGCAGGTCCGGATCCTTCCTTTTGCTTTGGAGCAGATCTCTGCGGCCTGTTCCGGAACAATATTCCACGGCACACGCACCGGATAATCCACGACCATGCCGGCCAGGTCCGCTGCACTGTTTATGCAGGTTCCCAGTCCTTTCGTATCCATGATCCCGCAGACTTTTAAACCGGCTTTTTTACGAAGAGAATGCAGTTTTCGGACCGGGTCTGCCGCATTCAGGATGCAGGTGCCGGCCAGGACCGCTTTCGCTCCGTATTTCAGTACTTTTCGAACATCAACGGCGTCCCGAACGGAGCTTTCCGAGATCGTGAAAGCCGTATCCGGAGCGAACCTCAGAAGTCCGGTACTGAAAGAAACATCGCCGTTGTCTCTTTCAAGCTGCAGGATATCCCGGTTGTTGATACCGACCAGTCCGGCACCCAACCGTCTTGCGAAATCCAGATCCTCTTTTGAATGTGTTTCGACAAAAGGCTCCAGTCCCCGCGTGAGTGCTTCCTGATACAAAAACGTGAGGGTCTTTTCGTCAAGACAGGAACACATCAGCAGTACAGCCTTTGCCCCGGACTTAACAGTGGCATCCAGATCCGATACATCACTGATAAAATCTTTCCTCAGTACCGGAACCTTCACACGTGAAGCAATTCTGTTCAGCAACTCGACCGAGCCGCCGAACTCTTTTTCTTCGGTAACCACCGAAAGCACCGGTGCCCCGCTTCGAGCCAGGTCTTCCGCGATACTGACGGGATCGCGTCCGCGGATCAGGTCCCCGTCTTTTGGCGAATAAAGCTTAATATCGGGAATCACCGGAATTTTACCGGACAGGTATTCTTTTTTTAATGCATCAGAAAATGTCATGGCTGTCTTTTAAATAATAATTATGCTGTAAGATATTTGTTAGAACGGGCAACCAGTTCCTCCAGCGTATTAAGAGCTGCTCCGCTGTCGATGATCTCTTCTACTTTTTTGATCCCTTCGCTGAAATCCGCTGCTTTTCCGCCGATGATATACGCACCTGCGGCATTCAGCAGTATCGCATTTCTGCGCGCATCGCGGATCTCTCCTTTTAATACCCCGCGGATAATACCTGCGTTTTCCTCCGGTGTCCCGGTCCTGATCTCGTCCAAAGTGCAGCGTTCCAGGCCGAAATCTTCCGGAGCGATCTCATATCTTTTGAACTCTCCGTTTTCCAGTTCGAGAATTCTGGTTTTTCCCATCAATGAGATCTCATCCAGACCGTCCAGCCCGTGTACGAACATGGCCCTCGTATATCCGATATCCCTCGCTACTTCCGCAACCTGCTCCAGCAGTTCCGGTTTATATACTCCGAGAAGATGTTTCGGTGCAAAAGCGGGGTTGATAAGCGGGCCGATGATCGTATAAAAGATCGTCTTGATACCGAGAGCGGCTTCCGGCTGAAGGACTTTTCCCATGACCGGATGGAAAAGCGGCGCATAGATAAAAGCGATATTGATCTGTTCGATCAGTTCTGCAGCCTGTTCGGGGTTCAGATTGATATTGACGCCGAGTGCTTCCAGTACGTCAGCGCTTCCGGAAAGGCTGGCAATGGACCTGCTGCCGTGCTTCGCGATCGGAATGCCGGCTGCCGCAGATACGATTGCCGTTGCTGTAGAAATGTTGTAAGTGGAAAGGCCTCCGCCTGTCCCGCAGGTATCCATCAGTTCATCGGATACGTTAGGAGTGATCGGAATACAGTTTTCACGCATTGCTTTGGCGATATAAGCCGTTTCCTTCAGGGTCGTGCCCTTCATAACTAGTGCAACAAGAAAGCCCGAAATCTGGCCTTCTGTGAGCCTGTCCTCGCGGATGTCACTGATGATCTCCGCTACTTCTTCTTCATTCAGGTCGATATTATTCGTCAGTTTGTTCAGAATGTCTTTGTACATGATCTTTCCTCCTGGATCTTTCCTGCCGGAGAAAATGACCGAATCAGAACAAATTGAGTATGATGCCGCGATGTTAAGATATTCTTCTTCTCATCATTTTCAGCTGGCATTAATAAGTACTGATAGTTTGGGGAAGAACTTCTTCAAATCCTATTCGAAAAATAAAAGAAGCCCGGTCCCAGTTTAATAAGTCTGCTGGGACAGGACTGAAAGATCAGCCTGCGGTGCCACCCGGCTTGGTACAGAACGTACCCACTCATTACGTACTATCATACGCCGGCTCCGGTAACGGAGAGCCACTTCGTCTCGCATACTCGGCAATATGCCTTTCTGTTCGCCCTCGGAAGTCCATTCAGTCTTATATTGCCCTCCGCGATCCCACCATCCGCGGCTCTCTCTTCGGTAAGTGACAAGACCTACTCACTCTTCTTCAACGGTTTTTGCCAGTTTACCACGCTGAATTGTTAAAATCAACAGTTTTTTTCAAAAACACATACAAAACAACCCGCTCAGCCTTCGCCCGGACCGGATCGTTCCGGTTCCTGTATTATACTTCGCAAAAAAACATTCTTAAATTTATTAGCAGCTCTGAACTTGACAGTACATAACGAATCTTTTATAATCACGTGGATAATCTTAAGGATCAACAGCTTTTTCTGCCTGACATTACTGCCTGATGCTGCATCCGTACAGATTTTTCAGTAAGTAATGATTTTGAAAGGAAACACCAGAAGCTATGGAAGAAAAGAAAAATATGCTTACCTATTCCGGTCTTCAAAAGCTCGAAGAAGAGCTGTCATTCCTGAAGGTCACAGAACGTAAGCGCATAGCCGAAAAAATCAAGGAAGCCAGAGAGCAGGGCGATCTGTCCGAGAATGCCGAATACGACTCTGCAAAAGACGAACAGCGTGATATCGAAGCCCGTATCGCGGAGATCGAAGAGATCCTGAAGCATGCGGAAATCGTTACCCAGGAAGATATGGAAAGCGGCCGCGTCGGCATCGGATCCCGTGTTAAACTGCTGGACAAGGAATTCAACGAACGTGTTGAGTATACCATTGTCGGGAGTACGGAAGCCAACAGCCGCAAGGGATATATCTCCAACGAATCTCCGATCGGCGCCGCATTGATAGGTGCCAAGAGGAATCAGGTCATCACGGTGAACTCCCCGGCCGGTCCGGTGAAATATAAGGTGCTTTCCATTTCAGAAGCCGAACTTTAATCCGTTTTAAATCAATATAAAGAACATATCAGGATTGCTCTGCTGTTAAAGCTCGGCAATCCATGATATTTTATAGATATCGGATTTTATCTTAACAATACAGATAAATCGCAAACGAAACATTTTAAGGAGAGACTCAGAATGTCAAACAAGAATGAACAGAATGCTGCGGAACAGGATCTCGGAAGACTGCTTCAGGTACGCCGGGATAAACTTGCCGAGCTTGTAGAAGCCGGGGAGGATCCTTTTCTCATTACATCCTTTGACGTGACACACCACAGTCTTGAAATCCGTGATCATTTTGAAGAACTGGAAGGCACGGAAGTGACGGTTGCCGGCCGTATGATGAGCAAGCGTGTTATGGGCAAGGCATCTTTCTGTCATGTTCAGGATCTTCAGGGAATGATCCAGTGCTATGTTGCCAGGGACGCGATCGGCGAAGAACCCTATAAAAAATTCAAGAAGCTGGATATCGGCGATATCATCGGGATCAAAGGAAAAGTATTTAAAACAAAAACCGGTGAGGTCTCCGTACATGCAGACACTCTTACTCTTCTTTCCAAAAGCCTGCAAATCCTTCCGGAAAAATTCCACGGACTGACAAATACCGATCTTCGTTATCGTCAGCGTTACGTAGATCTCATCATGAACCAGGAATCAAAAGATACTTTTATCAAAAGATCCCGGATCATCAGCAGCATCCGGCGTTTTCTGGAAGCGGAAGGTTTCCTGGAGGTCGAAACACCGATGCTTGTATCCAATGCCGGCGGTGCTGCGGCAAGGCCGTTTGAAACCCATTTTAATGCGCTGGATGAAGACTTCAAGCTTCGTATCTCACTGGAACTGTATCTGAAGAGGCTGATCGTCGGCGGTCTTGAGAAGGTCTTTGAAATCGGAAGAGTCTTCCGCAATGAAGGTCTGGATACCCGCCACAATCCGGAATTCACATTAATGGAGCTTTATCAGGCTTATACGGATTATAACGGCATGATGGATCTGACCGAAAGGATGTACCGGTTTGTCGCACAGGAAGTCCTCGGCACCACCGTACTTGTTTACAACGGCATTGAAATGGATCTCGGCAAGCCTTTCGAACGCATAACCATGGTCGACGCGGTGAAAAAGTATTCCGGCATCGACTTTGATGCGGTCTCCTCCGATGAAGAAGCCAAAGCACTGGCCAAAGAGCGGGGCATAGCGTTCGAAGAACGCCACAAAAAAGGCGATATCCTTAATCTCTTCTTTGAAGAATACGCTGAAGGACATATGATCCAGCCGACATTCGTAATGGATCACCCGATCGAGATCTCCCCGCTCACCAAAAAGAACCCGAACAAGCCGGGATATGTGGAACGGTTTGAAATGTTCATGAACGGATGGGAAATGTGCAACGCCTATTCTGAACTGAATGATCCGATCGATCAGCGCGAACGTTTCCGTCAGCAGGATTTGAATGCCGCTGCAGGCGATGAAGAAGCCCAGCATACGGATGAAGACTTCCTGAACGCACTCGAACTCGGCATGCCGCCGACAGGCGGTATCGGATACGGTATCGACCGTATGGTCATGCTGTTCACCGACAGCGCTGCGATCCGTGACGTTCTGCTCTTCCCGACCATGAAGTCACTGAAGACCGGCAGCCCGGAAAACACTGCTGTTTCAGTTAATGATAACCCGGAACCCGCACAGTCTGCTTCTGTTCCGGATGAACCGGCAGAAACAATTGATTTCTCTAATGTTGAGATCGAGCCGCTGTTTCAGGATCAGGTCGATTTTGACACTTTCAGCAAATCGGATTTCAGAGCCGTTAAAGTTAAAGACTGCGCTGCAGTACCGAAGAGCAAAAAGCTGCTGCAGTTCACACTGGACGATGGCACAGGCACAGACCGCACAATTCTTTCCGGTATCCATGCCTATTATGAACCGGAAGAGCTGATCGGAAAAACCTGTGTCGCGATCACCAATCTTCCGCCAAGGGCGATGATGGGTATCGAATCCTGCGGTATGCTTCTCAGCGCAGTACATCAGGAAAACGGTGAAGAAAAGCTGCATCTGCTGATGCTCGATCCGCACATTCCTGCCGGTGCCAAGCTTTATTAAAGTCCAGGGACAGCCGGATCATACGATCACGCTCTGGAACTGAAGCAGATCCGAAATAATCATGTCAGATGTTTCCGAACAGAAAATGCCGGTGCGGTAAGTATTGAAATTACTTGCCGCACCGGCATTTATACTGCTGTTCCAGGTTCAGAACTTACTGATTCTCCTGTTCTTTATAATGCGCATAATTCTTTTTCGCCTCGATCCTTGCCTGGTCAAAAAGCGTATCCGCGTGATCCGGGAAAGTACGCCGGAGTGATGCAAACCGGGTTTCACCTTCCAGAAAATCCACATAATCCAGTGTAGGAGCTTTGGAATCCACCGTCATGGGATGCTCTCTTCTCGGATCGTAACGGTACAGGATCCAGTAACCGGCATCCACAGCCTTCTTCATTTCAGCCTGGACATTGGCCATGCCTGCTTTAATACCATGTGAAGTACACGGGCAATAAGCGATCACAACGGAAGGTCCTTTGTAATCCTGGGCTTCCTGAACCGCTTTGACAAGCTGGTTCATATCCGCGCCCATCGCTACCTGTGCAACATAAACGTTTCCGTAGGTACGGAAGATCGCGCCGAGATCTTTTTTCCTGGTCTTTTTGCCGGCTGAAGCAAACTGGGCT
Source organism: Lachnospiraceae bacterium (assembly GCA_017509985.1). Taxonomy (GTDB): domain Bacteria; phylum Bacillota; class Clostridia; order Lachnospirales; family Lachnospiraceae; genus Alectryocaccobium. The sequence continues at coordinate 195,977 of JAFWOE010000048.1, forward strand.
ACCGCGCCTTTCGGTGTCGCCTTGGAACTCTGACCGCCGGTATTCGAATACACTTCCGTATCTATAACAAAAACGTTGATATCCTCGCCCTGGGCGATGACATGATCCAGACCTCCGAATCCGATATCATAAGCCCAGCCGTCGCCTCCGTACATCCAGAAAGTTTTCTTTGTCAGCTGGTCTTTTCTGCGAAGGATCTTACCGGCAATATCCAGACTGCTTTTTTCCAGATCCAGGATCAGCGCCTCACTCAGTGCAACGGAGGCATAATAGTCATCAAAGCCGTCAAGCCATGCTTTTGCCGTTTCGCTGCATGTTTTTGCATAATATTCTTGAACAAATGCGCGGACACGTTCACGGTTCTTGCGCGACGCCAGATAAAGGCCGAGTTCCAGTTCTGCATTGTTCTCAAAAAGCGAATTGGTCCAGGCCGGCCCTCTGCCTTTACCGTTCGTGGTATAGGGAATTCCCGGCATTGCGGCCCCCCACGCCTGTGAACAGCCGGTACCGTTGGCCCAATAGACCCGACCGCCAAACAGTTGGGTAAGCAGTTTTGCATACGGTGTTTCACCGCATCCGGCACAGGCGGCGGAGAATTCGACCAGCGGAGTGCGGAACTGACTTCCCTTTACAGTGAATACATTAAAGATGTCATCTTTTTCTTCAACAGAAAGGGCATACTCCCAGAGCCTGCGGTTCTCCTCTGAAAACTCGGCAGGTTTCATCGTAATCGCCTTTTCCTTTGCCGGGCATACCGAAACGCAGCTTCCGCAGCCTGTACAGTCAAGATTTGAGATCTGGATGGAATACTTAAGCTCCGGCTTTCCTTTGGCATCGGTCATCCGGAAGCCTTCCGGTGCATTTTCTGCTTCTTTCCTGTTCAGAAGATACGGACGGATGACGGCATGCGGACAGACAAACGAGCAGCGATTGCACTGTATGCACTTCGCCGGATCCCATTCGGGAACATTCACGGCTATCCCTTTCTTTTCATATGCTGTAAGGCCGACATCGATATGACCGTCCTCATAGCCCTTAAACGCACTGACAGGCAGCTGATAGCCGCGCTGGTGATCGATCGGATAAAGGAACTTCTTCACTGCCGGAGGCTCGTTCGCATCGTCTTCAGCGGGAATGCCGGCTGTTTCAGGAATATCCGCAGCATCTTTCCATGTCTCCGGAATGATCACTTCATGAGCTGCTTTGGCGCCCTCATCGATCGCTGCAATATTCATATTGATGACTTCGTCGCCTTTGGCAAAATAAGTTTTTCTGACGGCGTCCTTCATTTCACGGAAGGCGTCTTCCGCGGGTATGATCTCCATCAATGAGAAGAACGCTGCCTGCAGGATCGTATTGGTATAGGATCCGAGGCCGAGCTGCTCTGCTATCTTTGTAGCATTGATCGTGTAAAATTTTATTTTCTTCTCATAAATCTGCCGTTTAACGGACGGACTGAGCATCTGCTCGAGTTCCCGGTCATCCCAGATGCAGTTCAGAAGAAGTGTTCCGCCTTCCCTGATCTCGGGAATGATATCGTAATGATTTATGTAATGCTGCGCATGAACGGCTACAAAATCCGCCGTTTTGACGTAATAAGAGCTTTCGATCGGACGGTCTGAGAATCTCAGGTGTGATCTTGTCAGTCCGAAAGATTTTTTAGCATCATATTCAAAATAGGCCTGCGCATATTTATCTGTCGTGTTGCTGATGATCTTTACGGTATTATGATTCGCGCCGACCGTCCCGTCACCGCCGAGTCCCCAGAATTTACACTGGATCAGGCTCTTGTCCACCGGGATATAGGGCTTTGGTTCCAGGGAAAGATGCGTTACATCATCGACGATCCCGATCGTAAAATGATCGATCGGATCTTTAGATGCAATATTATCAAATACGCTCATGATCATGCCCGGGCTGGTGTCTTTTGAACTCAGTCCGTAGCGTCCGCCATAGATCCTTACGTCATTTCTCCCATAAAGAGCCGTACGGATATCTTCGTAAAGAGGCTCGCCCAAAGCACCCATATCCTTGCAGCGATCCAGAACGCCGATATTTTTAACCGTTTCAGGCAATGCGGAAAGGAAATGATCCAGTGAGAACGGCCGGTAAAGCAGGACCTGAATATACCCGACTTTTCTGCCGGCAGCCAGAAGCTGATCGACTGCCTCTCTCGCTGCACCGCTTACCGATCCCATGGCGATCACAACATCTTCGGCATCCGGCGCCCCGTAATACCTGAAAAGCTTATACTGTCTTCCGGTAATTTCACTGACTTTATCAAAATACTTTTCAAAGATCGCCGGAAGATTGTTATAAGCTGTATTGTTAGCCTCGCGAACCTGGAAATATACATCGTCGTTCTGCACGGTATTGCGCAGATAAGGATGTTCCGGATTCAGGGCATTGTTTTTAAAATCACCTAATGCTTCTTTATTGATCAGCGCGGTAAACTCGGACTCGTCGACAAAATCCACTTTATTGATTTCATGAGAAGTACGGAAGCCGTCAAAGAAATGCATGACGGGTACTCTGCCTTCAATTGCAGCCAGATGAGCAACCGGCGCAAGGTCCGAGATCTCCTGTACGGTAGCCGTACACATTTGTGCAAAACCGGTAGACCGGCAGGCCATGACGTCCGAGTGATCGCCGAAAATACTCATTGCGTGGGTGCCCACAGTACGGGCAGCAACATGCAGGACTACGGGCAGTCTTTCCCCTGCGATCCGGTATAAAACAGGGATCATCAGCATCAGGCCCTGTGACGAGGTATAGGAGGTTGCCAGCGCTCCGGCCTGAGCTGCTCCGTGAACCGCACCGATTGCGCCTGCTTCGGACTGCATTTCAGTCAGGGTAACCGTCTGACCGTAGATATTTTTTCTCCCGTTGGCAGACCAGGAATCGGTAGCACCTGCCATAGGCGAAGAAGGTGTGATCGGATAGATCGCCGCAACTTCCGTAAACGGATAAGCTCTCGAAGCTGCAGCCTGGTTTCCGTCGATCGTTACATAGTGTTTTCCGTTTTTACTCAAAATCTGCTCCTGTTCCAAACCGGGCAGCCTGCCCGGTCCTGTTTATAGTAGAATCTGGGAAATATTAACTTAAATAATATACAGCGATATTCACCGTCTTGCAAGTGACACAGGAAACAGTGAATCATTTTCAGAAAAGAAAATCTCGGAATAAAAGCTGTACGGTTACTCTCCGAACAATTCTGCCGAATCCAGCAGGATCGTAAACGGACCGTCATTCAACAGCTCGATCTTCATATCCGCGCCGAATTCTCCGCATTTTACATCCGGAGTATATTTTTCCGCCTCTTTCAGAATGTAACGATAAAGCGGTTCAGCCATGTCCGGACTTCCGGCATAAAAAAAGCCGGGTCGGTTTCCTCTTCTGCAGTCAGCATAGAGTGTAAACTGGGATATGATCATTAATTCGCCGTGTACATCAGCCATAGAAAGATTGGTCTTTCCGTTTTCATCTTCAAATATCCTCAGGCTGCAAAGTTTTTTCACCATTTTATCCGCGATCCGTTCATTATCCGATGATGCGATGCCGCAAAGGACCAGAAGGCCTTCACCGATCCTGCCCTTCTCTTCGCCCCCGATCGTTACGGAAGCATGTTTCACTCTCTGAATTACAAATCTCATAATGTCCGCTGCTCCATTATACTGAATTCCGTATTTTACAAACGGTCACGACCGGAAACACAGTCGTGACCGTCATTAATTCCATAAAACCTTTAAAGAGGCCCGATGTCTCAGCCGAAGTTAAACGCACCGATCCCGGGAAACTCTGCGGCTTCACCAAGCTGTTCTTCAATACGCAGCAGCTGATTGTATTTTGCAACACGTTCGGATCTGGAAGGCGCACCGGTCTTGATCTGACAGGTGTTCAGGGCGACTGCAAGATCCGCGATCGTCGTGTCTTCTGTCTCACCGGAACGGTGGGAAACAACCGCTGTATACCCGGCTTTATGGGCCATTTTGATGGCTTCCAGAGTTTCGGAAATCGATCCGATCTGGTTCAGCTTGATAAGAATGGAATTACCGCATCCGAGATCGATTCCCTTCTTGAGGCGTTCGGTATTCGTTACAAAAAGATCATCGCCGACCAGCTGGATCTTCCCGCCGAGTTCCTCTGTCATCTTCTTCCAGCCTTCCCAGTCTTCCTCATCCAATCCGTCTTCGATCGAAGCGATCGGATATTTATCGACCAGGGAAGCCCAATGTGCGATCAACTCTTCGGAGGTATAGTCTTTTCCGCTCTTCGGCTGATGATAGAAGCCCTTTCCTTTTTCACTCTTCCATTCGGATGCCGCAGCGTCCATGGCAAGGACAAAATCCTTCCCGGGTTCGTAACCGGCATCCCTGATCGCCGCAAGGATGTGCTCGATCGTGTCTTCATCGGAAGCAAGATCCGGAGCGAAGCCGCCTTCGTCACCGACAGATGCTGCCAGCCCTTCGGACTTCAGCAGCTTCTGGAGAGAATGGAACACTTCGGTACACCAGCGGAGGCCTTCACGGAAAGTCGGAGCGCCGGCCGGCATGATCATGAATTCCTGGGTATCGACAGAGTTGGTGGCGTGGGCACCGCCGTTTAAGATATTCATCATCGGAAGCGGCAGCTTGGTCCCCTGCACACCGCCGAGGAAGCGATAAAGCGGGATTTCAAGAGAAGCGGCAGCCGCGCGTGCTGCAGCGATCGAAACCGCCAGGATCGCGTTTGCTCCAAGGTTGGATTTGTCTTTCGTTCCGTCAGCCTTGATCATAGCTGCGTCTACGGCATATGTATCAAAAGCGTTCAGACCGGTGATTGCTTCTGCAATTACTGTATTGATATTATCGACCGCTTTGCTGACGCCCTTGCCGCCGTACTTCGAAGGATCCTTATCACGCAGTTCCAGTGCTTCAAATTCACCGGTTGAAGCTCCGCTCGGGCACATTCCGCGTCCTACGGTTCCGTCAGATAGGGTGACTTCCGCCTCTACGGTAGGATTTCCCCGGGAATCAATAATTTCGCGTCCGATTACTTTTTCGATTTCAAGTCCGTTCCACATGTAAAATTACCTCTTTCTTTGTTTTGAATAAAAAACGATCTATTCATTATATGAGCTGTCTCATGCTGCAGATTCATTTTCATTTCATGATAAAACTGTGCCGGACGTTCGTCAATAATATTGCCGATCAAAGTTTAAATCCGGTCCCGGTAAACTGAACGATATCACGGCCGGTTTCATCTGCAATATCAACATTGATTATTGTTGAGCTCCTGCCGCTTTTCCGGCATTTTGCAGTTGCAGTGAGTATTTTTCCTTTTGGTGCATTTAAATAATTGATACTGATCTGCTGCGCAACGGTCGGCAGATGTATATTATTCGCTGTAACGGCAAAGGCAAAATCGGCCAGCGTGAAAATCGCCCCGCCCATAACTCCTCCGTTCGCGTTCAGATGATCCGGCCGGAGTTCCATACGACAGACGCAGCAGTCTTCTGAAAGATCTGTCAGTTCAATACCGCTCTCCGACGCAAATTTATCCCCTTTAAAATACTCTATTGCTTCTTCAACGGATGAAAAAGTGCCCATATTCTCTGTTCTCCCTTCCGATTCAACAGCATATCAGGAGTAATTATACCATAGAATCCGGTAAAATACACTTAAGTGTTTAAGGAGCCGGAAACGGCCCTGTGCGAGAGCCGTCTGCAGTTACACTGTCCGTCGGGCAAAAAACGGGCAGGCCTGCTGCCTGCCCGTAAATGATCATCTGATATTAACGAATCAGCCGTTTTGCTGAAGGGAAGCAATAGCTTCACGGTCTCCGAGGGTGATACTCAGTTCAACTTCATAATATTCGCCTTCTGTCGATCTCATGACCGTCATCGTTACCTCTTCTCCTGCCTCATAATACTGCAGGATATCCGTAAGCGTTTCGTAGGAGTCGATATTCCGTCCGTCGAAGCTGATCAGCACATCCCCTTTCTTGGCTCCGGCTTCTTCTGCGGGACTTCCTTCAAGAACACTGGTGAAGCAGACGCCTTCCGGCATGCTGTACTGAGCTGCGATATCCGGGGTAACACTGGCACAGGTCACGCCAAGATAACCCTGGTTTTCTTCCTCGACCCTGTCCCTTGTCTCAAGACTCATAAGGTTTTCAAGGATCGGCTCTGCTTTGGCGATGCTGATGGCAAATCCTACACCGTCGACGGTCGTTCCTGTTGCTGTCATAGAGCTTTTTGCTTCATTGATCCCGATCAGTTCCCCTTTCATATTGAACAGTCCGCCGCCGGAGTTTCCGGAGTTGATCGGAGCATCCGTCTGTATCAGGTCTGTGGAATTGATGGAATGCGATCCGCCGTCCGAGAACTGCATGCTTCGTCCTAGGGCACTGACGACCCCGCTCGTAACCGACTGTCCGATGCCAAGTGCATTTCCGATCGCTACGACCTCCTCGCCGAGTACCAGTTTTGTGGAATCCCCGAGGGTTGCGATCTTGATCTGATCGAGTGTCTCCTGCGGAATATTCTCCAGCTTTACACCAACAATTGCCAGGTCATTGGGCGAATCAGCTCCTTTTACATAAGCCTCCACAGAAGTTTCGTCGATAAAGCCCACCGATAGCTCTGTACTGTCTTTAACAACATGATTATTCGTTGCGATCAGAAGTTCGCTCTCGTTCATACCGACAATAACTCCGCTTCCGGCGCCCTCGACCTGATACTGCTGTGTCTGGCCAAAGAAGTTCTGCATTTCAATGACGCCTACACTGGCAATCGTGACAAGCGAGGGCATGCAGTTTTCAGCAACTTCCGCAACGGATCCGACATCGTCCGTTGCAGTGGTTTCGGTATTGTCAGGATATGCTGTTGCCTCCTTCGGGGTCTCCGCATCGGATGAGGAATCCTCAGCGGGCTCCGCTGCCTTTTTCTCGGGCTTCACAACCGCCGGGGCCTTCGGCTGCTGACTTTCCGGCACGGCTGCTTCAGATACAGCCGGCGCATTCCTCTGAATAAGCCTGTTCCCGACATAATTCACTCCGAAAAAGACGGAACCGCCGACTAGGCCGAACACAAGAGCGATCGCTACAGCGATACCGAACTTTCTTCCGGTCGATGCCGGTTTTTTGTTGTCTTTCTTTTTCTTCCTGGTATTCTGTCCGGGATCGCTCATTACTTCGGCTGTATTCGGATCAGAAGCTGTCTCATCACTGTTCAGGAAGCTTTCCGCTTTTACGCTGCTGTCCTCTGTTTCCGGCGCTGATTCCGTCAGCCGTTCTCCGGTCATTGGATCAAAATTATAGATCGAATCTTTTTCATTATAGTTTTCCATAACGTTCCTCTCCTGCTCTATATAATATAAAAGCTTTACTTCTTTTTTTCAGTGCATACTTTATCCGTAAAATGTGTCACAATTGTGTTTTTTTGTCATTCAGGCAGGAAATCTTCTGAGTAAGCAGAAAATCAGAATAAAAAAACAGGAAAAGCATGGAAAAAGCCTTTCCTGTCTGCTGTTACCGGACAAATGATGTATTTTGAATACGGATCAGCGGTTTCGGTAGAAATCCCTGCGATACCGAAAGTATTTGTCATTTTTGGACAGATGATTGACCAGCGCAAAAGATACCAGGAACAGAAGCGCGACAAAAATAACAAATTTCCAAATGCCGGTTCCGGCATCCTGCATGGACGCGATATAGTCATAGGCGCCATGGACAAGGGCCGGAATGATCACGGCCAGGATATTAAAAGCCCTGGCTTTGGAAGAATCGCCGATCGAACTGCTGCCTTTGGCCAGCCCGTAAAATACACCCATGAAAACGCCGAAACAAGCGTGACCCGGAATCGCTGTAACCGCACGGACCAGGGCTGTGGCAAAACCATAGTGAAGAACATAGCTGATGTTCTCCCACAGTGCAAAACCGAGGGAAACAAAAACTGCATAAACGACGCTGTCGTACTGACAGTTGTATTCCGGCGAACGCCAGGTCCGCCTCCTCAGCATAAAATATTTTGCGCCTTCTTCCGCAAAACCGACGATGATGAAATACAGTATGATATTGTAAAGCGGATCCGACCTGGAAACTGCCGCTCCGAGGATCGCACCTCCGATCCGTTCCAGAATCATTGCGATCAGTGTGGAAAGAACGCCGTAAATAACCAGGGTTCTGAGAAGGCTGGGGCTTTCGGCTTCCAGCCTGTCCGACCGGTAGACCGTGATCAGAAGGATGACGGCCGGGATGATCGCGGCAAGGATCAGGATCCAGTTATAAACCAGAATCGGTGCCAGAAAGAAATAAAACACAATAACTTCTCCTATCTTTTAAATCGATCTGAAAACTGTTTCAACGTATCAAGAAACTCCTCCGGCCCTTTATATTCCGGTATGATCAGACCTTTTTCATAGTCTTTGACTCTTTCAGGCGGAGCCCCGATGTCAAACACAGCCAGAGGCATGTCCATGGACATGACTTCCGACGATGTATAGGAAAACGTTTCCGGCCAGATGGACGGAATGATGAACAGATCGATATCGTTCTGCTCCACCAGTCTCGGAACGTCTTTCCGCCGGTATTTGCCGGTAACGGTTATGGTTTTGCTGTTGTATTTTTTATTTGCAAAGCCGATGATCACAAAGCGGATCTTTTTCTTGCTGCGCTCAATGTACTTTATGCATTCATCGATGATCAGACGCCCTTTATGCTCATTGATCGCGCCGAGGACACCGATATTGAAGGTATCCGTCGTTTTCGGTCCGAGAACAGGCTTTTCCAGAGGCGTTGTTTTATGCGGAATGATCTCCGGGTCCGGAACATCCGGATAGGCACGTTTCAGTAAAGCAGCAGAGCTGTTTGAAAATGCAGTGATCTCGTCACATTCCAGAAGAAAAGCTTTCCATGCTTTACGGTATTCGGCAACCGTATTGAAGCCTCCGAGACGCGCGTTTTTATTTTTGCGCACGCATCGCTCGCACTTCTCTCCGGATGCAACATCACAGTAATGATAATTCTCGTCGATAAAAGTGTACGCTGGGCAGATGCACATAAAATCATGAAGGCGGAAACAGAGTCTGGATCCCAGTTCCTTTTTTGTCCGAAGGATGATCTTCATCGTGTCCTCAAGATCCGGATAAGTATACAGTTCGTTGATCCAGATTTCGTCCGCGCGGTTTATGATCTTAAATATATTCCAGATTTTTTTATCGTTAAATGTAACCTTATTCTTGCCGTACTGATAGATCGCGGTAAACTTTTCAGAGCCCTCATTATAGCGTATAGTGATAAAACGTTCTCCGCGTCCGAGCCTTTCCTCGCATTTTTCATTCAGATAGGAGGAGGCACCGCCGCCGATCCCGTGATCCAGCGCAACCGTCGTCTTTACGTCCGGGATCATGTTCATCAGGCGCAGTTTCGCATAAAGCCTCCGTGATTTGGCCGGATCCGCAAGAATGTATGCAGAAACATCCTTCTCATAGTCCGGATGCTTTTTGACCAGCTTTTTGAAATTCTCCTCGTTAAGGCGCTTCTTTTCCTCTGAAGGAAAACTGCCGCCATGCTTATGATAAACGAACAGGTTGTCTATATGAACATTCTTAAAGCCAAGATCAACAGCCCTCTGGCACCAGTCATTCTCTTCACCGTAGCCTTTGCCGAAGGTCTCGGCATCCAGAGTGCCGACCTTCTGAATGGCTTCGTAAGAAAGGGACATGCAGAAGCCGACACCGGTCGGCATGGCCGGATAGGAAGGACGGATCAGTCGGAAAGCGTTATCGATCTTCCAGAGATCCAGACCTTCAAACAGCGCATTGTCCTGAAGGAAATCCGGGAAACTGCAGATCGTTCCGCAGGTCGTAAAAGGTGTTGCCGAAGCGACCCTGTTCTGGGTTACCAGCGGTGCAAGCATTCTTTCCAGCCATTCATCCACCACTTCCACATCCGTGTTCAGGATCACCGCATGAGCCTGGTCCTCCAGCGCAGTCTCAAGCCCCCTGTTAACGGTCCGTACAAAGCCCAGATTTGTTTCGTTTTCCAGAAGGACCGTGTTCTCCGGATGCATCCGTGCATATTCTCTCAGATACGGCCGCACATTTTCATCCGGGCTGCAGTCGTCGATAATGATCAGCTTATACCGTACGTTCGTCTTCTCCAGGCTTGAAAATAAGGCATCAAAATATTCCATGCCGTTATAGACAGGAACGATAATATCTGCCTTCTGTTCGTAGATCTCCGGAGGATACTCCAGATGATCGACAGTGTTTTCGGTTATAAACTCCGAAATACACCCGATGTTTACCGGATCATCGGACAGCTCGATGGTAACACCGCGGACGCCGAGGGTACCGGGGATATTGCCGATGAAAAAGCCGCCTTTGCCTTCCTGGGAATGGTATTCGGCATAGATCTGAAGCGGAACGTCTGTTTTTACATCCGAATCGAAAATAAACCCGGAATTGAACGCTTCCGGAATCCCCAGCGCCTGTGCAACATCTTTTCTGGCTTCAACTTCACATTGATGCGAACCCATCAGCTCGCCATTGTAATAATACGCAATGATCAGTTCACTTATCGGAACCTTCACGTCAAAGACCCAGCCGTATGCATGGATATGGCCTTTTTCATAGGTAAAGCCGTCGATCTTCCCCAGTGGTTTATGATCAAACGAAATAAGGGGCGCTCCGGTCGAATCCGTCGTTTTGACTTTCCTTAAAACAGATTTTGCCTTGTCTTTCAGCCTGGAACGCAGATTCATAACACGACGGTAGACAGGCGTTTTCGGAACACGGCCTTTTTTGTCGATTTCTTCCAGCCACTCACCGTACTGGGTCTCGATGCTTTCTTCATCGAACTCTTCTGCTTCACGGTTATAGTTATCAATTGCTTTTTTAGCGCTGATCAGGCCGACACGGCCGCCGAGCTTTACGGTGTCCAGCTGATCCAGACTCATGGTATCCAGGATCATAGCCGGATGATCGGAAAGGAAAAGTGTCCGCACCCCGGAGCGTACAAAAGGTTTTTCCGGCTTCCATCCGACCCGGTAACGGCTCTCCTGCCGGTCTGTGGTGACCCAGCAGGGCGCATCTGCAGGCACGATCTTTATAACAGAAAAAGCAGGAAGCTTTCTGAACTCAAAAACAAGTTCAAACTGGTTTCCGTTCCATGTGCAGCTGTATCCGTCCGTACCGTTATCCAGCGGATTACGGGATGAATCCAGATATACTTTAAAAGTCGAATTGTCGTAATCGTTCATGTCAAACATTTGCCTCCGTTCAAGTATTCCCCCTCATGAACTTTTACTGGAACAGTTTATATAAGAACCACATAAATCCCCATATAAACCACAGTGAAAGCAGGAAAATAATGAAGGTCTCCGTATCGAAGCGGTCGGTTACCGTTGCCACGGGCATCAAACCGTCCAGTTCTCTGTCGCCCAGCATCGCTTTGTATTCGCCGTCCTGGGGCACATAATACATCAGGATACCATTCCCCATGGAAGAACCGCTTTCCGACAGGGAAACAAGCAGTTTCCTGCCTTTCATGCCGCTCAGTACTTCTGTTTTGTAATAATGGATCTTCTGCCTTTTGAAAGCGGAGCCCGGTTCTTCTACAGCAGTGATCAGCTCTTCGCTTTCCGCATCATATATTTCCATCCGGACTGTAACGTCCTCATAGGCTCCGGCAATGCTGTTTTTAATCCGGAAGCCGTTCAGAACGTCCTCTTTACAGACAAGGACCTGACGGTATACTTCTCCATCCTCCAACAGTCCCGCATCGATATAGGATAAGGAATTTACGTTATTATTGTAGATCCGGTGTTCCTTGTCGATGTGCGAGAAAAAGAACGCAGCAGCGATCGTCAGAATAAATGCAATTATAACAGGCAGTCTCTTTTTCATTCTTTCCTGAATAGTTGAATATCAGTAAACTGGAACATTTTATAATCCTGCATACTCATCGCAGTAGCGCGCGGAATCGCCGCAGGCCTTCATAAATCCGCCTTCGAGCCAAACGACCTTGCTGCAGAGGGATTTGACCTGTTCGATCGAGTGCGATACAAACAGCAGCGTAGTTCCGGAATCCAGCATGGTACGGATACGTTCTTCACATTTTTGCTGAAAACGGAAGTCTCCGACCGAAAGGACTTCATCTACGATCAGGATATCCGGTTTGCCGATCGTTGCGATGGCAAACGCCAGTCGTGAGATCATTCCGGAAGAAAAGTTTTTCACCGCAGTGTCCATGAACTTTTCCAGTTCGGAGAATTCGATGATATCATCCATATAACCGTTCATTTCTTCTCTGGAATGTCCGAGGATCGCCCCGTTAAGGAAAACATTTTCACGGGCGGTAAGGTCAAAATCAAAGCCGGCACCGAGTTCGATCAGCGGTGCCATCTGACCGTATACTTTAACATTGCCTTTCGTCGGTTTCATAACCCCGGCAATGATCTTCAGCATCGTACTTTTGCCGCTCCCGTTCAGACCGATCAGCCCGACCGATTCGCCGGCACGCACATTAAAAGTAATATTGTTCAGCGCCCAGAATGTTTCCGAGTGCACCTGGCGCTTGATCGTCTTAATGATGTATTCCTTCAGAGAATTAACCTTTTCCGAGGACAGGGAGAACTGCATGGACACATCTTCCACTTCGATCATCAGTCTTTCTTCCATCGTCTCCTCCTATATATTCAGGATAAATGTATCCTGTTTGCGGATGAACACGGAAAGACCGATCAGCAGCGCTGCAGCCGCTTCAACGACACCCAGCAGAAAAGAACCGGGTGAAAACCAGCTTCCGAACATCATTACATTTCGGTACATCATCAGATAATTGGTGATCGGGTTGATCATTACGATCTTATAGAGCCATCCCGGAAGAAGGCTCATCGCATAGATAACCGGGGTCAGATACAGCAGACCTGTCGTAAATACGCCGTAAAGATGCATGATATCCCGGAATTTAACTGTAACCGCCGAAAGGATCAGGCCAATGCCCAGGCAGAAAACGATCAGCAGGAACATGGGAATCGGGAAGAGGATCATCGTCCAGTGCATTTCACATCCGACAACGATCATAACGATCAGCAGCGCACAGTGTGACGCAAGCATGTTGATAATGCTTGACAGGATCCTGGAGAGGACAAACATGTACTTCGGAATATACACCTTTTTGATCAGCGAGGCATTGTTGATGATCGCGGACATTGCCGAAGAAGTCGATTCGTTAAAAAAATTATAAATGACCTGTCCGCTCAGGATATAGACCGGATAATTTTCGATATCAAATTTAAACAGATTCGAAAAAACAATGGCCAGAATGCACATCATTAAAAGGGGGTTCAGCAGCGTCCACAAAACTCCCAGCACGGATCTTCGGTATTTAATTTTTATATCACGCTCAACGAGCTCCCCCAGAAGGGGCCGGAATTTTTTGAAATTCTGGAAATATCTGTGCAGCAATACCGTCACCCGTAATTATTTTCTGTTCTCGGTAAACTCCCGGAAACTGCCCCATTTTGTATCTTTCTCGGAGATGATCAGGTCTTCTTTGGTCATTCCCTCCGGCATCGGCCATTCGATCCCGATGTCCGGATCATCGAATGCAATACCGCCTTCGTCATCGTTATGATAAAAATCGGAACATTTATAGGTGAATTCCGCATAATCCGAAAGAACGATGAAACCGTGTGCGAAGTTCTTGGGGATAAACAGCTGTTTTTTATTCTCGGCGGAAAGGATCACGCCAAACCATTTGCCATAGGTCCTGGATCCCTTGCGGATATCCACGGCAACGTCAAAAACTTCCCCGGAAACGACTCTTACGAGCTTGTCCTGAGGAAAATTCTTCTGAAAATGAAGCCCGCGAAGAACACCTTTTTTGGAAGCCGACTGATTGTCCTGAACAAAGATCTCGGGAATCCCTGCTTCCTTAAACTCATTATACTGATATGTTTCCATAAAGTATCCGCGCTTGTCGCCGAACACTTTCGGAGTGATTACTTTCACACCTTCTATTTCACAGTCTTCAACAGTGATCTTTCCCATAACTGACTACACATCTCCTGAGATTTTGTATTATTCCTGAAAATCGGGCGCGATCAGAGCCCGTTTGCAACATCCATGAGGTATTTACCGTACTCGGTCTTTAAAAGAGGCTGGGCAAGCGCCTCAAGCTGCTCTCTGCTTATATAGCCTTTCTTGTAGGCGATCTCTTCAATACAGGAAATATAAAGTCCCTGGCGTTTCTGGATCGCCGAAACAAAATCCGCTGCATTCAGAAGCATATCATGGCTTCCGGTATCCAGCCAGGCAAATCCTCTTCCGAGTGTCTCAACATAGAGATCCCCGCGTTCCAGATAGACATTGTTGACCGAAGTGATCTCGATCTCTCCCCTGGCAGAGGGCTTGACATTCGCTGCGATATCCACAACGTCATTATCGTAAAAATATAAGCCCGGCACCGCATAATTGGATCTGGGATTCTGCGGCTTTTCTTCGATGGAAACCGCCTTTCCGGAATCGTCAAACTCAACAACACCGTATTCCCTCGGATCTTTCACATAATAGCCGAAGATCGTGGCGCCTTTTTCGCGTCCGGCCGCTGCTTTAAGCACGGATGTAAAAGACTGGCCGTAAAAGATATTGTCCCCCAGTACAAGGGCGACCCGGTCGCTGCCGATGAACTCCTTTCCTACGATAAAAGCATCGGCCAGACCTCTGGGCTGCTCCTGGACCGCGTAGGAAAAACTTAAGCCGAGCTGCTCTCCGCTTCCGAAAAGATCTTCAAATACAGGCAGATCCCTCGGGGTAGAGATAATAAGGATCTCGCGGATCCCGGCAAGCATCAGCGTCGAAAGCGGATAATAGATCATCGGTTTGTCATAAACCGGCATGATCTGCTTTGAGATCGATTTTGTCAGCGGATAAAGCCGGGTCCCGGCACCGCCTGCAAGTATGATACCCTTCATCTGTTATACATCTCCTCGTAATACTTCTGGTAATCACCACTGGTCACGCGTTTCATCCAGTCTTCATGTTCAAAATACCAGTCGATCGTTTTACGTATACCTTCTTCAAACATGGTTTCCGGATACCAGCCGACTTCGGCTTTGATCTTGTCCGGAGCTATGGCATAACGACGGTCGTGACCCTTCCGGTCCGTGACATAGGTGATCAGGTCTTCGCTTACCGCAGCCTTTCTCGGATCCGAATCTTCCAGTTTGTTTCGAAGCTGATCCAGAATGATATGTATGATCTCAATGTTCTGTTTTTCGTTATGTCCGCCGATGTTGTAAGTCTCAAACAGGCGGCCCTTTTCCATGACCATGTCAATTCCCTTGCAGTGATCTTCCACATACAGCCAGTCACGGACATTCTTTCCGTCACCGTATACCGGAAGATTCTTTCCGTTCAGGGCATTATTGATCATCAGCGGGATCAGCTTTTCCGGGAACTGATACGGACCGTAGTTGTTGCTGCAGTTCGTTATATTGGCAGGGAACCGATAAGTGTCCATATATGCCTTTACCAGGAAATCCGACGAAGCCTTGCTTGCGGAATACGGGCTATGGGGGTCATACGGCGTAGTCTCATAAAAATATCCGCCTTCTTCCTCCAGGGAACCGTACACCTCGTCGGTAGAAACATGCAGGAACTTATGGTCTTCCGGATAAGTCCCGTCTTCTTTTTCCCATGCAGCCTTTGCGGCATTCAGCATGGTCAGAGTGCCGAGTACATTTGTTTTTACGAAAACATCCGGATTTTTAATGCTTCGGTCGACATGGCTTTCCGCGGCGAAATGAACGACTCTGTTGATGTCATTATTCTCAAACAGGGTCTGTATCGTCTCCGAATCGCAGATATCTGCCTTAACGAACTGATAATTGCTTTTGTCTTCGATGTCTTTTAAGTTTTCAAGATTTCCGGCATACGTGAGCTTATCCACATTAATAACGCGGATATCGTCGCCGTACTTTTTGAAGAGATAATGAATAAAATTGGATCCTATAAATCCGGCACCGCCGGTAACCAGATAAGTTTTCATGGCATCACCTTTGTATGTCTGTTGTCAACTGCCAAATGTATCAAATTATTATACTATAAACAGGGTATTCAGGCAAGGAGTTCCGGACCGGACATTTAACCGACAACTCCGCTGTAAGTGGTCAGAACACTCGAGACGCCGCTGAAATTGATTCCGATCGCCTGAATGTTGTAAACAATGCCGACTGCTCCGAAATCGGAAGAGGATACGTCAAAGTAATAGGATCCGTCTTCTCCGGGATACATCTCATACCATCGCAGATCGCTCTGGTCTGATTTTGTCCATACAGCCCCCTCCAGCGAAACAATACTGTCCGGAACATTTGTGAAACGAACGCTGAATCTGCCGGTTGCATAGTCATATTCCCCGGGGATCAGTTCCGCTTCCGCTTTGATCAGTGCAGCACCCGCATCTTCGGAATCCGGATCGTCTATAACCATTGTAGAATCAGCGATGAAATTGTTTTTCATCGGATTGTTGCCGTAAATGTGGATATGATATTTGCCGTTCATATAATCAAAATCAGAGAGCGGCACCAGGAAGGACCAGTCATCCTCCCCGATCTTTTCACCGTCGTAACGCTGCTGCATTTCATCGTGGTCGAACGGCCATACATAACAGATCGCACCGAGGGCGTTGTCGTTCAGCGGCAGATCAATTCCCTTGATCTCGATCGTTTTTGATTCGAGATCGTACTCTCCCACTTCAACTGCCGCATAATTCGTATCGATTCCGGCTGTCAGTTCATCGTAAAGCTCCGACGGCGAACTCAGTCCCTGTTCGAAAAGCGTTCTTCCGTACAGCTCGTAAAGAGTTTTTTCCGATGAAAAGAGATTCACGCCGAGGCCGAGACGCTCCCCGGGTATTTTTACTCCCATGGCTGCCAGAGTCGTCGGAAAATAATCCAGCGTTGAAAACTGTCTTTCAATGTTTTGCTCCGGTTCGACCGCAGAGTTGATTATCGTGTAATACACAGTCCTGTCATATTCGCCCGGTACCGTGCTGCAGTAATCCTTATCCATCGTTTTATGATCTCCGGCAACGATTACCGTCGTATTCTCATAAAAATCCTGCTTCTGAATCCATTGTATAAATTCGGAGACCTGTTTGCTCGAGCAGGCGTAGACATTGGAATACTGTTCATCAAATTCGTCCTCGCAGCGGTCGCAGACATAACCGTCTTCAAAATGGGTGTCGACCGTAAGCATGGTCATATTAAACGGTTTGTCCTGGCCTGCCAGATCCAGTAATTCTTCCTTGGCAAATTCAAACAGGTAGGAATCCTCAAATCCCCACCAGACATAATAGTCTTCTGGGATCTTGCCTTTTTCGACATAATAGTAGTAATCTCTCATGTTAAAGTCGCCGTGCTGGGAAAAATACAGTTTTCTTCCCCCGAAGGCAGCATCGGATCCGACTACAAGGGACTGGTTGTATCCTTCTTTTTTCAGGATGTCACCGAGGCTTGTCACGCCCGGGAAGAATTCATCCTGAAGGCTCATGGAATTACGCTCGACAGGGATCAGAAGCGGCAGCCCGGTCGTCTGTGAAAACATGGCGCCCATGGTCCAGGTCCCACCGGTCATGGAAAAGCCTCCGTTCAGTTTGCCGCTGCCCCCGTTGAAATTCTGGTTTTTGAGTGAAATCTCCGTTAGCTCGGGGATGACGTTCTTTTCAAATGCACCGCCGGATTCTTTATCCGCGAAGGTGTTTTCAACAGATTCCAGGAAAATATAGATCAGATTTCTTTTTTCTTCGGGGAATTCCAGGGGTACAACAGCGGGATTTACATAGTTTTCGTCTTTAAAAGACGAATACTCCTCCTGGGCCGCTATGTATCCGGACATGTCCAGAACTTCCCACGCGCTGGCAAAACCGATCACGGCAAAGATAATGCCGGCAACTACAGCCGCAATACGGCCGATATGCAGAAGGTTTTTTCTTCTTAGCAGGAGAAACAGGATCAGGATTGCAAGGACGATCACGCCGAAGAAAACCGCCGGTTTCACGCAGGTATTGATATGATCGGCGATCATGGCGCTGTTGGTACCGTCGAGCGGCATCATAAGGGTGTAGATCAGCTCCTGAAGCTGCATATCGCTCCAGGTTTCCGCGCCCCATTTAACGGTATTGAACCACCAGAGGCCGGCAGTAAATGCGGCTGCGCAGACAACACATAAAAGAATGCTTAATATCAGAAGGACCCAGTCCTTGGCCATCCTGGACTTAGGAAGGACAAGAAGAGGTTCGGATTTGTTTTCGAGAATCAAGAGTTCCCCTCCAAAATATAACACAACAGGACTGTTTTCACAGTCCGGTGATTACTTTAATACTCCTGCTGTCATCCGCCTGTAACTTTGTCAGACGCTCCCCGGACGACTGCATATTAGATTTATACCACATATTGTTGATAATGGCAAATAAAGAAAGAGCAGCATCAACAACTGGTATGTACTGTATAAGCTATGTTCACAGGCTGATAAAATGCAGTGCAATACAGGCTGACCTGAAATTATTAATTAACATCCAAAACGGTAAGTCTTTATATCAAAAGTCTTATAGGAATACGTTCGTTTCATTTTTTCTGTGCTTCTCATAGATCGTCTGCGCAATACCTGCCTCCTCGTTTGCAGGCAGTACAAAAACTTTCACGGCAGAATTTGAAGCCGAGATCACCGCGTCTCCGCTGGCAGAAGCGTTCGCATCCGAATCAAAGACCACACCTAGAGCCTCCAGACGGGTACAAATCTTTTCCCGAACAACAACAGAGTTTTCTCCGATACCTCCTGTAAAAACAAGATAGTCCATTCCTCCAAGCACAGCATAAAATGCCCCGATATATTTGACAACAGAATCGCAGAACGCCTCGATCGCTAATTCTGCACGGGTGTTTCCTGCTTCTGCAGCTTCCTGAATATCTCTCAGATCATTGCTTACCCCGGAGATTCCCAAAAGTCCTCCCTGCTTATCAATGCCTTTAAGGATCTCATCCATCGAGAGGCCTTCTGAAAGAAGGTAGGGAATAATATATGCATCTATATCGCCGCATCGGTTCGCGTGCGGAACGCCTGTCTGAAGTGAAAAACCGAAGGAAGTATCCACCGATCTTCCATCTTCTATGGCGCAGACGGATACGCTTCCACCCATGTGACAGGAAATCAGTTTATAATGCTCCCCCGCATATTCCCGGATCTTCCGTGAAATATAGCTGTGGGAAGCTCCGTGAAACCCAAGCCGGCAGATTCCATACTTTTCGTACCAGTCATACGGCAGCGCATAGATCTTTCTGAACAGAGGTACTGTAGTATGGAACGCAGTTTCAAAGCATCCTACCATCAGGCAATCCGGCAGGAGTTTTTTAAATACCCTTATCGCTTGAATATACGGAGGGTTATGAGCGGGTGCCACACAAATATATGCTTCCATAGCCGCAATGACATCTTCTGTTAATTCATGTACTCCATAGTACCCTTTTGCCAGTACTGTTTTAAAGCCTACTGCATTCAATTCATTAATAGTTTTTATTGCACCGGATTTTTCCCCGAGAAGATAAGAAAGGAACAGTTCTACCCCTGCTGTATAATCCTGCACGGAAATGCCTTCCAGTTTTTCGGAAAACCTGGTCTGATGATTTTTATAACTGAAAATTGCGTCGTCCCGGCCGACACGTTCCGTTTTGCATTCCACGATGAGATTGAAAGAAGGCATATCGAATAATTTATATTTTAATGACGTGCTTCCCGCATTACATACAAGAATCAGCATTTATTTCAACTCCCTTCATATTTCTTTTATTCTGAACATGTTTTTAATATACGTATTAATTCAAATTTGAGCAACAGTCATTCGGTTTAAAGATGCATTATTCAACATACTATTAAGGGAATACCGCGATTTAACAGGTAATGATTTCATCCATGCTTAAGTAAAAACGTATTGGGATACCAATCATGACCACCGGCTCAGCCGGTGGTTTGCTCTGCGGCTATAAGCCGCTGTTCCCGGCTTGCCCCTAAAGGGGCTCTGAAAAGTCCGCCTTCCGCA
>JAFWOE010000049.1 GCA_017509985.1 Lachnospiraceae bacterium
GGAAAACGTGTCTATACCGAAATCTTCTCGTTCTGACACGGAGGAAAGCATATGATCGATGTAAAAGGAAAATGGACGCTGATCACCGGCGCCAGCCGCGGGATCGGCCGTCTCTGCGCCCTGGCGATGGCGCAGCAGGGAAGCAACCTGCTGCTGCACAGCCGCAGCGCCGCGCACTGCGAAGAGGTACTGCGGGAAGTGGAGAAGTATAGCATAAAAACGCATGTCCTGGAAGCGGAACTCTCTGATCCCGAACAGGTGGATAAGCTCTGCAAGGAGATCGATGAACTGGGCATCGTCCCGGACATCATCCTCAACAATGCCGGTCTGCAGATCGCTTACCGCAAAGATTATCTGAACACACCGGCCTCCGACTATGAGGTCAGTTTTCAGGTGAACGTGACCGCGCCGATGCGGATCTGTTACCACTTCCTTCCGGGAATGAAGGAAAGAGGTTTCGGCAGGATCGTCAATACCACGAGCGGGATCGACCTGGAACCGGAACAGGCGGGCTATTCCGCCGCCAAGGCCGCGCTGAATAAAGTGACGCGCGACCTCGGGAAGTATTATAAAGGCACAGATGTCATCTTAAGTCTGACGGATCCGGGCTGGTGCCGTACCGACATGGGCGGACCATCTGCCCCGAACAGTGCCGAGAGCGCTCTGCCCGGCGTGCTGGTCGGTGCGTTTATCAATGACGGGAAGTCCGGCCGGATCTTCTCCGCGCAGGACTACAGCGGCATGACCCTGGAAGACGCGGTGCGCAAAGCGGAGAAAGTCCCGGGTGTGTATTAGGAGGCAGAGATGATCAAGACAGATATCTATATCGGTCTGAACGACCTGGAGACCAAACAGCAGATGTTCGCGACGTCGAAGTATCTGACGATCCTGAAGAAGGTCTGCCGGATCTACGGCGTTCCTTTTTCCGTAAACGTCATCGAAGGCGGGTATGTCCACGAGGACGGCGAATACACCGAGGAGAACTCTCTGGTGCTGTCGCTGATCGATGTGGACAAGGACATCATCAAAGCGATCGCCGAAGACCTCTGCACTTTTTTCCATCAGGAATCGGTCCTGGTCACGAAGGGGGAAGTCGAATCCTTCAGCGTAAAGAGCCCATTCATTGAATAAATACAATAGATTTATATTGTCTTTATATTAACTTTACAATTCAATGATATTGAGATACAATACGTTTGCGTAGGAGGTTTTTCCATGACCACTTTAGTAAATATCCGGATCGATGAGAACGATAAAAAAGAGTTCACGAAATTGTGCAACACGCTTGGTTTATCCGTAACGACCGCGATCAATATGTTTGTTAAACAGTCCATCAGAGAACAAAGAATACCCGTTGATCTCGTCGTAAGATTCCCAAACAGCGAAACTATGGTAGTCATCGAGAACTCCAGAAAAGGAATCGGGCTTTCTAAAGCCTATGATACTGTTGAGGATCTGATGGAGGCATTGGATGCTGAAGATTAGGACTCATAACAGATTTGAAAAGGATTATAGAATAATAAAAAAGAGAAATCTGCCAACAGATGAATTATGGAACGTTGTAAGACTTCTGCAAACTGGGGAAAAACTCCCAGGGAAATACCGTGACCATCAACTAGTTGACTCAAAAGCATTTATTAATGTCAGAGAATGTCATATAAAGCCTGATTGGCTTCTGATTTATCGAATTGATGAAGAAGAGCTGGTCCTTCTATTGCTTCGAACGGGCACACATAGTGATCTGTACTAGAATTCAAGGTTTTAAGAACGTTTTTGTATGACGCGTCTTTCCACAAATCAGATTCTTTGCTGATCGTACAGAAGAGGATCGTTTCCTGTACTTGAATGCTTATATGCCAGATTCTGTTACATATTCCGCCAGTGCCAGGGCGATCTCAAAATGCCCGGGGTCGTGCTGGGTATGTTCGATCTGGCCTTTTTCTTTTCTGTTCGTCCATTCCGGCGCATCCAGCAGGTCACCGCCGGTAAAGAACATATACACTTCCAGACCACGGAAGTCGCATACCGCCTGTACGGCGGAACCTTCCATCTCGACGGACATGCATCCGTCTTTTTTATGCTTCTCGAAATTGCCGCAGGTCTCCCGGTAGAAGGCGTCAGTCGTCCAGGTCTTTCCCTTTACATAGGGGATACCGTTCTTTTTCATGCAGGCTTCTACGATGTCCGCGTTCCGGATGCGGATGTAGTCCGCTGCCGGAGCATAATGATAGGAGGTTCCCTCGTCCCGGTAAGCTTCCGTCGGGATCATGACTTTTCCTCTGGCGATTTCCCTGTCGAGACAGCCCGCTCCGCCGAAATGGATGATCTTATTCACGCTGAGTACGGTCCGGATCTCTTCGACAGTGCCCGCGCAGGCAGGAGCGCCGACCCAGGTGCGGTAGAATCCGTACTTCCGGCCGTGATATTCGAATATGTAGACGGAAGTACTGCCGTGACCCATCGTCAGCTCGCCGGCTTTCTCACAATGATAGTTTTCGACGACGTATTTTTCGATCTCGCAGGAAAAGGTCAGTATCACCGCACTGACTTCAGGGGCGTTCCCGCTGATCTTCGGATCGATCTTGGCCGGGGTCTTATTGTCGAAGGACTCTGTGATCATACCTTTTCTCCTTTTGAACCGTGAACCGGCTCTTATGATAGGCAGGTTCTTTTTATTATGATACTTTTATGATAAGGAGAAGCGCAAGGAGGGAGAAATATGAAGGGGATCATTCTGTATATGTCGAAATACGGTTCAACGAAACGTTACGCGGAATGGCTCGCGGAAGAGACCGGATTCGACTGTGCCGAAACAAACAAAGCAGAGTTTGAGGACGTAAAAAAATACGACGTCATCGTACTGGGCGGAGGCGTCTATGCGTCAGGCATCTCGCGGCTCTCGTTTTTCAAGAAGTATTACGAAGAGCTGAAGGACAAGAAACTGATCGTGTTCTGCGCCGGCGCTTCACCGTATGACGAAGAGGCATTCAGAAAGCTCAGGGAACATAATCTGACCGGCAAACTTGCCGGGATCCCGTGCTTTTACTGCCGCGGCGCCTGGGATATGGAAAAGATGACGGTCATGGACCGCGGTCTCTGCAGGATGCTGCAGAAAGCCGTGGCCAAAAAGGATCCGGAAACTCTCGAAGTCTGGGAAAAGGCGCTGCTTGAAGCCGGAACGGAACGCCATGACTGGACAGACAGGTCCTATCTCGCACCGATCCTGGAAGAGATCAGAAAGACAGGATCCGACTGAGTTTCAGAACGGTATGAAACAGGTGTTTGAATCGGAGAATATCCGCTTTGTCGAAGTGTCGGAGCAGCTCATTGAAGAGTATCTCATCATGGTCAACGACTATGAGAACGTCAATCGTTTTCTCGGCGGCGAAAACAAGCTTTATTCTCCGGAACAGGA
Organism: Lachnospiraceae bacterium; assembly: GCA_017509985.1. GTDB lineage: Bacteria > Bacillota > Clostridia > Lachnospirales > Lachnospiraceae > Alectryocaccobium. The sequence goes on from JAFWOE010000049.1 coordinate 3,416, forward strand.
ACGAAACGGGGTAAAGGAAAAACTCGCGGAAAAAGCCCCGGTCTTTTCGATGATCGGAAAGAAGAACGGAGAATTCATCGGCAACATCGAATTCTTTGATCTGAAAGAGAAAGA
>JAFWOE010000050.1 GCA_017509985.1 Lachnospiraceae bacterium
AGGGCAAATAAAGAGGCTCTTTAGAGCCAGCCCGTGGCCGCAGTGCGGAAGGCGGACTTTTCAGAGCCCCTTTAGGGGCAAGCCGGGAACAGCGGCTTATAGCCGCAGAGCAAACCACCGGCTGAGCCGGTGGTCATGATTCAGGCATCTTCATACTGCTTTGCAGCAGACACCAGGATCTCCATTAGAGCCATAGCTGCGCGGCTCATCGGCAGATGCCGCGGTGTTATGAGACAGACATGCCTTTCAAGATCCTGTTCACCGGAAATATGAAGCCGGAAGAGTTCTCCTTCTGCAATTTCTTTACGGATACGCGGTGCCGGAACAAAACTGTATCCCAGGCCGAGCGATACCGCCCTGATCTGGATGTCCAGTGTAGGAGTTTCGATTTCCGGACGGAAATCCAGACCGTGACGCCTGTAAAGCATATCGTAATGTTCACGAATGCTGTATCCCTGATGTGTAAAAACAAGCGGATATTTGTTCAGCTCTTCAAGAGTGATCTCATCGTCAGCAAGAGATATGTACTTGCGTCCTACAATGGGGATGTTGTCAGAGCGGTATATCTGAAGATAGTTGAACTGTTCGTCATTGCGTGACTGAGTGATTCCCATTACAGCCAGATCGATATCTCCCGAAAGGATTCCCTGTTCAGCTTCCTTGGCCGTAAGATGGCGTATGATCAGCCGGACTTTCGGATATCGGGTGCAGAATTCACCGATCACGGCAGGCATTGTGAAGTAATGCGCTGCGGCTTCGCTCATGGCAGCGCGGACGGTTCCGCCTTCGAGACTTGTGAGCATGTGAATTTCCTGCTCACCGGCCTGCAGCAGTGCAAGCCCCGGCTTTACCCGTTCAAGCAGTGCCTTACCTTCTGCGCTCAGGTGCATACCTCTTGCAGACCGGATAAACAGCTGGCAGTCCAGCTGCTGCTCCAGTGCCTGTATTGCCTTGGTAACGGTCGGTGGTGTCAGACACAGCTTTTCTGCAGCACGGGTCACGCTTCCCGAAAGCGCAACAGCATAAAAGCTTTTGTAGTAATCCAGTGTAACGGCCATAATAACTCCTTAGTATTAGATAATTTGAAACGAATCGTTTCTAAAATTTCAATTCATGAATCTGTATAAATGAATTATACTAAATGCAATTAAAGAAGACAAGCATTTCAAAACATGAAATATTGAAAGATAACAGAATCGAAAGATATCAATGATCCGGAGATGATGGGATGAATTTTCAGAACAACAACGGCAATGAAGCAATCGAATGGCCATATCCCGTACATTATGACAGGACGATACATGTATATGCAGATGTCCTTGTGATCGGCGGGGGACTGGCCGGTTGCTGTGCAGCCATAGCGGCGTCCCGGAGAGGAAAGAAAGTCGTGATCTGCGACAAGGCGCCGATAAAGAAAAGCGGATGCGGCGGCGCCGGGATGGATCACTGGAATACCGTGCTTGAAAGTCCTACAAGCCCGATGTCGGTAGAAGAGAATATCGAGTGCGGCAGGGATACCGGTATGTGCCACAGGGACTATATAGCAGAAAAAGGCACCTGGGATGCCCTGATGGAACTGGAAAAGCTCGGCCTTAATATCAGGGATGACCTGGATGAGTTTAAAGATGCTGCGACCAGGGACGAGGCAACAGGACTGCTTAAAGCCTATGATTACCGTGAGATGGTTGCCGTAAAACTGCATGGCGGCAACTATATTAAACCGATCCTCTGGAAAGGCGCAAAAGACGCCGGTGCGGAAATGTACGAACGGGTCATGGTGACTTCGCTTCTTACAGAGGGAGGCAGACAGGGAGCCCGTGTTGTGGGAGCAGCCGGCTTCTCCATGACCGGGGGTGAATTCTATGTATTTCATTCAAAGAGCGTGATCATCTCCGCGGGATATGCCTGCAGCATGTGGATATACAACATGGAAATTACCGGAAACAGCTATCGCTGGGATCCGAATGAAATCGGCGAAGGACTGGCTATGGCCTGGACTGCCGGTGCTGAGGTGTACGGTATGCATAAGGCCGGGTCTACAAAGGGAAACAATCCCTTTGCATGGCCGCGTTTCGGTATAGGGAATCCTTCCAACACCTGGTTTCCGTGTTCGATCGTTGACAACAGGGGAAAAGAAATTCCCTGGGAAGATGTGAACGGCAATATCCTCACCAGCGTGGAAGCAAGAAATATCCCGGCTGAAGGCCAGCCTTACATCGGTTCATCCAAAAGTGATAATCTGCAGGGCATAGGCCAGGCAAATCTGATACACGATCTCGGGGAACGCATCAGAAACGGTGAATATGAACTTCCTTTATGGGCGGATCTTGCAGGCATGCCTGAGGCGGAACGCCGCAGTATCTGGGGCGTGATGATCGGCAATGAAGGCAAGAGCCGTTTTACACTGTATGACCTTTATACCCGATCCGGATTCGACCCTGAAAAGGACATGCTGATGGCGCCGGTAGAGCTGCCGGAAAACTATATGAAATTCGGCGCATGGTTCCACGGCGAGCCGGATGTGGTAAAGCCCTGGAGAACAGAAAACGGCGGCCAGGGCGAGATCGCCTGTGACTGGAAGCTGATGACAAATCTTCCGGGGCTCTTCGTGGCAGGAGCGTCCGGGGGACTTGAAGGCTGTTCTTTCGCATGTTCCACGGGTTTCTACGCAGGAAACCGTGCGGCAGAGTATGCAGCGGATACAGACCAGGGTGAGATCGATGAGAAACAGCTTATTGCCGAAAGAGAGCGGGTTTATGCTCCCGTAAAGCGGACCGGGCAGAAAAACGCCTATGTCAGCTGGAAAGAACTCTGGGGCGGCACTACCAGGGTCATGCAGCAGTGCTGCGGTGAGTATAAGACCGTACCGATACTAAAGCACGGCCTGATGTGGCTTGAGAGCATTAAAAACACAGAAGGACAGATGACGTTTGCCCGCAATCCTCATGAACTGGCCCGCGTGCTTGAGTGCGACACTCGTTTTACGGTCTCCTCTATATTCCTGCATGCATGCATTTCGCGCATTGAGGCCGAGGAAACCGGAGAGACCGATGGATATATTTTTAACCGGCTCAACGGAGAAAACGTTGAAACGGTTTTCAAGGAGAAAAAATACTGGCTCAAAGGAGAGAACGAGCCCGGTTATCTCGATAATTATGAGAAATGTCTTGAAAGGGAAAGGAGCGGAAGATGAGCGACAAATGCTACGTTGTACCTAATCCCAGCGGGCCTACACTTGCAGTTTCCATCGATCCGGACAGATGTGTCGGCTGCAACAGCTGCGTGAATATCTGCCGCATCCAGACCCTCCTGCCGAATCCCGTGCACGGCCGGCCGCCCATCGTGGCCTATCCGGACGAGTGCTGGTACTGCGCCTGCTGTGTGGAAGCATGTCCAAGGGGAGCGCTGGAAATGCATCTCCCGATAAACCAGCGCATTTTCTTTAAACGCAAGGAAACGGGCGAGGTTTTCCGGATAGGAGCAGCGGACAGTCCGTCGAAGAGTTATTTTCAGCCCCCGGTAGGCTGGTGAAGGAGGCTGACATGGAACTTTTATCAGAACTCGGCGCCATCCAGGCTGAATACGGCTTTCTTCCAACCGGAGAACTGAAGGCGCTTTCATCAAAAACCGGTATGCATATCGGGGAGATCCTCTCCGCTGCGAGCTTCTACAGTTTTTTTACACTGGAACCCGATGCGGAAGATCATATCGAAAAACTCTACCCGTGCAGAAAGGCCGGCATGCTTTTGATCCCGAAGCTTCCCTATGAATGGACAGCACTGGAGAATGCACGGAAAGCACCGGAAACGATTATTGAAGCTGTCGGGGAAGCCGGTCTTCTCGGACGCAGCGGAGGCGGCTTTCCGGTCGCAAGGAAATGGTCTGTAACGAAAAATGCCTCCGGCAGGGAAAAGTACATAGTCTGCAATGCCGATGAAGGTGAACTGTTCACCGGAAAAGACAGAATTCTTATAGAAAAAAATCCGTGGGCGGTCGTGGAAGGAATGGCGGTCTGCGCGGAAGCGACAGGGGCGAAAAAGGGTTTTATCTATCTGCGCGGCGAATATGAAGACCTTGCTGAAACCCTTAAAAAAGCGGTTTCCGAAGCACCGCTTGATAATCGTTTTGATATAGAGATCTATATGGGACACGGGGCTTATGTCTGCGGAGATGAGACAGCCCTGCTGAATTCCCTGGAAGGCAAAAGAGGAGAGACCAGGCTGAAACCGCCTTATCCGGGTGTTTCCGGCTATATGGGGTGTCCTACCGTAGTTAATAATGTCGAAAGCTTCGCATGCGTTTCGGCCATACTGAATATGGGGCCGGATGTTTTCAGAAGCACAGGCATGCCCGATTATCCGGGAACCAAGCTTTATACGGTCTGCGGAGCGGTAAGGTCGCCGGGCGTTTATGAGTATCCGTCCGGAATAAGTATCGGGGAACTGCTCGAAGCTGCCGGCGGAGCGGAAACACCGATACAGGCTGTCCTGGTCGGAGGAGGATCCTGTAAACTTGCAGGACCCGACTGCCTGGATGTCGTAATGACACCCGGGAACTGTATGGCGCACGGACTGAGCTTCGGGACCGGATCGGTCTGCTTTATCGGAGCGGAAGAGAACCTGGTCGGTTTTGTTCGGGGCCTCACCGAGTTTTTCATGCGTGAATCCTGCGGGTCATGCACGCCTTGCAGGGTCGGCCTGAGACGTCTTGCGGAACTGATGAAGAAGTTTGAGGCCGGCAAAGCATGGCCGGAGGATCTGGACAGGCTTGGCGCGCTTGCCTGTCACATCAGGGATAATTCCCGCTGCCCGTTAGGCCAGGCAGCAGTTACACCTGTACTTAGTCTGATCGATCGTTTCCCGGAGGTGATGCAATGTTTGTAAACATTACTATTAATGATAGAAGCATCGCCGCTCCCGAAGGAGCAACGATTCTGGAAGCGGCAAAGACTGCGGGTATCGAGATCCCGTCGTTATGTCATATTGATCATGTAAATACTGCTTCCGCCTGCCGGATCTGTGTGGTTGAAGTAAAAGGCATGCCGACACTTAAGCCGGCCTGCTCGACCGTCATCCAGGAGGGTATGGAAGTCATAACGGATAACGAGCGTGTCCGGACAGCCAGACGCAGGAACCTTGAGCTGATGTGTTCTGATCACACGATGGCGTGCACAGAGTGCTCCAGGGGCGCGGACTGCCGCCTGCGTGATCTGTGCAGGGAATATGAAGCGGATGATGCCGCTTTCGGCGAGGGCAGCAGGACGCCGATGCGTGATGAAAGCATGCCTCATTTGGTCCGTGACAATGAAAAATGCATTCTCTGCCACCGCTGCGAAGCAACCTGCCGCGTAGCTCAGACAGTAAAAGCCATATTTGTAAACAACCGATCCGAAGAGACCAGAGTCGGTTTCGGCCTGCCGTTGAGCGAGACGGACTGCGTATCCTGCGGGCAGTGCGCGGCAGCCTGTCCCACAGGCGCGTTGTCGGTAAAGGATAACACGAAAGAAGTATGGAAAGCGCTGTACGACAGGCGGATCAAGGTCGTTGCGGCTCTTTCTTCCGAGGCGGCTGCAAGGGTTGGAGAACTGTTTGACGGCAGACGGGACAGCGGCAGCGCGGGCAAAGCAGCAGCTATACTGCGCCGAATAGGCGTGGAAGCTGTGATCGACCCGGAAGACTATTACAGCAGGTTTAACGATATTGTTCAGAAAACAACAGAAGAGAAGACAGGAGCCGGCAAACCTGTTATTCAGTGCAGATGCTATGCTGCACGGCAGTTTATAGAGCATTTTTATCCTCAATATAAGGAATACATTCTTCCTTTTACGCATCCGCGCAATTCATTGGCGGCATACTGCAGAGAAAACATGAAGGACGACGACAGAGAAGTGTTCTTTGTAAGCATAGACGGCTGCGCGTCTGCAAAGACGGAACGGGAAAAAAGCGCGGATGGAGCAGTGCCCGATGCAGCGCTCACAGCAAGGGAACTGTTCTGGATGATCCAGCGATCTTGCGTATCGTCATTCACGGCACAGCAGGTCTGGAAATCGATGGAACCTGAGCCTTATAACGTTTTATTCCCCGGTGTGCACGCTTCCGTAGAACATGAAACAGAACTGTTTTCAGAGGGCGAGATGCAGGTGGAAAACAGGAAACTGAAGACAGCAGAAGCAAGCGGTCTTGGAAATGTCCGCAGGGCGCTGGATCAGATAGACAGCTATGACGTGCTGCGTCTGTATGCCTGTCCGGGCGGATGCATAAACGGCGGCGGTATGCCGCAGAAAAGAAACTCTGAAACCCGATCATCTTTTAATGCTTAGGAGGAATCAACATGCCATATCCAAAATGGCTCAGAAAGCTGAATGACACCTTTGGACGGATAGGGGGCATATTATGCTTCATCGTCGCGATCATGTTCCTGGTCAATGCTGTCATGCGGTACGTTTTCCGTCAGCCTACCTCATGGATGACGGATTATGCATGCTATCTGCACTGCCTGGCGCTGTTCCTGGGCTGCGCCTATACCTTCCAGGTCCACGGACATGTCGGTGTTGATCTGGTCAGAAAGCAGGTCGATAAGATCACACACAGGGCACACAACAGGCTCGGCACCCGAATCATGGCCATTATCGGTCATATTCAGACGCTGATCTTTCTTGGAATCACCACATATGCGGTCTATAACCAGATGATAAAATCAAAAACTCTGGGAAGTGTGACAGAAGCAACATATCCTATCCCTCAGTTTATTCTGTATCTGATCATGTTCGGCGGCTGTCTGCTGATGATCCTCACGGTAGTCTGCATTGTTCTTACGCTCTTCACCGAGAGCGATGAATACATCGAGTAAAGGGGGAACGCAAAATGCTTTATACACTTCTGATAATTCTTGTTATTTTGCTGCTTTCCATCGCTATCGGCGGACCTATCGCTACTACTCTGGGCTTTACCGCTTCCATAGCAACGCTGCTGTTCCTTACAACCGGACATCTTTCGTTCCTGGGGACGAAGATGTACGCGAATGCCATAAGCGCAGACAACGTCATTGTTCCGTTATTCATTATGATGGCTGAATTTATGGCTAAGGGCGGCATTGCGGAAGATCTGTACTATGTTATGGCAAAACTGACACATCGTATCAAAGGCGGTCTTGCCGTTGCGACGACGCTTGCCTGTACCATCTTTGCAGCTCTGTGCGGTTCATCGCCGGCTACGGCTGCAACCATCGGAAAAGTTTCTCTGGACGCCATGAAAAAGCGCGGATACCGTGAAGACTTCGCAATCGGCACTGTTGCAGGCGGAGGAACTCTGGGTATCATGATCCCGCCCAGTATCACGCTGGTCATGTACGGCATACTGACGCAGACATCCATTCTGAGCCTGCTGATGGCCGGGATCCTTCCGGGATTGCTGCTTTCCGCTCTGATGTGTGCATATTCGATCATTCGCGCGCACCTTCAGCCGGAGATCGTCGGACAGAAGAAGAGTACGGACGGAGCGCCTGTCAAATATATTGAATATGAAAAGTACGATACGACACTCGGCCAGGATTTTGCAAAAGCAGGACCTGCGCTGATCCTGATCGCCGTTATCATTTACGGCATGTACTCCGGCGCAGCTACTGCAACAGAGTGTGCCGGACTGGGAGCTGTTACTGCTTTTCTGCTTGTGACAGCGAAAAAGAAAATGACGAAAAAAGTATTTTTCGACGCCATGTCCTCAACAGTCAAAAGCAGTTCCATGATGATCCTCATGCTTACCGCAGCCCTGATGCTTACCAATGTTATAGCCAGGCTCGGAATTGCGACAGCGCTGGCTCAGCTTGTTGCGACCATGCAGGTAAACCGATGGGTAGTCATGTTCATGCTGATCGTTCTCTGGTATTTCCTCGGATGCATCATGTCGCCGACCGCCATGGTAACGCTGACGATACCGTTTATATTTGAACCGCTTATGCCAGCTGGGCTTTAATCCGATCTGGCTCGGAATCGTTTCCACACTGTGCGTAGAGGTAGGGATGATCACGCCTCCTGTAGGCAACAATCTTTTCATACTTAAGCAGACGACAGGTCTTGATATCGGCACGATCATAAAAGGAGCACTTCCGCAGATCGCTGTATTGACGGCAGGACTTATCCTCCTCTGCCTGTTCCCGGGAATAGCCACTCTTATCCCGACTCTGATGGCTAAGTGAGCAAAGACTCATTTAACATAAAGAACTGAAAGACTAAAGAAAAATATACTCAGAAAGGAAGAAGAAAATGAAAAAACGCATTCTTGCAACAGTACTTTCACTCATGCTGGCTTTAATGCTGGCAGCCTGCGGCGGAAACTCATCATCAGCATCGGCCGCTTCCTCTGCTCAGAAGTCTGAAGCAGCTTCAGCAGCATCAAAAGAGGCTTCCGAGCCGGCTCCGGCCGAGAGCGCATCAGCGTCCTCAGCTGAGGCTTCCGAACCCGCAGCAGCGGAAGAATCCTCCGCTGCCGCTTCATCTGCAGCATCTTCTGCAGAAGCTTCCGAGCCCGCAGCTGCAGAAGCCGTAGAACCGTATGAATTCAACATCTCTTACGGAGGAACTCCTTCCAGCTCCATGGTCGCTGTTATGACCAAGCTGCAGGACATCCTCAGCGAGGAATCCGGCGGAGCGTTCACATTCAACGTGTATAACGACAACAGCTACAAAGAGAGCCAGGCTCTTGACGAAATGATGAACGATATTGTCGACATAGTATATCTGGCTTCCGGCGCCACTTCCGGAACAGTTACAGAGGTAGCCTATCTCGGAATGCCGGGCTGCTTCCGCTACACGGACAAACCGGAAGAATTCAAGGATTTTGAAGCATCTGTTTCCGACATCATGACTGATATCTACGATCAGTACAACATCCATTATCTCGGACTTCGTGTTCCTGCCCGTATGGCGATAGTTGGAACCGGCAATGTTGTAACTGCACCTGAAGATCTGGAAGGCAAGGTAGTCCGCGTATCCGGTACCTGGCTCGGACGTCTGGCAGTTGCGATGAACATTGCTACAGCTAATGTAGGCCTGAGCGAACTTGCAACTGCGCTGCAGAGAAAAACGGTTGACAGCTGCTTTACCGGAATAGAGCAGGTCTACAGCCAGATGCTTGGAGAAGTTGTTGATTATGCTTCCATACTTCCCGAAACAGACGGTATCGGCTCTCTTGTTATGGATAACGACTGCTGGAACAAGCTCAGCGATGCGCAGAAAGCCTGCGTGGAACGTTCTGTGGAAAAATGGATGGATGCCTGTCTTGAAGTATCAAACGAATTCTATGATACTGCAGTCAAGCATCTTGAAGAGAATAATGTTGAGATCCACGAATTTACCGATGAAGAATGCGACGCATTCCTTTACGCTGTTCCTTCGGTTTACGAAGAGATCGATGCTCAGACCAGCGATCTGGGAATCCAGCTTAAGGATGCAATCCTTGCCTGGAGGGCAAACTGACAACGGGCTTATACAGAAAGACCGGTTTTGAATCATGATGACAACGGGCTTGTACAGAAAGACCGGTTTTGAATCATGACTCCTGAGGCTCCCGAAAGGGAGCCTCTTATTATCCGTTTCGTAAGGGCAACTGGAGATTACGGGGAGAATTGATGATTGTCTTACTCCGCCACGTAGCAGCCCCGGGAGATTACGGAGATAATCGATGCATTTTTGCTGCGCCATGTAGCAGTCCCGGGAGATGACGGAGATAATTGATGAATTTCTTGCTGCACCACGTAACAGTGCCGGGGGATTACGGAGATAATTGATGAATTTCTTGTTGCACCACGTAACAGTGCCGGGGGATTACGGGGACAATTGATGATTGTCTTACTCCGCCACGTAGCGGTGCCGGGGGATTACGGGGACAATTAATGCGTTTCTAACTCCGCCACGTAACGGCGGCAGAAGATTACGGAGATAATGGATAGATTTCTTGCTCCGCCACGTAACGGCGGCTGGAGATTACGGAGATTATTGACAAACTTCCTTCTCCGCCACGTACGGCGCCGGAAAACAAATGCGCGCATCAACACTGTTCTGCAGTGCCTCGTGTTTGAAGCCTCACAATACAAAAAAAGCACCATTGATATGGTGCTCTTTTTCCGTAGCGAGAGGGGGATTCGAACCCTCGACACTGCGGGTATGAACCGCATGCTCTAGCCAACTGAGCTATCTCGCCGTATTCGCAGTCCTGCGATGGGGCCTACAGGGCTCGAACCTGTGACCCTCTGCTTGTAAGGCAGATGCTCTCCCAGCTGAGCTAAGACCCCTTTGGTTTAAAACGCTAACCTGCAGACCGCTTCGCTATTGTATTATTTAGAGAGAGTTTTGTCAACAGGTTTTTTAACAGACCGGTCAAATCGACCGCCTGCTTCCATTGCCTTTTTTTTAAATAGTTGTATACTTTTTATTATGCAGACCAAATCACTTACAACCGAGTTTACTGAAGGAAACATTCCTGTCCAGCTTACACGTTTCATGCTGCCGTTCATGGCTTCGAACGCGCTTCAGATCCTTTATTCTGTCGTGGATATGATCATTGTCGGACAATACGTTGGCAGCGCAGGCCTGACAGCGGTTTCGCAGGGGAGCATCTATATTAATTTTGTAGCGATGCTTGCCCTGGGTTTCTTTTCCGCGGGCCAGATTATTGCGGCCCAGCTGCTGGGCGCAGGAAGAAAAGACAAACTGCCCGAATTCGAGGGTTCCTTTCTCTGCATCAGTACAATCATAGCCGTATTGCTGACTGTGGTGGCAGGCCTCCTGCAGGATCCCGTGCTTACAATGCTTAAACTTCCGGGCGAGTCTATGCAGATGGGCATCGCATATGTAAAGATCTGCATATGGGGAGTGCTTTTTGTCTGCGGATACAATGCGGTAACCGCTCTGATGAAGGGAATGGGGGATTCGCGTCATCCCCTGCTTTTTATCATAGTTGCAGCCATAGTCAATCTGGGACTGGATATCTGGTTCGTCGGAATACTGGGCATGGGTTCTGCCGGCGCAGCTGCCGCAACGGTCATCGGACAGGCGGCTTCGTTTTTTGCGGCTGTGATCTTTTTTTTCACCCACAGGGAAGGGTATTACTGTACCATTACCTGGAGAATGTTCAGGATCAGACGGGATGATCTGGATAAGATACTGGCTTTAGGCATACCGATGTCGATCATGGCCGCAGGGATAAATATCACGATGATCTTTGTCAACCGGTTCGTTAATTCGCTGGATATGGTGGCTGCTTCCGCTACTTTCGGCGCGGGCATCAAGCTGGATGATATCTCAAATAAGATCGGGCTCGGGGTTCAGATGGCTGCGACGCCCATGATCGGACAGAATTTCGGGGCAGGCAAGTATGACCGGATCAAAAAGATCGTTTACTGGACCTGGGGCTTTTCCGCAGTAGTAGCGGGAATATTTGTTGCCGTTTATCTTACCTGCGGAAGAGAGATGTTCGCGCTTTTTACGGATGATCCGCAGGTGCTTGATCTTTCCCATACGTTTATTATTGCCTCACTGTGGACATTCCCTTCAATGACTCTTATGAAGGGAGGCAACTCCCTGATGAACGGCATTGGGAATTCGAAGCTTATCATGCTCCTTTCTTTTCTGGATTCCTTCCTTCGTGTTGCAGCGAGTTACTTTTTCGGATTTACCCTCGGAATGGGCTTCTTCGGTTTTGTCCTGGGCTACTCCATAGCTCCGTTCGGAGTTGCCGTTCCGGGAACGATCTACTTCTTCAGCGGAAAGTGGAAGAGAAGAAGCCGCTATCTGGACTGAAGCCGGCCCTGAACGGAAGAGACGCTGCAGATCTCTGAAATCCTTTCATAATTTATTATCTGAAAATATTTATTATTTTTTCCTTGCATATTGATTTCCGGAGTGTTAGAATATGACTTGCGCCTTTGCGCGTGTGTGTTTGCTGACCCACAAACACAGGTCACTGAAGGTTCGTTTACGAAAGGAGGATTCACATGAAAGTTAGATCTTCTGTTAAGCCGATCTGCGATAAATGCAAGGTCATTAAGAGAAAAGGAAGCATTCGTATCATCTGTGAGAATCCGAAACACAAGCAGCGCCAGGGATAATCCCTCAAATCCCGAAACTGCCTGTAACCGGGAGGAGGTTCCCGGACAGTTATATTATAAAGATGAGACCTGACAAGGCTGCGTCAGGATACCTCAGTAGATGTGCACCAGATGTGCTCCTTTATAATATTGCTCAATACTCCTTCATCCGTCACGAAGGAGAAAGGCCGCATTACCGGCGGCTGGATGCACGCATACCGGCATCCCAATTTAGTAATAATGCAACAGAAAAATTGAATTAGGAGGAAAAGTCACATGGCTCGTATAGCTGGTGTAGATTTACCGAGAGACAAACGCGTAGAGATTGGCCTTACTTATATTTACGGAATAGGCAGATCTTCCGCAACCCGTATCCTGGCTGACGCCGGGGTAGATCCGGATACCAGAGTCCGGGATCTTACGGACGATGAAGTTAAGAAGATCGCTTCTGTCATCGATGAAACTCAGATGGTAGAAGGTGACCTTCGCCGTGAAGTTGCGATGAACATAAAGCGCCTTCAGGAGATCGGATGCTACAGAGGCATCCGTCACAGGAAGGGCCTTCCGGTTCGCGGACAGAAAACAAAAACAAACGCCCGTACTCGTAAAGGTCCGAGAAGGACTGTTGCGAACAAGAAGAAATAAGGTCTTGTGTTTGCTGCCTAAGGCAGCATGGTATCGAAAAATTATTTCATTATTAAAGAAAGCGCAGGTTATTTTATAATATGGCGAAAGCAACAAAGAAAACGACCAGACGTCGTGTTAAGAAAAACGTTGAGCGCGGCCAGGCACATATCCAGTCATCCTTTAACAACACCATTGTTACACTGACGGATACCGAAGGCAATGCACTTTCATGGGCATCTGCCGGCGGCCTTGGCTTCCGCGGATCCAGAAAATCCACTCCTTATGCGGCTCAGATGGCTGCAGAGACTGCAACAAAAGCAGCTCTTGTTCATGGACTGAAGAGCGTTGACGTGTTCGTTAAGGGCCCCGGTTCAGGACGTGAAGCAGCGATTCGTGCTTTATCAGCATGCGGTCTGCAGGTAACCAGTATCCGTGACGTGACACCCGTTCCTCACAACGGCTGCCGTCCGCCCAAACGCAGAAGAGTCTGATAAAAGGAGGATCATAAGAAATGGCAGTGAATAAAACACCTGTTCTTAAAAGATGCAGATCTTTAGGACTGGATCCCGTATATCTCGGAATCGATAAAAAATCCACCCGTGAGCTCAGAAGAAGCGGACGTAAAATGTCCGAATACGGTCTTCAGCTCCGTGAAAAACAGAAAGCAAAGTTCATCTATGGCGTACTTGAGAAGCCTTTCCGCAACTACTACGAGAAGGCAGACCGTATGCCCGGACAGACCGGTGCGAACCTCATGGCTATGCTTGAGTGCCGTCTGGACAGCATCATCTTCCGCCTCGGATTCGCAAGAACCAGAAGAGAAGCCCGTCAGATCGTCGATCATAAGCATGTAACGGTCAACGGCAAAGTTGTCAACATTCCTTCCTATCTTTGCGGAGTCGGCGACGTGATCGCCATCAAAGAGAACAAGAAGGACGCTCAGAGATACAAAGACATCCTGGAAGTTACGGCAGACCGTGCGGTTCCGTCATGGCTGGAATGCAATCAGGAAGCAAAGGAAGGTACGGTAAAAGAGATCCCGTCCCGTGATCTGATCGATGTTCCGGTAAATGAAATGCTTATCGTCGAGCTGTATTCCAAATAATAGTTTCTCGTAACGGTTTCTCACAACGGAGGAAAAACTGTGTTTGATTTTAACAAACCGAAAATTGAAATGGCCGAGATATCCGAAGACGGAAAATTCGGCAGATTCGTGGTTGAGCCGCTCGAGCGCGGTTACGGCACAACGCTTGGCAACTCCCTGAGAAGGATCATGCTTTCTTCCCTTCCGGGCTGTGCGGTGAGCCAGGCCAAGATCGAAGGCGTTCTTCATGAGTTCAGCACGATCAAGGGCGTAAAAGAAGACGTAACCGAGATCATCATGAACCTCAAGAGCCTTGTTGTAAGGGACAACAGCGACGACGGTGCGCCAAAGCGCGGATACATCGATTACACCGGTGACGGTGTCGTTACGGGAGCGGATATCAATCTGGATTCCAACCTTGAGATCATCAACAAGGACCAGGTTATCGCGACCTTAAGCGGCGGAGCCGAAACGCATCTCTACATCGACCTTACCTTCACCTGCGGACGCGGCTATGTTTCCGCGGACAAAGTGAAGTCGGATGATGCTGTGATCGGAGTGATCGCCATTGACGCCATGTATACACCGGTTGAACGTGTCAACCTTACCGTAGAAGATACCCGTGTAGGCCAGGTCACCGACTTTGACAAGCTGACACTGGACGTTATTACAAACGGAGCGCTTGCGCCTGATGAGGCTGTCAGCCTTGCAGCGAAAGTTTTAAGCGAGCATCTGAAGCTCTTCATCGACCTTTCCGAACATACAAAGTCTGTTGAGGTCATGATCGAGAAAGAAGACGACGAGAAAGAAAAGATCCTCGAGATGAACATCGACGAGCTGGAGCTTTCCGTACGTTCCTTCAATTGCTTAAAGCGCGCAGGCATCAATACGGTGGAAGAGCTCTGCTCCAAGACTTCGAACGAGATGATGAAAGTCCGCAACCTCGGACGCAAATCTCTGGATGAAGTTCTCGGCAAGCTGAGCGAACTTGGCTTATCCTTAAGCCAGGGAGAAGATGTGATCCAGTAAGATCCCATCCTACGGCGCCTGAAAGGACGGGCAGCCGGAAATGTTACTTTTGTTAATACAGGATGTGCCAGGTAAGACCGAAGAAGCGCTGGCATGTCAGAACAAAACGGAGGAAAACCAAAATGTCCGGATACAGGAAATTAAGCAGGACCGCAGACCAGAGAAAAGCACTTTTAAGAGGACAGGTCACATCCCTGCTTTATCACGGAAAGATCCGTACCACGGAAAGCAAGGCCAAGGAGATCCGCAGGATCGCCGAGAGCCTGATCGCACTTGCTGTCAGGGAAAAGGATAACTTTGAAGAGGCGACCGTTACTGCAAAAGTAGCGCGTAAGGACGCCAACGGCAAGAGAGTAAAGGAAGTCAAGGACGGTAAGAAAGTAACTGTTTATGACGAAGTTGAGAAGAAGATCAAGAAGGACGCTCCGAGCAGACTTCACGCACGCCGTCAGATGATGAAGGTATTCTATCCTGTCAAGGAAGTTCCGGCCGCCGGCAAGGGACGCAAGAGGAATACCAAGGAAATCGATATGGTTGCGAAGATGTTCGACGAGATCGCTCCGAGATATGTGAACAGAAACGGCGGATATACCCGTATTACCAAGATCGGACCGAGAAAAGGCGATGCAGCCATGGAAGTCCTGATCGAACTGGTATGATTTCTGCTCAAAAGAGTACTGATCGTATTATTGAAAAAAACAAAAAAGCGGTTCCGGTTTGCCGGAACCGCTTTTTCAGTCGGCACAGTGTTGATTTGTCATCCGAAACAAAAATTGTTCAGTTTGATAAAAAGATCAGGCGAAAATTGTGCGCGCTGAGAAAAAATAAAGGATGAGTTATAGCATTATTACCTTAAAATCTGTTGACTTTTAAAGTAAAGATGATATAGTAATCAATAGTCTATTTCAATAATATAATAGCTAACTATGTGATTTTTTAATGCAGGGAGGACAATATCTTGACTAATTTCCAAATCGCCATCATCGGCGTTGTCATCCTGCTGGTGCTTCTGGTGCTGGGTATGAACATCGGTGTTACAATGATGTGCATCGGTTTCTTCGGTACCTGGGTCGTCAGAGGCTTTATGCCGGCACTGGCTCTGTTTAAGAACATTCCTTTCACGCAGGCGACAACGTATTCGTTTACGGTAATACCGCTGTTCGTCCTGATGGGGAACCTATGTTATTATTCCGGCATGTCGGGAGACCTTTATGACTGTGCGCATAAGATCCTCGGCGGATTAAAGGGCGGCCTGGCCATTGCGACAGTCGCAGCCTGCGCCTGCTTCTCCGCGATCTGCGGATCCACAGCAGCTACCGCGGCAACCATGGGTGTCGTAGCTCTGCCGGAAATGCGTGAACACGGATATGACGACGGCCTCTCCTGCGGCTCCATTGCCGCCGGCGGTACCCTGGGAATCCTGATCCCGCCGAGTACGGGCTTCATCATTTACGGTATCGTATCCGGCGCTTCGATCGGCGGGCTTTTCGCGGCCGGTATTCTTCCCGGCATCCTGCTCGCAGTCTGCTACATCGTTGCGATCATGATCACCTGCAGGATCCATCCGGAATACGCACCCGGAAAGCTTAATTTCACCCTGAAGGAAAAGCTGATCTCCCTGAAAGGCGCGGTTGCGATGGTCGTGATCTTCGTAATCGTTATCGGCGGTATCTTCGGCGGATGGTTTACGGCAAACGAGGCATCGGCGATCGGTGCTACCGGCGCCCTGTTATACCTGATCGGCAGACGGAAATTCACCTGGAAGATCTTCTTCAGCTGTCTGAGAGATACCGTGAAGACGTCGGGTATGATTTTCCTTATCCTGATCGGTGCCTACATTTTCGGTTCCTTCCTGACACTGACGCAGCTGCCCAGCGTTCTGGCGGATTTTGTTACCGGTCTTGACGTCAGCAAATACGTCATTCTGCTGGTCATCATTATTGTTTATGCCGTAATGGGCTGCCTGATGGACTCCCTGGCGATGGTTATGCTGACCGTTCCGATCTTCCTGCCGATCATGCAGGAACTGGGCTTCAACGATATCTGGTACGGCGTTCTGATGATCATGGTTATGGAAATGGGACTGATCACACCGCCTGTCGGCATGAACGTTTATATCGTTGCCGGTGTGGCCAAGGACGTACCGCTGCAGAAGATTTTCCGCGGCGTTGCCCCGATGGTGCTCGGAATGTTCGTAGCAGTCTTCATCGTCTGTGCATGGCAGGATCTTGCCCTGTATCTGCCCAGAGCATTCGGGTACATTTAACGAAACGGATTTAAAGGGTTTTGCCCTTTGATCATAACTAAAAAACCAATATAAATTCATTTAGGAGGAGACAAAATGAAAAAGATTATTTCCTTAGTTGTTATCGCAGCTATGGGCCTGGCTCTCTTCACCGGCTGCGGCGGCAGCAGTGCAGCACCGGCGGCAGAAGCCAAATCTGAAGCAGCAGCTCCGGCGGCAGAAGCTAAATCCGAAGCTCCTGCAGCAGAAGCATCTTCAGCAGCACCGGCAGCAGAAGCTTCTTCTGCAGCATCCGAAGCAGCAGCTGAGTCTGAAGCTCCGGCGGCAGAAGACTACATTGCACCCCCGGACAGCCATGTAGCGCTTGTAGACCAGGATACTTCCAAAGCGGAGTATACTCTCTATGTTGCAAACCATGACGCTACCACCAGCATGTGCGAAGCTTACATTGAGACTCTTTGCAACATGATCAACCAGGAGTCCGGCGGACGTATCGCATTCGTTTACAATCCCGGCGGTTCCCTTCTTGGAGCGATGGAGACCATCGATGGTGTTAAAGACGGCACAGCAGATATCTGCTGGTCCTGCACCTCTTTCTTCAGCGGACGTTTCCCGGTTTCCGAGTTCATCAACCTCTGCGGAAACGGATGCACCAGCGCCCGTATGGCAACGGATGTTTTCCAGCAGATGTATGAAGAGATCCCCGAAGTGCAGAATGAATTCAAAGACTGGAAGATCCTTGCTCTGCATTCCTGCGCTTACGGCCCGGTTTCCACTGTAGGCAAGAAGATCGAGAAGAAAGAAGACTTTGCCGGAATGCAGATCCGTACCGCAGGTGCGATCCCGACTCAGTATCTGACCGCTCTCGGCGCAAACCCGATGACCGTTCCGACCTCTGATGTTTACGAGTCTGTTGAGAAGGGCGTTATCGACGGCTTCACCAATGACTGGCACAACATCGACTGCTTCAAACTGTATCAGCCGATCGACTACTGCCTGGATCTGCCGATCAGCTATACTTCCTGCTTCGTTCTGATGAACAAGGACACCTATGACAGCCTTCCGGATGATCTGAAAGCGATCATCGACAAGTATGCAGGCAACTATGCAGGCGATATGGCCGGCTACTGGTGGGATTCCTGCAACTACTGGGTTGCTGACAAGATGGAAGCGGAAGGCGTAGAAGTTTACAAACCCACTGATGAGCTCCGTGACTGGGCAACTTCACCCGAAATCATTGATGGTATCCATGAGTGGTATGTAAACTATCTGATCAATGATGCCAAGCTTGCCAACGGTCAGGAGATCTATGACAAGTGCATGGAGATCGTAGAACAGAACAAGGCAGCTCATGAGAATGACTGGGCTAACAAGTTCAGCTATCTTAACTGGCACTATACACCGGACAACCTTCCGGGATGATAATCAGCTGAAGCTGAAAGATTTCTCTTCAAATTAGTTTACATCTTTTGCCGGAAAACAGGAGGAAAAACAGATGAAAGCAGTTAACGGTTTTTGCAGTGTCATTAAGAAGATCTGCTATGCGCTGTGCTATGTCAGTATGTTCATCGTTGCATTTATGATGATCCTGATGTTTGCAGATGCCATCGGCGGTCTGTTCTTCAATCATCGTATTCCCGGTTCCTATGAACTGGTACAGATGATCTTAAGCGTCGTCGTATTTACGTCCTGGGCTTATACGCAGACAGAACATGGCCACATTCATGTCGTTATGTTTATCCGTCTGTTCCCGATGAAGCTGAGATTCGTCATCTTTGCCCTGACATCGCTGTTGTCGACGATAGTCATGGCACTGGCTTCCTACGGCGTATACAGAATGGTGCATGATAAGATCAGTGATGGTTTAAAGACTTCCACACTGCTGATCCCCTACTGGCCGTTCTACATGATCGAGTTTATTGCTTTTGTGATCTTCACAGTTGCGCTTCTTGCAGATACGCTGAAAGCGTTTGCCGCGATCGTAAATAAGGAAGCGGCAGAAGATGTCATGTCCACCTGGGCATGATCCAAAGAGCGGACAGAGTTTTGGAACCCCTGCATTGCAGCGGGTCGAAAAACAGATGTCAAACCTCCCGGCAAATTGAATAAACTGTATTTTGCACAGGACAGTCGGATTTATTCCGGCTGTCCTTTTTGTATTCAAAAATTATTTGCCCCTTGCATTAAACCGCTTTTTAGACGATACTCTTACTGGGAAAAAGACATGAAAAAAATACGGGCAAAAGTCATTATCAAAGGAATCGTACAGGGCGTCGGTTTTCGGCCTTATATTCACCGTGAAGTGGAAGAGGCCGGACTTTTCGGCTGGGTCCGCAATACCTCCGACGGAGCCGAAATGGAAGCGGAAGGAGAAGAATCCGGTGTTCTTCGCCTGATTGATCATATTCAGAACGATCCGCCCGAACTGGCCTATATCGAAAGCGTCCATTATGAGCTTTTTGATGAGCTGTGCGGATATCAGGGCTTTACCATAGAAAAAAGCCGGACTCTTTCCAGAAGGAACACTTTGATCTCTCCGGATGTCTGCATCTGTGAGGATTGTCTTTCGGAACTGTTTGATCCAAAGGACCGGCGGTTCCGCTATCCTTTTATCAACTGCACGAACTGCGGTCCCCGCTTTACTATTATAAAAGACGTACCTTATGACAGGGAGAAGACCACAATGGCCGCATTTCCCATGTGCCCTGAGTGCGCTGCGGAGTACGGAGATATTACCAGCAGGCGCTATCACGCCCAGCCGGACTGCTGCGAAGCCTGCGGACCGGGGCTGTCCTTTACGGAGGCGGGAGATACATCCTATACAGACTGTATTGATAAAGCCATCCGTGCTCTTGAAAGCGGGAAGATCGTTGCTGTCAAGGGGATCGGGGGCTTTCACCTTGCCTGCAAAACGGAAGAATCCGTCGTAAGGCTGCTGAGAGAAAGAAAACAGCGCGACGGGCGTCCCTTTGCACTGATGTGCAGAGACATTGAAGCTGCCGGAAAACTGGCATATATTTCCGAAGGCGAAAAAAAACTTCTGCTGAGCCGGGCGCGGCCGATCGTACTTCTGAAAAAGAAAAAAGAAGCCGTTCCGGAAAGTGTCAGCAGTAATTCGCGTGTCGGGATCATGCTTCCTTATACACCGATGCATTACCTGCTTTTCGAAAAGGGGCCGGAAGCCCTGGTGATGACGAGCGCGAACCTTTCCGATCTGCCGATCATCTATAAAAATGAAGATGCCTTAAAGGATCTTGCCGGGATCGCAGATGCTTTCCTTCTTCACGACCGGGATATCCACACACGGTGTGATGACTCTGTAGTTTTTGAACGCGGCGGGAAACCTTATTTTGTGAGGAGATCCAGAGGCTACGTCCCGCTTCCCGTTTCACTTCATCTGCCGGCAGAGAAAAGCATTCTCGCCTGTGGGGCGGAACAGAAGGCAAGCTTTTCTCTTTATTCGGACGGCCATCTCTTTTCAAGTCAGCATATCGGCGATCTGAAAAACGCCGAAACACTGGATTTTTATGAGGAGCAGATCCGCAATTTTGAGAATCTGTTTGACCGCAGGCCTGAGGTCCTGGCCTGTGACCTGCATCCGGATTATCTTTCCGGCCGTTATGCGGCTGCCCGGGCAGCAGCGGAAGGCCTGCCCCTTGTACGTGTTCAGCATCATTTCGCACATATGGCTTCATGCATGGCGGACAATGGCCTGACGGAAAAATGCATCGGGATCGTCTGGGACGGGACCGGACTGGGAACGGATCGGACGATCTGGGGAGCGGAGTTCCTGTACGGGGATCTTAGCGGTTATGAGCGGCTCGGGAGCATCCGGCCGATCCGCCTGCCCGGGGGAGATGTCTGCACCAGGGAAAATTTCCGTACGGCGTATTCGCTCTGCGCGGAAGCCGGCTTGCTATTTGACTGCGAGCATAAAGACGTCCTGAAAAAGATCCTGCAGGCAGACGTCAACTGTCCGAAGGCTTCGAGTATGGGCAGGCTGTTTGACGGGGTAAGTGCTCTGCTCGGAATCTGCAGCAGGTCCACGTATGAAGGCGAAGGGGCGGTTCTGCTGGAAGCTGCAGCGGATGACTGGCTTTTCCGGCAGTTTTCGGGTTATAATAGCCCCGGGGACCGGATCGAAAAGGAAGGATTTGCCGATCCGGCAGAGAGTTACGAGATCCCGATCCGGAAAGAAGATGTATACCGTTTTGACTGGCGGGAAATGATCCGCGGGATCTTGGAAGACTTTCAAAACGGTAAAGAAAAGGGTTATATTGCATACCGGTTTATTTATACAATGGCGGTGATGGCTGTCCGGATGTGCCGGATCCTGAGAGATCTGACCGGGACAGACCGGGCAGTCCTTTCGGGAGGGACCTTCCAGAATATGCTTCTGATGGACCTGCTTCCTAAAATGCTTGAGGCTGAAGGCTTTTCGGTATATATTCATTCCCGTACAGCCACGAACGATGAAGGCATCAGTGCCGGACAGGCAGCCGCGGTGCTCGGGGGATACAAGGGAGAAATACTTTGACCGGAAAAGGAAGCATCCGGGACAGACAACCGTTCTTAACACAATAAGCTCGGGCCACAGATAATAATACAGAATACGGAGAATTCGGAATATGTGTCTTGCAGTTCCGTTCAAAATAACGGAGATCAACGAAAAAGAAGGAATCGGCGAAAGAAACGGCATCCGCCGCAGCATCCGCCTTGATTTTATAAAAGAGCCGAAGATCGGGGACTATGTGATTGTGCATGCCGGCTTTGCCATTGAAAGGCTCCCGAAGGAGCAGGCCGAAAATGCCTGTGGGGCAGCGGCAGAAGTGGAAGAAGAGCTCCGGAAGATCATGGAGGAAATGGCATGACCGACCCTGCAAAATACAAGGAGATGCTTGCGCGGCTTTGCAGCCGAAAGATCCGGATCATGGAGGTCTGCGGGACCCATACCATGGCCATCGCAAAAGCAGGGATCCGAAATCTTCTGCCCGACAATATCAAACTGATCTCCGGTCCGGGCTGTCCGGTCTGCGTGACCGACCAGCAGGATATCGACCGTATCCTGGAACTGTCCGGGCTGGAAGACATCATTATCGCGAGTTACGGGGATATGCTCCGTGTGCCGGGATCGATCAGAGGCGACAGCCTTCTTGCGCGCAAAGCCAAAGGTGCGCAGGTGGAAGTGGTTTATTCCCCTGTGGACGCAGTTGAACTGGCTCTTCGGAATAAAGATAAAAGAGTAGTGTTTATCGGTGTCGGCTTTGAGACGACAGCGCCCGGGACGGCGTCTGCCGTTCTTTATGCCGAAGAAAAGGGAGCAAAGAATTTTTTCCTACTTTCATTGATGAAAAGGGTGGAACCGTCCCTCCGTGCCCTGATCGCGCGTCCGGATTTTAATATCGACGGTTTCCTGTGCCCGGGCCATGTCGCCACCATCACGGGTGCAAATGCTTTCCGGTTCCTTCCGGAAGAGTACGGCCTTCCTGCCGTGGTCAGCGGTTTCGAGGCAGAGGATATCCTTCTTTCAATCTATGAGATCACAAGACAGATCGCCCAGGGAGAGCCTGGGATATTCAATGAATATAAACGTGCCGTGACCGATGAAGGAAATGAAGCCGCCATGGAGACCCTGAACCGAGTTTTTGAGCCGGCAGAGGCAGAATGGAGAGGACTGGGTAGCATAGCGGCAAGCGGTCTGAAACTGCGGCAGGAATATGGAAGGTATGATATTATTAATGAATTAACGCCGGAAGAACTGAAAAACGTCCTTGAAAAAGCAAGATTCAACAAAATGAGTACCTCTGAAACAAAAAAGTGCGTGTGCGGAGACGTTATATGTGGCATAATTAATCCATTAAGGTGTATAATGTTCGGGAAAGTGTGTACACCTGCGAATCCCCTCGGTCCCTGTATGGTCTCATCGGAGGGGAGCTGTGCCGCCGCCTATAAATACTGCGGCGTCAATCAGATCATATAAAGATTCAGCGCAGGACAGAAAAACTGCGCTTTGGGGGATAGAACAGCAGATTTATGAGCGAGATCATCACGCTTGATCATGGCAGCGGGGGAGAAAAAACCTCCGGGCTGGTTAAAGAGCTTGTCCTGAAATATCTGGGCAACTGCATTCTGGACCGGCTCGAGGACGCGGCACTGATCCGTGCCGGCGACCAGATCGTTTTTTCTACCGACAGCTTTGTCATCGATCCGCTTTTCTTCCCGGGTGGAAATATAGGAAAACTATGCGTTTGCGGAACGGCAAACGATGTATGCATGCGCGGAGGAAAGCCGTATGCCTTAAGCCTCGCACTGATCCTGGAGGAAGGCTTTCCGGTAGCGGACCTTGAAAAGATCCTGGCTTCCATCGCGGAAACCGCCCGGAAAGCCGGTGTTTTGATCGTGACGGGAGACACCAAGGTCGTCGAAAAGGGAAAAGGCGACGGGATCTACATCAACACGGCGGGGATCGGACTGCCGGTTTTGAAGAACCTCGGCACGGAATACATCCGTGAAGGGGATGCAGTCCTGGTCTCCGGAACCGTAGGCGATCACGGTGCGGCTGTCATGCTTGCCCGGAACGAAGGCCTTCTGGCCGGAGAGATCCGTTCGGACTGCGGCCTTTTGACCGGCCTGGCCGAAGAACTTCAGAAACTCGGAGATGCTGTCCGTATCATGCGCGATCCTACCCGCGGAGGCCTGGCCACCGTTATGGCGGAATTTGCAGAAGATACGCCTTTCCTCTTCGAACTCGAGGAGGATAAGATCCCGGTCCGGGAGGACGTAAGGAGCGCCTGTGATATACTGGGCCTGGATCCGTTATACTGCGCCTGTGAAGGACGGCTTGTCGCTGTAGTGGAAGGCAGCCGTGCCGAAGAAGCGGCAGAACTTTTAAGATCAAGAGAGGAAGGCCGGGATGCGGCTGTGATCGGCCGCGTCGTGCAGGGGGCTTTTGGCAGAGTCGTTTTAAAGACCGCTTACTCGTCCAGAGTGCTGACAAAACTTTCGGGAATGCAGCTCCCGAGAATATGCTGAGACAAATTCCTTTCACGGATGAGATATATATAGTAGGAGGAATCTTATGCAGGAATACAACAAGATCACGATTACAAAAGAGGAGATCGTCCCCCTTGCGGAAAAAATGCGCGCAGAGGGGGTAACTCTGGCCATGATCCATGCGTTCAAGGAGGATGACGGAACGGCTAATGTTTCCTACGAGTACCAGACGGCAAAAGGCGTGGATTCCTATACCGTGACGGGAGAGAATGTTCTCCCGAGCATTTCCGGGATCTACGATCTTGCTGCGGAATGGCCGGAGCGCGAGATCATGGAGCTGATGGATATCACCTTCGAAGGGGTGGATACTTCGGAAAGACTATTCCTTCCGGAATCCATGCTCAGCGAACAGGGCCAGATCCTGATCACATCCATGGATGATCTTATCGAGAAGAAGAAAGGAGATAAGGAATGAGTTATATCGTACCGATAGGTCCCTATCATCCAGCTCTCGAGGAACCAGTGCACGCCCGGCTTTATGTTGAGGGCGAGGTCATTAAGGAAGCCAAAGTCTTTATCGGCTACAACCACAGGGGAATCGAAAAGCTTGCTACGCAGAAGAACATCATCCAGACCCTCGTCATGGTTGAAAGAGTGTGCGGTATCTGCTCTCATTCACATGCCTGGACGTATGCCATGGCTGTGGAAGGCTGTGCGGGAATAGAGGTCCCGAAAAGAGGAGAGTACATCAGGGTAATCGTCGGAGAACTGGAAAGGCTTCATTCGCATTATCTGTGGCTCGGAATCGCACTGCATCTCATCGGGCATGACAGCCTGTTCATGCATACCTGGGACGACCGTGAAGCCATCATGGATATCCTGGAGGAGATCAGCGGAAACCGGGTAAACTACGGAATGATCACCATCGGCGGCGCCAGAAGGGATATCAGCGACGAGACCCGAAGGAACACCCTCGCGATGCTGGACAAGATCGAAGAATCCATCCTCCGCATCAGGGACATGCTCCTTACGGATAAGACCGTTGCCCTCCGTACCCAGGGAGTCGGAGTCCTCACGACGGAAGACGCCATCCGGATCGGAGCCAACGGACCTCATGCCAGGGCTTCGAATGTGCCGATCGACGTGCGGAAGGATTCTCCGTACAGCTGTTATGAGGATTTCGAGTTTGAGAAGGCCGTTTTCCCGACCTGCGATGTATTCTCGAGAGTCGTCATCCGTGTCCTGGAATCGGTTGAGAGCATCAAGATCGTCCGTCAGGCGCTGGAGAATCTTCCGGCAGGCAAGATCAACAACGACGGCGCTGTTCCCAAGCTTCCGAAGGTTCCCGTTGCGGAATACATGGTACGTTATGAAGCACCGCGCGGCCAGCTGACCTACAAAGTCGTTACCGACGGAAAAGTAGGCAATAAGCGGGTCAGCATTCACGTGCCTACGTTCCGGAATGCGCCGACGATCCCGACCATGCTCCGCGAGAATTCGGTGGCTGATGCAGGACTGATCATTGCAAGCATCGATCCCTGCTTCTCCTGCATGGACAGATAATCATGCATGAACTGGCCATAACGGAAGGAATCATGAACGCCGCGGTACCGGCAGCAGAATCAGCCGGTGCGAAAAAGATCCTGGAGATCCGGCTGAAAATAGGCGAACTTTCGGGTGTCCTTCCGGAATATATACAGTATTATTTCAACATCATAAGCAAAGGGACTGTGGCAGAAGGAGCAAAACTCGTCTCTCAGACGATCCCGGTGCAGATTAAATGCCCGGACTGCGGTTTCGAAGGCCCGATCAACAGGAAAAAGATACGGTGCCCGGACTGCGGGGGAACACATTTTAAGATCACCGCCGGAAGAGAGTATTTTGTAGACAGTCTCGAAGTGGAATAACAGGCTGTAAAAGAGAAGAGGAGAAACAGTGGAGATAAAGGTTGTCAAACAGATCCTTGAATGGAACGAGGATGTCAGCCGCGAGGTTTCCGAGACCCTTAAAGATCATAAAGTGATCATGATCAACGTTATGGGATCCCCAGGAGCCGGCAGGACAAGCCTCATCAAGAGGATCATAAACCGGCTGTCCGGCGAGTACCGGATAGCTGTTATAGAGGGTGATATAGCCGGAACCATCGACGCGAAAGCGATCGACGAAATGGGCATTCCGGTCGTTCAGCTGCAGACGGACGGCGCCTGCCATATCGAGGCGATGTCCGTGCAGAACATGCTTCCGATGTTTGATCTGGACAATATCGATGTGATCCTGGTCGAAAATATCGGAAACCTTGTCTGCCCGGCGGAATTCAATATCGGAGAGGACGTGAGAGTTTCGATCCTGAGCATTCCGGAAGGCGATGATAAGGTGGAAAAATATCCGCTCATGTTCACGCTGACCGACGCGATCATCCTGAATAAATATGATATGCTGCAGTATTTTGATTTTGACGAAATGAGGGTCAGAAGAAACGCAGAGGACATAAATCCGGATGCCGAGATCTTTGCGATGTCCGCAAAGGACGGAAATCTGGAAAATGATTTTATTGAATGGCTTAAGGAAAGGATAAACGAGAAGATCAGGGGGTGATCCTTTTGAGGAAGACGACTCTTCCCGCATTCATATCCACACTGGTGGTATGTTACATTTTCTGGCTGCTCATCACAGGCCAGATCCCGGCCGTGTTCAAGGGAGGCGCTGCTCCGCAGATACTGATTGCGGGCGTGCTTGTGAGCATACTGGCGGCTGCCTTTACGGCAAGGTTCTTTATTCACAGCAGAGCTTTTCACCTGTTTAATCCGGTGCGGCTCATTACGCTTCTGTTCTACTGTGTCATCATCTTTATGAAAGAGCTGATCAAGGCGAACATCGATGTTGCAAAGAGGGCTCTGAGCCCGAAGCTTCCGGTCAAACCGGGTATTGTAAAAGTCCCGACGGAGCTTAAGAGCGATTACGGCCTTTCGATGCTTTCGAATTCGATCACGCTGACACCGGGAACGATCACGATGGACGTGGCGGACGAAGAAGGCGGAACGAACCTTTACATACACTGGATCGACGTCGGATCGGAAGATCCCAAAGAGGCAGGCGACCAGATAAAGGGAACAATGGAAAACTGGATCAGGAGGATATTTGAATGAGTATGTTTATATTTCTTGCTATCTGCTTTGCGGCTCTGGCCCTGATCCTTCTCATAAGGCTTTTCGGAGGCCCTTCGGCGGCAGACAGGGCGGTTGCCGCTGACGCGATAGAGGTGCTTACGGACATGGCGCTTGTGCTTTTCGCACTCTACAGCGGCAGGAGCATTTATCTGGACATCGCCCTTGTAACAGCAGTACTCGGATTCATCGGATCCGTACTTATCGGACGCTATCTGGAGGGAAAATTATGATATATGTGATCTACGCCCTCATTATAGTAAGTCTCTTCTTTGCCGCTGCCGGAGTAGTGGGCATGCTCCGTATGCCGGATGCGTACTGCAGAATGCAGTCCAGCACAAATGTAGGCACTCTGGGGACACTCGGAGTCATGATAGCAGCGGTGCTTTACTCGGCGATCTATCTCCACGACGGAGGTATGGCCGTAAAATGCGCAGTGATCGGTATTTTCCTGATCCTTACCAACCCGATCGCGGGACATGCTCTTGCCAAGGGCGCATACCATCACGGCGTAAGACTTTCGAAAAAGACGATCATGGACAAGTATGGGGAGGATATGGAAAAATGATTGATGCTGTATTTATCCTCAACCTGCTTATAATGGCCGGAGCTGTCCTGACTGCCGCTTATGCGGTTTTCAGCACCAGGATTCTTTCCTCGGTCATTTCGCTTGGAGCGACAGGTGCATTCATCGCGCTGGAGTTCATCCTCCTGCATGCTCCCGACGTAGCCATCGCCGAGGCAGCCGTAGGCGCGGTGCTTACTACCACGATATTCATTATTGCCGTAAGAAAAACGACCAGGAAGGAGGATGAAGAGGAATGAAGAAAAGAAATACGATCGCTTTGATCTCACTCCTGGCCCTGATGGTGTTCGGACTTGTGGCAGTCAATTATGCCTATAAGCACGACATGAAGTCGTACGACGGCTCCGATACCGACGTAGTTGCCCTGTATAATGATCCGGAAAACTACGACGTATCCGATGCAAAAGGCGTTGCCGATGTCATCGTAAAGGAAAACCTTTCAAAGACCATGGCAGCCAACAACACAGCTGCAGTAGTGTTCGACTTCCGAGGCTATGATACGCTCGGAGAGTCTTTCATACTTCTTACTGCCATAGCAGGTTCATTCGCAATCCTCGGCAGGCATATCAAGAGAAAGGAAGGTGAGAGCGTATGAAGTTCAAGAGCGGCATCAGACAGCGTGAAGTCATCGTCAAAGGCTCAGCTGACTTTTTCCTTCCGTTTTCTATAGTATTCGGAGTTTATATCATTCTTTTCGGAACGATATCTCCCGGAGGAGGTTTCCAGGGCGGTGTTATCACGGCGGCCGGAGCGATCCTTCTCTATCTGGGATACGGATACTCGAACGCGAAGAAGGCCTTAAGCCCGGAAGTGCTCCGTGTCAATGAGGCCTGCGGCGCGACATTATATGTTTTCCTCGGCTTCCTCGGGATAATACTCGGAGCGAATTTTGCACGCAACGTATTTTTCGACAACGGAAATGTGGGAGACATGATCTCGGCCGGAACCATTACCTTCATGGGATATGCGGTCGGATACAAGGTACTTACAGGTGTCTCGTTCCTGGTGCTTTTGATGCTTTCGGTTCTGGCGCCCGGCTCGGACGATGACGATTACGGTTTCGAGGAGGAGGCTGAAAATGATTATCATTAATTTCGTGGTATCCGTTCTGCTCATATTCCTCGGCCTCTACTGCGTCTGCACAAGGAAAAACTTTATCAAGATCGTCATGGGACTGGGAATCGTAGATTACGGTGTAAATCTTTTCATAGTAAGTGTAGGCTTTAATGACGGCGGGACCGCTCCGATCTATGCATTATCGGATCTGACGAACGGCGCGGCTTCCCATTTCTTTGTCGATCCTGTTCCACAGGCACTGACCCTTACGTCGATCGTAATCGGAGCCTGCGTTCAGGCAATGGCGCTTTCCTTTGTCATTATGCTCTACAAGAGATACCAGACAATCAATGCTGATGAGATAAGGGGGCTTCACGGATGATGTATGCACATTTTCCCGTTATCGCGGTAATGGGGCTCTTCCTCGGAGCATTCCTTGTCGAGATTTTCGGTACAAAAAACAAATATATCAGAAATACCATCGTTATGATCTTTGTCCTGCTTGCAGCAGTGCTTACTTTCGCACTGATCAAGCCGGTAATGGTAAATGGCGAGATCATCACATACTGGATGGGCAGCTGGGAACCGGTAGAAGGCTGGGCCATCGGTATCGGTTATGAAGTAGACGCCCTCGGGCTGTTCTTCGGACTGTTCTGTGCAGCCACGTTCGTGCTTTCGGCAATCTACTCGTTCCGGTATATGGATTCGGACGACCATCTTGGCCATTACTACACACTGTTCCTCATGCTCTGCGGCGGTGTCCTGGGTCTCGTATTTACGGGTGACCTCTTCAATATGTTTATCATGGTAGAGATCATCACCTTCGCTTCGGCGGCACTGGCAGCATTCAGGAACTATAAATTCGGAGCACTCGAGGCCGGCTTCAAATACCTGGTCATCGGCTCTGTCGGATCTTCCATGATCCTGTTCGGTGTAGCGCTCATCTATCTTCAGACACATACGCTCAACATCGCACAGATCGGAAACGAAATGGCCGGAAACCTCACACCGGTAACCATTCTGGCACTGGGACTGCTGATCATGGGCTTTTCTGTCAAGGCCTTTATCTTCCCGTTCCATACCCCGGTTGTGGATTCCTACGCGACCGCTCCGGCACCCATATCCATGATGTTCTCCGGAACCGTCAACAAGATCGGTGTGCTGGGACTTATCCGTGTACTGTATCAGATGTTCCGTGTAATGGATAAAGAAGCGATGCAGATGACCCTGGTCGTCATCGGAATGGCTACGATGTTCATAGCGGTCACCTGCGCACTGGCACAGCACAGGCTCAAGAGGCTGCTGGCCTACCACAGCATTTCCCAGGTAGGCTACGTTATCATGGCGATCGGCCTTGCGACTCCTCTGGGTGTGACCGGCGGACTTTTCCATGCGATGAACCATACGGTGTTCAAGGGACTGCTGTTCCTCTGCGCCGGCGCGGTCTTCTACGCAGCCGGAACGACCAATATGGACAAGCTCGGCGGACTTTCCAAGAAGATGCCCCTCACCTGCGCATGCTTTATCGTCGGCGCTTTCGCGATCTCGGGCATTCCGCCGTTCAACGGCTTTGCGTCAAAATGGATGATTTATCTTGCCGCGTACAACAAAGGCATGGAGACGGGCAACTTCCTTTATATCGCAGCCACTATCGTTGCCGTGGTAACATCGGTTATGACGCTGGCTTCCTTCATTAAAGTCACACAGACGGTATTCTTCGGACAGCTTAAAGCGACAAATGATTATATCAGGGATGTGCCGCTTTCCATGAGGATACCGATGTGGATCGGCTCGGCTCTCTGCATATTCTTAGGCGTAGGATACAATTTCGTCAATAAGACGATCCTGAATCCGGCTATGAATGCCGCGTTCTCGGCAGAACGGTATTTCGATGTCATGATGGGCGACCCGGCAGCTGCTTCCGCCGGCACAAACTACACAATAAACCTGTCTGTCTGGAATCCGATCCTCTGGCTCGTACTTTTCGCTATCGTATTTGCCGCTGTGGCAATAGCGATCATCACTACGAAGAAGACGGTCGGCAAGGTCATGCTTTCCGGTTCCGACAATCAGGATCCCGATGGAAAATATGCGGTATTCTTCAGCGGTGAGAGATCACAGTATTCCCACGTTGTCGGCAGCGACATGTTCTGGGGATTCCGGAAGAACTTCAGCAAATACTTTGATGTATTTCATAAGTTCCACAACGGAAATGTAAACGATTACGCCACCTACTGTGTTGTCGGCGGAATCATCATTACGATAATCGTATTCATATTTGTGAGATAGGAGGTGTGAGAAAATGATTGTTTTGACAACTATACTGCAAATATTGATTTTCCCGGGCTTCCTGTTCGCCTCCTTTATAGGACTGCTCCTGGCCGGCATAGACAGAAAGGTCCTGGCCCGCATGCAGCATCGTATCGGACCGCCGATCATCCAGCCCATGTATGATTTCTTCAAGCTCTGCGGAAAAGAGACGATCGTACCGGCAGCGGCCAACAGGCACGTATACATGCTGGCACCGTGGGCTTCCCTTTGCAGCCTGATCGTCATGTGCCTGTTCATCCCGGTCGGCGGACTGACCTTCTTCTCCGGCAATGCGGACCTTATCATAATCATCTACCTGCTCACGATCCCGGCTGTCTGCCTGATCATCGGCGGATCGTCTTCGGGCTCGCCGTACGCGGCAGTAGGTATTTCAAGGGAAATGGTAACGATGATCGCCTATGAGCTTCCGCTCATCATCGTATTCCTGGCTATTGCGAGGGTCGTAGGCAGAGGAGAACTGGTTTTCTCCATCAAAACGGTTGCGGAATATCAGATTGCAAACGGTGCTCTGGTCTCGCACATCGCGCTTATACCGGCAGCGATCGCCTTCCTGCTTATCATTCCTGCGGAAGTAGGCACCCAGCCTTTCGATACGGCAGAAGCGGAGACAGAGATCTGCGAAGGACCTCTCGTAGAATACAGCGGCAAACCGCTTGCGTTGTTCAAGCTGAATTCATCGCTGAAGATGTTCATAATGTCGGCGCTCTTCACAACACTGTTCATCGGTGTGGTATACACCGGGAACGTCATCGCGGATGTTGTCATCTTCGTCGCAATCTGCTGCCTGGTAACGATCATCTGCATGACTCTAGTCCATGCGGTAACAGCAAGACTGAAGATCGAACATCTTTTCAAGTTTTACTGGACCGTTGTGGCAGGGATCGCTCTGGTGAGCCTTATCCTTGTCTGGGCAGGCTTATAATACAGGGGGTGATAATCGAATGAGCGTATTAAGTAAAATAATAGCCGACAGTGCTTCAAAATCTCCGTGGATCTATCATATCAATACAGGATCCTGCAATGGCTGCGATATCGAGCTGGTAGCGGTCCTTACGCCGCGGTACGACGCGGAACGGTTCGGCTTCAAGCTTACCGGCAGTCCGAGACACGCTGATATCGTTGTTGTTTCCGGACCCATAACCACACAGTCGGAAGAAAGACTGAAGAGAACGCTGGAACAGGTCCCGGAGCCCAAGTGCGTGGTTTCCTTGGGATCCTGCCCCCAGTCCGGCAATGTTTTCAAGGGAAGCTATTCCATTGAAGGTCCGCTGGAAAAATATGTACATGTAGACGTAACGGTTGCGGGATGCACTCCCAAACCGGAAGCGGTAATCGAAGGCCTTTACAAAGCGGCCGGGATATTAAAAAAGAAGAGGGAGGCGATGAAGAAATGATGTTTCCCTATTTACCGTTAGCCATCAGGAATTTTTTCACCAGGCCGAGCACGGTTCAGTTTCCGAAGGTGCCCGTCGAGGCAAAGAAAAACTACAGAGGCTGGCTGGCCTATGATCCGGAAAAGTGTGTGAACTGCGGCATGTGCATAAAGGTGTGCTCTCCTTCCGCCATTACACGTACGGTAGAACCGGTGGAAGGCGGAGAAAAGATAACCTATGAGTTCAACATGACTTCCTGTACTTTCTGCGCGACCTGTGTGGACTTCTGTTCTACAAAAGCCATACATATGACAGAAAACTATCATATGGTATCCGAGGATCCGAAAGATCTTGTCACCGTCGGTTCCAGGATCAAGGAAACAAAGAACAAGAACAAAAAGCTTACCTGCGGCGATGCCTGCGTATTCTGTACGCTTTGCGCAAAGAACTGTCCGGAGGAAGCGATCACCGTCGATCGGGCAGAGAAAAAATGGGAAGTTGACCACAGCGCATGCGTAAAATGCGGTATCTGCGTTGAAAAGTGCCCGAAGAAATGTCTTTCCTTTGAAGAACCGGCAGAAGAAAAGCTTACCTGCGGCGATGACTGTGTGTTCTGTACATTGTGCGCAAAGAACTGCCCGCAGGATGCCATTACGGTAGACAGAGCAGAGAAAAAATGGGAAGTTGACCACAGTGCATGCGTAAAATGCGGAATTTGTGTTGACAAATGCCCGAAGAAATGTCTATCATTTCAGTAAATGATCAGGCAGTGTTCTTAGAAGGAGGCTGTTGAACAGCCTCCTTTTAGATT
This sequence comes from Lachnospiraceae bacterium, assembly GCA_017509985.1. Classification (GTDB taxonomy): domain Bacteria; phylum Bacillota; class Clostridia; order Lachnospirales; family Lachnospiraceae; genus Alectryocaccobium. The sequence goes on from JAFWOE010000050.1 coordinate 33,381, forward strand.
TCCTTTAACGGTTTATTACAGCACTGCGTTGATGCATTGGCTTCCGGATATTGAAAATGAAAAGCGATCCGGGACTTATGTCTTTTTCAAACAGAGAGAGGAGCATAGTATAGTTATGAGGATTTCTGGCAAACGAAGATTATTCGTTGTTGCTGTCCTGTGCATGATCACATTCTCGATCGGGATGTTATCCGTGTTCGGCAGCTCAAAGAAAGTTTCGGCAGATGAACAGCTCATCGCACCTGCAGCTGCAGAGACCGGTTTTTCGGTCGATTACGGCGACGGACCGGTGGATTTTGATCTGACGGATGCGGACTCCGCAATGGAGTATGTAGACAGCTACGCGGACAATCTGGGTTCGGATGCGGAATTTGACAGCCACATCGGTCTGGCAATCGATAAAGTAAGAGAAGATATCGGTGCTTATGCGACATTCTGGTCGCTGCTTGCCCCGATCGTTGCGATCGTACTTGCGCTTATTACAAAAGAAGTATATTCCTCCCTTGTGATCGGAATCATTGTCGGCGGTGTAATCTACGCGGGCGGCAATTTTGAGAAAACGCTCGTGCACGTCGTCAGTGACGGCTTCATTGCCAACCTGGCGGATTCCTATAACATGGGCATCATCATCTTCCTGGTCCTTCTGGGAACCCTGGTCGCGATCATGAACAAGGCCGGCGGATCCGCTGCGTTTGGAAGATGGGCATCCAACAGGATCAAATCCCGCGCCGGAGCTCAGCTTGCCACGATCGTGCTCGGCATTCTGATCTTTATTGATGATTATTTCAACTGCCTTACGGTCGGTTCCGTAATGCGTCCGGTATCGGATGAGAATAAGATCTCCAGAGCCAAACTGGCGTACCTTATCGATTCCACAGCGGCGCCGGTATGTATTATTGCTCCGATCTCGTCCTGGGCGGCAGCGGTAGCCGGTTTTGCAAACGGGGCAGGTGCGGAGAGCGGAATCGCGCTTTTCATTAAAGCGATCCCGTACAACTTCTATGCGATCCTGACGATCGTCATGATGATCTTCCTGGCAATTACGGGTCTGGAGTACGGCCCGATGAAAAAGCATGAAGACAACGCGAAGAACAACGGGGACCTGTTCACCACAGGTGAATTTGCGGCAATGGCAGATCTGGAAGCGAACCCGAAAGGAAGGGTCCTGGATCTGATCTTCCCCATTGTTGTTCTCATCATTACCTGCATCATCGGCATGATCTATTCCGGCGGGTTCTTTGAGGGAGAAAGCTTTGTTGATGCTTTCTCGAACAGCGATGCTTCCGTAGGACTTGCGTACGGCGCATTTGTTACAGTAATAATCACTGTTATCTATTTTGTCTTCCGCAGAACGATCAAATTCAAGGAGCTCATGAGCTGCCTTCCGGAAGGCTTCAAAGCCATGGTACCGGCGATCCTGATCCTGGCCTGCGCATGGACTCTGAAGGCAATGACGGATTCTCTGGGAGCAAAGATCTATATTTCACAGCTCGTAGAGGGAAGCGCAGCGGCCTTCCAGATGCTTCTTCCGGCGATCATCTTCCTGATCGCGGTAGGACTTTCCTTCGCGACAGGAACCTCCTGGGGAACATTCGGTATCCTTATCCCGATCGTCCTTTCGGTATTCTCAGCAGGACAGCCGATCACGATCGTTGCGATCTCTGCCTGCATGGCCGGTGCTGTCTGCGGTGACCACTGCTCGCCGATCTCGGATACGACGATTATGGCCTCTGCGGGAGCGCAGTGTGACCATATCAATCACGTATCCACGCAGCTTCCTTATGCGTTAACGGTTGCGGCCGTTTCCGCGGTAAGCTATATTATAGCAGGAGTGGTCAGCAACTGGGTCGTTGTTCTGCCCATTGCGATCGTCCTTATGATCGTAACGCTTTTAATTATCAGACATAACGTAGTAAAAGGAGAAAAGGCATGAATAAAGCGGATATAAAGAAGGTAGTGCTTGCATACTCGGGCGGACTGGATACCTCGATCATTATTCCGTGGTTAAAAGAGAATTACAACAACTGTGAAGTCATCGCCGTATCCGGCAACGTCGGACAGGCGGACGAGCTGGAAGGCCTGGAGGAAAAAGCCCTCAAGACAGGAGCATCCAAGCTTTATGTACTGGATCTGACCGATGATTATGTAGATAACTATATCATTCCCACGATGAAGGCCGGAGCTATTTACGAAGAGTATCTCCTGGGTACTTCCCATGCCAGACCCTGCATCGCCAAAGGCCTTGTAGAGATCGCTCTTAAGGAAAAAGCCGACGCCATCTGCCACGGCTGCACCGGCAAGGGCAACGACCAGGTTCGTTTTGAACTGGCCATCAAGCATTTCGCTCCGAACATGCCTATCATCGCTCCGTGGAGAGAATGGGATATCAAATCCAGGGATGAAGAGATCGACTATGCGGAAGCTCATAATGTACCGCTTAAGATAAACCGTGAGACGAATTACTCTAAGGACAAGAACCTCTGGCATCTTTCGCATGAGGGCCTTGATCTTGAAGACACCGGGAACGAGCCGCTTTACGACAAAGAAGGCTTCCTGGAAATGGGCGTTTCGCCTCTGAAGGCACCGGACGAGCCTACTTATATCACGATCGATTTTGAGCAGGGGATCCCGGTTGCCCTTAATGATGAAAAGCTTACCGCCAAAGAGATCATCCTTAAGCTCAACGAGCTCGGCGGAGCCAACGGCATAGGCCTTCTGGATATCGTAGAGAACAGGCTTGTCGGCATGAAGTGCCGCGGCGTGTACGAGACCCCTGGCGGAACCATCCTTTACAGGGCTCATGAGTATCTCGAAAGCGTCTGCCTTGACAAGATGACTCTGCACGAAAAGCAGAGACTGGCCATCACTTTCGCGGAACTGGTTTACAACGGCCAGTGGTTCACACCGCTGCGTGAAGCACTTTCCGCGTTCGTCGACAAGACGCAGGAAAGAGTTACAGGCAAGGTAAGGCTCAAACTCTACAAAGGCAACATCATCAAAGCCGGCGTATGGAGTCCCTACTCCCTTTACAGCGAAGAGATCGCTACCTTCGGCGAAAGCGATTACAATCAGGCTGATTCCGCAGGTTTTATCAACCTTTTCGGACTGCCGATCAAGGTCCAGGCCATGGTCGACGGAAAGTGATCTGCAGAATCGTATGCCAACTGACAACATAACAGACTTTGATTTCATAAGTGCCGGCCTTCAGGCCGGCACTTATGATCAGATCGTGAAAGACTCTGTTAAAGCATCAGGAAATTACAGTTAATATGCGGGATTCGTCTGAGCATAGCCTTGTGCTGCTGACAGGTTGAAATCGAAAAGGAAATCAAATATTATTAAAGAAGCGACAGCTTCCAGTTTTTATGCAGCCGATGTTCTGATCCCTTCCCAAAGGCATATTTTCGAAACAGGACGGGTCTTTTGTTCAGACATCCGGATCGATGCGGAAGAAATCGAAGAAGGAGGGCTTTTCAAAATGATGACACGCAAAGACAATTTGATGGCGATCTTTAATCACCAGTCGCACGATCATATTGGAAGTATGATGGATATGGTCCAGGTCGGCGGGGACGCCGAGGCTTTTGAAAACGGCCCTGCGGGAGGTACCGGCGGCCCGGACGGATTCGGCCTGGTCTGGAGACGAACAACATCTGGGTTCGGCGGCGGAACACCGGCTCCGAACCAGAATCTGATCCCCGATATCTGTGACTGGAAAGAGGTCGTTCATTTCCCCGATATTGCGAATTACGACTGGGAAGGCCAGGCCAGGGCCCAGCTGACCGGCATCGACCGCAATGAAAAAGTGATCGATTACTGCTGCTGGAACGGACCGTTTTTGCGCCTGGTCGATATGATGGGCATGGTAGAGGGGCTTATGGCTTTTGCCAGCGAGCCGGAAGCCTGCGAGGAATTTCTGAACGCTTATACGGATTACCGCATCAGCACCCTTCCTTATATTGTCAAATACTTTGAACCGGACGTCATCACACTTTTCGATGACTTCGCTCATGAGAGAGGCCTGTTCATTTCACCGAATACCTATAACGAACTGATCGTTCCGCAGCATAAACGCTGGACCGAGGCGGTCCGTTCCTACGGCATTATCCCGGATATGCATGTCTGCGGAAAACCCGAAGCGGTCGCTCCCGGCTTTATCGACGAAGGCTTTGAAGCGTGGCAGATCGTGCAGCCGGAAAATGATATTGTCAGCCTCCAGAAAGAGACTGCCGACAAACTGGCACTCATCGGCTGCTGGGACCTCCAGGGCAAATGGATCACGCCCGGAGTTACGCCCACCGAGGAAGAACTGCGCGCCAAGATCCGCGAAGCGATTGACAATTACGGCCCCGGAGGAAATGTTGCGATATTCTGCATGATCATGAACCCTCAGGTGGATTTCGCTGAGTCCTCGGCAATCATGCACGACGAGATCGTGAAATACGGAACAGGCTATTACTGCTGAATATAACTGACGGAGTAATAAATCGGAGGTCAGTATGAAGATCCTTTTGGTAGGCGGTTTTTTAGGCTCGGGAAAAACGAGTTTCATACTTCAGCTGGCGCACTATATGGCTGAAAAAATGGGGATCGCAAATATTGCGGTCCTCGAAAACGAAATAGGCGAGCTGAGCATCGATGATAAACTGATAAAAGGTTCTGGCTTTGAAGTGAGGAGCCTTTTCTCCGGTTGTGTCTGCTGCAGTATGGCAGGGGAGCTTCCTGTCACGATCCATACGATCGAAAAGGAGATCCATCCGGACTGGCTGCTCATGGAAGCCACCGGACTGGCATTCCCGGACTCCATCCGGGATAATATTGAATTCAGTCTTGGAATTACCTGCAGGATCTGCTCCCTTGCGGATGCGAAACGCTGGGACCGCATCATCCAGGCAATGAACGAGCTGGTCTCCGATCAGATCGCTTCGGCAGACGTCGTTCTGATCAATAAAATCGATCTTGTGGATGAAGAAACCCTGAAAAGGGTGGAAGAATCTGTCAGGAACATAAACAGCAAAGCGTATGTTTCGCCCATGTGCGCCGGGAACGAGATTCCGGAAGGCATATTTGAAGAAGTGCTCCGGGAGGTGTGAAGATGGCAGAGGAAAAAGATTTTATTACAGAGGAAGATCATCACGGACACGGGCACAGTCATGTGCATGATTGCAGTCATGAACATCATGATCACGACAGCTATCACGATCATGATCATCATCACGGAACAGTGCACATCTCGCATCACGAGGGTGCAGTCATCGGCGCGATGCAGGGCAGCATTCCAATCGCCGATTACGACAAAGCAGAAAAACTCCTGGCTTCAAAGATGCGCGAAGCGGGCCGCCTGGTGACGGAAGCAGGAGGAATCATTGGCCACATTAAGTTTATTGTGACGGAAGCCGGCCGCTGCGGGCAGATCTCTGTTACGGATACCGATGAACACATCCGGCATTTCGAAGGAGGAAACTGCCGTGCGGAAGGCGTTGCGATCGTTTTCGGTGTGGCTGATGATAAACTGACGGAGATCCTGACGGATACGATAGGAAAAATACTGGAGAAGGGATAAACCACAAAACAATAACAGTATCTGTCCCGATGCAATGAAGAGATTGCAACCTTTGATGAAAGTGATTATAATCAAAGGGATGCGACAGAGTTTATAATCTGTTTGAAGAAATACAGGCTGTCGTATGGCGGCACGGAATGGTTTCCAGCCGCTGATATGACAGCTTTTCTGACGACAGGGAACTGCCTTTGCATCGCCCAGAGAGGGGGAGTGTTTATGGCAAAACTGTGGGCCGGCCGTACGGACGGCACAACAGCAAAGATCGCGGACGATTTCAATTCGTCTGTTTCATTCGACAGCCGCATGTATAAAGAAGACATCACCGGAAGCATCGCACACGCGCGGATGCTGGCCCGGTGCGGCATTATTTCCGAAAAAGATGCAGAAGAGATCATTACCGGACTGGAAGGCATTTTAAAAGATCTGGAAAGCGGAGCCCTTCCGATCGATTTGGAGAGCGAAGATATTCACATGTTTGTGGAAAGCGTGCTCACGGAGCGTATCGGGGATACCGGCAAGAAGCTTCATACCGCCCGAAGCCGGAACGATCAGGTCGCACTGGATCTGAAGCTGTATCTGAAAAAAGAGGCGGATGAGATCGCGGTCCTGATAAAAGAACTGATCCTGGCAGATATTAAGAAAGCAGAAGAGTATAAGGCAGCGATCCTGCCGGGCTATACGCATCTGCAGCGCGCTCAGCCGATTACTTTCGGGCATCACCTTCTGACCTATGCGGTAATGTTTCTGCGCGATCTGGGACGTCTTACGGACGCCTCAGAGCGAATGAATGTTTCACCCATCGGAAGCTGTGCGCTGGCTGGAACCACATACAGCACAGACCGGGATTACGAAGCGGAGCTTTTAGGCTTTCCGGAGATCACGATCAATTCCCTGGACGGCGTCTCGGACCGGGACCATGCCCTGGAATTCTTATCCTGCTTTTCCATCCTGATGATGCATCTTTCCCGTTTTTCCGAGGAGATCGTGCTCTGGTCAAGCTGGGAATTCAAGTTTGTGGAGCTTTCGGATGCATACACGACCGGCTCTTCGATCATGCCCCAGAAGAAAAACCCGGATATGGCGGAGCTGGTAAGAGGCAAGACCGGCAGAGTCTACGGGGATCTGATCTCTCTTCTTGTAACTTTAAAAGGCCTTCCGCTGGCCTATAATAAAGATATGCAGGAGGACAAGGAGCCGCTGTTCGATGCGATCGATACGGTCAAGGCCTGCCTGCAGGTCTTCACGGGAATGCTTGCCACAATGAAAGCGATTCCCGAAAATATGCGCAAAGCTGCTTCCGGCGGCTTCATCAATGCGACAGATCTGGCCGATTACCTGGTCGGTAAGGGCCTTCCGTTCAGGGATGCCTATAAGATCTCCGGCAGGATCGTTACGGACTGTATCGAAAAAGGTTGCGTGCTGGAAAACCTTCCGCTAAAGGATTATAAGGAGTACAGTCCGCTTTTCGAAGAAGATGTTTATGAGGCTGTTGACCTGGACAACTGCGTGAACAAAAGGATCAGCAGCGGCGGGACCAGCGTACAGAATGTAGAAAAAGAAATCATAACAATAAAACAAAGACTGGAGAAACTGAAATGAAAAACAAAAAGATCGCTGCGATCATCGGCTGCCTGATCGTGCAGCTCTGCGTCGGAATACTTTATCTCTGGAGTATCTTCAGAACCGATGTTTCCAACGCGTACGGCGGATGGGAAGGCACCGCCATGGTTGCTTCCTATATGGTTTTTGCGTTTGTTGTCGGCAACTTTGTCGGAGGAATCGTCAATGACCATAAAGGTCCCAAATTTGCGGCGGTACTGGGCGTGGTTCTGTTTTCGGCAGGAATCGGGCTTTCCGCACTGATCAGTGCTTCGACAGCAGGGCTTTTCGTCCTTACTTACTGCATATGTTCCGGACTGGGAAGCGGTATTGCCTACGGCGCCTGCATTTCCTGTGTGCAGAAATGGCTCCCGCACCGTAAAGGACTTGCTTCCGGACTGGCTGTATCGGCGTTCGGGCTTTCTACGGTGATCTTTACGCCGGTGTCCAAATGGCTCATGGAAATGAACCGGGACGCGGCTACCGGACTGGTGAATTTCAAGGCGGTTTTCGCAATCCTCGCGCTGGTATTTTTTGTGGCCGGCATTATCGGCTGCATCATGATCTCACTTCCGGACAAGGCTTATCTGGAGTCGCTTCCCAAGGTTGAGAATAAAGCCGTTATGACAGCCAACAGGAGCATCCCGCTTCGGGAGTCGATCCGGACCGTCCCGTTCTGGTGTCTGTTTTTCGTAATCTTTTTTATCAACGGTACCTGGAACCTTACGGTTCCGTTAATCTATGATCTGGGTCTGGAACGCGGACTGACTCCGGCCATGGCGGCATTTGCCGTATCCATTACCGGTATTCCGAACGCGGCAGGCAGACTGATCATGGCAACCTTATCCGATAAGATCGGCCGTGTATCTTCACTGATCATTCTTTCGGTCCTTACCGGGTTCGGCGCGGTCTGCATGATCTTTGCAGGAGGCGGCTTCTACATCCTGATCGTATGCCTGATCGCCTTTGCCTATGGCGGACCTTCACCGATCAATGCTGCGATGTCGACCGACTTTTTCGGGCCGAAGTATTCCGGGACAAACTACGGTGTGATCATGACCGGGCTTGGCTTTTCTTCGGTTTTCTTCAATGCAGTATCCAAAAACATACTTCACGGAAACATCAGGCCGACTTTCTTAATGGCATTGGTAACAGCTGTTGTTACGATCTTCCTGGTAATGGTACTCGGGAGATATGCAAAACACTGGAACGACTGAGAACCGGGTCTTTAAGACAGTTTAATGTCGTTTCGGCCGGAAAGCGGTGAAACGGATGAAATACAGATCCAACAGGAGCGGCGAACCGGTCTCTTTAATGGGATTCGGCTGCATGCGGTTCGCAAAAAAAGCCGGCAGTATCGATATGGCCAAAGCAGAAGAAGCCATCCTTCGGGCGTATGAGCTGGGCGTGAATTATTATGATACGGCCTACATTTACCTCGGCAGTGAAGCGGCCCTCGGCGAAATTCTGGAAAAAAACGGGATCCGGGAAAAGGTCAATGTTGCCACGAAGCTTCCGCAGTATATGGTCAAAGACGTTGCCGGAGCGGACCGGTTCTTCAATGAAGAGCTCAAACGGCTTCGCACCGGATACGTTGATTATTATCTGATGCATCATATGACGGACGTAAACCAGTGGAACCGGCTGGAGTCGATCGGGATGGCAGAGTGGCTTTCCTCGAAAAAGAGCACAGGCCAGATAAAAAACGCAGGCTTCTCATTCCACGGATCGACGGAGGAGTTCCTGAAAGTCCTCAATGCGTACGACTGGGATTTCTGCCAGATCCAGTATAATTATGTTGATGAAACGACGCAGGCCGGGCGTATTGGGCTGGAGGCCGCGTATGAAAAAGGCATCCCTGTGATCATTATGGAGCCTCTGCGCGGCGGAAGGCTGGTGCAGTACCTTCCAGAAAAGGCCAAAAGGATCCTTGAGAACAGTCCGAAGGGATACACGCCGGCTTCGCTGGCTTTCAAATGGCTTTTTGACCAGCCGGGCGTGACCTGTGTGCTTTCCGGCATGAATTCGGCCGAAATGGTGGAGGAGAACTGCCGGACAGCTTCCGGGTGCGAGCCGGGCTGTCTTGATGATGAAGACAAAGAGCTGATCGCACAGGTCAAAGCGGTCCTCAGTGAATATGAGAAGGTCGGCTGTACCGGATGCCGCTACTGCATGCCGTGTCCGGCCGGTGTCGATATCCCGCTCGCGTTTCACTGTTATAATATGCTTGGGATCGAAAAGAAGTTTTCGGTACGTGCCGAATATTTCCAGTCCGCCGGTGCAAAAAAGGTACCTGCTTTCGCAAACCGGTGTGTCGGCTGCGGCAAGTGCGAAAAGCACTGTCCCCAGAGCCTTCCGATCCGAGAAAAGCTCAAGGAGGCTGATAAAGCGCTGATGCCGGGGCCGTATAAACTGGGATTCGCGATCGCCGGAAAGTTTATGTACGGAAGAAAGAGCAAACCGGCAGACTGAGATACACGCAGTTCCTTTCGGTTCATTTGGAGCATCGGAAACCGGTCTTCCGGTCATAAGCCTCAGGATTCACAGGAAAAACATGATAAAAGAACCTTTCTCATTAAAAGAAAAGATCAAAGCAAAAATACCGGGTGAAGATACCGGTATTTTGCTTAAAGCGAGCTTTTGCGATATCTGCTCTCCCGCGCCTTCCTGCGGGGTGAACTGTTTCGTAAAAGACGGAAAGCTGCTGAAAGCGGAAGGCATACAGGGCCATCCGGCAGGGAACGGCGTCCTGTGTACCAAGGGTCTTGCGCAGCGCCAGTATGTTTACCGGAAAGACCGGCTTAAGGTACCGTTGAAGCGTATCGGAGCACGGGGTGAAGGCCGCTTTGAGGCAGTCTCCTGGGACGAGGCGCTTGACGAGATCGCCGAAAGGCTCAATGCGGTCAAAAATGAATACGGTGCTTCTTCTGCCGCGTTCTTTTCGGGTTACAATAAATGGTACAGGCCGTTTCTGCAGCGGCTTTGCTATTCTTTCGGATCGGTGAACTACGGATCCGAGTCTTCCACCTGCTTCCTTGCGACGGTCATGGCGTGGAAATCCATGACCGGATGCGAAACGACCATGCCCGACCGGAAGAATGCCGGGACATTTCTGGGCTGGGGCTTTAATCCTTATTATTCCAGAAACATGGGACCGGCTCCGGAAGGCGGAAGAAAAGGAAATGAAAAGGTGATCATTATCGATCCGAGAGAAATGCCGGCAGTTCGTCTGGAAGCGGACCTCTTTCTGCAGATCCGGCCCGGAACCGACGGAGCCCTGGCCAATGCCCTGGCAAGGGAACTGATCCTTAGGGATAAGATCGATCACGATTATATAGAAAAACACGTTTACGGTTTTGAAGAGTACCGGGCATATGTTATGGATTTCACGCCCGAGAAAGCCGAAGCGATCACGGATGTTCCGGCAGAAAAGATCCGGGAAGCCGCGGCAGTCATCGGCGGCAACCTGCCTCTGGCGATCAGCCACTCCAGTTCGACGATCGTACACCATAAGAACGGTTTTCAGAATCAGAGAGCGATCTATGCTCTGAGCGCGATCACCGGTTCTTTTGACCAAAAAGGCGGGAACATCCCGTCTCCGGATACGTATGCGCATACCAGGGCCGGCTTCGCGACGAACGTCGAACGATTTGAACTGGAAAACTACCCCGGAGAGGGTCCGCAGCGTGTGGGAGCAGGGCAGTATCCGCTCTGGAATGAACTGATCCCGGAGATGCAGGCCAACGCATTGGCGGACCAGATCCTTTCCGGCGAGCCGTATCCGATACGCGCGGTCATGACGCACGGCATGAATTACCGGATGTTTCAGGCGGATATGCGGCTGAAAAAAGCCCTGGAAGAACTGGATTTCTTTGCGGTCGCGGACCTCTTTATGACGGATACCGCAAAAATGGCGGACATCATCCTCCCCTGTGCGTCATCTCTGGAAAGAAGCGAGCTGAAAGTTTACCCGGGGCCGAAGGCCTGGTATACGCATCCGGTGATCGATCCGGTCGGGGATGTGCGTTCCGACACGGATATCATTATTGAACTGGCAAAGAGGCTGGATATAAAGGATGAGCTGCTGAGATCCGGTTATGATGCCTGCTTGAAGTATATTTTCGAAGGAACCGGTCTGGATGTGGACCGGATCAGAGCGGCAGAAGGAGAACTGGTACCGCTGGAAGAAACGAAGACCGTCCGTCCGGGCGAATTTATCTTCAAAACTCCGACCGGGAAATTTGAGCTGTACTCCAAAGTCATCGAAAAGTATGATGGTTTCTGTCCGCTGCCACAATACAGTGACGGCAGCAGCGAGGCGGATCCGGAAGAGTATCCGCTGCAGCTTGTGGCGGGAGGCAGGCTGCCTTCCTCCATGCATTCCAGACTGAATGACGTGCCCTGGCTACGGTCGCTGCGGCCGCAGCCGATGGCGGACCTTCATCCGGAAGATCTGGATGAGCGCGGTATAACAGCGGGAGAAAGGATCCGGATACGTACCACAGAAGGAGAGATAACCGCAGCGGCAAACCCGTCGTCTGCTGTTAAAAGAGGCCTGGTGTTCATGACCAACGGATATCCGGAAGCCGATGTGAATTCGATCGTTCCGCACGGACATAACGACCCTTATACCGGATATCCCGGGTTCCGAAATGTGCGCTGTACGGTGGAAAAACTATGAGTATAAGAATACTGTTTGACGAATCTTTATGCACGGCCTGCGGCGCCTGCGCCATAGCCTGTATGGATCAGAACGACATTGATACGGAAGGCGGCCAGAGGCCTTACCGGAGAGTTACGAAAACCGAGATCGGGCGAATACGCTGCATTTCATCCGCATGTATGCACTGTGAGGAACCTGCCTGTGCTTCAGCCTGTGCGGCAGGCTGCATTTACAGGGACGAAAAAAGCGGGCTGGTACTGTATGATAATTCGGATTGTGCCGGCTGCCATGCCTGTGAAGCAGCCTGTCCTTATGACGCGGTCTCTTTTAGGATGGATGTTTTTGGCTGTGAGAAAATGGAAAAATGTGACGGCTGTTATGCGCGGGTTTTTTCGGGCATGAAGCCCTCCTGTGTACAGAACTGCCCGACAGGAGCGCTTAAGGTCAGGACGTGACCTTACGTATCCGGATATTCAGGTCGACCGGAGCTTCGATCCCTTCCAGTTTTCCGGATTCAGTGTACTGCCAGTACTCAAATTCATACGGGGTCAGAGGAAAAGAGTCGTATCCCGCGAACCAGACCGGGATCCCTTCCAGCTGTTCCAGGTCGTAGACCAGGCATTCGGAGATCAGGTTCGTGTAAAGCATGGGCTCGTATCCGGCTGCCTTTATTTTTTCAAAAAACGCAAGTGCGTTTTCCGTATACTGTGAAAGAAGGACTGCGTCCGTACGCGCGTCGTCATTTTTGATGATCTCTTCGTCGAAGACCAGCGGAAGATCCAGTTCGATCCCGTCCAGCATCGAAAGCACATATTCTGCTTCTTCTTCAGCTTCCTCCCTGCTGACCGCCTGTGAAAAGAAATACGCGCCGACAAGCAGGCCCGCTTCTTTTGCCCCGGCAATGTTTTTCCGGAACAGTTCATCTTCGTTCAAAGAGCCGCTTTCACCGTAGCCGCGGTATCCGGCGCGGATAATCGCAAAGGAGATCCCCTGTTCCTTTACTTTTTTCCAGTCGATCTCTCCCTGAAATACGGAAACGTCGATCCCGAGCTGATATTCATACTCCGGATCTTCATAGCCAAGCAGATCCCCGTCATGATGAAAAGCGGAGACCTTATAGGGATTCTTCGGAATGTCATTTTTCAGAAAGTGGTTGATCAAAAAAGAGGCCTGGGTCTTCAGCTTGGAATAATCCATGGCTTTTAAGCCGCCGACGGTCAGGGAAGGATCCAAAAGAAGGTCCAGTTCGCCCGGAACGGGATCGGAAACAGGATCTTTTACTTCTGCCATGTTTTCCGGTGAAGTATCTTGCGTCACCTCCTTTGATCCCTCAGAGGAGATATCGGAAATCCCGGAATCGGCCGACGAAGAAGCATCAGAAGATACGCCGGCAGCAGCGGCGTTCTGGGAAGAAGCAGTTTGTTCTGCAGCCGGAACATCCCGGTAAGAATCCGTCTGATCTGCAGCAGAAGTGCCGCATCCGTAAAAGAACACGGTAAGCATTACAGCTGCAAGCAGAAACAGAACCTTTTTCATCGATCGATCCATCCTTTTATTTTTCAAATTAATCTATTATGATAGGACTGAGGGCACTCACAATGAGTGATTCAGCGCTATACGCCGAGAGGCTTAATCATATCACATACTCACAGATTCGAACAGAGGCAATATCATGGATGAACGGTTAAGAAAACAGCTGGTTTTTTCACTGGAGATCGATAAGGAAAAAAATATCTTCCGGCAGACGCATCTTTCAGGGCACGGCCGCAACGAAAACGACGCGGAGCACGCCTGGCATATGGCCCTGATGGCTTATCTTCTCCGGGAGTATGCCAATGAAGAAGTAGACATCACAAGGGTCATGCTGATGTGCCTGATCCATGATATCGTGGAGATCGACGCGGGAGACACCTACGCTTATGACGAAGAAGAGTTAAAAACCCAGAAAGCCCGTGAAGAGGCCGCAAAAGAGAGGATCTTTTCGATGCTTCCAAAGGACCAGAAAGAGGAGTTTACGGCTTTGTTTGATGAATTTGAGGAGTATGAAACGGCCGACTCGAAATTCGCCCATGCCATGGACAATTTCCAGCCCCTGATCTTAAACAACAGCAACGAAGGGGGAGACTGGAAAGAACACGGCGTTACGGCAAAGACAGTGTACAGCCGCCAGAATAAGACCAGGCTCGGCTCCGAAAAACTTTTTGAGGTCACCGACCGGATCCTGAAGGAGAACATCCGGAAAGGAAGTCTCCCAGAGGAGAAACCGACTGAGTAAAGGGAGGTTTATTGATTGAAAGAATTCGATGAAGAAAAGAGGCTTGAGCTGGCGGTCTACGGAAAGGGCGGGATCGGGAAGTCCACGATCAGCGCGAACCTTTCCGCAGCGATGGCTTTGAACGGAAAGAGGGTCCTTCAGATCGGCTGCGATCCGAAGCATGATTCGACGCGCCTTCTGCTTTACGGTCAGAGGATCCCGACAGTTCTGGATCATCTGAGAGATATCCCGGAAGAGCAGGCACAGGTTTCTGAAATCCTGCACGAGGGATTTTGCGGAGTCGGCTGCATCGAAGCCGGCGGGCCGAAGCCCGGAGTCGGCTGCGCGGGACGGGGGATCATTTCGGCTTTTGAGTTCCTTTCCAAAAATAAAATCAAGAAAAACTATGACGCTGTGATCTATGACGTGCTCGGAGACGTTGTCTGCGGCGGCTTTGCCGTGCCGGTCCGCCGGGAGTATGCCAATACCGTGGTGTTAGTGACCAGCGGCGAGTTTATGGCCATTTATGCCGCGAACAACATCCTTCACGGTATCCGGAACTTTGACGGGGATCAGCATCAAAGGGTGGCCGGGATCGTTTACAACGCCAGAAATCTGGCAGGGGAAAAAGAGCGCGTCGAACGCTTTGCAAAAGCGGTAAAGCTGCCGATCCTTGCCTGCATTCCGAGAAGCGAAGCATTTGCAGAAGCAGAAGAGAAAAACATCCCTTTATTTGAGCTGGAAGGATATGAGAAAGAAAAGCAGATATTTAATGAGCTGGCCGAAAAGCTGACAGAAGGCAGAGAGCTTTTTCCTGCCTGTCCGCTGGATGATGAAAAACTGGAAGAAGCGGTCCTGGGCGAAAAAAGATACGCAGCAGGATGCAGGGTTCCGGAAGATAAGGCAGAAACGGATGCCGGAATCGCGGCAGCGGGATTGCCGTATTTCAAAGAAGAGAGCGGTTCTGTTTTGGAAAACGGGTCGGAAGATCCGCACTCCTGCAGAACAGAGAATGCAGCGGAAAACGGAAATACAGATACAGCAGCTGCCGAAAAACTGTCCGTGCGCCGCATGCCCCTGTATGGCTGCGCTTTCAACGGTGCGGCGGTGACTGCAGTCTTCCTGACCGACGCAATCGTGATCGCACATTCCCCGAATTCCTGCGCGTTCTTTGCCTGGCAGACGATCACCTCGGCAGGCCGGAAGGGCCTGTTCAACCGGGGAATCCTGCTTCCCTCGGCGATCAGTCCGCGGTTTGCCTGCACAGAGATCACACGGACCGAAGCCGTTTACGGCGGAACAGAAAAGCTTCGCGAAGCGGTCGCCCGGGCCGTAGCGCAAAAGCCCGGAGCCGTCATCGTGATCAGCTCCTGTGTCAGCGGGATCATCGGGGACGACCTGCTTTCGGTGGAAGATCTTTCGACGGAAGAAGTACCGGTGATCGCAGTTCCGGCGGACGGCGATATTGCGGGTGATTACATGAAAGGCATTCAGATGTGTCTGCATGCGCTGGCAAAACACCTGATCCGCACGGATATAAAAGAGAAGACGAAATCCGTCAATCTGATCGGGGAGGTAAGCCTTTCCACCAACCTGGAGACCAGTTACCGGATCTTAAAAGATCTGCTAAAGCGGCTGGGGATTGCAGTCAACTGCCGCTTCTTAGGCGGGGCTGCAGTTTCCGATGTGAAGGGGTTTATGAAGGCGCCGTTAAACATACTTGCTTCTGAAAACGCCGATAATCTTGCATTAAAACAGTGGCTGACTGAAGAGTACGGCTGCACGTTTTTCGACATGGCGCTTCCGACGGGCTTTGAGGAAACCACCCGCTTTACACGAAAGATCGCAGACTTCTTTGGCTGCGCGGATAAAGTGCCTGCGATCCTTCAAGAGGAAGAAGAAAAGTATAAAGAAAGCATCGAAAGACTGAAACCGGTACTTTTTGGAAAACGCCTGCTCATGACCACGATCAGCACAGGCCTCGACTGGCTCTTTTCTGCCGCAGCCGATGCCGGAATGAAAGTTGTCTGGGTCGGCGTGGCCGATTATTTGCATCAGGGGCTGGCCGTAAGCAGGAATCCGGAGATCTTAAACGTTTCGGAATATGTTTATGATCTTGTAACGGCGGAAGAAAAAATACGGGAACTGAAACCGGATATCGTCGTATCCAATTACCCTTCCGCCTTTTCACAGGGCGATTACGTACTGGATTTCATGCCCATGACCGAGACACAGGGCTTTTCTTCGGGCATTTATGCGCTGGAGCGCTGGGCAGGGGAGTTTGAACACAGGAGAAAGGGGGACTGGACGAATGACCGCAAGCTGTACCAGAAGTATTTCTCCTGACGCGATCACCGGCATGATCTTCGCAATGGAAGGCATGCAGGAAACCATCGTCCTTTTGAACGGACCGATGGGCTGCCGGTTTTATCACAGCAGCACATCCGGCTTCCTTATGCGGCGCCCCCTTCTGTATCTTCCTGCAGGAAAAGGAAAAGAGCGGGTCCCTGTGGATTATAACTATTTAAACGACTGGTTTTTCCGCCAGGATCGGGTCCCCTGCACGTATCTTGACGGGTACGACTATGTCTACGGGACCGGGGAGAAGGTGGCTGAAGCACTTGCCTTTATCCGGGAACATGTCGATTTTAAAATACTCGCCGTGGTGAACTCTCCCGGAGCGGCGCTGATCGGGGACGATCTGTACGGGATCGCAAAGAGAGCGATGCCCGACAGACCGATCGTTTATATGGAATCCCCGGGCTATTCGGTCACGTTTGAGGAAGGCTACAGTCTGGCGGCTCTGGAGATGCTGAAGATTCTCCTGCCGGATAAGAAAGAAGCAAAAGACAAAGAATCCGAACGCCGCAGGCCTGCGATCAACCTGCTCGGCATGTCGATCTGGCACCGCTACTGCGAGGGGGACGTGCGCGAACTGAAAAGGCTGTTTGAGCTGTGCGGGATTGATGTGAACGCAGTACTGTGCGCGGACTGTTCGATCAGGGAACTGACCGATATCCCGAAGGCGGATCTCAACGTGGTCGTTTATCCGAAGGCCGGGCTGGAATCTGCGAAATATCTGGAAGAACGGTACGGTCAGCCTTATTATGTCTGCGATCCCCTGCCGGTCGGATTTTCTTCCACGGAGAAGGTTTTTTCCGAGATCTGTACCCTGCTCGGCACTTCCGAGGGCGCCTTTATGGAGCAAAGCGAACGGGCCCGGGCACTGGCATGGAATAAGATCAATGGAATCTTCCAGATGTACGGAAAGCCAAAAGGTGTGACTTTTCATGTTGCAGCGTCGGAATCGCTTGCAAAAGCTTATGGAATCTTCCTGACGGATTATCTGGGTATGGAGCCGGCGCCTTTTGATGTGGCAGAGCTTTTGTTTTCCGATGCGAACCGGATCTCGGAGCGGGCTCTGATGCCGGATGAATTCTGCGGGATCGAAATCAGTTTCCCGGGAATGGGCTACACGGATCTGACCGTTAAGACACACATGGGGATCGAAGGGACACTGTTTTTGATCGAACAGGTGTTAAACGGCATCATGTCCAAATAAACGATGGATCAGACGACAGTACCGGCTGCCCTGAAGTGGCAGTGAGCCGCCAGTACTGTTTTTGGTAACCGGTATTATACGTGTCCGTAATAATCCCGGTGATTGACGACGGAGTACGCATAATCGAGCAGTGTCCCCCAGCTGAAGACCGGAAGTTCCACTTCGCGCTGTACGGCTCTTGCAAAAGGCTGCATGCCGGTGCATTCCAGCATGATCGCGCCGATATCAGGGTTCTTTTCGACAAAAGCTGCGGCACAGCGGACCATCTGTTCTTCCGCTTTGTCATAATAGGCTTCCGGAACAGACGGACGTTTCCCGGGATTCCAGAGGTTGTCGAATTCCGTGACCCCGTATTCATCCTGGGCGCCGGCAATGACGTAATTGCTGCCCGGGTCGATCCCTACGTTCGCAAGATGTTCCTCTGAAAGATACTGCCGCTGCGCCGCTGCGTCTGTTCTGTGCCGGAGTCGCCGATGCACTTTCCACCTGGTTCGAAGCCCGGGCAAATCAGGCTTCCGATACGGACAACTATATCGGATCCGGTTACCGCAGAACACTTGCCGGTATGGCGATTGCAAGGAAGTGTTTTGAGACGCTGATGGAGGACGCCAGGACGGCAAAAGCGGATCTGGAAGCCGGAAAGCTTTCCGAAGCAGTGGAAAATGTGATCGAAGCGAACATCCTTTTAAGCGGTCTGGGATTTGAAAACACGGGCTGAGCCGGTGCACGTTCCGTCCATACCGGGATCCATGAGATCCCGGGTACGAACCGGTACTATCACGGAGAAATGGTTTCTTTCGGGATCGTTTTCCAGCTTGTTCTGGAAAACGCGCCGGAGGAAGAAAAGAGACAGGTATTCTCCCTGCTTCGGGATCTGGATCTTCCGATCACCCTTTCACAGCTTGGCGTGGAACCGGTACCTGAAAATATTTGTATTATTACAAAACGGATCCTGGACGGGAATTCCGGAATGGAAGCAGAACCGTTTGCATTGACGGAAGAACGGGTGTATAATGCCCTGATCCTGGCGGATAAAGAAGGAAAGGCGTTTTAGCATCATGAAAAAAGTATTATCGAAAATCAAAGGCATAGATTACATCCTGGTAGTGATCTCAACCTGTATCATGTGTTTTTCCGTAAACCTGTTTTTCGAGGCTGCCAATATCGTTCCCGGCGGCTTTACCGGCCTGGCCATGATGGTGAACCGGTTTTCAAAAGCATTTCTGCCGTTTGAAATCTCCACGGGGCTGGCAACACTGGTTTTCAATATTCCGCTTTTAATCATCTCGATAAAGGTCCGGGGACTGAAGTTCATGACCAAGACCATCTTAGGAGCGCTTTCCTATTCTTTCTGGCTGATCGTCCTGCCTCATTCGACGGTTGCCGCGCATGATCTTACGATCTCCGCGCTTGCAGGCGGTGCCATGATGGGGGTCGGAATGGGCCTGATCCTGCTTGCAAAAGGCTCGACCGGCGGAACCGATACTCTGGCTGCACTGATCCAGAAGAAGTTTCCGTACCTGGAGACTTCCAGCATCTATCCGGTCATCGACGGTATCATCGTTATTGTCGCCATGTGGGTGTTTGGCGTTTTGCCGTCTCTTTATGCGATCCTTTCGGTCATTCTCTCCGGAAGAATGGCCAACTGGCTGCAGAGCGGTGTCCGCGGACATGTCAATCAGGCTTTTATCATTACGATGAAATACGAGGAGATCTCCGACGGGATCATTCACCTTTTGGACCGCGGCGCTACGCTGATCGAAGCCAAAGGAATGTATACTCACGAAAACCGGCACATCTTATTATGCGCAGTTTCGAAAAGACAGACCGCGGACCTTCGAAACCTGGTATTTTCAATCGATCCTGCGGCATTTGTAATTGTTTCCGATGCGAAGGATATCCGGGGAGAAGGATTTAAGGCGATTAACGCAGAAGAGCTGTAACAGGCAGGCGGATGAGACGTCATCACTCGGAAAGGACCGGGATAATGAGCCTGCTGTATGCAAAAAAAGCTGCAGGGATCGCGATCTCATCGATCAGTGTACGGATCGGAACGAAAAGATATCCTTCGGGCAAAACAGGAGGTATGGAATTTAAGATGCGTACCTCATAGCCGGTCATTTCCCAGATGCGGTGGCTGAAGACGTGCCTGGCCGGTCCTGCAGGTTTAATATCTGAAACATCGAATCCAAAAGAAGAGCAGTATCGCACTGCCTCTTCTTTTTTTAATGTTCCTTCCGTATTGGGAAACTCGTACAATCCGGCAAGCAGGCCTTTTCTGTCACGGCGGTGAAGAAGCACAAGATCGTCTGCAAGGATCAGAAAAACGGTTTTATGATCCACGAGCTTTTCTGACTTTTCTCTTGCTTTGGGGATCTCATCCTGAAGCCCCTTTTTCTTTGTCTCACAGAATCCTGCGAAGGGGCAGTCATTGCAGAGGGGAGCGCCGTTCGGAAGGCAGATCGTGGCGCCGATATCCATCAGGGCCTGGTTCATATCGCCGGGACGGTCTTTGGGCAGAACACTTAAAAAGGCGTTTTCCGCCAGCTTTTTGGCCGC
Source organism: Lachnospiraceae bacterium (assembly GCA_017509985.1). Classification (GTDB taxonomy): domain Bacteria; phylum Bacillota; class Clostridia; order Lachnospirales; family Lachnospiraceae; genus Alectryocaccobium. Next base: position 53,581 of record JAFWOE010000050.1, read on the forward strand.
GGCAGTGCGGATGTCCTCCCGGTAAGCCGCAAGGCGGGCATAGACACGCAGAAGGTTCCCGTCCACGGAAGGGATGCGGACCTGGTACGCGATCGATGCGATCGCCGCCGCAGTATAGGCTCCGATCCCGGAAAGCTTTTCAAGCCTGGCCGGATCTGATGGAATGACACCGTTATGATCCTGCATGATCTGTATGGCAGCTTTCTGCATGTTGCGGACGCGGGAATAATAGCCGAGGCCTTCCCACAGCTTTAAAAGCCGTTCTTCCGGGACTTCTGCCAGGGTGCGGACATCTGGGAGTTCTTTCATAAAACGTTCGTAATAAGGGATGACCGTATCCACGCGGGTCTGCTGGAGCATGATCTCGGAAACCCACACATGATACGGCGTGGGGTCTTCCCGCCAGGGAAGAAAACGCCGGTGGGCGTCGTACCAGTCTAACAGCAGGCCGGTCATATCCGCAGGCAGTTCAGGCACAGATTCGATTGGCTTTGACACAGATTCGTTCATGCCAAAAGTATAGCCTGAGCGGGAGGGATTTTCAAGAAGACAGCCTGGTGGCGTGAAAATAAGAACCTGTCAGCTTCCGCCGCCGGGATCATTTTCAGCCCGCAACAAAACTCTTAACAACGCCGAAAAACTCACGCAGCATGTTGTTCGGAAGGTAAAGAGGCGTGGACGGAGCCGGAATACCGTAGACATCCGACAAGCCTGCCTTTTTTGCCAGACGCAGAGCGCGATACATATGGAAGTTGTTGCTGATGATCCCGACACTTTCTTTTTTTGCATCAAACAGCTTCATGCTGTAGGAAATGTTCTGTTTTGTATCCAGCGCCTGATCTTCCAAAATGATCCGGCCTTCGTTTATACCCCGTGAGATAAGGTAGCGGCGCATTCCTTCCGCTTCGGAGAACGGCTCATTCGGACCTTTTGCCCCGGTCACGATGCAGACGGTAGCCGGGTTCTCCTGAAGATAATCAAAAGCTTCATCCAGACGGTGCTTAAGAACCACGCTGGGACCGGATTCGTAAACCTGTGCCCCGAGGACGATGATCACGTCCAGGTCTTTTTTTGAAGTATCTTTAAAGCCTGTCAGGATAAGTGCTTCTACGAAGAAAAATAACCCGAGGAAAACGATGAGGATTAGGATAAGCATAGTCTTAAGCGCTTTCGGAAGCCTTTTCCATCTGCCGCGCCCGGAAAACAGTGCGCAGGCTAAACATAGTGCGCAAAGAAGGAACCAGACAATAAAAAAACCGGTACCGGAGCCGGTCAGAAAAACCAGGATCCCGTAAATAAAACAAAGAACTGCCAGAATGGACCAGAAAATTCGAAACTTCATGAGGGAATTATAGCATAAAAAGGATAGAATCATAAACAGGGAATGGTGTATTATTAACCTGTAGCCGGAAGGACAAAAGGATCAGGAGTGAAGATGACCGATTTGAATGCGCTTCCCTGCGAAGTGACCTGCCAAAACAGCAAAGGCCAAAAACTGAAAACAGAACTGAGACTTTGTACACATAAGGACCTTCCAAGGATCCTGAAGCTTCAGGAGTTGGTTTTGAACAGGATGCCGGATAAAGATCAGTTTGTTTGGACACCAGATGTGGAGATCGAAGAGTCTTTGGCGGAGGATTGCTGTATCGGAGCTTTTCATGCGGGCAGGCTGGTACTGTTTGCCCTGATGATCAAAAACCGCGTTTCTCCCAGAAACCTCGGTTATGCACTGGGTTATGATGAGGACAGGCTGAAGAAAACAGTGACTTACGACACGACTTTTGTGGATCCGGATTACCGGGGATACGGCCTGCAGTATCTTGCGATCGGTATCATGGATCGTCTTGCCGTTAAGATCGGAGCAGCGGAGGCGCTTGCCACGATCTCGCCGGAGAATTCATACAGTTTACATAATGCAATGATCAAAGGGTTTGCCGTTGCAGCAAAAAAGGAAATGTACGGCGGTTATGAGCGGTTCATACTGCGGAAAGTGTTGGATGATTGAACTATGGTCCGGCCGATCGTAAAAGATATCATGTTCTTAAGCCGGAGATCCGAACCGGCAACAGCAGAAGATCTGCAGATCGCTAAAGATCTTAAGGATACGCTGGCGGCGCACAGGGAAAGCTGTGTCGGCATGGCGGCGAACATGATCGGATATTCGAAAAACATCATTATAGTTTCTCTGGGATTTGCGGATCTGGTGATGCTGAATGCCAAGATCACAAAAAGATCCGGATCCTATGAAACACAAGAAGGCTGCCTTTCTCTGACCGGTACCCGTAAAACGATACGGTATCAGAAGATCACGGTAGAGTATCAGGACATGCAGATGAAAGAGCATACGCAGGATTTCTCCGGCTGGTCCGCGCAGATCATCCAGCATGAGATCGACCACTGCAGCGGGGTGATCATTTAACAGACGGAGAAAAGAATAATACTTTGTGAAGTATGACTGAAACAATGACTGGAAAAAACCAATGGAAGAATTCAGAATAATAAGAATAGAAGAGGACATTGACTACGGCTGTGAAGAGCGGCCGGATGGCGCGCCGGTCATGGCTGTTTTGACGATCCGGAATAGGGCCGGAGAGGAGCAGGTCGTCCGCTATCCGGACAAAGAGCTTTACAGAATGGGGGTCAGCGAAGGAGACCGGATCTTTTGGGATCCGAAAACCGGAGGGATTACGAAATAACGGATAAGGAGCAGACTTATGGACCTGAAAGAATTACTGGATTACTTTAACAAAAGCGACACCATCGGCGAAGACGCCGAAAAGATCGCCCTGATGAGGCAGTACTGCCGTGAGGCTCAGAAGATCACCATGGAGATCAATACGCGGTTTCACGAGCCGGAAGAACTGCAGGAGCTGTTCTCAAAGCTGATCGGCAAACCGGTGGATGAAGGGTTTGGCCTGTTTCCGCCGTTCTATACGGATTTCGGCAAGAATATCACGGTCGGCAGAAACGTATTTATCAATGCGGACTGCAAGTTTCAGGATCAGGGAGGCATAACCATCGGTGACGGGGCTTTGATCGGCCACGGCGTCGTGCTAGCAACGCTGAATCACGATATGGATCCGGCAAAAAGGCAGCAGCTGCATCCCGGCCCGATCATGATCGGAAAGGGCGTCTGGATCGGGGCGAATGCCGTTGTCACTGCCGGCGTTACGATCGGGGATAATGCAGTGGTTGCAGCAGGAGCGGTCGTTACAAAGGACGTTCCAGCGAATACAGTGGTCGGCGGTGTTCCGGCGAGAATCATAAAGGAGCTTGAGTATTAGAAAACAATGAGAAGCAGAAAATGGGTCTGCCTGACAGGGATCGTGCTGATGATCATGACGGCAGGCTGTACAGAAAAAGCAGAAGTGAATACTCCGGCTGCCATCGGCAGTATAACAGCACAGGAGAATACCCCGGCTGCCTCAGACACTGTAACCCCGGAAGAGACGAAAGAAGAGGCCGGCTGGAAGCACATCAGCCAGGATGAGGCGAAGAGGATCATGGCGGAAGAAGCCGGCTTTATTATTTTAGACGTCCGTTCCAGGCAGGAATATGACGAAGGACATATTCCGGGCGCAGTCTGTATTCCGAACGAGACGATCGGTGAAAAAGAGATCCCGGAGCTGCCGGATAAGGATCAGACTATTCTGGTATACTGCAGGAGCGGACGAAGAAGCAAGGCAGCCTCCGAAAAACTGGCGGCGCTCGGTTATACAGGCGTACTGGAATTTGGAGGGATTCTGGACTGGACCGGTGAGATCGTGACGGAAGAAGGATCTTCAAACGGGGTACTGCAGCTGACTCTCTCCGGTCGGGAGATCCCGGTCGTATGGGAAGAAAATGCTTCTGTTGAAGCACTGAAAGCCCTTGCATACGAAAACGGACTGAGCGTCTCTTTATCCCCTTACGGCGGATTTGAGCAGGTCGGCCCTCTCGGGAAGGAGATCGTACGGGAGGATACCGAGATCACTTCCTCGCCCGGCGACATTATGCTGTATGCCGGGGACCAGATCGTGCTGTTTTACGGGTCCAATACGTGGGCATATACGAAGCTGGGGCACATCGATCTTGCAGAAGATGAGCTGGAAAAGCTGCTCGGCGGCGAGCATGTGGATCTGACATTAACAACCGTGAAAGAAAGTGAATAAGAAGATCGATACAAAAACAGAAGCAGGTGCTTCCCGGATACGCAGGACGCCGAAAAACGTCCATGACCCCGCGGCAGCCGCAGGGGTTTTAAGAATTGCGCGCTCTTATCTGGAAAATGCAAAAAGCCTGATCTATTCTTACGGCAGCAGGACTTTCCTGTCCGGATATGATCTGCATGAGACGGAGTTTGGCGGACGCGGGAATATCGACTGTTCCACCTTTATCCTTCTAGTCCTTGCCGGGGTGCCGTACGATCAAAGCCCATATAAAAAAGGGACGGCAAAGGGGCTTATGCTTCATCCCCTCGCGGATCTCGACTTTTCCTGCTTCAAAGAAATACCGGATAAGTATACCGGGATTGCAGAGCGAATCGGCCGGCCCTATCTGGCTGGACCAAAAGGTCTGGATCTGGACAAGGCGAAAGAACTTGGGATCACAATAGAGATGCTGAAGGAAGAAATACTCCAAACCGGTATGATAAGAAGATCCGTATCCCTTGCGATACAGTTTTTAAAAAAAGATGAATGCTTTTTGAATCCAGACTGCAGACAGCCCGGGGACCTTGTGTTTTTCCGATCTTCGGAATTCTTTGTGGATGAAACCTCCGATTTCGCAAAAGAAACCGATATTTCCCATGTCGGGATCATCAGTGAAGGTACAAGCCTTATGATCAACAGCTCCGGCTATCTGGACCGGCAGCGTGCACAGGAAGAGAACCTGCCAGCTGTTTCGCTTACGCCTGTTTTCGGCAGGAGAAAGCCGGCCTTTTTTGCAAGACCGGCGTATAGACAGCTGTAAAAATGCAGCGGTGATGTCCTTGCGGAGTGATCAGGCCAGTTCCACTAAGCTTTTCTCCAGATCAGGATTGATCTTTACCGGGAAGGAGATCCGATCCAGTATATCTTTTTTCAGATCGATCCCGGGGTAGACTTCCGTAAGAACGAGACCTTCTTTGCCCAGGCGGAAAACGCATCGTTCGGTGATATAAAGTACCTCCTGGCCAATCTCATGGGCGTTTACCGCCGCAAAGCTCACAGCACGGACGTTTTCGACAAACTTCGGAATCTTTCCCTCTTTCAGGATACGGACTTTGCCGTAGGCCTCTTTTACTTCCAGACCTCCTGCGGAAAAAGCCATGGCAAAGACGACTTTCTTTGCGGTCTGGGTGATGTTCGCAAAACCGCCGATCCCGGCCAGCTTTCCCGGACTGTAATGCGAGTTCGCATTGCCGTAACGGTCCACCTCCATAGCACCGACATAACAAAGATCCAGTCCGCCGCCATCGTAGAAATCAAACATCTGTGCCGCGTTGATCACGCAGTGTGCGCCGACGGCCGAGCCGAAAGCTTTTCCTGCGGCAGGCATACCGCCGATCGCCCCGTCCTCCACAGTCAGGGTAACTCTGCCGAGCAGGTTCCTTTTTGCCGCCTCGACACCGACTTCTTCCGGTATTCCGATCCCGATATTTACAACTGCGCCGGGATGGAGTTCCCGAACAGCCCTTTTGGCGATGATCGCACGGATCGCATCCGTATTGACCGTGCCGTGTGTGAGGACAAATTCGGTGGTCTCATCAGGAGTCATGAACCGGTCACCGGTATAGGCCGGCTCCACTTCATCCAGCCCTAGGATCGGCACCTGGTCCGGGCAGATAACGATATAATCGACAAACGCTCCGGGAATGATGCATTCCCAGGGGCGGCGCTTTTCCGTGAATCCGCCGACCTGGACGATCACTTTGCCGCCGTTCCTGCGGACAGCCTGGACCAGGGAGAGAGCATCCAGGGTACAGCTTTCTTTTTCAAATGTAATGTTGCCGAAACGGTCGCAGCTGCTTCCTTTGATCAGGGCAATGTCAAATTTCGGGATTTTGTACTTCAGAAAGCGTTCTCCGTCGATCGTGATCTCGCCGACCCAGTCTTCTGAGGCCTTTTCATTGAGTTTGCTTCCGCCGAAGATGGGATCCACAAAAAGGTTCCGGCCGCCGGAGGTGATGTAATACTCACTGCCTCTTGCGGCTTCGCGGACCATATGGCTCATGGCGCCGAACGGAAGATTATAGCCGGCGATCCGGTTCTCCAGCACCATTTCGATCGTTCCGGGCATCGAAGCATAATGGCTGAGCATCACACTTTTAACCCCGCCGCTGGTAATGATCCTTTCACAGCCGGAGGCTTTTTCCCAGTTGCCGAAGGCCGCTTCACAGAAGAGTGTCAGATTGCCTGGCTCTCCGGTAATATCAAAGCGGTCTGCGAGAGCGCCGAGCAACTCTTCCGGATTGGCAAGCGTTAAAAAGGCGTTGATCCCTATGAAATCACCGTTTTGAATCACGGAAACCGCTTCCTGCGCAGAAACATATTCGGCCATAGATCCCTCCTTACCCGGATATTTGTTTTCAACTGATTTTCCGGTTTTGAGATGATTCGGTTATTGCGGGAGACGCGGGTGGTGATTCCGGAAAAGATCAGATATAAACTGAACCAATTTTACTGCATTAAACAGCGGCTTTCAAGATCAGAAAAATCGCAGGTAGAGAAGAAAAAGGTATATCATTCCGGCAGAATCAGTTATAATAAATGTAGTTTTTCAGATTTCACTCTAAAACATAAAAAAAGGAGATACAAGTATGAACCTGATCAATTTTCTTATGGACTCCATGTCCGATGATTCTTCTGTAGACGCACTGGCGGAAAAAGCAGGAACGACGAAAAAACAGACCTCTTCGCTGTTATCAATTGCACTTCCGCTGCTGATCCAGTATATGACGCAGAACGCTTCTTCACAGAGCGGAGCACTGTCCCTGGCGAACGCGTTGACGCAGCATACCGACACTTCTTCCATGATGCAGCAGTTCAGCAACGCAGATTCCCAGGATGGAAACGCGATCATTTCCCACATCCTTGGGGCGGATTCCGATAATGTTGTCGGTTCGCTGGCACAGCAGACCGGAATGGGCAATGAACAGGTTATCAATGTTCTCGGGAACATGGCTCCCGGAATGATGAGCGGTCTTTCCGCTGCAGCAACGTCGGCACAGGCTCAACAGCAGCAGGCAGACTCTTTTGATTTTTCCGACCTGATGGGCTCCTTTGGAGCGCCTCAGGCATCTGCAGGAAGCACAGGGGGGATCGGCAGCCTTTTCAGCAGCCTTTTCGGGGGCGGCTCCTCTGTCGACCTGAACAGCGGCAATGACGGCACGGATCTGTTAAGTTCCCTGCTCGGAATGCTGAAATAAGAGTATAAAAAAGAGTTTACAGATCCGGGGAATCAATGCAGTTATCATTTCAAACATTCCTGATCGTCTGTCCGATGCTTTTTCTGGCAGGCCTGGTCGATTCGATCGGCGGGGGAGGGGGACTGATCTCTCTCCCCGCCTATCTTTTTGCCGGGCTGCCGATCCATTCCGCGATCGCTACGAATAAGCTTTCTTCCGCCTGCGGCACCTCGCTTTCAACGGTTCGTTATATCAAAAACCGGCTGGTCAATGCAAGGCTGGCGGTCCCTTCCGTGGCTTTCGCTGTTTTAGGCTCTTCGATCGGGGCAAGGCTTTCCCTCCGGGTGGAAGACCGGATCCTGAAATATATTCTTTTCGTCGTATTGCCCGTCGCGGCTTTTTTTGTCCTGAACAGGCATCTGTTTCCCGACCACGAAGAGGATAACCTGATCCCGGACCGGAAAATGCTTCTGACAGCGGTCATCGCGGCATTTGTGATTGGCATCTACGACGGTTTCTACGGCCCCGGCACGGGGACGTTCCTTATCATCGCCTTTACGGTATTTGCGAAAATGGGCGCGAACCACGCCAACGCGCACACCAAGGTGATCAATCTGACGACAAATGTCACATCGCTGGTGATCTTTCTAATCCACGGGCAGGTGCTGATCCCTCTGGGACTGGCGGCTGCTGCCTTTAACATGGCCGGGAACTATATCGGTTCCGGCCTGGTCCTGTCCAGGGGCACGAAAATCATACGGCCCGTCATTCTGGTCGTTCTGGCACTTCTGTTTGTAAAGATCCTGCTGGATTGAGAAGAGTAAAAAGTTCCCCGGCCCGGAGTGAGGCCGGAGAACGTATATTTCAGATAACATAGAGGGTTTCCACGGATTCGCGGCCGATCAGTATTGCTTCCCGGGTGTCAGCTGCGCCGAGCGAGTATTCATGATTTTTTTCATCCAGGATCGTTTCCCAGGGGATCATAAGATTGTGCGAAAACGGATGCCCTTCGATGCGGCGTACCTTTTCGCTGTACAGCTGATCTCCGCGGTAATAAGGATCAAATGCCAGAAGCCCCTCTTCAGAGAGACCGGTCAGGAGGATATAGTGACCTGTCTCAACGAACACATGGAGCACACAGGCACCGCCCTCCTTCAGATGCCGGAGAATCTGGCTGCCCTCTTCAAAATGGACCTCTTCCTTCTCCAGATAGGAGCTCCGTACCGGCAGGAGACCGGCAAAACGCAGTTCGTTCAGCCAGGTGCCGAAGTATCGCACCGCAGCCCCGCTGGTGCCGTACTTGCCGCAGTGCCCCGTGGTGTCGTAGCTGTCGAGCGTACACTGACCGATATGCCGTACGACGTCGGGAGGAATCTCTTCCCTTTCAAATAAAAACATAATAGCGTTGATCATTGTTGTCGGTCCGCAGTCATACGGGGTGACCTGGTAGCGAAGAGGTGATCTCATACGGGAAGCTCCTTTCAGTCCGGTCAGGTCCGGTCGATATATTTTCTGGTATCACCGGAGATGATCTTCCAGAAAATGATCAGTGAAAACAGGTTCGGAATGCACATGACGCCGTTGCAGAAATCGGCCGCGTCCCAAAGTACCTGGGCAGAAAGGATAAAGCCCAGGAAAGTCATCACAACATGAAGGCTTCTGAAAAGTATGAGCGATCTGGATCCGAAAAGATATTCCCAGGAAGTTTCGCCATACGTGCACCAGCCGATGATCGTTGAGAAGCAGAACAGTACGAGCGACACGGTAACGACGACGTCGCCGACGCCTCCAAGCGACATCTGCCATGCTTTATTTGAGATCGCCGCTGTTTCCGTGACCGGGATCGTCCCTGCAGCAACGATATTGCTGACGCCTGAGACAAGGATGACCAGGGCGGTGAAGGTGCAGACGATGATCGTATCAAAAAATACTTCAAAAATCCCATACAGACTCTGTCTGGCAGGGACTTCGATATCCGAGGTGACGTGAACCAGCGGAGCGCCGCCGACACCGGCCTCGTTGGAGAAAATACCCCTTGTTACGCCTTTGGATATGGCTGTCTTGATCGTGATGCCGGCAACGCCGCCCCATGCGGCCTGATTGCTGAAGGCGCTCTTAACGATGAGAGCCAGGGCGGGACCGATCTGGCCTGCATTCAGGATGAGGATAATAATGCCGAAGAATACGTAAAGAACAGCCATGACGGGGGTAAGAACGGAACAGACCTGACCGATCTTGCGGATACCGCCCATGATGCACAGGCTGGAGATGGCAGCAAATATGAGCCCCCAGCCCCAGGTCGGAACAGCCGGTATCGAGCTTCCGAGCACGCTGGAGATGGAACTGGACTGAACAGCGTTGCAGGAAATATAGGAAACCAGTACGCAGCAGACAGCAAACACGGCGCCGAGAATCCGTGCAAGCCATTTAAAACGCCCGCTCATTCCGCGTGTTAGGATATACATGACGCCGCCCCGCCAGATGCCGCGTTCATCTTTTTCACGAAAATGCATGGCGAGCAGGATCTCCGAGTATTTCGTTGCCATACCTGTTACCGCTGCGATCCACATCCAGAAGATCGCCCCCGGTCCGCCGGAGACCAGAGCTGCTGCTACACCTACCACATTGCCGTTTCCCACACAGGACGACAAAGCTGTAGCCAGTGCCTGGAAAGGTTTCAGCTGGCCGTATCCGCCGGCTGTCTTTCGGCCAAGACTGGAAAAGATCTCTCTGACGGAAGCACCGAACTTTCGGAACTGGACACCCCTGGTAACGATCGTCATCAGGATCCCCGTTCCGAAGAAAACAACCAGCATGACCGGACCGAACAGAAAACCTGTACCGATATTGAAAAACCTGTCAAGTACAGACAAAACACCACTCATCTTTTAACTCCTTTCGACCTCACGAAAACAAAAACATAGATCCGTTTTATTATCTCTGTTCAGCAGATCCTGGAATCGTTATTTCTTTTGTCGGAACAGATACTTATTCTTTACTTAACCAGTTTTTACCTATTATGTCAATAGGTTTAATAAGATTTTGGCTTTTCGCACTTTCAAAAACCATACCTTACAGCCGGATCTGCTGAGTTCTGTCTGCGCAGGATTTGCCGGATTTCTTCTTGAACAACAGCCTGCTCCTGAAGTATCATGGTTTTATTGAAAGCAAAAGCAGTTTCTCATAGTAAGGGTTCTGTTCTATGACAGAAAAAGCCCGCGGGCATAAAAAGAGGAGTATTGTTTTATGAGCGTATTAAAATTCCCGCATCTGTTTGAACCGCTGATCATTCGGAATACGGTCTTTAAGAACCGTATCTTTGCCTCGGCACAGGGATCTTCCTATCTCGACGCGGACCAGCTGCCGACGCCGGAGATCACGGTATATTACGAACGAAAGGCCATCGGCGGCGCGGCGACAACCTGCATGGGCGTGCGGAGCGTGGATCCGGTCTCGGGTTTGAATTGGGGAGACAACCGGGTCCTCCCGGAGGACCATCGCAGTATCTCCTGGTTCAAATACTATACGAACGCGATCAGCCGCCACGGGACGGTCCCTTCGGTCGAGCTGCAGCACAGCGGCGCCTTTGCCCAGCAGTCCGCTGTTCAGGGATATCCGATCTACGGACCGGTAGAAGGCGAGTATGACGGCTTTCACGTCCTTCCGATGACGGAAGAGCAGATCGAATCGACGATCAAGGCGTTCATCCGGCATGCGAAGTGGGCGAAGCTGTGCGGATTCGGAATGGTCACCGTCCACGCCGGCCACGGCTGGCTGCTGCACGAATTCCTGTCCCCGAATTTCAATACGCGGACAGACCGGTGGGGCGGCAGTATCGAGAATCGTGCCCGGATCGTCCGGGAGATCTGCAAGGGCATCCACGAGCAGGTGCCTGGACTTGTGGTTGAACTGCGGATCTCGGGCGCAGAGGGAGTAGAGGACGGTTACGGTATCGAGACAGGTATCGAGATCGCGAAATCGCTGGACGGATATCCCGATATTATACACGTTTCCGTCGGCCATGCTACGTTTGACGAAGCATTCACGATCACTTTCCCGAGTATGTTTCTGGAAGACGGAGTAAACGTGAAGTACGCCGCGGCGATCAAGCCTCATATCCGGTACAGCAAGGTTGGAACGGTAGGCGCGCTTTCCGACCCGGCGCTGATGGAGGAGATCATCGCGAGCGGGAAAGCGGACATTGTAAACGTTGCAAGGGGACTGGTCGCGGATCCGGATCTTCCGATCAAGGCGAGGACCGGAAACGAGCGGGATATCGACAAATGCCTGCGGTGCAGCTATTGCTTCTCGAGCCTTATGACGACAGGGCAGTATTGCTGTGCGATCAATCCGGAGATCGGCCGGGAGCACGAATACGCCACGGAGCCGTTAAAAGTGACGCGGCCGAAGAACGTGCTGGTCATTGGCGGAGGCATCGCCGGCATGCAGGCGGCATTGACGGCTGCAAAACGCGGACATGCTGTGACACTGGCAGAGAAGAGTGATCGTCTCGGCGGCGTTCTGCTGTGCGAAGAGAAAGTACCTTTTAAGATCCACCTTCATGAATATATTGAAAATCAGATCCGCCGCGTGGGAGAAGCCGGTATTAAAGTTCTTCTGAATACTGAGCTGACTCCGGAGCAGGCGGAGGCAATGAAGCCGGATGTGATCATCGCTGCGATCGGTTCGGAAGCGGTGGTACCGCCGATCCCCGGCGTAGACGGAAAAAATGTTCTTTCTGCGGAGTATGCCTATGTTCATCCGGAAGAACTGACCGGCAAGACCGTGATCCTCGGCGGCGGCCTGGTGGGTATCGAACTGGGTATTTATCTTAAAAACATGGGCAAAGACGTCGAAGTGATTGAGATGGCCGAAAAACTGAACTGCGGTGACAATATGGTTCACGAGATGGGCGTGCAGGTCGAGATCAAGCGGAACGGACTTTTGACACACACATCCACGAAAGCGTTAAAGATCGGGGAGAGCGGCGTAGACTGCCAGGGACCAAAAGGTGAGGTGTTTTATCCGGCAGATCATGTGATCATTGCAGCGGGAATGAGAGGGCTCCAGAAAGAAGCAGCCGCTTTCGCCCAGAGTGCTCCATTGTTTTATCAGGTCGGTGACTGTCTGGCCGTGAAGAACATCTATGAGGCAAACCGCCTCGGGTTTAACGCAGCAATGGAGATCGGGACTCGCTGGTGAACTAATTGACGGTTGCAGATCAATAGCTTTAGAGCAGAAGATTAAAGCTGATCTGGTTGTTATGGTTCGGAAGGGAAGGCATTAGATAGCCCTTGTTTTTAGGCTAATCAGAACACCTGGAATACTGTAGTCAATAAAACTAATCAAATATGCTTAGTAAAACTCCTTTTGGAGTCGAGTGGGAATAAATAGATTTTAGCAAATTGTCCATATGATGTTAACTGATGACAGATAGTCTTCGCATTATCTGTCATCTTTTTATCTTATCCATTCTAAATTAAGATTGTGCTCGTATATATTGAAATGTCGCTTTGGAATTTACTGGGCATAAACTTTGGATTTTACTAAATATTGACTTTGGAATTTTCTGGTACTATACTTTGGAATATACTAAAGGAGACATAATTATGATAAAAAGAGATGCATATGATGCAGTAATGAGATTGGCAGCCCAGTTTCCTGTTATAGCTATTACCGGCCCCAGACAAAGCGGTAAAACAACACTAGCCAGGATGGCGTTTCCGGATAAACGTTATGTTTCTTTTGACGATAAGAACATGCGTGAGCTGGCGGTATCAAATCCCCGTGACTTTCTGAAAGCATTTCCTGATGGAGCAGTAATAGATGAAGCCCAAAAGGTACCGGAACTGTTCGATGCAATCAAGATAGCTGTTGACAATGGGGAGTACATTCCGGGAAAATATATCCTTACAGGGTCCAGTCAGTTCAGACTGAAGGAGAATATTACCGATAGCCTTGCAGGACGGATCGGACTGATAAAATTGCTCCCATTCTCAATACAGGAATTGGATAGAGCGGGCTTATTATCAAATGATGCATATGATTTTGTATTCAATGGTTTCTACCCGCCGCTTTATGATAAGGAGAAGCACTTCATAAGAGACGATTGGTTTGAGAATTACATTGATACGTATATGGATATGGATGTGAAGGGCCAGATAAACCCTTCGAATATGAATGCATTCAGGAAGCTTATCCAATTGTGTGCTACAAGGAGTGGGCAACTGATTAATTATGATGACTTGTCCAGAAGTATAGGTGTATCCGCTGTTACAATCAAGTCTTGGCTTTCGATTCTCGAAGCATCATATATCATACACTTCCTGGAACCGGACTCAAACAATCTTGGAAAGAGTATCGTTAAAACTCCTAAACTGTATTTTGTGGATCCTGGCCTTATGTGTTATTTGCTTCGGCTTGATTCCAAGGAGGAATTGCTCTTAGACGATCATAAAGGAGCGGCAGTTGAGACAATGGCAGTATCTGAACTTCTGAAAAAACGATACAATGAAGGTAAGAAATCAAGTTTGATGTTTTTCAGAGATAAAAATGGTTTTGAGGTCGATACGATTGCCGATTGGAAGCATACCTTTGCCATAGAAGTCAAGAGCAACAGTGACACGGAAAAGAAAATGTCCTCTAATGTGAAGAAGTATGTCAAACTAAAAGGCGACAACACGCAGGGTATGGTATATTACCTTGGTGATCTGACATGTGAAATAGATGGGGTTCGGTATGTATCATGGAAAGAATGGGGAAAATGATTTATTCATTACAATCTTTTGTGACAGCATTTTGACAACACCCTATCAGATAGCCCCTATTAATAGGCTAATCGGAACACCTAGAATATTGAAGTCAATAAAACTAAGCAATTATGCTTAGTAAAACTCCTCCTGGAGTCGAGCATGATCTTACCAATAACAGTTCAAAAAAAGGATCTCCGGTTTTGCCGGAGATCCTTTCTGCTTCAAAAACGAACGGTTCAGTTCGCCTGGGAGACTTCGCCCATTTCTTCTGCTTCCGCTGCAGCCGCAGCTTCCAGCAGGGCTTGCTGTCTCCGTTTGGTGCTGAAGTAGTCCATCGTCAGAGCGACTGCAAGGACAAGGCCCGATGCAAATACGGTCCAATATGTAGGAACGTTGATGACGATGAGCATGTTGTTGAAAACGTTAAGCAGCAATACAGCCACAAAGCCGCTGATCAGGTTTCCGGTACCGCCGGTGAAGGCAATGCCTCCGAGGATCGCAGCGGAGATAACACGCATATCCGCGCCGGAAGAGACGATAGCAGTGGGGCTGGCGAGCTTGGCCTGGGCGGACCAGAGAAGACCGCCTAGACAAGCCAGTACGCTGTTCAATATAAAGAGAACCATTCGTACCCGATCCGGATTCAGACCGCTCAAACGTGCCGCCTGCTGGTTATCGCCTACCATGAACACACTGCGTCCGAAGCGCGTATAGGAAAGCACAAACTGGAAGATGATCAGTATGATAATAACAAATACAAAACTGATCGGCAGCCAGCCGAAGAGGTTCGTCTTACCTATCGCGGTGAACGAAGCGCGGGCGATCTGGATGTTGTCGCCTTTATTCATGACCGAGCACAGTCCGCTGTAGACAGAGGACATGCCGATGGTGGCGATGAATGACGGGAAGTGCAGTTTGTTGACCAAAAAAGTATTGATCAGACCGAAGCACACCGCCGCACAGAACGTGATGAGCATGGCAACGCCCCAGGGCATGCTGGAACTCTTGCACAGCCAGGCAAAGATCATTGTGCTCAAAGCCGCCTGGCCGCCGACGGAAAGGTCGATGTTGCCGCTGATAAGGATCGTACCGA
Source organism: Lachnospiraceae bacterium (assembly GCA_017509985.1). GTDB lineage: Bacteria > Bacillota > Clostridia > Lachnospirales > Lachnospiraceae > Alectryocaccobium. The sequence continues at coordinate 68,792 of JAFWOE010000050.1, forward strand.
TACCGCACAGGAAAGCAATCTGGATGACGATTCCGTAGAGAACGGTAAGCATATTGCCGGTGGAGAGGAACCTGCCCTGGCTGACGACCATCGTAATGATCGTCATGACCACCAGAATGATGATCAGCGGGAAGGCTTTGCTTTTCAGAAAAGTACTAAACACAGAAGGCTTTTTCATTTCCTATACCCTCCCTTCTCAATGTACCAGGACTTTTTGCTGCCTGAGCATTGCAAAGAAGTCCAGGGACAGTGCAACCAGAAGCAATACGCCGGAGAAGACGTTGACCCAGAAGGGGTTGACGCCTACGATACCCATGCCGATCTGGAAGGTGTTAAGGATAAGCAGTCCGATGAAAGCGCCGCCCATGTTGCCGACGCCGCCGCCGAACGAAATGCCGCCGAGGATGGCCGCAGTCAGTCCGGTGAACTGGCTGGTGGTCAGAGCCATCAGTGAACCCTGGCTCAGACGGGAGGAGAAAATAACTCCGCCTATACCGCCGGTAAGGGCGCTGAGAACAAAGAGCAGGATGATGATTCCGGAGGCATTAATACCTGCCAGCGTAGCTGCCACGGGGTTGCCTCCAAGGAATGTGACTTTCATACCAAATGCTGTTTTGCTCATCAGCAGACCGAAGATAATGAAAGCGATAACGACCAGGAAGATACAGAACGGAATTCCGGCAACCGTACCGGAACCGATAAAAGCGGTTGCGGAATTCAGGAAACTGATGTTGGCCGCAATGCCGTTATTTCCCATGGCACTGAACAGGTACATCAGACCTTTGACCATGGACGCCATGGCCAGTGTGCCGATAAAGGACGGGAAGTTCAGCTTGACGACCAAAAGGCCGTTGATCAGGCCGAATACGCAGCACAGGAGCAGACACAGGAGAATGGCTACATACCAGGGGAGACCCCATGCTTTGATGGCTGTAGCCAGTACCATGCTGCCGAAGGCGCCGATGGCGGCCTGGGAAAGATCCAGGTGGCCGGCGATCAGAAGACAGCCGGCGCCGATCGTCAGGAATCCCGGTACTACGAGTGAATTAAGGATGTTTTTAAAAACGGATATCTGCAGAAAACTGGTATTCTTTGCAGCTGCCCAGATCGAGAAGACGATGACCATGACCAGCCAGAGGCACAGCAGTGTGAAGACCTTATTCTGAAACAATGATTTTATTTTACTGTTTCCTTCGCTTTTCATTCCTCCGCCTCCTTTCCTGATGAAGCGGCATGCTTTTCTTCCGCCATGGCAAGAGTGAGTACGTTCTCTTCTGTAGCTTCACTGCGGGGAAGCTCACCGCTGACGCTGCCGCCTCGCATGACGACGATCCGGTCAGACAGGTTGATGACTTCCGTAAGTTCGCTGGAAATGAAGAGAACAGCAAGGCCCTCGCTGGCAAGATCGCAGATCTTCTGATAAATCTCCGCTTTGGTACCTACGTCAATACCCTTGGTGGGCTCGTCCAGAATGAGCAGACGAGTCTGCATCATTTCATTTGTCCAGCGGCCCAGAATTACTTTCTGCTGGTTGCCGCCCGAGAGCTCCGCAACCATCTTGAAGATGGATGGCGTCTTGATATCGAAAGTCTTGACCGCTTTTTCCGCCACTTCGGCAGCTTTGCCCCGGTCGATAAACTTCGAACGCTTTCTCAAAGAGCTGACCACGGGCATGGTGATGTTGTCGGCAATGGAGCGATACATGATCAGACCTTCCTCTTTCCGGTCTTCCGGGCACAGGGCGATGCCTGCATCGATGGCCTCACGGGGATGGCGGAACTCCACTTTTTTACCGTTCAGATAGATCTCGCCGCCGGTAACCGGATCCACTCCGAAGATCGCACGTGCGACTTCGGTACGGCCTGCGCCTACCAGTCCGGAGAGCCCCAGGATCTCACCCTTGTGGATCTTGAAGCTGACATTATGTACCTTGGGAGAGGAGAGGTTCTTTACTTCCAGAACGACTTCTTCCTGAGGCGTGTTCCGGCGAAGGGATGAATAGGTGTCGCCGATATCACGGCCTACCATCATTTTGATCAGTTCAGCTGAGTTTGTAGCCGCAGTGGTCAGTGTGCCAACATGTTTTCCGTCCTTTAAAACGACGATCTCGTCAGAGATCTCGAAGATTTCGGACATACGGTGGGACACGTAGATAATAGCCTTGCCGGCCGCTTTCTGCTTTTCGATAACCTTGAACAGCAGATCGATTTCTTTCTCGGAAAGCGGAGCCGTCGGTTCGTCGTAAGCGATGATATCGCTGTTGCGGCGATAGGCTTTCATGACCTCTACCATCTGCTGATTGGCGATACTTAAATGGCCGACAATCGCAGCAGGGTCAATATTCAGACCGAATTCATTAATAATCTCGAGTGCGTCCTTATAAAGCAGATTCCGATCCACCAGACCGAATTTGTTTGTGTGGAGGGAGTCCGCAAAAAGGTTTTCCATGACGGACATACTCGGCATCAGCTGGCGTTCCTGATAGATGACGCTGATGCCCGCAACCTGGGCGTCATGAGGAGAATGGAAAGCGGTAACCTGGCCGTCGACCAGAATTTCCCCCTCGGTTGCGGGCTGGTCGCCGTTCAGGATCTTCAGGAGCGTGCTCTTTCCTGCGCCGTTCTCGCCCATCAGTGCAAGAACCTTGCCGCCTTCCGCTTTGAAATTAACATTATCCAAAGCGCGCACACCCGGATAGCTTTTTCCGATTCCTCGGAATTCCAGTGTTTTTGCCATTCGCTGTTCACCTGCTTTTCTGAATAATATACTGATTGTTTTAAAGAAAAAGTGGGCGAACCTGCCGCCCACTTTCCTTTGTTAACGATGCAGCATTGAAGTGACTTGCTGAAGAACGATAATTACATATTCGCGTAGCCATCAGGAACCGGGACGAACGGAGTGAAGTCGTCGAGGCTGATGCCATCCTGCGGATAATCATAGATGTCGGCATGAGTGTACATGTCGGTCCATTCCAGATAGTGCTTATAGGAATCGTACTCCAGAGATTCTGTCGGCAGGAGCAGCTGTGAATAAGTATGACCGTCGGTACCGTGGTCACTGCCCTTAACCCAGCTCGGCCAGATCTCATCGGGAGTTACCCAGCCGTTAAGGAAGGCATAAACCGCACCGATGATGGGCTCGCCGTACAGAGACTGTGCGGTGAATACAGCGAAACGGAAAGCATCCTGCTGGCCGCTGTCCCACTGCTGAACAAGTGCAGAACCGCCGAATACGCAGATCGCGGAGTTGTCGGTCAGACCCTGCTGGTCAATGACTGCTGCTGCGCCCTGTGCAAAGTCATCGATAAGGCCGTTAACAAGCCAGTACTTGATTTCCGGGTGGGAAGAAACGATCGGGCCTGCAGCGTCCATGCCGCCCTGCATTGTCAGACCGGTGGATACGCAGTCGCAGAGGAAGTAGTTCTCTTCAAGGCCGCCTGCCTCAAGATAAACTTCCAGAGAACCGGTATGACGCTCCATAAGAGCTGCTGCTACGGAGAATTCCATCATCAGGAAGCCGACTTCTTTCCAGTCAACATCCGGAATTGTCTCTTCCTTCCACTGGATCAGACGGCGGGTAACCTGACGTCCGGATTCTACGTTATCAAAACCTACATAGTTGTTGATCATGTTTCCGCCTACGGGAACGCCGTCGCCGGTCTCACCGTCACGAGGCGGAGACATCTGGCTCATCCATGCCAATCCCTTATCCTTGTTCTTTTCCAGAACGGATAATACTGCCGGGAAGGTGGTGGAGTCGGGGTCAAGTATGAAACCGCGTACGCCCTGGTCGATCATGGTCTGTAAGTCTGTCAGGAACATGTCGACGTCACCATCAGCGCTGAGGAAGCCTGCCCACTCCATGTTGAAAAGGGGTGCCCAGTGCTCATACGCTGCAGCGGACTGCTGATATAATGCAGTGCCGGATTCGGCGATGTATGCTACCTTGTATTTTTCGTTCTGGGTGTAGTCATACTCTGCATCATAGTGTGCGATCTTGTCATAGTTGATCGAGCCGTCTTCATTGCAGTTCGGGTAGGGCTTGGAGCCGTCTACCGCTGCGGGAGCTGCGGATTCGCCGGAGCTTGCGGGTGCAGCAGCTTCGGACTTCTCAGCTGCGGCTGAGCTTGCGGCTGCTGCTGGTGCCGGTGCTGCGCTGCTGCTGCTGGAACCGGAACTTCCGCAGGCTGCCAGGCCAAGACAAAGTATCAAAGCCAATGAGATTGCCAAGATCTTTTTCATTTAGTAATCCTCCTTCTTAAAAATGGTTTACTATTAATATTGCTGACTTCAACAATATTTAACTTGGTTAATCTGGTGTGGTTTATGGTGCCAAATAAACAATAGCTTCCGGTTGCTTGTTGCCAACCACACAATATTATAATTACGGGACCCGTCCTCGTCAAGAAAAGATTGCATCCCTTCGCGAGTGTCGGCATCAGGCTGACGCACCCCGGCTGCGGCGGGTCCTCCCGATTCAGATCGAATGCTCGGCGCGGGAGATAATGTCTTCCTGCATGGCCGGGGTCATGTCTACAAAGTAAGCAGAGAAGCCGGCGATACGAACGACCAGGTTGTGGTAATCTTCCGGATGGGCCTGAGCTTTTTTCAGGGTCTCGGCGTCCACTACGTTGTACTGAACTTCCATGCCGCCCGACTTGAAGTAAGCCTTGGTGGCGTCTTCGAGCTTGGTGATACCGTCGCCCCGCTTGAGCGCGGTGGGATGGATCTTTAAGTTCAGCGCCATGCCGTCCATGAAATGGGAGTGGTCAAAGGCGGTGGAGGACAGGAACACGGAAGTCGGCCCGCAGACGTCACGTCCCTGGCAGGGACTGGAGGCGTCGGCAATGGGTTCTCCTGTGCGCCGGCCGTCCGGGGTGGCCCAGGTGATCTCGCCCTGTACTACGTGGTCGGAAGCACCGAAGGTGCCGCACTTGTAAACCTTTGCACGGGAAGTATAGAAGGCGCGGCAGATGTTGTAGTACAGATCGATGCAGTATTTCATCTCCGCGTCGGCGTAGGGATCCGCGTTGCCGTAGTGAGGCACTTCATGCAGGATCCGCTGGCGAAGCATCTCATGTCCTTCCCAGTTCGAAAGGATGGCATCCAGATACTCCTGTTTGGAAACAAGTTTCTTATCGAAGATCATGTATTTCAGCGCAGTAAGGCTGTCTGCCGTGGTAGCAAGACCTGTGGCAGTGCCTCCGAAAGAGTTGTATTTTGCTCCGCCTTCGGATACGTCTTTTCCGCTTTCCATACAGCCTTCCGTGGAAATGGAGAGGTTCGGGAAGGGGAACAGACGCGGGAATTCGTGTTCGGTGTAGTTGTTTAAGGTTGCAGACCAGGTCATCATCCAGGTGCAGATCTTTTCGAAGGCGTTTTTTACGTCATCCATGGAATCCATATCCGTAAGATAGCCGAAGCGTAAGTGCTCGGGCAGCTGGGCGCCGTTGATCGGGTTGACGCCGTTGTTCAGCGCCATGACAAGAGCGATCGCCCAGTAGATGCCGCTGTGGCCCATGGAGGAGCCGTTGGGAGCCGGGTAGTCGTTGCCGGAACCGGTGATCTCCTGGCAGCCGATGAAGGCAAAGTTTCTGGCGTCTTCCAGTGTAAAGCCCAGCTCACGCTGCAGGGCAGGAATGATGACTTCGTCGTTCTGAAGCAGCGGAAGTCCTCCGACCTTCATGGATGTGGCCATGGCGCAGTCCCAGATCTCCTTCGGGGTATCCGGACCGGTACGCAAAGAAACGGTGGGCTCGTGAAGCTGCAGCCGGCTCATGGCCTCAAGAACCATGAAGGAAACGGGATTGGTAGCATCTTTTCCGGTTTCCGGGATGCAGCCGCCGATGGTGGTGTGCTGGCCGAGATGGCCGATGCCGGCGGTCTGGGACATCTTTCCGAAGCCTCCGCCGTAGAATGTGTTGATCTTAAGGAAGAAAGCGTCAACAAGCTCCTGGGCCTGATCCAGGGTGATGGTCCCTTCTTCCAGTTCTTTTTTAAGGTAGGGCCAGGTATACTGGTCGAAACGTCCGAGGCTTGTGACGCCGGGGTCGTTGTCTACCTTCAGGAAGACGTTGTAAAGCATGACCTGCTGGAGGGCTTCCCAGAAGGTACGCGCGGGTTTTTCCGCGATCCAGTCCAGTCCTTCGGCCATCTTTTCCAGTTCCGCGGCCCGTTCGGGTGAGGCGGTTTTGGCCTTTTCCCGGGCCAGGTCGGCATAACGGCGCGTAAGGGTGGAAGCACCGTCACAGGCGATCCTGGCGGCATCATAAAACATATACCTGCTCATATCGTCGCCCATGATATTGCCTTTATGTTCGTCGAGCCAGTCCTCGGCCTCTCTGCGGATCGCGCCGTAGCCCTTTTTCAGGATATTCTGAAAACCGGGTGTTAAGTGACCGGGCGGCAGCATAAGAGGCCACCCTCCGATCTTGCCGTAGTCCGAAGCCTGCAGGGCAAAGAATTCTTTCGCGCCGGAAGGAAGCCATTCCTCCTGATCGAACGTGTTGAACTGATCCGCCATTTCCTTGCCGATCTCGCGCAGGCGTTTCAGATCCTTAGGAGAAACGGCCAGTTTCTGATGGGAATACAAAGGATCGTCGTCCGGTGCATGGTGAAGGCCGTCTTCTTCGATGGGCCACGTGTTCTCGATATCAACCACCAGCCATCTCAGTCCGTTTGATTCACCCCAGCTGCTGTGCCCCATATCCCCTACGAAATAATCTTCATCCAAAATGTCGATGGGCATGCGGGAGATCACATAAAGCGACATATAGGGCTTCTGGACCATCGGCGGATAATGCCTGTATTTTTTCATGGCTTCCAGCTTGATCGAATCTTTCTCTGAGTCTCCGACGATCAGCCGGTCGCGGACCTTAACGCGCATCCGTTCAATACGGGGGGTTACATCTCTGAATTCGTACATAAAACGATGTTCCTTTCACTTTTTATATCTTTGTTTTTCCGGCTTTCCTGCGCAAGGCAGGAGAAGCCTTTTTATTGACAAAAAATTATCAATCATTTAAAAATTAATATAACATTGCAACGGCGGATTGTAAACTGGAAGAGAAAAGAAACGAAGCTAAAGGGGTCGATTTTTTTAAAAAAAATTGTACTTTTAAAGGCCCTATGTTATGATTCCGAATGAAGTAGATGTTAATAATCTGTGCTTAAAAATGGAGAGTAGTTTTTTATGATTACAGGACGTTTATATGACATTCAGGGATTTTCCGTTCAGGACGGTCCCGGCATCCGTACAACGGCTTTTTTAAAGGGGTGTCCTCTTCGCTGCCCATGGTGCCACAGCCCGGAATCCCAGTCTTTTGCCAAGCAGTTAAGCTGGATGAACATGCGCTGTCTGGGACTGGATGCCTGCAGCAGCCGCTGCATGAAAGCCTGCCCGAAAGATGCGATAGAAGTAGGGCCTAAAAAAATGGATATTGCCAGCGGCACAGAGGTCACGACCATCCATGTCAAGAGGGACCTGTGCGATGACTGCGGAAAATGTGCGGATGCCTGCTATGCGGAAGCGCTGACCCTTTGCGGCAAGGACTGGACCCCGGAGGACCTTATAGCGCGCCTGATGCAGGATAAGAATTTCTATGACAACTCCGGCGGCGGAGTAACGATTTCCGGCGGCGAACCGCTCTGCCAGATCGACTTTGTAGTAGAAGTGCTTAAAGGACTGAAGGCAAACGGGGTCCATACGGCCCTGGATACCACCGGTTTTGCACCTTGGGAGGCCCTGGAGAGGACGCTGCCTTACGTCGACCTCTATCTTTATGACCTTAAGCACATGGACAACGAAAAGCATAAGACGGTCGTAGCCGTGCCGAATAAGATCATTCATGAAAATGCCTTAAAGCTGGCCGAGGCCGGAAAGGCTTTGCAGATCCGCATCCCGGTGATCCCGCGGTTCAACGAGGATGAGGAGAATATCCGCGCCACCGCGGAATTCTGCGTGAAACTGGGCGATTCCGTCAAGATGGTCCAGCTTCTTCCCTATCATAACTTAGGTGTCATGAAATATCTGCGCATCAGCGACGGGAAGCCCGTAGAGGCGGTCCCGCCCAGCGATGAGAAGATGGAGCAGCTTCGAGAGCTTATGGCGTCCTACGGACTGAACGTAACCATTCATTAAAATAATACGGGGAGAGGGAAGCACGGGTGCTTTTCGTCTCCTCGAACTGCATATTACCATTATTTAAAGAAAGGAAATTGTTATGGGATCAAAGTACAGCCATGTGTTTTCGCCGATCCGCATCCGCGGGATCGACTTTAAAAACCGTGTCACTCTTGCACCGCCTTCTCCGAACCTCGCCAGCGAGGACGGACTGGTAACTCATGATTTTGTCGATTGGTTCCGCATGTTTGCAAGGGGAGGCGTATGCACCCTCTATGTCGGCAACTGTTCCATTGACATCACGGAATGCAAGGACGAGGCTTACCAGCTGGATATGAATACAGACAGGGGGATCCTGCCGATGACCTGGTATGCCGACATGTGCAAGCAGTACGGCTGCCACGCTTCTTTGGAGATCAACCATAACGGTGAGAATACGGCCTTCGAGACCGTCGGCCACGCTCCTTACAGTGCTTCACCCCGCATTTCCGACAACGAGCGTGAAAGAGCGAAGCAAAACGGCAGGGATCCGATCCCCTGCATTGAAATGACGAAAGAAAAGATCGACGAGACCGTTGAGAAATACGGTATGGCGGCCGAACGCATGAAGCGCGCCGGCATGGACATCGTTCTGGTTCACGGCGGCCACGGCAACCTGATCAGCCAGTTTACAAGCCCATTGTACAACCACCGTACCGACGAGTACGGCGGAAGCACCGAAAACCGTGCCCGCTTTGCGATCGAAGTATGCGATTCCATCCGCCGTCACTGCGGAGAGAACTTCGTAATCGAATTCCGTATCTCGGCCGACGAGATCGCCGAGGAAGGAATGCACTTTGAAGAAACGCTGGAGCTGATCGGCTATCTGAAGGACCATATCGATATCCTTCATGTTTCCGCCGGCCTGCACAGCGATTTCAACTTCGCTTACTTCCGCAACTGGTGCCAGAACTTCCTGATGGACCACTGCTTCAACGTCCATTATGCCAGAGACATCAAAAAACGCTATCCCGACCTTTTGGTCAACACCGTCGGAAGCATCATGAGCCTGGATTATGCCGAAGAGATCATTGCCAACGGCTGGGCGGACTTTGTTTCCATGTGCCGTCCTTTGATGGCAGATCCGGATATGCCGAGAAAATATGCCGAGGACCGTCCGGAGGACCGCAGGCCCTGCATGCGCTGCAATGTCTGCACCAAGCACCTGTTCGTCCCCAAACCCATTTACTGCGCAGTCAACCCCATGTCCGGGATGACCAGCCAGCTGCCGGACGGCGTCGTGCCCGAGGCGCGGGTGAAAAAACGTGTTGCCATCATCGGCGGAGGCCCCGGCGGAATACAGGCCCTGCAGACGCTCCTCGACCGCGGCCACGACGTAACGATGTATGAAAAGAGCGGAGAGCTCGGCGGGAACGTGATCCCTGCGGCTGCGGCTCCTTTCAAGAACGATCTGGGTGATTATCTGAAATGGATGCGCCACACGGCCGACCAGTGCCGCGAGAGGGGCGCGAAGATCCTTTTGAATACGGAAGCGACAAAAGAACTGCTGGATGCGGAAAAATACGATGCAGTCGTTATCGCCGCGGGTTCGGACCCGATCGTACCCAAAGGAATTCCCGGCATCGACAAGCCGAACGTGGCCTGGGCACCGGACGCCGAGATGGGCAAAGTTCCCGTCGGAGAGAATGTCGTGATCATCGGCGCCGGCTCGATCGGCATTGAAGCCGCCCTGGATTTCGTCCGGGCCGGCAAGAAGGTCACGGTAATTGAGATGTTCGATGAACAGAAGGCGACCGGAAACCTCTTCAACAGCATGTCCAATACCGCAGGCGAGTTTTTACGTCTTCTGAAAGAGGGAGGTGCCGTCATCCGCTACGCCACCGCGCTGACGGAGGTGCGTGATGACTGCGTGGTCTGCAAGGATCTTGCGACCGGATCGATTGAAGAGATCCCGGCGGACAACGTTCTTTTAGCAGTCGGCATGCGCCCGAGATTTGAGATCGTTGATGAGCTTCGTCACTCCTGTCCGGAGACCAGTGTTGCGATCGTAGGCGACTGCAACAATACTGCAGGACTGATCTCCGATGCGGTCAACCAGGCATTCCGTGCCTGCCTGCATATCTGATTTATATAAAAGGAGTATTCCATGCCTGAACTTGAAATGAAGTTTTATTCCAGACGCTCGCCTAAAAAGGGCTTCAGCTGGGAAACACCGCCCGAGCCCGTGCCGGAAAGTGATATCAATGAGACGGTAACGGCAGAAGTTCTGGTCATCGGCGGCGGCATCAGCGGCCTGGCAGCTTCTGCGCGCTGCGCGGACAAAGGCCTAGATGTGGTCACTCTGGATAAAAATGAAAAACTGTTTGCCCTGGCCGGACAGATCGCGGCCGTTAACAGCCGCATTATGGCAGACAAAGGCCTCTTCATCGATACGAAGACCCTTGCCGCCGACTGGCTGAAGATGAGCGGAAGCCGCGTACAGGAGGAACTGCTGTGGCTCTTCATCAACCGCAGCGCCGAAGGCTTCCATTGGATGCTGGATCTGACAGAAGGTGAAGTGGAGGTCGAGGTCTACGAGGCTTATAAAGGGCCCATGTTCAGCGAGTATCCCGGCACCCATCATATATGGAAGAAAAAGGGCAGCAGCCGTTATGAGCATATCGGCGGCGGTTATCTCGCCTGTGAGATCCTGGAGAAAGCATTGCTTGAAAAAGGCGGCACGCTGCTACGCTCGACGACGGCCCTTTATCTGGAAAAGAACGACAAAGGTCGGGTCACCGGCTGCATCGCCAGATGCGCGGACGATAAATTCCGGCGCTTCCAGGGCACAAAGGGCGTGATCCTCGCTACGGGTGACGCCGGCGAAGACAGGGAAATGTTAGAGGCTTTCTGCCCGATCGGTGCCAGAGCGCCCGAGAAGTTCCCGAGGCCCGGCAACACCGGCGACGGACAGAAGATGGCCTACTGGGCTGGCGCGGCATTGGACAATCCGGAGTGGGCGCCGACGCTTCACGCTTTGGGCGGCTGCGGTTTTCAGGGCTTTTTCCTGCATGTCAACCGTCTGGGCAAACGCTTCATGAACGAGGATACATGGATGCAGGCCAAGAGCGTACGCTGCATGATGCAGCCGGGAGGCGACTATGCCTTCAGCGTTCTGGATGACAAATACCTCGATGAGATGGAAGAGCGCTTCGACGAACTCGGCGGACAGGGCATGATGCCCTTAAGCGAGGTCGGCGGTTCTTTCCGGAGGGACGACATGGCGAAATCCATGCAGCGCTATATAAAAAAGGGTAATGCTTTCTGTGCGGACACCCTTGACGAACTGGCGGAAAAGATGGGCGTTCCGGCGGATAATCTGCGAAAGACCGTGGAACGGTACAATGAGATCGTGGCCGCGGGAGACGACGTGGACTTCGGCAAACGTTCGCGCCTGCTGACAAGCATTGAGAAGCCCCCGTTCTATGCCCTGAAGTGGGGCCCCGTTCTTCTGGATGTTTTCGGAGGGGCGCAGGTCGATGTTACACTCAATGTCATCGATGCGGACAGCCGGCCGATTCCCGGACTGTATGCCGTAGGAAATGTTGCCGGAGGCATGTACGCCGTGGATTATCCCCTTTTACTCAACGGAAACAGCTACGGCCGTGCACTGGCTTATGCCATGCAGATCGCGGACGTTTTAAGTGAGTAAGAACTTGTTTATTGTCAGATCCTTTCAGACAATATATAATTATCTGGATATGGATATGAAACCGGCAGAAAATCAAGGCTGCCGGGATAAAGAAGTTTCATACAGGTAAATAACAGCTGCAAAGAAATATCGCAGCAGGTAATGAATAAGGAGGAGAATAATGTATCAGAACGCACCTATTTCTGAACGAGTTCAGAAGATCCGCAGAATGTATCGTGACAAAAAACCGAAAATCGATATTTCCCGTTATCGCCTGGTGACAGAGTTCTATATGGACAATCCCCAGCTCCCCGGAATCTTGAAAAGGGCAAAGAACCTGAGAAATCTTTTTGAGAATATGCCTACACCCGTACGTGACCACGAGCTGATCGTCGGCCATCCCGGGGAGGAGTTCCGCAGCAGCGCAGTCTATCCCGAGCATTCTTTCTTCTGGTTCCTCGATGAGATCGATATTTTCCCCACCCGTGATGTCGATCCCTATGACCTCGATCCCGAAGATAAAGAATATATCCTTAAGACCGGTGAATTCTGGCTCAAGAATTCGACCTGCGCCGCGATCGACGAGGTGTTCCCCGATGAGTATTACAGGGATATCCTTGGAAACGGCGTACTGAACTTCGGACCGAAAAACAACAGCGGTTCCCCCATCGGCCATTACTGCGGCAACTTCTGGAAAGTCGTCGACAAGGGCTTGGGTTCCATTCTGGAAGAGGTCCGCGCCAAGAAAGCCGATATGCTGGAAAAGGGACTTCAGGGAGACGAAGGCCAGAAGTTCCAGTTCTACCGTGCGGTGGAGACGGTAACCGAAGGCATCATCATCTATACCAAACGTTACGCTGCAGAGTGCGAGCGTCAGGCTGCAGTCTGCACCGATCCGGTTCGTAAGGCAGAACTTCTCCAGATGGCAGACAGCTTAAACTGGATCATGGAAAAGCCCTGCCGTACGTATCACGAAGCCCTGCAGGCCTGCTTCCTTTATCAGCTGGGACTTCTTTTAGACAGCCAGCCTCACGGCATCAGCTACGGCCGTCTGGATCAGTACGTCGGCAAGTATGCCGAACGCGATATCGCAGAAGGACGCCTGACGAAAGAACAGGCTCAGGAACTGACCGATATGTTCATCCTCAAGGTCGCCGAGATCAACAAGGTCTGGTCCACGGGCGCTACCAAGAGCGGCCCGGGCTACACTTCCGGCCAGCTGATCACGCTGGGCGGCGTAGACCGCGACGGCAACGATGCCACCAACGTTGCGACCTATATGATCATGCAGTCCTCCGCCCGTCTGAAACTGCATAACCCGCCGCTGGCTTTACGTCTGCATGAAGGCACCCCCGAAGAACTCTGGGAGGCCGGCATCGAGACGACCAAACAGGTCGGCGGCGTTCCCTGCTTCGAGTGGGATGATATCGCCATGGAAAGCCTGATGCGCCGCGGCATTACGCTGGAGGATGCAAGGAACTACTGCCTCATCGGCTGTGTGGAGCCCTGCGTATGCGGCTGCGACTTCGCCAACTCCGGCGGCGACGGCAACAACGCCTATACCATCCTTCCTGCGGCCCTGTGGTGCGCGATCAACAACGGCACCAATCCGATGGCTTTCGGCCGCGGCGGCAACCAGGAAGTCAAGCTGGAACTCAAGCCCACCGGTCCTCAGTGCGGTTATCTCTATGAAATGACCAGCATGCAGCAGGTTCTGGATGCCTATAAGACGGAGATGGATTTCTTCACAAAATGGCAGGTCAGCATGATCAACTGCTACGAATACCTCTATGCGATGCGCAATCCGCTGCCGCTGCTTTCGGCTACCATGGACGGCTGCCTGGAAAGCGGCAAGGACGTACTCTGGGGCGGCGCGAAGTACAACGGCGCCGGCAACTCCAGCATCGGCCACGGCACGGTTGCCGACAGCCTGAACATCATCGACCAGGTCTGCTTCCGCGACAAGATCGCTTCTACGAGGGAGCTCTATGATGCCCTGATCAACGACTGGGAAGGATATGAGGATCTGCGTCAGTATATCGTCGGTCGCTGCAGCCACTTCGGCAACAACGACCCCGAGGCGGATAAGTACTTAAAGTTCGTTGCGGATACCTATTCCGAAGGCATCACTCGCGGCATTTCCCCGAGAGGCTGCCACTGGTCTGCAGGCTGCTGGCCCGTAACCCTAAACGTCGTAATGGGTATGTTCACCGCGGCGACTCCGGACGGACGTCACGCAGGCGCACCGCTTTCCGACGGTATTTCCCCGGTTCAGAGCATGGACAAGAGCGGCCCGTTCGCGACGATCAACTCCATCTTAAAGTTCGATCAGGCCAACTATGCAAACGGTACCTTATGCAACATGAAGTTCCATCCCACCGCACTTCAGGGCGCCGAGGGCGACAAGAAACTGCGTGCTGTCATGGAGACCTACTTCAAGGGAGGCGGAATGGAGCTGCAGATCAACGTTGTATCTGCCAATATGCTCCGTGAGGCTCAGGAAAAACCGAAAGACTATGAAGACCTTGTCGTTCGTGTCGCCGGCTTCTCCGCATACTTCGTTGAAGTCTACAAAGAGGCCCAGGACGACCTGATCCGCCGTACGGAGATGAGCGTCTGATAAAGGCATAAATAACCGGTAGGAAAACAAAAAAGATACCGCTTTTGCCAAAGGCTTAAGCAGTATCTTTTTTATATCCCTGCTGTTTGAAACGATCCGAAGAGATCAATCCCCAATGTGTTATTCCGGGTCACTCGGGCAGCCGTGCCCCATATAGCAGAAGGTCATGGTAAGCGGGAAGTCGTCCGAATAGATCTTCGGACGGTTGGATAGCGTCTCGGGGCAGGGGAACGGATAGTGCATGGCCTCTAAAACGTCGCCGATCATGGTGCCTGTGCCGTGCATCTGGTCCGCATGCTGCAAAAGCCAGACCATTCCGGCTCCGGCAGCGTCCGAGGGGATCATGCCCGGGAAGCCCGGCATCCTCATGTTCTTCATCTCCTCGGTAACCTCTTTAACGGAGGCCGGGTTCACGGCTCCGACGCCTGCAGGGCAGAGACAGAAGACGTTGACCCCGCTCCCTTTAATCTCGTTGGCAAGGCTCATCGTTGCGCTGGTGGCAGCGGCTTTTGACGCGGTGTAGATGCTTCCGCCAAGCATTCCGGGAAGGAAATGGAACTGGGTCGTGGAGTAGCAGACTGCACCGTGATGACGCTTTAGCATATCTGGCACAAAGGCGTTGACCGCCAGCATCACGGCACGGGCGGAGATCGCGTAAGCCCTGTCCAGGTCCTCGATGCTAGAGCCGAGGATCGGTCCGCTTAAGGACATGTCCATGGCGTTGTTCAAAAGGATATCGACCTTTCCAAAGGCGGATATGGCAGCTTCCCTCAGCGCGGCAATATCCTCGGCGCGGCTCACGTCGCACTTTACAAAAATGGCAGTGCCGTCTCCGCAGTCGGCATTGATGGTGTCTGCAACAGCCAGTCCGCGGGCTTCGTTCTGTCCCACGATCACAACTTTGGCTCCGGACCAGGCCAGCGCCTGCGCATAACCTTTGCCGACGTTGCTGGTGGATCCGGTAATAACGGCTACTTCGTCCGCCAGAGTCCCCGGTTTCAGGCCAGTGTACGAAAGATCAAACATACATATTTCCTCCTATCTTTATAAAAAATCCAAGTATATTCAATTCATTGGTTTGAGTATATACGATACCCCCTCACTTGTCTATCCCGGCGGCAGCTCCTTTTTTTAAACAGCGGATCCCAAAAGGGCGGCAAAAAAAGATCCGATTCCGAAAAAGCAAAACCGCCGAATTATCATTGACGCATCCTTAGTGAGAAGATTATATTTTTGATATAATTAAAGATAAAATGCCGGAAATAATCACAAAGGAGAAATCATATGTATTGTCGGGAATGCGGCAAGGAAATCAGCGACTCTTCGAAATACTGCCGGTGGTGCGGGGCAAAAACAGATTTCGGTTTGGATATGGAAGAATCTGAATCGTTTCAGGCAGACGAAGAGCAGATGGATAATGATTATGATATAGACGAAGCGCCTGTAAAATCCAAAAAAAAGCTGTTTGCGGCCGTGATCATCATCGCGGCCTGCGTCGCGGCGCTTCTTATTGCGGTGCATTTTATCCATCCCGGTTTTCCCGGAAACGGTTCTGAAAAAAACAAATCACAAACCGAAAAGGAGTCAGAAGAAAGATCTGACGGGAGCGAAACGTCCGAAAGCGTGGAAGACATACGCGAAGACGAAAAGGCGAAAGACGATCACGGCCAGGCCCGTGCCTTAGAGATCCTGGAAAAGTTCGAAAGCATCCCGGAAGAGGAGATCGAACCCTTTACGGAGGAAGAGATCAATACTTTTGAGAAAGCGGACGAGGGCATCACTGCGCTTACGGACGATTATGTTGATGAAGAAGGCTATATCGAACCGGAAGAGCTTGAAGAATTCCTGGATGTGATCGAAGACTATGTTTCGGATCTCAGGAAAAACGGCGTGGTTGCGGCCTATGAAAGGGACGACACTTCGGTCTCCATCCTGTTCGAAAGCGGGATCAGTTACTACATTGCCGCACCGATCAGGGGGCTTTTGAATTCCGGAAGTGACGAAACGAGGGTACTGGCGCTCGAAACGTTCTCCGGGTCCGATTATGGCATGTTTGACCTGGACAGGAATTTCCTCGAAAAGGACTTAAAAACAATAGCCCGAAAAGTCGGGGAAGCCAGTGATGAGTATTCCTTTAACGCAGACAATGATTACCGCGAAGTAGAAAAAGTAAGCGTACAGTATCTGAAAGAACTGGATGGCTTCAAACTGCTTCTCTGGCATGGACACGGCGGATATTTCACAATGAATGGAACCATCCTGATGACGAATCAGGAATATGATAAAAACAACCACAGTCTGGATACCGACATGAAATTAGGCCGGATTACCCTTGCGAAAGCCCATGACTATTTCTGGGAAAGCCAGAAATATGCGATCACTCCGAAATTTGTGGACAAATACTTTCCAAAAATCGACAATTCGATCGTTTATCTGGGTGCCTGTGACTCGTGCGCCCACTCTGATTTCGCCGAGAGCCTGCTCAGGCGTGGCGCCCGCTGTGTGATTGGATATACAAAAACAGTTGCCGGCACGTATGAGCTGAACTGCAGGACGCAGCTTTTCGAAAGGCTGCGAAACGGCGAAAGCATCCCGGATGCCATAAAGAATACGACAGACAGTATGGTAGCGGAACCGTTGAATTATATAGCGGGCGGGGTGCTTTATGCTTATTATGCGGATGGCCTGCAGCCTTCGGATCAGTATCTTGAACCGGAGGATAATAAGGAAGAGCATAAGAAGGAATCCGAGCAGCCGCTTGCGATTCCGGATCCGGAAGACCTTATGGCAGGTCAGGAAGTGACTTTCGGCCATTATTACCGCGACTATGAATATCCGAACGACAAGATGCCGGTTGAATGGGTCGTGCTGGATGCTCATGACGGAAAAGCGCTGCTGACAAGCAAGTATGCCCTTATCAATCTTCAGTATCTGGATTACAACGGGACATGCACGTGGGAGACCAGTTACTTAAGGGAGTGGCTTAACAATGAATTCTATAATGAAGCATTTACCGATGCGGAAAAGGAGATCATCCGGCTGACGGACCTGACAAACGAAGATAATCCGAGATTCGGGACGGATGGCGGAAATACAACATCAGATCATGTATTTGTTTTAAGCGCGGACGAAGCAGATCAGTATTATTCGTCCGATATGCAGCGCCGGGCAAAAGGGACCTCCTGGGCTTATCATAACGGCCTGGCCCTGGTCAGCCCTGATACCGGTGATTATTCTTCCGTAGTCTTCAATGGGGTGTACGGGAATTTACCCGATTTCAACTGCATGTACTGGCTTCGCACCCCCGGGGCAGACAGCGGCGCTGCCGCTTTTGTCGATGAAAAGGGAACCGTTCAGCTTGGAGGTAACTGGGTCTACTATTATCCGAAAGCAGATCCCAAAGTGATGAGCAATCTTCCGGAGATCGGAGTAAGGCCGGTGCTGTGGCTGGAAAAAGAAGCGGCAGGTCCGGATCATACAGGCGGGGGCGGAGCATTAAGTGCTGTACAGGATAGTGATATCATAGAAGCATACCGTGAAGTACTGGAAAGCAGTTACCGTGGTACCGTGGAAGCACCCTGGTACTGCTTCGGATTTGTCGACAATGATGAAATACCCGAACTTCTGCTTTCGGAAGGAAACTACCATGCGGCCGCTGTGAAGGTTTATACCTATAAAGAAGGAACGGTGCAGGAAATCGGGATATACGGATCGGACGGCAACATGAGCTATTATCCTTATGAAGACCTGATCTTTACCTACTGGATCGGCCAGGGACATTACATCAATACCTATTATCATACCGACGGCTCCGTTATCCACTCCCTTCACAGCGCAGACACACCGACAGGACCGGATCCGACCCCGGTAAAACAGGTGGATGATATCGATGTTTCTGCAGATGAATACGATTCCTTGAGCGAACAGATCCGTGCGGCTTATCCTACGGAACAGATGACTACCGTCGGATACAGCTATAACATGTATGCCTATCCGGACAGCAGCGGCTTTGAGGAACTTGAAAGATATCTGGAAGACAAAGCGCGGCTGAAGGCAGCGCTTGAAGACGAAACCGGTCTGGCGGCCTGCGAACTCATCTGTGCAGATTATGACAAAGACGGAACGAGAGAAGCTTTTGCTGTGACCGGAGAGCCGGAAGACAACGGGGATGGAGCACTGTACTACAGCAATGCCCGCGTATGGTTTGTTTCGTCAGACGGACAGGTTACAGAAATGACTGCTCCTGAAGAGGGCCAGCGTCTGAGAATGATCAACACGGAAACTGCGCTGTTCTATACCTTTGAAAGACACGCCTACGGCTCATCCAGCGTATCTTATATCTACGGAGTGCGAAACGGAAAACCCTATGAACCGGAGCTTTCCGGAGCATGCGAGATGTTCCGGCGCGCGGATCCTTCGGATACAACCGAAGAGGAACCGGTCGTCACGGGCCCCTTTGCCTATACAAAGAGTGTATTTGTCATGGGGCAGGGCCATACTTATCAAACCCATTTCTGCAGATACAACAGCTCCGCCGGAGAATTTGAAAGCTGAACAAGAACCCTTCGGAAGATTTCTCCGGGCTCTTAAGTATGATATAATAATAAAACAAAATGGAAATCAGCACAGGAGGTATTATTATGCTGACGGCGAAACAAAACATGTTGGAAGTGATCAAAGGCGGAAACCCGGACCGGTTCTGCAATCAGTTTGAGGCGGTACAGATCCTGTTCCAGCCGTTCCTGTTCCGGTCGCCTACACCTAAATACGGGCAGGAGAACCTTTTAAATGCCTGGGGCATTACCAACAGCTGGCCGATCGGCACTCCCGGCCCCTTCCCGGTCCATACGCCCGATAAGATCGTCATTAAAGATATAGAGGACTGGAAAGATTACGTGCATGCGCCTTCCTTAAAGTTTACCGATGAGGAGTGGGGAGTCTGCAAGCAGATGTATGACGCGGTGGATCACGAAAAAACCATGGCGGCGATCTTTGTGGCTCCCGGACTTTTCGAGCAGTGCCACCATCTCGGTGAGATCCAGAATACGCTCATGAACCTGTACGAGTATCCGGATGAGATGCATGACCTGATCAATTATCTGAAGGACTGGGAACTGGAGCTGGCGGAGGGCATCTGTTCGAACCTCCATCCGGAAGCGATCTTCCATCATGACGACATGGGATCCCAGAAGAGCACCTTCATGAGCCCGGAGATGTGGGAGGAATTCTATGTGGAGCCCTATAAGGAGATCTACGGATATTATCATGAGCATGGCGTAAAACTGATCTTCCATCATTCGGACAGCTATGCCGCCACCCTGGTGCCCGCCATGATCGAAATGGGCATCGATGTATGGCAGGGATGCTTCAGCACCAATAACCTTCCCGAACTGATCAAAAAGTACGGCGGCCAGATCAGCTTCATGGGCGGGATCGAGAACATGCTGGTCGATTTTGACGGATGGACGGAAGAGAACAACCGTGAAGTGGTCCGGAAGACGCTGGATGAGTGCGGAAACAAATATTTCATCCCCTGTATCGCGCAGGGCGGGCCCGGTTCGGTCTTCAAGGGCGTTTATGCGAGCCTCTGCAAGGAGATCGACGAGTACAGCATCGAAAAGTTCGGTGTCACACAGGAAGACCTGGACGCACAGCGTGCTCCCTGGCAGATCCTGTTCGGGTGACCGGTCTGTCATTTCGGAAAACAGTTCATTTCAGACAACAGTATAAGATCGAAAAACTGCCGCACGGATGTGCGGCAGCTTTGTTCTGGATTCAGATCGGGATGCCCGGTGTCCTTGACGTCCGTTTTTCAACCGTTTATAATTCTTCCGATTAACCGGGAAAAGAAAGGGAATGCAGCTTTGGCTTTGGAGCTTAATTCCAATACATCTTTATAACCATCCTGACTTTTTAAGGAGAGAAACATGAAAAGAAACCGACGATGGATATGGCTGCTCATCGCAGCTCTTATAATGAGTACCTGTGTCAGCGCCTGCGGTTCGAGCGGGAGCGAGGCAGATGAAGAAAACAGAAAAGAAGAAGCTGACGTTGACTCAGACACCCGAGAAGATGACAGCAGTGACGGCGGCTTTTTTTCACAGTTTTCTTTTGGCAGGGATAAAGAGCCTGCAGAAGGAGATGGGGCGTCGGTCACGTTGGAGGACGGGTCGGTTGTATTTGTTCCGGGTGCGGATGACATCGTTCTGGATCAGTCATCGGGTATCCGTTACATTAGGGGGATGATCCTTGCTTATACCACAGCCAGTCCGGATGAAGCCCTTCAGAATAAGCTTGCCGGGGAAGTCGGAGGCAGGATAATGGGTGTACAAAACGGGTTGGTTCCGCTGGTTGAGATCAGGACGGATGCCGCAGATTATGAAGAACTGCTGGAACTTTGCGAGAAGCTTGCAACCTTGCCTGAAGTTACGTTTGCAGATCCGGAGGTTGAGCTGGAAATCGGTCTGGAAACGGTGAATACTCTGGAAGAGGATCCGACCCCCTGGTCAGATGACGGTAACATGATCAGTGATAAAGGAGATGAAAACCATCCGGGTGGCAATGATTGGTGGGCAGAGGTAATTCATGCCTATTCTGCATGGGAAGCAACACCGAGGTTACTGGAGCCGATCCCTGTCGGAATTATAGATAATGGTCTGGATGCAGATCATCCGGAGTTCAGCGGCAGAGCTTTTGTAATTAATTTAAATGAGATTTTTGATACAAAGGAAGATGAAAAAAAACAGATATCCCATGGTACATTCGTGACAGGAATCGCCGCAGCTTCGGGAAGCAACAACCTTGGGATCCGGGGACTGGCGGATCGTTCGGATATCTATTTTATGGATAACTATAACAAAAACTATTATACCTATTTACAGGGAAGCACAACTTTGATGACTTATACAAGTTATCCGTCTATGGTATCAAGCAACTTCTCTTATATGCACCATCAGGGCGTCCGTGTTGTTAATCATTCCTTCGGCAGCAACACAATATTGACGCCGGAAGAATATAGGACGGTCAGCAGTGATGAGTACACAGAAAACCAGCAAGTCAAAGATGGCATCAGTGTATATGACAATTATGAAGATTATTATTCGGGTCAGATTCTTATAGGAAAGGCCAGTGCAAAGTGGCTTTTAAACTATATGCTTATGGAACTGATTAACGGGTATGATAAATTCCTTTATATCCAATCAGCCGGGAACGGGAGCATGATTGGTGGCGTTCCGGTCTCTTCCGATCTGAATCTGTATTTCTGCAGCATTACGGAAGATATGTTCAATGATCAAGTCCTGCAGCTGAAAAATGGGGCGGAGCTTACTTCTGAACAACAGGAACGGCTGGAGAAACTGAAGTGGGATGATGTCCGGGATCATTATATGATCGTCGGAGGAGCGGCTTCCGAGCAGCGTTCGGAGACGGAATATGCTCCTTATAAGAACGGAAACGCAGGGACTAATATTGATATATGCGCTCCGGCAGTGGACGTTTTCGGAATCAATGCCGTTCAGGCAGATACGGACAAACAATATATTACAGAAACAGGAACTTCTGTAGCGGCTCCGATGGTGTCGGGAGCGGCGACTCTTTTATGGTCTGTGGCACCGGAACTTCCAGCAAGTGAGATCAAAAAGATCCTTACAGAGTGCACTGATAAGAAAGTAACGGATCCTTTCGATTGTGAGCATCCGTTGCTCAATGTCGGCCTTGCCGTGGAATACACCCGATATTACATGTTTGTCCGTGACATTATGATCCCGAAGTACGGTCTCCAGAAGGGGGCACAGGATGGCACACCACAAACCAGTCAGGAGAGCTGGCTTAAACCGGAAGGCATCGTAACCGCCTGGATCGGAGACATGGACAGCCTGACGGGCAGCGAGATGGTGGTCTTCCGGTTTGAAAAAGATCCGGATTCGGATTACTCCAACAGACTATACAATCTTATGCTGGATCTCTTTACGATCGAAGACGGAGAAGTCCGGATTAAAGATACGCTGAAAACGGGTTTTTCACTCAGTGAGAAGTATACGATGGATTTGGAAATGAACGTTTCTTCCGCGCCGCAGGGGGACTGGACGGATATCGTCATTGAAATTGATGAGAATGAACCGGATCTGTACGGTTCGGACAGACATTTCAGCTGGGTGGTGACTTCGGACGGGCAGACTCTTACGCTGCAGGACGTAGATGCTTCTGCCTATGCTTCAAAAGACCGAATATTCAGCATAGCCAACGAAAACAACAGAGCAGATAAAGCACGGGATTACTTTGAATTCCGTGTTGTGGACGGCTGCCGCTTGACATGGTATCTGGATTTTGTCTTCACGGACAGGGATTACATACCGGCAGGATATGTAAGTGAATACGCACCGGCAGACGGGCAGACTGTTGTCGGGTCCGATCAGGAAGTGATTCAGTCAGTTCTCTGGAGTAATCCGCCCAATACGGACGATGAGCCGAGGCTGGTCCGTACCGAAGACTACGAAGATGGAATGCTGAAATCGTTTGACCAGTATGCCTATGATAAAGAAGGCCTGCTGGTCTACAAAGGGTATTTTCATAAAGAAGGGGATCTGTCCAGTATTATCAGATACGAGTATGACGATGCCGGCGGAATGATCCGCGAGAGCGAGATCCTGGCAAATGGAAAAACAGACTACATTATCAGTTATGATAATGATGACCGGGGCAACCGGATTAAAAAGTACAGTGTGCCCGAGGGCGGAGGAGAGATCACCGACTGGAACGAATATGAGTATGATAATGCGGACAACCAGATCCGATGGCTCGGTTACCGAAACAAGGAACTTGAATTTTACTGGGAATATACCTACGACGCCTATGGCAACGAGACCGGCTGGGCACGCTATAAAGCCGATGGAACACTAACGCAGTCGGAGCAGCGTGTGTATGATGCAGCCGGACATATTCTGAGCAGCCATGCCAGGGATGTAGAAGGAGATCATGAGACGGATACGACTTATGAATGGTCGGATAATTTCCATACAAGAAGGAGCCCCTGGTACTATTCCAATAACGGTTCTCTGGCCGGTTATGATATCTACACATTCGACGACTACGGCAACACCCTGAGTTTTGTCGTTCAGGAGCCGGACGGAACAGTATCCAAAGAGAGGTACTATTATTACGACGACGGCACTTCGGGAGAAAACGGGGCAGCTGCTGATACAGCACCGGAAGCAGATGCATCCGGAATGAGCCAGAACAGCCAGGACGCTGAAGCAGGCGCCCTTTCAGGTCTCTTCTATGATTTCGCCGGCAACGGCAATGATCCGGGAAACCTGTACCGCCATAACGCGATCGGGTTCTTCGGCGATTATGCTTACTTCTGCGATCAGCCGGCCGGATCCGGACAGCTTTCGATCTTTCGGATTCCTTTGAATGGCGGGGCCGCGGAACGCATAACGGATCTGGAGGGCTCATCCGGTGCATTGAACTATACATTCGGAGAGGACGGATTTTTATACTTCACAGCAAAAAACCGGGTATTCCGGGTCCCGGCGGACGGCGGAGCACCAGAGCTTTTGCTGGAGCTTGGCCCAGGGGCAAACTCCATATTGATCGGAGGATTTACTCTCTATGAAGGGCAGATCTATCTTTCGTATAACGATGGAGGGACCGGTGGATTTTCACGTTTGGTGAAGCTGGATCCGACTGGCGGAGGTGTATTCTTTTACAGCCTCGGAAACAATGACCTTGGAGCCGACAACGTGATATGGGGTTCGGAAAAGGGCCTTTTTTCCGCACATGTCTATGGCGGACAGGTCATGCTTTACCCCTGGAGCGATATAACAGAAAGTACAGCGATCCGTGAAGGCGAGATAGATCACCACGATATTGAGCATACATCATTTCGTGTGAAAGATGGGGATGCCTGTATGATCGGCTCGGATGCCCGCGCGATCCGGATGGAGGACGGTTCAGTCGGGATCTTTGAATACGAAGGACGCCTTTTTGGCTCTGATGAGAAGAAAACCGGCGAGCCGGACCGGATCCTGTACAATCCTGTCAAAGATGGGCAGACGGAGTTCTTCGATTCTCAGTATATGTTTGAACTGAGTGGCTGTTACGTCGGTGCAGGAGTAAACAGGGGCAAGGTCGAAACCTATGATAAAAGCTTTCAGCTTATCGAAAGCACGGGAGAAGTTCATCCGATCAGCGGGGAAGGTCAGGTCGGAAAATATGGAGACCACGTATACTATCTTAGCATCGAACCGAAATATGCCAACAGTGCTCTTGTCGGAAAGGAGTATGCTTTATACGTGGCTGATAAAGACGGACATATTGAAAAGCGGCCTGTAAATATTGGCTGAAGGGTTGGGCCAAGGTGTACAGTGAGAAGAAAAGAATACAAAAGCCGGGCTTTTTCGAGGCCTGGCTTTTGTATTCCTTAAATGTGCTTTTCCGGCTTATTCGGTGTCTTTGATCGTCTGAACGGCACGGCGCGCCCAGGTGATGGCGCGGGAGTGGCTGTTGCCGTTCCAGAGCAGGGGATAATCCACACCGTACAGGCCGCCGGCCGTATTGCCGATGGCATAAAGACCCGGGATCGGTTTATTATCTTCATCCAGGATATGCATTTCGGTATCCGTGATCATGCCGCCG
>JAFWOE010000051.1 GCA_017509985.1 Lachnospiraceae bacterium
CAGAAGATCTTCTGGATCCTGATGGTGCTGATGATCTGCGCCGGCGCTTCCGAACATTCGATGAGCCAGTGGGCATCCGCCTTTGCGGAATCGGGGCTGAACCTTCCCAAAACAGTCGGCGACCTTGCCGGCCCGAGCTGTTTCGCCCTTCTGATGGGCATTGCCAGGGCGCTCTACGGAAAATACAGCGAACGCATTCCGCTCGTTCTGGCGATGCGCGCTTCGGCTCTTCTCTGTCTTTTCTCCTTTGCGGTCGCGGCTTTCCTGCGGGCGCCGGTCTTCGGGCTGATTGGCTGCGCCTGCTGCGGTTTCGCGGTCGGGATCTTCTGGCCAGGGACTTTCTCGCTGGCGGCGATGAAGCTTCCGGCAGCCGGTACGGCGATGTATGCCCTGCTGGCTCTGGGTGGCGACGTTGGCTGTTCCCTCGGTCCGACTGCCGTCGGGTTTGTGGCCGGACACTTCAACGGTGATCTGCATATCGGTTTCATCCTGGCGATGCTGTTCCCGGTACTGATCCTGCTTCTGACCGGTCCGTTCCGCAAAAAAGAGGACCGCGTGTCCGGCTGACGGCGATCCTCCAAAGCCTTATATTCATTTCTTCCCCGCGCGTCTTTCAAAGACTGACGGGCTTGAAATTTGTTCTTGAATTTGTTCTGTTGTTAAGTGTTTGCCGGTGATGAAACCGTATAACCCGGGAGCAAAGCGATCATGCATTGGCTGCAGATCATTCCCGGATTCAGACTGAAATCCGTTTTTACCCAGTATTCGATCGTTGAAACGGTGATGGTCGACATCATATAGGACCGGTAATCATCTTTCAACAGCAGCGAAGATCTGTCTCCGAAATGCATCATGAAGCGATAATCGAGCAACTGAACCAGACTTTTCCGAAGCATCTCCGGAAAATCACTGAAACGGTCGATCGTGAACAATGCGCTGTACAGATCCTTATTCTCGTAGATGTGCCTGAAACAGATCAGAAAGAGGTCATGGGCCCTTTCCGGACCAAAATCACTGTTTTCGCGGAAATAGGCGTTGATAAGCCGCTCGATCTTTTTCAGTTCGTCCTGCATGATTGCTGTACACAGCTGAAATTTATCGCTGAAATAGTTGTAAAAGTTGGATCTTGCGCCTCCGGACAGATCCATGATGTCTTTTGTATTGATCGCGTCGAAATCTTCCTCTTTTAACAATTTGAGAAAAGACTCCTTGATCTTGTTCTTGGTCTCTTGGTTTTTGCTCATTTATTGCTGCTCTTATTCATATTCTAGGATAACGAAATGATTCGCAATAATGCCTGACACATTAGATAAATTTTTCTATATTTTTTATACTTACAAAAGAAAGCACTAACAAAACAGCGAAAATTGGAGAAATCTCTTGCATTTTTATATCGGTTACCGATATAATGAATTCAGATATAACGGATACCGATATATCGGTAACCGATAAGGAGGCAAGACATGCATGATAGCATAGCATTGACAGAAGCTGTCTACTATATCCTTCTCTCCCTGTATACGCCGCAGCACGGCTACGGGATCATGCAGCGGACGGAGGCGCTCTCCAACGGCCGGGTCCGCCTGGCGGCAGGCACACTGTACGGAGCGCTGTCGTCACTGACTGAGAAGGGCTGGATCCAGCTGCTTCCCGCCGATTCCGAAAGCAGAAAGAAGGAGTACATTCTGACCGTCGGCGGACTGGAAGCGCTGAAAAACGAAGTGAAACGATTAA
>JAFWOE010000052.1 GCA_017509985.1 Lachnospiraceae bacterium
CCACAACCCTTGGTTTTGATAAGTTTCCTCAGAGAGAAACAAGGCGCTGACCGTCACCCGGCTGTCATGAGCCAAACAACAAAGCACGCCCTATTTCAGGCCTTTTTACCCCTTATGTGTTAGTAAACAGACGGTCTCCACATGCACTGTCTCCGGGAACATATCCACGCATTTGATCTTCCGGACTTCATAGCCGTTCTCCAAAAAGATCTCCAGATCCCTCGCAAGACTGGTGGGTTTGCAGGAAACATAAACGATTCTTTCTGCTCCGTAATCAATGATATTCCCGATCGCTTTCGGATGGATCCCGTCGCGCGGAGGATCCAGAATGATAAAATCCGGATGCTCCTCAATTTCATTAAGGACTTTGAAAACATCCCCGCAGAGGAATTCGCAGTTCCCGATATCGTTTGTCTTTGCATTTTCTCGTGCGGCCAGGACCGCCTCTTCCACGATCTCGATCCCGGTCACCTTGGCAGCCGAAGCCGAAAGGATCTGTGCGATCGTTCCGGTCCCGCTGTACAAATCGAAAACAACAGCGTCTTTAATATCTCCGATATATTCCCGGACAATACCGTACAGCACTTCCGCACCAAGCGTATTGGTCTGGAAGAACGAAAACGGACCGATCCGGTAGCGAAGGCCCAGAAGTTCATCATAGATATGATCACGCCCGTACAAAACCCTTGTCTCTTCGCTTTTCACTGCATCAGACAGGCTGTCGCAGATCATATGAAGGATCCCGGTGATCCTTCCCTGAAGGTTCAGTTCCAGGAGCTGTTCCGCAAGGTCGTCAAAAGAATGATCCGACTGGGAAGAAGTCACGACTGCGATCAGGATCTCACCTGTTTTCTCACCTCTTCTTACCAGAAGGTTCCGCAGGAAGCCCTCGTGCGTGCGTCTGTGATAATAATCCAGATGATGATCCCTGCAGTATTCCTGCACACAGTTTACGATCCTGTTGAAATCCTCATGAACAAGGGCACAGTCCGTGCAGGGAAGGATGTCGAAATTGCTGTTTTTCCTGTGAAGTCCCAGGGTCAGCTCCCCGCCTTTTGTCCGGTCACCGAAACTGTATTCCATCTTGTTGCGGTACGGGTACTCCCGTCCGGCATCCGTGATTCCTTCAAACAGTTCATTTTCGAGCCTCGAACGGGAGATCCCGGCTTTTTCAAAAACCGGTGCAAGGATCCGGAGTACGGAACCGGCTTTCATCTTTTTCTGGTGTTCGTAACCCATTGTCTGGAAAGTGCAGCCCCCGCAATCGGGATGATTGCTGCACAGAGGTTCCCTGGTTTCCAGAACGGATCTTTCGAGGACAGAAAGAAGCATGCCCCGGTAATTCCCGTTTCTTTTTTTAGTGATCATGAACCGTACCTTCTGGCCGGGTACGGTATTCTTAATCACAACGGTCTCGCCGTCCACCGTACCGTATCCCAGATCCGGAAAGCGCACTTCATCGATGACTGTCTCATATATTTCGCCCTTTTTCACCGGTAAACCTCTTTTCTATAATCCAATTTCCGCCTGAACGAAAAAGGAGCCCCGGCAGAACCTGCCCAAGCTCCTGAATCATACTGTTCTTCGGCCTGCTCTTTCCGGCAAGCACTTTTTCTCTCCTGTCGAAGGATCAGTCAAGAACCGCTTCCGCTGCTTCTTTTACATCCTCAACGACGTCTTCCGCGATATCTTCTGCCTTCTCGACTGCATCCGCTACCGTATCTTCGTCCTCGAAGTAATCCTGGAAATCATCGTCGAAATCATCGTCCTCGTCCGTATCTTCCAGATAATCCGGAGTGAAGTATTTATAAATTGCATAGGCGACAGCCGCAATCGTTACGATCACACCGATAAATGCAAAGAATTTAAGCAGCCTGCTGGGTTTGTTTTCCATAATCGACCTCCAAATCTATCCTGTATAATGAATCAAAATCCTGTTCTTCGTTTATTTTAAGAAAGTATAGCATAAAACATTCCGGAATGCTACAACTTTATGCTATTCCACATCCTCGATCAATGCACGCATTATTCCTCCGCAGACCATGCCTTCCTCTTCCGCAATATCACTGGTGAGTTCGACATTCACGATCTTCCGTTCTCCGGAGCCAATATTCTGCCGGGCTTTGGTGATCAGTTCCGCTTCACTGCACCCGCCGCCGACAGTTCCCCGGATCGCTCCCGTTTTGTCCACGGCCATGACCGCACCGGATTTTGCGGGAGTCGAGCCCCGGGTGGAAAGTACGGTAACAAATGCCTTCGGCGCCGATTCGTCCAGAAGGAACTCAAGAACGGCCGGATCCGCTTCGCTCTGCTCCAGTATTTCCCTGTCCTCGATCTGAAGATGGGTCCGCCGGTGAAGCACCAGTTCCGCACAGACCGAAACGGCGATCTCGGCAGGAGTCAGGGCTTTGATCTCCAGCCCGATGGGCGAATGGATCTTCGCGATCCGCTCTGCATCATACCCTTCTCCCTTCAGCAGTTCAAAGAGTTCTCTCACTCTTCGTCTGGAGCCCATCATGCCCAGATAGGAAGGAAAAGTTCCGGGCAGGATCTCCCTCAGGCACTCCGCATCCCAGCGGTGGCCGCGGGTAACCACAACGATATAATCATTTTCGGTAATTTCCAGTTCTGCAATCGCCTTCCGAAACCCGTCGCAGACGATCTTTTCAACGTCCGGGAAATTCCGGCTGTTTGCGAAAAGCGGCCGGTCGTCAACGACCGTCACCGCAAATCCCAGAAGGCCAGCGATATGGCAGATCGGCTGGGAAACATGACCTCCGCCAAGAACGATCAGTCTTTCTTTCGGTGCAAACTTCCGTATGAATCTTTTTCCGTCCGCTTCAAATTCGGCATACGCGATCTTTCCGTGGGAAACTGCGTTTAATATCTCACTTATTTCCTGTTTCTTCATCAGAATATCCTTTGACTCCTACATCATGCCCTGCTTTTTCAATTCATCCAGATACCGGGCCAGTGCGTCTTTCCAGTCCGGCAGCAGCTCAAAGCCGTTCTCGACCAGCTTACTTTTGTTCATCCGGCTGTTGGTAGGCCGCTTTGCCCTCGACGGGAATTCGTCGGAAGTACACGGTGTGACCGCGACGTCCATTCCGGCCTGGCGGAAGATCTCGCACGCAAAATCATACCAGCTGATTATGCCTTCGTTGGTCGCATGATAGATACCGTATCGGTCCGTCTCCATCATGTCGACAAGGAGTCTGGCCAGATCATACGTATAGGTGACTGATCCGATCTGGTCGTTGACTACCGAGACCGCTCCTCTCTCTTTTCCGAGGCGGAGCATGGTCCGGATGAAATTCTTTCCGTTAATTCCGAACACCCAGGAGATCCGGACGATATAAAACTTTTTCAGATGATTCTCAACAGCCAGTTCGCCCTGATACTTGCTGTCACCGTAAACGTTCAGCGGGTCCCTTTCATCATCCGGCTCCCAGGGCCTGGTCCCGGTACCGTCGAAAACATAATCCGTACTGATGTACATCATGGGGATATCCAGCTTCTCACAGACCTGTGCGATATTCTCTGTACCGTCGCGGTTGATCTTCATACAGAGTTCCGCATTATCTTCCGCCGCGTCTACCGCCGTATAGGCGGCACAGTGGATGACGCCGTCAACTCCGGATTCGGAAATCACTTTCTGACAGGCTGCAGCATCCGTGATATCCATTTCCTCGATATCCACGCCGACACATTCATGTCCTCTTTTTTCCAGTTCATTCCTGAGGTCATGGCCCAGCTGTCCCCGGACTCCGGTCACTAATAATCTCATTGCTCTCCGCCCCCGTTCCTTCGTTTTCTGTATTCCGTCCTGTTTCGTTCACGGATCATCCGGGCACGCCGCTGCAAAAGCAGCAGGATCGCCACTGCGGATGCGAGAACGATGACTGCAATAATGGCTAATTTCTTCTTGGTCGTATCTGTGCGCTCTGCGCTCCGGTCGGTATTCAGATCCGCATCCGAAGTAGTGATCTTCACCGGCTGTGTCACTTCCGGCGTCGGCACAGCAGTCACTTCCGATATTGTCTGAGTCTCTTCAGACGAAGTATCCGCCGGACCGGCAGATGAAACTGCTGCCGGCTCTGCCGTCGGGGCCGCAGTTGTCAGGGCCGGCGTGACTTCCGGTGTAACGGATACAGGCATATCCGTGATCTTCGGAGGCGCTGCTGTCGGTGTAACCCCGACGAACATCTCGTAGCCGCGTGTAAGATCCACATGATTGAACTCGGAAAAGCCGTAATCGAACAGGGCCCTCATATCGACTGCGTTCGATGCGGTATCCGGCGCTCCGAGGACTGCTCCGACAAGGACTCTGCCGTTCCGCTCGGCCGCACAGACCAGCGTGCTTCCGGACGACTCCGAATACCCGGTCTTTCCGCCCAGACAGCCGTCGTAATAGTATTCGCCTTCCTGCCTCAAAAAGACGTGATTATCATAGACCCGTGTATCCGAGTACTCCGTTGGAGGGATCGTGATCTGATTCGCGGCAATGATCTCGCGGAACCGGTCGTACCGCAGGGCATCACGCAGGATCAGCGTCATATCGTATGCACAGGTGTACTGGCCCGGATCTTCGGAACCGGTCGCATTCGTGAAATGTGTATTGACACAGCCAAGCTCTGCTGCCCTCGAATTCATTCGCTCGACGAACACATCTGCAGAGCCTGCCGTATATTCCGCAAGCTGGGAAGCAACATCATTTGCCGACCGCACCATCAACATCTGCAGACACTGATCGACCGTAAACTGTTCCCCGGCCTGGGCTGAAATGCCGGAGCTTTCGGGCTGGGAATAGGCAAGCCCGGTCTCCGTCATCGTAACAACGGAAGAAAGATCGCAGTTTTCCAGTACAATGAGCGCCGTCATTACCTTGGTAATGCTGGCGGGATACATGGCGTCCTGCCCTCCTTTTGCATAGAGCACGGCACCGGTCTCCATTTCCATTAGGCAGCCGGTCTGTCCCTGGATCTCGGGGCCTCTCGGCCAATTCTCCCAGCTGTCTGACTCGGCAGGAGATTCAGGATACTCCTCTTCATCCGCCCGGACCGCAGAAGAAAAGCTGAAGGTATACAATACTGCCGCAAAAAGCAGTAAAAACAGTCTGATTCTTGATTTAGCCGTTATTCGTAGTAGCACCTGATACTGTATTTGACTCCTTATTCGTTGTTGTATCTGCGGCAATTTCCTTGACGACCACAGGAATAATGACGTCATCGACGAGTTCATATCCCTCCGGAAGCGTTACGGCTGCCGGGAGTTCGAACTCACCGGCTGTTGTCAGGGAAGACGCATCAAGCTGAACGGTTAAATCATCTGCCGTAAGGTCCGTCAGCTTTTTCGTTCCTGTAGTCTTGACTTTGATCTCCACTGTGGTCTTACTGTAGGAAATGCTGAGTTTTTCCTGAAGGTTGATAATGTCGATCCGGTCCACGTCATAAGAGATCTTCTTGCTGTCGACCGGCATGATGCTGACGGTGACGGTAATATAATCATTCATGGACGCGGAGATCCTCATATTATCCGGTAGCAGATCGGAAATGACAACGTCGACCGTCACGTCATCCGACGCCCCTTCAACATTAATGCGGTCTGACGGGATCGTGATCGCGTTTCCGGCTGCTTCCAGCGATGTCAGCGCATCACTGTTTCCGACAACAGTGATCTCGTCCGGCGACGTCGTGGTCTGATAGACCCTGAAATCCGTGGCCGGCGTACCGGTATAATTGATATTGAAGGTGATGCCGGAACGCTTCTTCCAGAGTTCTACATAGACTGAAAGGTTGCTGTAATCTCCTTCTATTGTGATGCTGTCGTTGATCAGGTCTTCAGAGATTATATTCTGATCCTTATCGATGAACGAAAGCGTTGCTTTTCTCTCTCCGTCTGTCGTCATATTGGATACGTTAACATGGGCAACTACGCTGTCGATCTGTGAAATGATCGATTCGGGCCCGTTCACAACGATGCTGCTGACTTCCGGTGTCAGCGTGCCGACCTCATAATTCTTATTCGGCACCGTATCTCCGGTCGAGATCGTGATCGGCAGTTCCTTGCTGTCCACGTTTTCGATCCGGATCGGGATCGTCTCCCGCGAAAGAGAAATGTTTGTCTGGTCCACACCGGTACACTGTACGGAAAGCGGTACCATGACCGGATCCCGGTTGAAGTCAACGATCTGGGTCAGATCCGCCGTAACCGTTATATTGCCGGCATTGATCCGGCTCAGGATGGATGCATTATCGTTAATATAGACTGTGACCGTCTTGTATATGTCATCGATGTAAAAGACCTGTTTGCCGCTGGCAATATAAGACTCATTGATCACATCGATGCGCACGGAATAGCTCCGGGTCTCCTTCGGATCCGAATAATAGATTGCCGCATACCAGAGGACGACCGCAAGTACAACGGAGACCAGTTTCAGCGGAAAATTATGCGTAATCTTACTAAGCAGATTCCTTATCATTCTTCGCCTTCACCTTTCTCTTGAAGCGGTTGGAACCGGTAATGATCTTCTGGTGTTCGTGCATGACTTCACGCAGTTCGCTTAAGGAACAGCCTGTCTCCATGATACCCTCATGAGCGTAGGAGATCTGGCCGGTCTCTTCGGAAACGATGATGCACAGGCAGTCGGAGATCTCCGTAATGCCTACGCCGGCCCTGTGCCGAGTCCCGAATTTCTTTCCGAGGCCGGTATTTTCGGACAGGGGAAGATAACAGGTCGCCGCGATCAGCCGGTTGTCCCGGATGATCGCCGCCCCGTCGTGCAGCGGTGTATTATGCTCGAAAATATTGATCAGCAGCTGGCTTGTCACGACGGCGTCGATCTCGATCCCCGTTTCCGCGACCTCGTCCAGCTTGACATCTTCTTCGATAATGATCAGCGCCCCGGTCTTGCTCTCCGCAAGCTCCATCACGCCTCGTACCACTTCCGTGATCAGCCGGTCGGAAAACCGTTCGTTGGAAGAAGCCGTAAAGCGGTTCAGCGCAAAAAGGTTCGATATGGGATTTCGGTGTCCTACCCTCTCCAGCGCCTTTCTCAGTTCCGGCTGGAATATGATGACCAGCGCCGTGATCGCGACGATACTCAGATTCTGGATCATCCAGAGGATAGCCTGCATCCGGAAGATCGATGCGACAATAATGAATGCGGCAATAAAAAGGATACCCTTCAGAAGTGTGTACGCCCTGGTATTCTTGATCCAGAGAAAGATACTGTAAATAAGCCACGCCAGAATAATGACCTGGATGATATCAATGACCTCGATCGACTTGGGCGGGGTCAGATACCGGATTATATTTCGCCGAAGCCATGACCACAGAGCTTCCACTCTCTAAAATGCCTCCTTTTTCTTACTCTTCATACTCGGAATAATCACTGTCTGCGTATTCCCGTTCCTGTCCGTTTTCTTCACCGGGCAGCTCGTCTTCCAGACCTTCATATTCGTCTTCAAAATAATCTTCCACCGTCATCTTCGGAACGGCTTTCACGTAATAAACATACTCTTCATCTTCAAACTGAAGAAGCTGTGTTCGTTTGTAATCGACACAGTGCAGGAAGAACGCGATCACAAGACAGACCGCTGCAGAGATCAGGGTCCCGATGATCTCCTTCGGCAGGTCCGGGCTCTTTTCCAGAAAGGCAGAGCAGGCAAACCGGAGGATCAGGTACAGTACGGCTCCGGATAAGACCGCGATCAGATATGTATACTTTGTCACAGAACGCCGGATGATATTTACAACGATGATCACTGCGGTAAATACGATAATCGACAGGATCAGTTCCTCATGGTTGATCAGCCGGTCGATCAGGCGCTGAACGATCTCCACTGCTGTCGCCTCGCCTCTGGAAGCATAGGATACTGCCGAAGGCAGTCCGTCCAGATAGCAGTAAAGGATCACGCCGCTGATCGCGGCAAGTACGGAAGACTTGCCTTTCAGGATACCGAGTGCGACCGGGATCACCGCAGGAATATTCAAAATGAAAGCAAAAGGAGTCAATACCGCCGCAAGCGCATTTCCTTCCGCGAAGCGAAGGATCAGGACCAGAAGGATAATGATCACTGCCAGGCTGACCAGTCCGATGATCATGGATGCCGCAAAGCAGTGAAGGATCAGCATGATAAAACCGATGACGACGACCGCACTGATCGGAAGGACCGCACAGAGAAGCGCCAGTATCACAACGACGAATACATGATTCAGGGAATCCATATACCCGTAATTCCGGTTTATGAGCATGAAGACAAAGAACGCAAGAAGGAACTTCAGCGCCGGAATAAGGTAAAGATCATAGCGGCTGAAGAAATCCTTGATCGACTGTCTTGCTTTTAAAAGCACTTCCATTGTTGTTTATACCTCCGAAGACGCCTGCTGCCGGTGCAGGGCATCCCCGGTCCTCTCTTCGTAAAGTTCATTCAGTTTGATGTAGTAGTCACGGACCTTTTTCCGTGCCCGCAGGTACTTAAGGCGCCTCAGGGTAAACACCAGCACCGAATACAGACCGATTAACAGCAGGTATCCCGCGATCATCGCTGCTGCGATCGTTACATAATCCAGCTTATCAAAATTATTCATCAGATAGTCCAGTTTCATGATAACGACGGCAGCAAGGATCAGCAGATACACAACAGTGACCTGCACAAAATTGGAAAGAAGGCCGAGCCCGACATAATCCCTTCGATAATAAGAAGCGATCGTCAGTTCCTTTTTTCCTTCTTCCTGCTCAAACAAGGCAAGTCTGCACATTTTCCAGATGCGCTGTTCGTCCATCGTTCTCTCCGCCGTACGATTATGAAACTACAGAATAATTCAAACTACATAATACACTAAACGGCCTGCTTCGGTCAATGATCTTAAAGGATTTGAAAAGGGACGCCGGCCGTCCTCTTGCCGGTCTTTACGGATAATGCTACAATAAACGCAAATCATGAAAAGGAGGAATCAGCATGGATTTCCTTGAACTGGCAAAAGACAGATATTCTGTCCGTAAATTTGAGGACAGACCGGTTGAAAAAGAAAAGCTCGACTATATCCTGGAAGCCGGAAACGTGGCTCCGACTGCAAAAAATCTCCAGCCCCAGAGGATCTATGTCCTGCAGAGCGTAGAAGCGCTTCAGAAAATAAACGAACTGTCACCGTGTGTTTTCGGAGCAAAGACCGTTCTCGTATTCGCCTACAACACCGATGAAGAATGGCAGAACCCGCTGGAAGCCGGCGTTCACTCCGGTGTTGAAGACGTCAGCATTGTCGCGACCCATGTCATGCTTGCGGCGGCCAGCATCGGCCTGGGCACCTGCTGGTGCAACTATTTCCCAAACACCAAACTGGAGGAAGCCCTGGGCCTTCCCTCAAATGAAAAGACCGTCCTCTTTATGCCTGTCGGCTATATCGCCGAAGGAAGCGTTCCCAGTGTGAATCACTCAGCCGTAAAAGAGATCGGCGAAACGGTTAAATACATCTGAAAACAGGTTCATTCATCCACGCAGAGGCAGAGAGCATAGACTTTTTCTGCCCCTGCTTTTTTTAATTCTTCCGCACAGGCATCCAGCGTGCTTCCCGTAGTAAGGATATCGTCAATGAGAAGGACTGTTCCCGGGACAGACCGGCTTCTTTCGCACCGGAAAGCCTTTGCAACATTCTTCTGTCTTTCGGTCCGGTCCAGTTCCGTCTGCGGTTTCGTCCGCTTTCTGCGGATCAGCAGCTTTTCGTCGAAAGGAAGCTCCCATTCCGATGAAAGGATCCGGGCGATCAGGGCAGACTGGTTGTATCCGCGCTTTCTTTTCCGGGCAGGATGCACCGGTACCGGAACGATCAGTTCCGGCTTCCACAGCCGGATCTTCTCCGCCGCATAGACCGCCATAGAGCGCGCAAAGAATTCCGCATACTCCGCCCTGCCGGAGTATTTGAAGCGCAGGACGGATCTTCTCATTTCATCCCGGTACTCATAGGGTGAGACCGACTGTTCAAAAGCATGCCTGCGTTCCGCGCAGGTTTTGCAGAGAAGGACTCCTTCCTCCGTGGGGCGTCCGCACTTCCGGCACACCGGACCCCGGATAAAACGGACCGCATCCCGGCAGTCCGTACAGACGTAGAGTTCCTTTTTTCCCAGCAATCCGTCGCAGATCGCGCAGCGGCGCGGATAAAGCAGTTCCGCGGCATTGCTCATAAGGCATCCCTCCTTTCGTATGCCAAACAGACCGGCAGCCCGAAGGCCCCGGCAGTCTTTTGTTAAATCTTACATGGAATTCTACTGCCGAAGAGAAGCCAGCATATCGGCCAGGGTGGAAAACCGCATCTCTTCCCTTTTGTTGCGGATGCAGTAATCCAGCGTCTCCGGACTTCCCAGCAGGATCACGCACTTCTGGGCCCGGGTCACGGCAGTATAGATCAGATTTCGGGTCAGCAGGATCTGCGGAGCGTCTAGCAGCGGTATGACGACCGCGGGATACTCGCTCCCCTGCGATTTATGAACCGTCACGGCATAGGCGAGTTCCAGCTCGTCCAGCTGTGAGAAAGAATAATCGACGTATTTATTATCCTCAAAAACGACGGTAACCGTCTGGTCGAACGGACGGATGGTTTCGATCGTCCCGATATCCCCGTTGAAAACTCCTTCCCCGTGGGAAGAAACGATCCCGAACAGGCCGCGGATCTCCCAGCAGAGCTGATAGTCGTTCCGGATCTGCATGACTTTGTCGCCTTCGCGGAAGCATCCGGTCGGAGTCTCTTTTTCGTGCTTGTCTTCCGACGGAGGGTTCAGGTACTTCTGCATAATGATATTCAGGTTTTCCACACCAAGCACCCCTTTTCGCATCGGTGTGATAACCTGGACATCTTTCATTTCCGAGCCGGTGTATTTCGGCAGCTTTTCGGATACGAGTGTGATCACCGCCTTCTGGATCACGCGGTAATCCTTTCTTTCCAGAAAGAAGAAGTCTTTGCTTGAATTGTCCAGCCGGACCTTCTCTCCGTTCTTGATCCTGTGTGCATTGACAATGATATCGCTCTGTGCGGCCTGCCGGAAGATCCGGTTCAGGAGGATCGTTTCAAAGCAGCCGGAGGCGATCAGATCGGACAGGACCTTGCCGGGACCGACAGAAGGAAGCTGGTTCATGTCACCCACCAGGATCAGGCGCGTTCCCGGAAGCAGCGCCTCCAAAAGCGAATGCATCAGGAAGATATCCACCATTGAGACTTCATCGATGATCACGACATCGGCCTCCAGCGGGTTGTCTTTGTTCCGGGTGAAACGGATGTGAAGATCGTCGTTGGACGGATCGCCCGTGATCTCCAGCAGCCGGTGGATCGTCGAAGCGCGGAAGCCCGTGGCCTCCTCCATCCGCTTTGCTGCCCTGCCGGTCGGTGCCGCAAGCGCGATCTCGCAGTCCTCCGCCATAAAATAACGGATCATGGTATTGATCGTCGTTGTCTTTCCGGTACCGGGTCCGCCGGTCAGGATGAAGACACCGTGCCGTGCGGCCCTGATGACCGCATCGGTTTGCAGCTCGTCCGGTTCGACCGGAGAAGTTTTTGCGATCTTTTTCAGTTTCTTCCGGATGTCATTCTCATCCGCTTCGAATTCGACGTTCAGCTCCGAAAGTCTGCGGGCTGTATCCAGTTCTGTATAGTACGCCGAATCCTGATAAACGATCGTTCCGTACTTTTCATCTCTTTTGCGGATGATCTTTCCTGAAATGGAAAGCTCGTCCAGCGCTTCATCCACCAGGATGTTTTCCACGGCCAGGATCGCAAGTGCGTCTTCTTTCAGTTTTTCTTCCGGGAG
The DNA here is from genome assembly GCA_017509985.1 of Lachnospiraceae bacterium. Taxonomy (GTDB): domain Bacteria; phylum Bacillota; class Clostridia; order Lachnospirales; family Lachnospiraceae; genus Alectryocaccobium. The sequence goes on from JAFWOE010000052.1 coordinate 11,801, forward strand.
AAACATGTGGCCGTCCGCCAGGGCGCGCCCGAGGGTATAGACGATCCCGCAGGAAAGACGGAATGGTGAAACACGGCTGATGCCGGCTTTTTCGGCAATGAGGTCCGCTGTTTTAAAACCGATCCCCGGAATATCGTCGATCAGCTGGTAGGGGTTGTCCCGAAGTATCGAATACACCGATTCCCCGTAAAGCTGATAGATCTTCATGGACATGTTCTGCGAAATACCGTAACCCGAAAGAAAGATCATCGCATCGCGGACCTGCGAACGCTCCACGATCTGCGCGGAAATATCACAGGCCTTGTTTTCACTGATGCCCTTGACTTCAGCGAGCCGTTCCGGCTCCTCTTCGATGATCCGGAGCGTATCTTCTCCAAACCGTTTTATGATCCTGGAAGCCAGCGCCGGTCCGACGCCTTTTACCGCTCCGCTGGAAAGATAGCGCTCCAGGGCGCGAAGGTCACCGGGAATCGCCGTATGGCAGGATGTGACGCGGAACTGTTCCCCGTAGAGGGGATGGATCGTCTCCTCCCCTTCCATTTCGACAAATTCACCCTCGCTGATCGAAACGATCAGCCCGGTGCATGTGACAGGCTTTTTATTGACAACGGTTTCGAAAACTGTGTAACCGTTCTCTTCGTTCCTGTAGATGATATGTTCGACATATCCTTCAAGATGTTCGCTCATTATTCATCAATAACCTGAAGATATCTCGCCGTGCCCAGAGCCGTACAGGAAGCCGGATTTTCCGCCGTAACGGCAAAAATCCCTGTTCTGCGCGTGATCGCCTCCTCGACTCCGCGAAGCAGGGTGCCTCCGCCCGTAAGGACGATGCCCCTTTTCTGGATATCCGTGGCGATCTCCGGCGTAGTCTGTTCGATTACATTGGCGACCGCATCCGCCAGCCGGTTTCCGGTCTCCTGAAGCGGCTCGACCAGTTCGAAAGAAGAAAGCATGACCTTTCCGGGAAGGCCGCTGAAAACGTTCCTTCCTTTGATCTCCATAAACTTCTCTTCTTTGTGGGGCCAGGCATAACCGATGCTCTTCTTTACATTCTCGGCTGTCTGTTCGCCGATGAAAATCAGGTGATTTTTACGGACAAAACGTATGATCGCTTCGGTAAACGCATTCCCGCCGATCGGGATCGACGCTGAGGCAACCGTATCGCCCAGAGAAATGACCGCAATATCCGTCGTGCCGCCGCCGATATCCACAACCATGTTTCCGGCCGCCTTGGATATATCCAGACCCGCACCGACTGCTGCCGCTGCCGCGCTTTCCACGGTATATACGTCTTTGGCACCCGCCTGGTAAGCTGCTTCCTTTACCGCCCGGCGCTCTACGTCCGTTGTCCGGGCAGGTACGGCAATTACGATACGGGGCTTCAGGAAGCCTCGGTGTCCGATGGCTTTCCGTATGAAATACCGGAGAAGGTATTCGGTCATAACGTAATCCGAGATAACGCCGTCCCGCAGAGGCATGATCGCCGAAACATTTCCCGGGGTACGCCCGATCATAGAGGCAGCCTCCGCTCCGCAGGCCTTGATCTTTTCTTCGTCCCTGTCATACGCAATAACGGCCGGCTCTTTGATGATAATGCCCTTGCCCTTAATATATACCACGATATTGGTTGTACCGAGGTCGATACCGATATCCGCAGCTTTGATCATTTCAGTGTTCTCCTGTTCCGGAATACCCTTCTTCTTTTCATTTCCAAATTATTTCAGCATCTTTTTCAGATACTGTCCCGTATAGGATTCTTTAACCTTCGCGACTTCTTCCGGGGTGCCGCAGGCAACGACCTGCCCGCCCTTGTCCCCGCCTTCTGGCCCGAGATCAATAATATAATCCGCTGTCTTGATTACGTCAAGGTTGTGTTCGATCACAACGACCGTATTCCCGCCCTCCGTAAGCCTCTGAAGGATCGAGATCAGTTTCTTTACATCGTCAAAATGCAGTCCCGTTGTCGGCTCGTCCAGCACGTAGATCGTCTTTCCGGTACTTCTTCTGGAAAGCTCGGCGGCCAGCTTGATCCGCTGGGCTTCTCCGCCGGAAAGCGTAGTGGACGGCTGGCCCAGCCGGATGTACGAAAGCCCCACGTCGTTCAGTGTCTGCATCTTGTTTTTAATCATAGGCACCGCATCGAAAAAGTCCAACGCTTCTTCCACGGTCATATTCAAAACTTCGTAAATATTTTTATCCCGATACTTTACATCCAGCGTTTCGCGGTTGTAGCGCCTGCCCTTGCAGACTTCGCAGGGAACGTAAACGTCCGGCAGGAAATGCATTTCGATCTTCAGGATACCGTCGCCCCGGCAGGCTTCGCATCTTCCGCCTTTCACATTGAAGCTGAAGCGGCCCTTCTGGTAGCCCCGTGCCTTGGCATCCTGTGTTTTGGAAAACAGTTCCCGGATATGGTCGAAAACGCCGGTATAGGTTGCCGGATTGGACCGGGGCGTCCTTCCGATCGGGGACTGGTCGATGTCGATGATCTTATCCAGGTTTTCCTGCCCGGTAATACTGTCATGCTTCCCGGGGAAAGTCCTGGCCCGGTTCAGTTCTTTTGCCAGCCGTTTCTTAAGGATCTCGTTGATCAGGGAGCTTTTGCCGGATCCGGAAACGCCGGTCACGCAGGTAAACACACCCAGCGGGATATCCACATCGATATTCTTTAAGTTATGTTCCCGTGCTCCTTTTATATGCAGCCAGCCGGACGGTTTTCTCCGGTTTTCCGGAACCTCGACTTTTTTCCTTCCCGCCAGATAATCACCGGTCACCGACTCCTTGCAGTTCATAATATCTTCCGCCGTGCCCATGGCGACCAGTTCTCCGCCGTGCTCGCCGGCCCTCGGGCCGATATCCACGATGCAGTCTGCCGAACGGATCGTCTCTTCATCATGCTCCACGACGATCACGCTGTTTCCCAAATCCCGCAGTTTTTTCAGTGTCTCGATCAGTTTGCCGTTGTCGCGCTGGTGCAGGCCGATGCTCGGCTCGTCCAGGATATAGGCTACGCCGACCAGTCCGGACCCGATCTGGGTGGCCAGCCGTATTCTCTGTGCTTCGCCCCCGGACAGGGTGGAAGTTGCCCGGGAAAGGGTCAGATAATTCAGCCCGACATCGATCAGGAAACGGACCCGGGCCTTAATCTCTTTGATCACCTGGCCGCCGATCAGCATCTGCTGTTCGGAAAGCTTCATGTTCTCCAGAAAGACCGCCAGTTCGTCTGCGGAAAAATCCGTGATTTCTATAATATTTTTATCCGCTACGGTCACGCCGAGCGATGTCGGCTTCAGTCTTTTTCCGCCGCAGGCCGTACAGGGCGTGATCTCCATAAAGGTCTCATATTCCTGCTTGGAATGATCGGAAGCCGTCTCGCGGTAGCGTTTTTCACAGTTGCGGATCAGCCCTTCGAAGGCGATATCATAAACGCCGACGCCGCGATGGCCGCGGTATTTTACTTTTACCGGCACTCCTTTTGTTCCGTAGATCAGAATATCGTGCACTTCTTTGGGATAATCTCCGAAAGGTGTATCAAGGGAAAAACCGTAGGTATCCGCAAGTGCCTTCAGGATCGCATAGGTAAAGCTTCCCGTATCGTTGGCCGACTGCCATCCGGGGACCAGGATGCATCCCTGCATGATCGAAAGGCTCTTATCCGGGATCAGCAGTTCTTCGGAAAACTCCATCTTATAGCCCAGGCCGAAGCACTCCGGGCAGGCACCGTACGGGTTGTTGAAGGAAAAGCTCCTCGGCTCGATTTCTTCCATACTGATCTCGCAGTCCGGGCAGGCGAAATTCGAAGAAAAAGTCAGAACGTTCCCGTCCAGTCTGTCGACCAGGAGCAGGCCGCCGGTGAGGTTCAGGATCGTCTCGATCGAATCGGTCAGCCTCTGCCGGACGGAAGGCTTGATCACGACACGGTCCACAACGATCTCGATGGTATGCTTGATGTTTTTATCAAGCGTGATCTCCTCGCTCAGATCGTACTGGTTTCCGTCGATCATAACGCGGACGTAACCGCTTTTCTTGGCCTGTTCCAGCAGTTTCTCATGACGTCCTTTCTTGCCGCGCACCACGGGAGCCAGAAGCATGAGCTTCGTGCCCTCTTCGAACTTCATCAGATAATCCACCATCTGGTCAACAGTCGTCCGCCGGATCTCCCGGCCGCAGACCGGGCAGTGCGGGATCCCGATGCGGGCATATAAAAGGCGCAGGTAATCATAGATCTCGGTGACGGTCCCCACCGTCGAACGGGGGTTCCGGTTGGTCGTCTTCTGATCGATGGAGATCGCGGGCGGAAGGCCTTCCACACTTTCCACTTCAGGCTTCTCCATCTGTCCGAGGAACTGTCGTGCATAGGAAGAAAGGCTTTCCATGTAGCGCCTCTGTCCCTCGGCAAAGATCGTGTCAAACGCCAGGCTGGATTTGCCCGAGCCGGAAAGGCCGGTCAGAACGACCAGTTTATTCCTGGGGATGTCCACATCCAGCTTTTTCAGATTATTCTCCGCCGCGCCGCGGATCCTGATAAAGTCTTTTTTGATTGCTGCTTCTGTCTGTTTTGCCATTATTTCTCTTGATCCGTACGGTCTCTGCGTTACAGCAGATCCGCAAATATGGTATTGGAAACAAAGATCCCTTCTTCCGAAAGAAAGATCCTGTCATTTTCTTTTTTTATCAGCCCGAGGGACAGGTATTTCTCCATCGGTCTTCCGTACTCTTCCGTCAGGTCCCGGCCGAACCGGCTTGTAAACTCTTCCGCAGAGATCCCTTCCGTCATCCGCAGGCCGAGGATCAGGAATTCACTCATCCGGTCATGAAGGTCCAGTTCTTCTTCAACGGTCCGGATCTTCTCCGGTGATTCCGAATTCCGGAAATATTCCTCCATGGAGGAAGTGTTCCGGTATCGTCTGTTCTTCATCAGCGAGGCCGCACCGAGGCCGAGGCCCAGGTACTCCACGCCGGTCCAGTATCCGACGTTATGGATACACTCTTTCCCGGGACGCGCATAATTGGAGATTTCATACCGATGCAGGCCGAAACGATCCAGGATCTCTCCCGCGGCATAAAACATATCCCGGTATTCTTCTTCATCCGGGAAATCCAGAAATGCCCTGTTTTCAAACAGCGGCGTGCCTTCCTCGAGGATCAGGCTGTAGGCAGAAAGGTGCTCCGGTCCGAGCAGGGCAGCTGTTTCTAAATCTTCCTTCCAGTCTTTGAGACTCTGTCCCGGAAGCGCGAAGATCATATCCAGACTGATATTCTCAAATCCTGCCCTGCGCGCATCATCATAGCACTTCCGGATCTCTGCAGAGCCGTGGATCCTGCCGATCGTTTTCAGCAGCGGATCCTGAAAGCTCTGGGCTCCGATACTGAGCCGGCTGATCCCCATGGACCTCAGGGCAGAAAGCATTTCCCTGTCCGTCGTCCCGGGGTTGCACTCCAGGGTGATCTCCGCCTTCTGATCAATATCCGCGCAGCGGAACAGCATTTCCAGGATCGAAGCCAGCTGCCCGGTCTCCAGCACGGAAGGAGTGCCGCCGCCGATAAAGACCGAACGGATCCTTTTTCCGCGGAGTTCCGTGCAGGCTGCCGCGATCTCGTGAGTCAGCGCCGAAACATACCGTTTCCTTGTTCCTTCGTCCGAGGCGAACGAAAGGAAATCACAGTAGGCACACTTTCGTATGCAGAAAGGTATGTGAATGTAGATCTCTGCTTCTTTATTCGTCATCCAGTTTCAGCACCGCCATAAAGGCTTTCTGCGGGATCTCCACATTGCCGATCTGCCTCATGCGCTTCTTGCCTTCTTTCTGCTTTTCCAGCAGCTTTTTCTTTCGTGAGATATCGCCGCCGTAGCATTTTGCAAGGACATCCTTGCGGAGCGCCTTGACGGTCTCACGGGCAATGATCTTGGAACCGATGGCCGCCTGGATCGGGATCTCAAACAGCTGTCTCGGAATCTCCGCCTTCAGTTTTTCACACATTTTCCGGCCGCGCTCATAGGCCGACCCTTCATATACGATAAACGAAAGAGCGTCGACTTCTTCCCTGTTGACCAGGATATCCAGCTTGACGAGCGGACTTCTCTGGTAACCCTTCAGCTCATAATCAAAGGACGCATAACCTCTGGAGCGGGATTTCAGCGCATCGAAGAAATCGTAGATGATCTCATTAAGCGGCAGTACGTATTTCAGCACGGCACGTGTCTTTTCAATGTATTCCATCCCGAGATACTGGCCGCGTCTTTCTTCGCACAGCTGCATGATCGGCCCGACAAATTCAGTCGTGACCATGATCTCCGCATCCACTACCGGCTCTTCCATGTAGTCGATCTCGGAAGGATCCGGAAGATTCGTAGGATTGGTCAGGTCGATGCAGGTCCCGTCCGTCTTATATACTTTGTAAACAACCGACGGGGCCGTCGTGATCAGGTCCAGATTATATTCACGCTCCAGCCTTTCTTCGATGATCTCCAGATGAAGGAGCCCCAGAAAGCCGCAGCGGAAGCCAAACCCAAGCGCTACGGACGTCTCATTTTCATAGAACAGCGAGGCGTCGTTCAGCTGCAGTTTTTCCAGCGCGTCCCGCAGGTCCTGATACTTGGAGCCGTCGGCGGGAAAAATGCCGCAGTAGACCATCGGGGTGACCTTCTTATATCCGGGCAGCGGAGCAGCGCAGGGCCGGTCGTTGTCCGTAACGGTATCGCCGACCTGTGTATCGGAAACATTCTTGATGCTGGCTGTGATATAACCGACCATTCCGGCAGAAAGCTCCTCGCAGGGGATCATCCGGCCGGGGCCGAAATAACCGACCTCCACGACCTCTTCTACCGCGCCGGTAGCCATCATCCGGATATTCGTGCCTTTCCGGACCGTTCCGTCCATGATACGGCAGGAAATGATAACACCCTTATAGGAATCATACACGGAATCGAAGATCAGGGCGGAAAGCGGCGCGGAAGCATCTCCTGACGGCGCCGGAATCTTCTGCACGATGTCTTCCAGCACGGCTTCGATGTTGATGCCGCGCTTTGCGGAGATCTGCGGTGCATCAGCCGCTTCGAGCCCGATGACGTCTTCGATCTCGTTCACGACTCTCTCCGGATCTGCCGAAGGAAGGTCGATCTTGTTGATCACCGGGAAGACTTCCAGGTCGTGGTCCAGTGCCAGATACACGTTGGCAAGAGTCTGGGCCTCAATGCCCTGCGCGGCATCGACCACAAGGATGGCACCGTCGCAGGCCGCCAGGCTCCGGGACACTTCATAATTGAAATCCACATGTCCGGGGGTATCGATCAGGTTGAGGATATACTCCTCCCCGTTCTCTGCTTTGTATACCGTCCGGACCGCCTGCGCCTTAATGGTGATCCCGCGCTCCCGTTCCAGCTCCATGTTGTCCAGAACCTGTTCCGACATTTCACGCTGCGTCAGAAGACCGGTCATTTCGATGATGCGGTCTGCCAGCGTGGATTTGCCGTGGTCGATATGCGCAATAATGCAAAAATTTCTGATATGACTCTGATCTGTATTTGCCAAATCGGTTTCCTCTTAAAACGGGGACGCGTTCGCGCCCCCGCTGTTGGTCTTTAAAGTTCTGTGATCACTCTTCTGCTTCCTTCAGGCTCGCTCTTGCTGCGATCTCTTTTTCCTGAACATCGCCGGGCGCCTGTTCGTATCTGCAGAATTCATACTCGTAATCTCCGGAACCGCCGGTCATGGAGCGAAGCGTGGTAGCATATCCGCTGATCTCCAGTTCGGGTACTTCCGCTTCGATGCAGGTCTTCCCGCTGCTGATGGGGTTCATTCCGAGTACGCGGCCGCGGCGCTTGTTCAGGTCACCCATAACATCGCCGGTGTATTTGTCCGGAACCATGACCTTAAGGGTAACGATCGGCTCCAGAAGTACCGGGCCGGCTTCCATAAAGCCTTTCTTGAAGGCCATGGAGGTCGCGGTCTTGAACGCCATTTCGGAGGAGTCTACCGGATGGTAGGATCCGTCATAAAGCACGGCCTTGACTCCGACAACCGGATAAGAAGCCAGCGGGCCGGCTACAACTGCATCTGCAAGTCCTTTTTCAACTGCCGGGAAATAGTTCTTCGGAACGGATCCGCCGACAACTTCTTCTTCGAAGATGAACGGGGTCTCCATATCGCCGGAGGGCTCGAAACGCATCTTGACATGGCCGTACTGACCGTGTCCGCCGGATTGCTTTTTATACTTGGAATCCACATCGGATTTTTTGCGGATCGTCTCGCGGAAGGCGACTTTCGGCGCTTCCAGCTCAACAGCGACTTTATATCTTTCCTGAAGCTTGGAAATGATCACATCGATATGCTGGTCGCCGATGCCAAAGATCAGTGACTGACGATTTGCGGCGTCATTGACCAGTTTGATCGTATTGTCTTCCTGCATCAGCCTTGCAAGGCCCTGGGCGACTTTGTCCACTTCGCCCTTATTAACAGCCTTGTATGCCTTGGAAGTATACGGCTTGGCCAGTTCTACGGGCTCGAAGGTGATCTGGTGTGCCTTAGTTGAAAGCGTGTCGCCTGTCTTTGCGTCGAGCTTTGCGATCGCACCGATATCGCCGGCATTCAGCTGCGGAACTTCGATCGGTTTGGAACCGCAGAGGACATAGAGCTTGGAAAGCTTGTCTTCTTTTTCAAGATTGGTATTGTAAAGGGCGTCGTCATTCTTGATCACGCCGGAGCAGACCTTGATAAGGGAATACTTTCCGAGGAAAGGATCCACGATGGTCTTGAAAATGTAAGCGGACTTGTCTTTGGATACGTCATAATCGGCATTGAACTCGCCGTTGCTGTCTTTTCCGGCCTTTTTGCATTTATCCGGGCTCGGGAAGTAGTCGACGATCGCGTTCATCAGGTTGGAAACGCCCAGAAGAGAGGTGGGGGCTCCGCAGGTAACGGGAACGAAGGATACGTCCGCAACGTTGATCTCGATCGCGGAACTGATCTCTTCTTCCGTAAACTCTTCGCCGGCAAAATACTTCTCCATGAATTCTTCGGAAGATTCCGCTACCGACTCAAAGAGCTGATCATGGAACTGTTCCATAACAACTTCCAGATCTCCGGGGATCGCGGTCTCGACAAGTTCGCCCTTGTTTCCGAAGGAAAACGCTTTGTTGCGGATGACGCTGACAAAGCCCTTGAACCCGTCATCGCGGATCGGAAGGGACATCGGGGTGATCTTGCTGCCGTAGAATTCCTTCAGCTGGTCTACGATTCCTTTATAATCAACATCATTCTGATCCATGCCCGTAACATAGATCATTCTGGGAAGTTTGAACCGGTCGCAGAGTTCCCATGCTTTATGTGTACCGACCTGGATTCCGGCTTTTCCCGATACGACGATCACAGCCGCGTCGGCTGCGGAAGCAGCTTCCTGGGCTTCGCCTACGAAATCGAAAAATCCAGGAGCGTCGAGAACATTTATCTTCGTCTTTTTCCATTCAACAGGGATCAGAGAAGCAGAAATAGAGAACTTTCTTTTGATCTCCTCTTTGTCGAAATCGCTGATGGTGTTGCCGTCCGTTACCTTGCCAAGCCTGCTGGTGATCCCCGCAAGGTTCGCCATCGCTTCTACAAGAGATGTTTTTCCGGCTCCGCCATGTCCGAGCAGTACGATATTTCTAATGTTTTCGCTTTTGTAAACATCCATATAAAAAGTCCTCCATAAAAAATTTCATAGCTTTATAATTTTACTAAATAAATCGGTGTATGGCAAGAGGAATAAAAAAGAAAACAGGGAGGCTTACGACGCAAAAATCCGGCCTCTTTTCGAGGCCGGACCGCTGTTTTTCTTATACAGAAATGACACGTCTGGAATCAGTCACGCTCTACGATGCAGGCACAGCCCATGCCGCCGCCGATGCAAAGTGTTGCAAGGCCTTTCTTCGCATCTCTCTTCTGCATTTCATGAAGAAGGGTTACGAAGATACGGCATCCGGAAGCGCCGATCGGATGTCCGATCGCTACCGCTCCGCCGTTTACATTGACAATATCCATATTGAACTCAAGGTCATGAGCAACCGCCATAGCCTGGGCAGCAAATGCTTCGTTGGCTTCGATCAGGTCCAGATCGGAAACCTTGAGGCCGGCCTTCGCCAGAGCCTTTTTGGTAGCTTCGATCGGTCCGAGACCCATGTATGCCGGATCCACTCCGCCGAGTGCGCCGCTTACCCATGTAGCCATCGGGACAACGCCGAGTTCTTTTGCCTTTTCTTCGGAAAGAAGGACAACTGCTGCAGCTCCGTCATTGATTCCTGAAGAGTTTCCTGCCGTGCACTTGCCGTCCGGTCTGAAAGCGGGTTTCAGCTTTGCAAGGACTTCCGGAGTGCTTCCGTCTCTCGGGCCTTCATCGGTATCAAAGTTAACGGTTTCTTTTTTCTTCTTTACTTCAACGGGAAGGATCTCCTCTTTAAATCTGCCGGCCTTGATGGCTGCGATCGCCTTTGCCTGGCTCTTGGAGGAGAACACATCCAGATCTTCACGGGTGAATCCGTATTTTTCAGCAACATTCTCTGCCGTGATGCCCATATGATAGTTGTTGAATGCATCCCATACACCGTCGTTTACCATGATATCCACGATACCTTTGGTATTATTGGCTAGATCCATTTTCTTTCCGAAACGCATTGCCGGAATCGCATACGGTGCATTGGACATGCTTTCCATACCGCCGGCTACAACGATATCGGCATCGCCGGATTTAATGAGGGCAGCACCCATATTGACACACTGAAGGCCGGATCCGCAGACAATATTTGCCGTAAGGGCCGGAACTTCGACCGGAAGGCCTGCCTTGATCGACGCCTGACGGGCCGGGTTCTGGCCCTGTGCCGCCTGAAGGACATTGCCCATGTAGACCATATCTACCTGATCACCCGGAACGCCTGCTCTTTTCAGCGCTTCTTTGATGACCATTGCTCCGAGATCGACTGCTGCAAATCCTGCAAGAGATCCCCCTAATGTTCCGACTGCTGTTCTTACTGCACCGGCTATTACAACCTTACGTTCACATCCCATTACTTGACTTCCTCCATACTCGCTTGGTATTAACAATTGCTTTATTAAATAATAAACATCTTCAATAATAAAATCAATAAAAGAATGTGTTAAAAAATAAACAACCGATGCTCGATATGTGCATTATGCACAAAAAGATCCGTCATCCGGAAATCCGGAGACGGATCCTGTTTTTCTGCAGTGATTTCCTACGGCCGGACCTGTCCGCTGCCCTGAATAATATATTTTGTAGTCGTCAGCGCAGTAAGCCCCATCGGCCCTCTTGCATGGAGCTTCTGGGTGCTGATTCCGATCTCCGCGCCGAAGCCGAATTCAAAGCCGTCCGTAAAGCGGGTGGAAGCATTCACGTAGACGCAGGCCGCATCCACATCCTGCTGGAACCGGACTGCATTATTATAGTCATTCGTAATGATCGCTTCGGAATGGCCGGTGTTGTACCGGTTGATATGGTCGATCGCCTCCTCAACGGAGGAAACGGTTTTCACCGAGATGATATAGTCAAGATATTCCCTGCCCCAGTCCTCTTCTTTCGCCGGAACGGCTGTGCCGATAAATGCCGCTGCTTCTTCGTCGGCACGGATCTCCACCCCTGCTGCCGCCAGTTTTTCCGAAAGTTTCGGAAGGAGCTTCTCCCTGACGCTTTCATGGACGACAAGTGATTCGCAGGCGTTGCAGACGCCTACACGCTGTGTTTTGGCGTTCATGATGATCTCGACGGCCATATCAAGGTCGGCTGTCTCATCTACATAGATATGACAATTACCGGTTCCTGTCTCGATGACAGGCACTTTGGCGTTTTCAACCACGGAACGGATCAGGCCTGCCCCGCCGCGCGGGATGAGCACATCAAGGAAGCCTTCCATTTTCATAAATTCGGTAGCCGTTTCCCGGCTTGTATCGGTGATCAGCGAAAGCGCGCTTTGAGGCAGCCCGCACCGGCCGATCGCTTCCCTTAGGACCTCCACAACAGCGATATTGGAACGGATGGCGTCGCTTCCGCCCTTCAGGATGACCGCGTTGCCGGTCTTAAAGCATAACCCGAACGCATCCGCCGTGACATTCGGCCGTGCCTCGTAAATAATGCCCACAACGCCCAGCGGGACGCGCATCTGGCCGATCATCAGTCCGTTGGGTCTTTTCTTCATACCGAGGACTTCCCCGATCGGGTCGTCCAGTGCAGCAAGCTGCCGAAGGCCTTCCGCCATGGCCTCGATCCGCTGCGGGGTAAGCAGGAGCCGGTCCAGAAGTCCCGGTGCCATGTTGTTCTTTCTGCCGTTCTCCATGTCTTCCGCGTTACCGGCAAGGATCCGCTCCGTCCCGTCGACCAGGGCTTCCGCGCAGGCAAGCAGGCAGTTGTTTTTTTCTGTTGAAGACAGTTTGGCAAGTATCCTGTAAGCATCTTTTGCATCCAGTGCGATCGCTGTAAGATTCATTCTTCTTCCCTTTTCACTTTCTTTTCGGATAATTTCGTAATGGTTCCGTCGGGTTCCAGTATATCGATGTTTTCGAGCTGTGACCGCAGGTTCCGGCGGATCGCCGCAACATACTGCGCACGCAGCTGCACCTGTTCTTTTATTTCTTCCTCCGTCAGGCCTTCGGTCCTCTGTTTCCGCGCCAGCTCATTGATTCTGTCAAGATTCAGATCCATAGATATCCTCCGATTTCAGGTATTTTATCAGCAGCGTCCCGTCCTTCTTTCCGGCCGGGAAGATGGTCCCGAGTTTTTTCCCGTTCACGATCCGGTGAATGTTGGAAAAGTCATGACCGGAGGCGATCACCATATCCGCTCCGCAGCTGGTGGTGATCAGTGCTGCGTTGATCTTTGTCGACATTCCGCCGGTTCCGACGCTGCTGGAAGGCCCCTTGGCCATCCGGACGACTTTTTCGATCTCTTCGACGATTTCGATAAAGCCGGCATCCGAGCTCCTGTTCGGATCATCGGTATAAAGGCCGTCGATATCCGAAAGCATGATCAGCAGGTCCGCCTCTGTCACGGCGGCCACGATCGCGGAGAGCGTATCGTTATCTCCGAGGACCGAAAGCTGGTCCAGCTCCCGGGTCGCTACGGTATCGTTCTCGTTGACGATCGGGATCACGCCCAGGCGCAGCAGTTCTTCGAATGTATTTCTGGCATTGTTTCTGCCGGCATCATCGATAATGTTTTCCTGGGTCAGAAGGACCTGGGAGCAGAGCTGGTTGTATTCCGAAAACAGCTTCTGGTAGATCATCATAAGCTTTGCCTGACCCACGGAGGCGCAGGCCTGCTTGAAATTGATATCGTCGCTTCCGCCGCGTTCCCCGATGGTATTCTTTCCGACCATAACGGCACCGGAAGACACCAGGATCACGTCTTTTCCCCGGTTTCGCAGATCGGTAAGCTCCCGGACCAGTTTTTCGGTTTTGACCAGGTCCAGTTCCCCGGACTCCTTATGGGCCAGCGAGGAGGAACCGATCTTCACGACGATCCTTTTCTTTTCCGAGAAGCCCTTCCGGACCGTTTCGGCTGTCCGCATGCCCTCCGTCTCCCGCGTGATCCCGAGATTCCGAAGCACTCTCTCCTGTTTTTCAAACATGACCTTCTCTTCTTCCCCGGAACCGACATGATCATAGCCCAGAAGGTGCAGCATACTGTGCGCGATCAGAAAGGCAAATTCCCTTCTTTCGGAATGACCGTATTTCCTGGCCTGTGACCGTACCTTTTCCAGCGAGATCACGATATCCCCCAGGAGAACCAGGCCGGTGGCCGGATCCTTGTATTCTTTCAGGGCACGGGGCAGTTTTCCGGGCTTTTCGAAATCGATCATCGGGAAAGAAAGCACATCCGTAGCGGAATCGATCGCCCGCTGTTCCCTGTTGATCTCCCGGATCTGGCTGTTGTTGACCAGAAGCACCGATACTTCACAGCCCCTCCGGATCCCTTCTATCCGCAGCACTTCTGCTGCAGTGATTTCCGCCGTTTCCTTATAGTCCACATCCAGACGGATCTTTGTTTCATTGCTTATATTTACGGTCATCTGTTTTCCCTGCCGCCTTTCCTAACAGCGTTTTTTCTTCTTTCGTGATTACGGTTCTGTGTTTTTTCGAAACGTTCGTATGCTTCCACGATCCTCTGTACCAGCGGATGCCGGACGACGTCTTTACTGGTCAGTTCGCAGAAGGCAATGCCTTCGATGTTCTTCAGGATCTCCGCCGCAACATCCAGGCCTGAGACCGCACCGGGCGCCAGGTCTTTCTGGGAAAGGTCTCCTGTAACTATGACTTTCGAACCAAACCCGACCCTTGTCAGGAACATTTTCATCTGTGCCTGGGTGGTATTCTGCGCTTCATCGAGAATGATATAGGCGTTGTCCAGCGTCCGGCCCCTCATATAGGCCAACGGCGCGACTTCGATCAGGCCCTTTTCCATATTTTTCTGAAAATTGTCAGCACCCATGATCTGATAGAGCGCATCATAAAGCGGCCGCAGATACGGATCGATCTTGCTCTGCAGATCACCGGGAAGGAAGCCCAGCTTCTCTCCGGCTTCGATCGCCGGACGGGTCAGGATGATCCTTCCGACTTCTTCGTTCCGGAACGCCGTGATCGCCATGGCCATGGCCAGATAAGTCTTGCCGGTTCCGGCAGGCCCGATCCCGAAGGTGATCATGTTGTTCCGGATACTGTCCACATACGCTTTCTGCCCCAGGGTTTTCGGCTTGACCGGTCTCCCGGAGATCGTATAGCAGATGCATTCTTCATCCAGATCGGTCAGCAACTGCTCGTTTTCCGACATGGACATGGAGATCCGGTAATTGACCGCCTGCTCCGTGATGTCATTTCCTCTCTCCGAAAGGGAAAGCAGATCCGTCAGCGCTGCCTTTGCCTTATCCACGGCTATACGCGGCCCCAGGATCCTCAGGCTGTCGTCTCTCATGATCAGAGAAACATGAAAGGCGCGCTCGATCTTCTTTGCGTTCTGGTCGTATCTGCCCAGGACGTTTGCCGCGTGCTCCGACGGCAGCTGCATTCTTTCTTCATAAACCGTTTCACTCATCCGATTTCAATTCCTCTTCCGTTGCCGGTCTGTAATAGATCATCGTGAACCAGAGATACAGCCTTCTGCCCATGTTGTAGTCCATGCTGCAGCGTTCCGCCAGATCGGTAATGACGATCCCGTGGCTTTCGATACACGGATGCATCCTCTCCGGATACCTGCAGTATTCGTGCGGGAAGGTGCACCGCGGACACAGCGAGCAGGCGTCGCTCGTAAGCGTATATACCCTGCAGCCGCTGTTGATCAGGTAATCTTCAATATATTGGGTCAGTTCCTCGTGGACCTGTTTTGAATCGGCTCGTTTGTTTTTTTCCTTTTCATCCAGTTCTGTGCTGGCAACCGTCGAAAACAGCAGCACGTCGCTGTAGCCGGCACACCGGGCCCTGCATTTCGAAATCCTTGCCACGGCAGGCGGACAGGCCCAGTTCGTATCGTATTTTTTGCAGTCTCTTTTGCAGATCGCTCTTACCGCCTCCGAATGCTCGACATCCGAAGGTTTTAAAAACGCATACTGATAAATGGGAAAACGAACGATATATTTTTCGATCTCTTCGTTTGTAATCATTTTTGCAACAGTCTTTCTTACAGTCTTTCCGGTTCTGTGCTTTTCACAGACGTGCCTTCCGGCACCGTATTATGATTCTAAAATATCCTTGTGGGATTGTAAAGCATAAGCCTTTCGGCTCCGCACTGCGGATCCTGTCTCCTTTTACGGTATTACAGGCCGATCTTCACATCATTCATCCGTTCATCAAGCAGTTTTTTCAGGCCCGACAGTTCCGGCGATTCCAGGCCGGGATCCGTCCGGCCGATCGTATCCGCCGCGTCTTTGGCAAGTTCCAGGATCTGACGGTCTTCAAAAACATCCGCCAGGTCAAAACCCGCAACGCCGCTCTGTCTCAGGCCGAACAGGTCTCCCTGTCCGCGGAGCTTTAAATCCTCTTCGGCGATAAAAAAGCCGTCGTTGGAGTTTTCCAGGATCTCCAGCCTTTCGCAGCCTTCCTCCCGCCCTTCGCTTTTTACAAAAATACAGTAGGACTGGGCATCCCCCCTGCCGACACGCCCGCGCAGCTGATGCAGCTGGGCAAGTCCGAACCGGTCCGCGTTCTCGACCATCATTACGGTGGCATTCGGCACGTCCACACCGACTTCGACCACAGTGGTGGAAACCAGGATATCGGTCTTTCCTTCGGCAAAGTCCGACATCACCGCGTTCTTCTCCGAATTGGTCATCCGGCCATGGAGCATGGCGACGTTTGCTTCCTTTCCGAAGAACTCTTTCATTTTCCCTGTGTATTCCACAACGTTCTCACAGTCCAGATCTTCGTTTTTTTCGATCATCGGACAGATGATATAGATCTGATGCCCGGCACGGATCTCTTTCAGAATAAAACGGTATGCCTTATCACGGTAGGTCGTATCCACGACCGCATTCTTTATGCGCAGCCGGTCTGCGGGCATCTCATCCAGCACCGAGATCTTAAGGTCCCCGTACAGGATCAGGGCCAGCGTCCTCGGGATCGGGGTCGCGCTCAGGACGATAATATGCGGAAGCTTCCCTTTTTCACTGAAGGCATTCCTCTGGTTTACGCCGAACCGGTGCTGTTCGTCCGTTACGACCAGCGCAAGGTCCGCATAATCCACCTTTTCCTGGATCAGCGCATGCGTCCCGATGATCAGACGGCTTCTTCCGGAAGCGATCGCCTCATACGCAATCCTTCTTTCCTTCGCCGTCAGCGAACCGGTCAGAAGGACCGGGGGAGCGATATCCAGTCCCGAGCTTTCGATCAGCGCGCAGAGCGAACGGTAATGCTGGACCGCAAGCACTTCGGTCGGGGCCATCATCGCACACTGATGTCCTTCCATGGCCATGGAAAGCATCGCGGTAAAACAGAGAATGGTCTTTCCGCTTCCGACATCCCCCTGGATCAGGCGGTTCATCATCTTCTCTCCGGCCAGATCGTCAAGGACCTCCTCCAGTACTCTTTTCTGAGCCCCTGTAAGGGAATACGGAAGGCCCGAAACGAGCTTTTCGGCGGTTTCGAAACTGCGGAGCCGGAAGCTGTTCTCCTGGCCGGACGACTGCTGCTTCAGTCTCGAAAGTCCCAGCAGGAACAGCAGGAATTCGTCAAACACGATCCTTTTCCGGGCTTCCTTCAGCTTTTCGGCGCTCTCCGGAAAGTGAATGTTCTTCAGGGCGCTTTCCCTGCCGGCAAGCGAATATCTTTCCAGCATGGATCCGGGCAGGCAGTCCGCGATCTCATATTTCTCAAAGATCTGCCGGACCGCTTTCTGGACGGTCTTGTTCGAAAGGCCGGCCGTCAGCGAATACACCGGCTGCACGCTGCCTTCCACATCATGATAGGCCGCCGGCGTGAAGATCTCCGGATGCTCCATATGCCACTTTCCCGGTCTCCTTGCGACAACCCCGCGAAAGACAAAAGAAGCACCTTTTTTCAGAATTTTTCTTAAATAGGGAACGTGATACCAGATAACCTCGAGTGTCTGAAAGTCTTTCTTCACCGTCAGGATCGTTACCGCGGTCTTTGCCCCCGTCCGGACAACAGGAGGCCGGGTGATCACCGCGGATACCGCACATTTCTCCCCGCCTGTCAGCTGGTCCAGCTCGCGGAGCCCTGCATAATGATCATACGCTCTCGGATAAAAATGAAGAAGCTGATTGAGATTCGTGACACCGACTTTCTCAAACAGCTTTTCATTTTTTTCGCCGATGCCTTTTAGGGATGTAACTTTTTTATCCGTCAAAAGATACGACGCTTCCATTTAAAATACCTTATTATTATTCCACGGCAGCAACACAGTAATATACCGGCTGTCCGCCGTTCATGACTTCAATATCGCACTCTGCGCCCGCAGCCGTAACAGCCTGGGCAAGCGCGTTGGCATCCTCCTCGGAATAACCTTCTCCGTAGTAGATGCTGATGATCCCCGAGTCCTCGTCGACCAGCTTCATAATTCCCTGGCAGGATACTTCCGTAATGTCTTTCCCGACGGCAAGGATCCCTTTGTCGCCGACCGCCATGATATCGCCTTCATGGATCTCAAAGCCGTCGAGCGTCGTATCGCGGATCGAATACGTCACGGATACGGTCCTGACTGCGGACATCATCTCGTTCATATTCGCTTCGTTCTCTTCCGCGGACAGATCCGGATCAAAGCTGAGCATGGATGTGATGCCCTGCGGAACCGTTTTGGTCGGGATCACAATGATCTTTTTGTCCGTCGTCATCGAAGCGGCCTGCGTTGCGGCCAGGATGATGTTGGAGTTATCCGGCATGACAAAGATCGTTTTCGCATTGATCTTCTCGATCGCCTCCAGGAAATCTTCGGTACAGGGATTCATGGTCTGCCCGCCGGTGATGACTTTATCAACTCCCACGTCTCCGAACAGCTGTGAGAAGCCGTCTCCCGCGGCAACTGCGATAAAGCCGTACTCTTTCGGCGGTTCATCCTCCGCCGGCTCTTCCTTCGCGGGCGCTTCTGCCTCGACGACATTGGGCGCCCCTTCAAGCGCTGCGCCCTTCAGCCCGAGAAGCTCCCTGTGTTCTTCGCGCATGTTGTCGATCTTGATCCGGGTAAGCTCTCCGAACATCAGCGCTTTCTGAAGCACCTTGCCGGGATTATTGGTATGGACATGGATCTTGATGAATTCGTCGTCCGCGACCAGGACAATGGAATCACCGATGGAATCCAGGAATTCCTTCATCTTGCCGAGGTTTTCCGTGCTGACCGGTTTTTCAAGATTTACGATAAATTCCGTACAGTATCCGAACTTGATATCATCGGTACTGATCTTCCGCCCCGCGGCCGCAGCCGGCGCTTTCGGCACGACGGTCTCTTCAATGATCTCCGGTGCTTTTCCGGTCATGTAGTCATGGATGCCCTTCATGAACAGGATCAGCCCCTGTCCGCCGGCGTCCACAACGCCTGCTTCTTTCAGAACGGGAAGCATATCAGGGGTCTTTGCCAGGACGATCTCGCCTTCCTCGATGATCTTTCCGAGATATTCATCAATGGAAAGGCCTTTGCCGGCAAGCTTTTTCGCCATCTCGGCCATTCCCCTTGCCACGGTCAGGATCGTTCCTTCCTTGGGCTTCATAACCGCTTTATACGCGGTCTCGACTGCCCGTTCAAAGCCGGCGGAGATCTCCGGGACCGTTAACTTCTCATGAACTTCTATGCTTCTGGTAAAGCCGCGGAGGATCTGGGAAGTAATGACGCCCGAGTTTCCGCGCGCCCCGCGCAGCGAGCCTCGGGAGATCGCCTTCGCAAGGGATTCCATACTGACCTGTTCGATACTTTTCACTTCATTGACAGCGGAAAGCAGCGTCATGGTCATGTTCGTTCCGGTATCCCCGTCCGGAACCGGGAATACATTCAGCTCGTCAATCCACGCCTTGTTGGCTTCAAGGTTCCTTACACCGGCAAGGAAAAGGGTTTTCGCGGTGCCGGCATCTATAATATTAACAGCCAATTCTATTATCCTCCTGATGGATCAGTCTATTACTCTTACACCGTCAACGATCACATTGACCTTTTCTATTTCCATGCCGGTGAATTCTTCGACCTGATATTTAACATTGCTGATAAGGTTCTCGGCGACTGCCGATACCGCAATACCATAAGCGAGAATAACGTGGAAATCAAGAGTTATCTTATTATTTTCAATTTTTACATTAATGCCATGCTTGAGGCTGTCTCTTCTCAGAAGCCTTACCAGTCCGTCTTTCATATTGACGGCTGCCATGCCGACGATTCCGAAGCATTCGCACGCAACGCTTCCGGCGTAGGAGGCGATCACGTCAGGATCAATGATGACCTGCCCCAGTTCTGTATCCATACGTCCTTTCATACCGTTCTCCCTTTATAACGATTATTTCTCTGCAGGAACGGCGTCCGGCCTGTCTTTTCAACCTGTTTGCATCAAAAAACACGCAGTCCGCGCCTGCTGAAGCGATTTCAGTATAACCTATCACAGACAAAAAAGCCAACATTTTCAACTTTCCAAAACATTTTTATTTTTTGCTTGCATTGTCACGATACTTCTGATAAAATACCTTTTGTTGCGAATCTGCACGTTAACGCAGGTTCAGTTTTGGTTAAGGAGGTGCAAGCATGGCTAAATGTACAATATGCGGAAAAGGCGTTTATTTCGGAAACAACGTCAGCCATTCTCATAGAAGATCCAATAAAATGTACAAACCCAACGTAAAACACGTTCGTGTTATGTGCGAAGGCGGCGGAACCAAAAAGATGTACATCTGTACTTCCTGCCTTAAGAGCGGTTATGTAGAGCGCGCCTGATCCAAGAATACAAACAATTGCAGCTGCCGTATCCGGCAGCTGTTTTTTTTGCGCATTCGTATTTTGATTCGTCCTCACGGTGATTTCGTGTTATAATACCAACAGATCAACAGATCCGGAGCGCCGTAACAAAAGCTCATCAGTATGGAGGGATACCATGACAAGAACGGAAATATTGCAGGAACTGCACAATAAAAGAAACTGTGCAATGGTCACTTTGGGTGAATACGCAGACCTGATCGGCTTTGACAGGGAAGAGACTGATTCTTTCGCACTGGTCTTCGGCGGGGGCATGAGAAAAGGAAATGTCTGCGGTGCCGTCACCGGGGCATATATGGCGATCGGCTCATATTTTAAAGAGCGCGACAAGGCCGAAGAAGTTGCGGAACAGTTTGAACAGAAGTTCAAAGAGAAACACGGAACGATCCTCTGCAAAGAACTGCTCGGAAAGGACTTCTCCATTCCGGAGGAAAGAGCCGAAGCTTTTGAAAAAGGGCTGACGGATGATAAATGTCCGGACTTTATCGCAACTGCGATCGATATTCTTGAAGAGCTGCTGGTATAACGAAATCTTTTAACGGCGGAAGGACTTATCCTTCCGCCGTTTCTGTTAAATCTCTTCTTCCTCCGGATCGAAATCCCGGTCCAGGATCCCGTTCGCCTCAAACTCCTCTGTTTCTTCGAGCCCGGAGTCTTTGTCTTCTTTCACCGGTTCGGCAGGCGCTTCCGTATTCTCTGTTTCCGAATCCAGCAGATCCTCGGCGGTGATCGTCATGATCTGTTCCTGCGTCGGATTCTCGATGGCCGCGAGCCTCCGTGCCTGGTTTGTTATGATCTCTTCGAACATATTGCGGACTTCACGGGCATTGGCAAAATTCTCCTGTTTCGTGATCTTCCGCATCACGATCATATCATGGATGTGATGCCTGCTTTCCTCTTCCACAACATAATCATAACGTTCGCAGTTCTGATAGAAGATCCCCTCCAGCTCCTCGACCGTGTAATCCGGGAACTCGATATACTTGTTGAACCGGGATTTCAGTCCCGGATTGCTGTTGATAAAACGTTCCATGGGTTCCGTATAACCCGCAACGATAACGACCAGATTGTCCCGGTTGTCTTCCATCGCTTTCAGCACCGTGTCGATCGCCTCTTCGCCGAACGGATCATCCTTCTTGGAAAGGGAATATGCTTCATCGATGAACAGCACGCCGCCGAGAGCCTTCTTGATCTGCTCCTGTGTTTTGATGGCCGTCTGTCCTACATAGCCTGCAACCAGTCCCGACCGGTCCACTTCGACCAGCTGGCCGCCGGAAAGGATCCCGATCTTTTTGTAAAGCTTTCCCAGGATCCGGGCGACCGTCGTCTTGCCGGTACCCGGATTACCGGAGAACACCAGGTGAAGGGATACCGGCACGGATTTCATTCCGGCATCTTTCCGCATCTTCTGGATCCTGGCAAAATCCGTCAGTTCCTTCACATCGTGCTTGATGGACTGCAGGCCGATCAGCGCGTTAAGCTGCTCCATCGGATCGATTTCGGGTTCTTCCGGCTCCTGCTGCACAGCAGCCTCTGCTTCCGCCTGCGGAACGGTAGGCTCTTCATTCCGGGCGGGATCGTCTTTGCCCGGAACATTCAGCGGTCCGAAAAAGTCATCGTACATGGACCGCAGCACGCTCTTCTGTCTGTCCACAAAATCGATCAGCTGCTTCTCTTCTTTATTTATCTTTCTGAAATCTGCCATGATGGATCTCCTTTGGTACCCTTTTTTCTGATTATACCACCGGAAAGCTTTAAAACACAACGAGGTTATAACCGGAGCCCGGGCGAAACATTACAGGCCTTTTTCCCTGTTTCTTCACTTAACGTGAACATATCTGCGTACTCCCTGTGTATTGACTTCAATTTATAAATACCTTAAAATTTTTTCAGAAATAAATGCAGGTCTCCCGGTTTAGCCGGAGCACCGGCAGAATGATTACATCTTTATACTTTAGGAGGAGATGCAGATATGGTATCCAAGTATTCACAGGCAGCACCCGTTTACTTTGGCGAAGGAGCGATCAACCAGCTTGGCGAAAGAGTCAAGGAACTGGGCTGCAAAAAAGTAATGTGCGTTTATGATGCCGGCGTAAAGGCCGCAGGAGCAGGCGCAAAAGCGGAAGAAAGCCTTAAAGCAGCAGGAATTGACTATCTCGTATATGACAAAATCACCGGTGAGCCCGCAGACTATTTAGTAAACGAATGCGGTACCATGGCAAAAGAAGCCGGCGTTGACTGCTTCGTTGGTATCGGCGGCGGCAGCAGCATGGACTGCGCAAAAGCATCCGCTCTTCTGATTGAAAATCCGGCACCGATCGAGCAGTATTTCACTGCTCCGCCCACCTTCATCCGCACCGCGATCCCGATCATCCTGGTACCGACCACAGCCGGAACCGGCAGCGAATGCTCCCCGATGTGCATCATCACCAGCGGCGGCGAAAAGCTTTCCGTATTCACAAACACCAGACTGGCGATCATCGATCCGGAACTGACCTACACTGTTCCGCCTTCAGTTACCGCCAACACCGGTCTGGACGCATTCACCCATGCCGCTGAAGCGATCACTGCCAGAAATTACAACCCGCACAGCGAACTGGTCGGAAAAGCCGCGATCGAAAAGATCACGAAGTATCTCCCGATCGCAGTTGCTGACGGCAAAAACGCAGAAGCAAGACGCGAGCTTGCCCTTGCAGCCAACTGGGCAGGCATTGCATTCGCAGATACCGATGCTCATCTGGGCCACTGCCTTGCAGACAGCATCTCCAAGTACTTCCATTCCCCGCACGGCTACAACTGCATCTGCGTTACACCGGAAGTTATGAGACATGCTGCCAATGAGATCCCGGAGAGAGTCAAGATCGTCGGCGAAGCCTGCGGAGCAGAATTTGACGGAACAGAAACTCCTGCAGAGATCGGCGAGAAAACCGCAGCAGCGATCGACGCTCTGAGAAAAGCCTGCGGATACAAGAGCCCGAAAGAATACAACATGGATCGTGAGACTTTCCTGAACATGACCGCCCATACCATGACGATCGACCTCGGTCTCCGCATCAACTATCCGGGCGATGTTGACGAAGCGCTCTGCGACGAGATCTTACAGGCAAGCTACGACAACTACGACTGATCCGTACAGTTTTAAAAGAGATCAGGAAAGATCCGGCTTCGATGCCGGATCTTTTTTATATACAGATCGAGAGATTTTTCTACTTTCTCCGCCCTGTCCCGGGTCAGGCTTGGCCGAGAAGCGTTTTCAGCAGGCGAACCCCCCGCTCTGCCCAGTCAGCTTCCTGCCGGAGTGTCTCTTCCGGCGTTTCGCAGGGCTGCATCCAGGACTCCAGGATGATATTGAAATCCCGGCCGGACAGCCTGTCCGCAGTCTCTATCGCTACTTTGCAGTCCATCCTGCCTTCTCCCAGGCAGGTCCCGGTGACGGAAAGCCCCAGTCCTCCGGGAAGTCTGGCTATTTTATAGTCTTTAACATGCAGGCAGACACAAAAAGGTGCCAGTTTTTCCAATACATAAGCGCAGGATTCTTCATTTGAAAGAGAATTTGTCGTATCCGTTACCGTTCCGACAAACCCGCTTCCGATATCCTGTATCACCTCCGCATACTGCTCTGCCGTAAAACGATCATGATTCTCAATGCCCAGAATGATGTTTTTTTCCTCCAGCATCGGCAGGATCTCCCGGAGGATCCCGGTCACCACCCGCGGCGCCGGTTCGAATTCGCCTTTTCTGTCATCAATAATAACCCGCAGAAGACGGGCGCCCATCCGCTCGGCAATATTAATATATCGGATCAGTCTTTCTTTTGACGCATGACGCATGCCTGCTTCCAGGACGATTCCGGCATCTTCTGCTTTCTGCCCGAGTCCGGACAATCTTTCGTCATCCAGATATTCCAGCGGCATGTTATCCCCGTACTGCACGCAGTATACGCCAAGCTCCTGAGCTTTGTCGATCAGGTCTTCCGCCTGAAGGACGCTCGCGTCCGGAAAGCCTGCGCAGGCGTAGGGAAATGTATATGAACTGATCCCGATAAGATGTTTGCCGTTCATAACTGCTCCTTTCTGCTGAGAGCAAAAAGCCGGAAGGATTCTCCGGTCCTTTTTCGAAAACCCTTTTCATTTTCTATCAGGATTTTAATCCATACGTCGTTCCGTGTAAAGAAAAGCGTTCCGGATTCCATTGTTTTTCTCGCGTTCTGATAGTATACTGTAATTACAGAAACGGCCTTTGGATAGTATACAGAAGGAGGAATCATATGAGGATATGCGTTTATGGCGCTGCGAGCACAAGAATAGATAAGATTTATACTCAGACCGTTGAAGATCTATGCGAAAAGCTGGCGATCAGGGGTCATGACCTCGTATTCGGCGCAGGCGACGGCGGTGTAATGGGCGCTGCGGCAAGAGGCTTTCGCAAAGGCGGCGGCCACGTCATGGGTGTCGCCCCGGACTTCTTTACCAACGGCACGATCGAAGAACTCTACCACGGATGCGACGCTTTTGTTAAGACCGACAGTATGGGCACCCGCAAAACCGTCATGGAAGCGAATGCGGATGCTTTTATCTGCGGTCCGGGCGGCATCGGAACGTACGATGAACTGTTCCAGATCCTGACTTTAAAACAGCTAAAGGTTTTTGACAAACCGATCGTTATATTCAACGTCAATCATTTTTATGATCCGATCTTTGCGCTGATCAAAACCGGCATGAAAGAGAAATTTCTCCGAAGCGATACTCCCCGCCTTGCCGAGGGATTTAACGAGAAACAGATCGATAAACTGATCCAGTATCTGGAAACCTATGACGAAGACTACACAAAGAACAACGGGAAAGCCGTAGAAATAACCTATGGCTGATCCGGGACACGGATACGGATGACAGGATAAACCAGCGGAAGGATGTTCCTTCCGCTGTTTCTTTGTCGACCCTGTACTCTTTTAAGAAGACAGTCTGCTTTAACAAAGCTCACGGAACCTGCCTGTAATTCCTGCTGGCGAAAGGAATCTCTTCGACCCCGTCCTGTTTATTCAGCCACAGTGCAGCAGCAAAAAAGTATCCCGAAAGAAGGTTCGCAAAATCGATCAGCGCGTCGGGAAAATCGAGGCCGCGGGACCGGGCGCGGTACAGCAGCCGTACAAGGGCCTTGCCGTCCGTACGGAGCAGATGTGCAGCAGATGCACGCTCGGATCCGGCCGGCAGGACAAATAATGAAGTGCCTTTTCCTGTTTCAGCGAACAGTTTTTGTGTTTGTCTGTGCAGCCAGGAGATCTCTTCTTCGGTTATTGTAAATTCAGTGCGCAGCGATGGATTAAAATGATAGATCAATTCATCGATGCGCAGAAGTTCTTTGCCAAGCTCCGGGCATTTTGCAGCCAGAATGCCGGTCAGGGAAGACATGCGGTCGGTCAGGATCTCAAAGTCACAGCGGAGATCCGCATCGTCATCGGCCAGAAAAGGATAAGCTTCATAGGGACTGTGATAGATCATCCTGCTCATATGATCCTCCGTATTCTGATAAAGAAATGTATTATTTCAGCTGTTCTTCTGCAGTTGTCTGAACCGGCCGCCGCTCCGCGCAGCGGCTGTTTTTCTGTATGAAGTATACTGTATGCCTGCATGAAATGCAAAACGAACAGGCGCTGCAGGCCCAGGATTTCATCTGAAGAAGAAAAATATTTTTTTCAAAAAAACTATTGACAGTCCGTAGCAACTGTATTATAGTGCTATTGTATTAATCACGTAATACAGTGATACAGATCAAATCACAGTGCTTACCACACGTTTTTACTAGGTGTACCGATCAAAAGATCAACGGACTCAGAAGCAGTAAAACAAGCAGGCAGACTGCATAAAAAAAGTATTAAGAAAGGAAGAACATATGCCGTGGGATTTAGACAGTAAGCGTTCCATATACGGTCAGATCATCGAACGGATCAAAAGCCGTATCGTGACCGGAACGTATCCGCCGGGGGAAAAGCTCCCCTCGGTTCGGGACCTGGCGGAAGAAGCCGGGGTCAATCCGAACACGATGCAGCGGGCGTTGTCGGAGCTGGAACGTACAGGGGTGATCTATTCGCAGAGAACGAGCGGTAGATTTGTAACGGAGGATGAAAACATGATCCGAAACTTAAAAGAGGCGGCCGCGGAAGAAGTGGTGGAAACTTTTCTGGAGAAGATAAGGGAACTCGGGCTGGATATCCAGACGGTTCTGTCCATGATACAAAAATCCGCAGGAGGTGAAGATAATGAGCGTAATATTTGAATGCAGCAGCCTTACGAAGCAATACGGCCATCTGGCAGCGCTTGACCATGTCGATCTGAAACTGGAAAGCGGAAGGATCGTAGGACTTCTGGGACCGAACGGCAGCGGCAAGACCACGATGCTGAAGCTCGCAAACGGCCTGATCGTTCCTACATCGGGAAGTATAAGGATCGGCGGCTATGAGCCCGGTATTGAAACCAAACAGATGATCTCCTATCTTCCGGACGCGAATTATCTGCCCGACTGGATGAAGGTGGAAACACTGGTCAGCTTCTTCGGGGATTTCTACCCGGATTTCCGCAGGGAAAGAGCGATGGAAATGCTGAACAGCCTGAATATCAGTCCCGCTGCACCCTTAAAAACACTTTCCAAGGGCACAAAGGAAAAGGTCCAGCTGATCCTCGCCATGAGCCGGGAGGCAAAGGTCTATCTTCTGGACGAGCCGATCGGCGGAGTCGATCCGGCGGCCAGGGATTACATCCTCGAGACGATCCTGCGCAATTATTCCGAAGACGCGCTGGTATTGATCTCCACCCATCTGATCGCGGATGTGGAAAGACTTCTGGATGAAGTGGTCTTCATCAACAGCGGGAAAATCATGATCCACCGAACAGTCGACGATATAAGGGATTCCGAGCAGAAATCTGTAGACGAATATTTCAGGGAGGTGTTCAGATGCTGGGAAAATTATTAAAATATGAAATGAAATCCACAAGCCGCGTGATGTGGTTCCTGTATGCGGCAGTGATCATCGTAGGAACGATCCTCGGCCTCATGCTGCATATAAACGCGAACGGCGACTTTTATATCGAGCAGCTTGCAGGAGGGACTTTTGTACCGAGACTGGCAGCGATCATCTTTATCTTTGTATATGCCCTGCTGCTGGTGGGCCTGGCTATTATGACGATCATCATGATCATCCTCCGCTTCAACAACAACCTGCTGAAAGGCGAAGGTTACCTGATGCACACTCTTCCGGTGCCGACATGGATGCATGTCCTTTCCAAACTGATCATCTCCTTTATATGGATAATCATCGGTTTCCTTGCATCCGTGATCTCTGCCCTTATGCTCGGATTGACATCCGGAATACTGCCGTACATTCTTAAAAACGGAAATCTGGAAGAGTTCTTCAGGGACTACTGGGAACTTCTGGGGTCGCCTTCGGTCCTGTTTATCGTAAATATGATCGTTGCTGCCGTCATGCTGATCCTGGTGCTGTATTTCAGCATGTCGGTCGGGAATATCGCGAACAGGCACAAGTTCCTGCTGGCTGTAGGCACCTTCATCGGCGTGATCATCGTGACTTCGATCATCTCTACTGCGGTCGGCAGTACAGCTGTACAGTCAATGCTGGAGGATGTGTTATCCTCTCCGTCACTGGTCCGCAGGTCTGTAAACGGACTTCTGATAAAGGACATCATTCTGGATGCGGTCTATGCAGCAGCATGTTATTTCGGTACCACGATGATCATGAAAAAGCGGCTGAACCTGGCATGATGACAAAACAAAATAACAGCTGTAAACAGGAGGGGTTAAAAGCCCCTCCTGTCAGATTCTGCTCCGTTTTTATGATCGCACAGATGCTTTAAACAATCCATGCTGATTGCAGTAATAATACAGATAGACTGTTCCGCGCACCGGAAAGCGGGCCCCTGGGGCTCCTTCCGGATAGAGTTTCCTGAATTTAAACCCGTCGTCCTGCACAGCCAGGATGAAAGATATGAAGTGAGTCTTTTCCATCTCATGAGCGATCGTAACATAATACTCATCTTCCACCCTTTCGATCTGCAGACGATGTTTTTCATCCTCCGGTTCCGCTTCCAGGGCGGGCAGAACGATCCCGCAGCAGCTGACGACAGCATCTCCGATGCCCTGTATCACATTTCCGCAGACCGGGCAGACAAAAAGCTTCATCCGCAGCATATTGAACGATTTGTTGGTATTCACGACGTTTTCTCCGGAAAACAGTTCGATCACAGATACTCCCAAAGCCTTCGAGAGCGGTTCGATCAGCGAGATATCCGGATAGCCCCGTCCGGTCTCCCATTTGGAAACGGTTTTGTCGCTTACGCTCATTTTTTCGGCAAGCTGATGCTGTGTCATCTTCCGGCTCTCACGCAGACGCCGGATCATTGCGCCGGTAACGTACTGGTTCATATTCTGTTACCTCCTTACAGGGCAACAATAATACAGGGAGATCCTGAATACAACCTGCGTTTCGTAGAGGAACGGACAGCTATCCTCTCAGATTGTCCAATGCGGAAGGATTATTGCCGATGACCTCACCGAGTTTCGGACAGCTTTCCATTTCAGCACAGAAGCCGCATGTCTCCACACCTTTTTCCAAAGCACATCGGCGGATACTGCAGACGCTCTCGCAATAATACGTCTTAGCACCGTCCGTGCGGCAGCCTTCACAACAGATCTGTTCCGGAGTGATCGTTACCTGGTTCAGCTTGCTCCAGAGCCGGGCTGTTTTTTCGCGCAGCACCGGATCGTTATTCACCGTAGCCTGATAGGCATCGCATTTTTCACAGTCCAGCCCGCAGAAGGCGATCATTTCATTCATGGGATTATCCTCTTTATCCTTCGCATCCTTCGGATGCTCAGTCACGGGCATTCGCTGAATGCCCGTAAATCCGTAAAAGAACCGTTATCATGTAAACACGATAACGGTTCTTTTTACATCTTTTTGTCGCTCAGCTCAGAGCTTTCGCGAATATTACTCGATGATGGTAGCAACACGGCCGGAACCAACAGTACGTCCGCCTTCACGTTTCATGAGAGGGATTTTCCCAGTTATTATCAGTTATTTCTTGAAGATTTCATCTCATTATTCCATGATTTTCCAGGTCATCTATAACATTTCCGGATTATTTGTTATCAAAATGGTATCACGATTCTCAGTCTTTGAATACCAAATTTTTATGTTCACGGTTTGAGATAATTTGACTATTTTTGAGATAGTATCTTTCCCTGGACTGTTTTTTCTCATGCTCATCCTTTCCACAATTTTGAAAAGCAAAATTCCCATGAACAGTAAAAAGGGGTCTATGCGGTTTATAAAATTCAGGAACGGAATATTCATTGCGCATACGATAAGGTTCAAAACAAAAAGAACTGCAAGCAGCGGTACTGGAGCGCTGCATTTTGCCGCGAAGAAAGCAAGAGCCAAACCCAGAATCAACAGGGAGATCCACTTATATATTAAAAATGATGTTGGATCATAAGTGCTCTGGAGCAACCGGTTAAAATAATTGTAACATAGCTGATCGAGAAACAGCCAAACCTGCAGCAGAACAACCATGCTCACGCTAAAAATAGTCTGAGGTTTTGAAGAATTATTTGGGCCCTTCATTTACATTTCCCTCCATAATTCCGTCTTCCTGCCATCTGTTTCACTGCCCATGTCGGGCGGTCATATTAAGGAATTGTATTTCAATTAAGCCGTTGCCTTGCAGTGTTTCAGCAAGTATGATGCTATCCCCTTCCGATGATAAGAGCTCAGTCCACATCTCGCTCCACGCACCGCCTCCTTCGGCAATATATTCTTCAAGCGATGAAGGGCCATTTGTACTGCGCTGAACCTCTGAGGGAAGTCCGTATTCAGATATGAGATAATTCCTTACAGAAAGGAAAATTTTCAGTGCTTTGAGCCATTCTAGAGTCGCATTTTCATTTAAGCGGTATACGCCCATGACAAGACGGTCTTCCGCATCAAAATTATAATAAGCCGAACCATAATATCCGGCGAATTCCACACCCCTGCATACGACCTCTGTAGATTCTGCTTCCGGAAGATCTTCCAGGGTGCTTCCCCAGGAAAGATCTTCAAACCCGTCACAGGACGCCGGCTCCTTGGCAGGATTGGATTCTTCCAGCAATCCGACAATTTCTTCATCAATAACTGCCGATGCAGAACCTTCATCTGTTTCGTTTTCCGATACTGCTTCTGTTGCTGTGTCTTCCTCTGCAAAGGAGATTTCGCTTACTACTGTCGGACTATCTTTACTACTGTTGGAAGTTTCCTCCACTGGTGCTGCAGATGAACCGCCACCGCAGGCTGTAAGGCAAAAAGAGAGCATTGCTGTAACCAGCATAACAATGATGAAATTCTTCATAAAGATTTCTCCTTAACTTATGGTGTTACCGTATTGTATTAGTTCCCCAAAGCACTCAATTTATTTACTCTTATAAAGTCACTCAGAATTCTGTGATTAGCTTAAAGGTCTTTCCCTGAATATACTCAGGTCCTAAAATTCGTAATTATAACGCTGGGGAGTTCAGACCAAAGATGCTGTCTTTTTTCAACAGATATCTTTTTTTGGATATAAATTGAGTTGATCTTAATAGTACCTCTAATGAAATTATATACAACGAACGGTCAAATGAAAATAAATATTTATTATCATTTGACCTGTTCGTATTTACAACTCATGATTGATCTTTTTATCTCTCCAGCTGGTGTAGAATATACTTTTCTATTGGCTTGCTTTTAGCCGCTTGTGTCAATCTTTTTAATTCCTCCCGTACGCTCCTCTTCTCTGGCTGCTTATAGTTCATCCCCAACTCTTTTACTGAAAAAGATCTTTCTTTCCATACTATCATCTCCTGCTCGTATTTCTGGACCAGTTTTTCCGCCTGTCGGAAGGTTGTTATAAAGCTCTGAACGTTAGGATATCCCACCTGTTTGACTACTGTATTGATTCTCTTTTCGTGCTTTACTTTTTCCGCAACTGTAGCAGAAATCTCGTCTTGGATCGCTTTCCGCTCGTTCCCTTTGAACAGTCCTTTCGTCTGCTCCAGCTTTCTCTCAAGATCACGAATCCGGTAATCAAAGCCAGAAGCAACTCCCGCTTCATAAGAAATCTCCTTATACAGCTTTACCATACTGTCATACTCCCTGATATCCACCTTTGGTTCTGGTTTTGGCGGAAGTATCAAGTTCCGAATCATATCTTTCAACCTGTCAATTCCCCTGCGGAGAATTAACCGGAACATTCCTGGCAGCCAGCCGTTTTGGTTGATGGACCTTTTTGTCTCCTGTCCGACCTGTTCCTTTTTCACCTCCAGGATCTTTTCTTCCGGTACGCCGGAAACAAGAGCGACATCTGCAGTGCGGTTCCATTCCTGCCGCGCCTTATTGTCCGCCCTGATCTCGGATGCTTTCGGGTTGTTCTTCCCGATCTTTTTCGTTGGAAGATACACACTGTTCTGGTCAAATACCTTCAGCTGCTTCTCCGGATCATCGACATGGTAGTTGATCAGGTCCGTATAAAAATCTTTCACTTTTCCTAAAAAGTCCTCGCTCTTGAACCGTGGATCCTTTTTAGAAAACATGTGATGCTCATATACTTCACCCTTC
The DNA here is from genome assembly GCA_017509985.1 of Lachnospiraceae bacterium. Classification (GTDB taxonomy): domain Bacteria; phylum Bacillota; class Clostridia; order Lachnospirales; family Lachnospiraceae; genus Alectryocaccobium. Next base: position 43,881 of record JAFWOE010000052.1, read on the forward strand.
CCGATCACCGTACACCCGGGACGGATCTTTCCGTCCTCTCCGGTGATCTCCTTCTTTGTCCTGACATGCTTTCCGGTCTCATCATAGAACATGCTCCTGGTCGCAATCTTCCGTTCCGGCTCTGGAAGCAGTTTCCGCTCCGCGAAGATGAGATGGATATGATAATTCGTCATAGCCTTGTTATGGTGGAGAGCTGATGTGCACTCCACTTCATATTTCTTTTTGAACTCTTCCGTGAATTCTTGTAAGACGACTGCCGGCTCCAGTTCGACGTAACTCTCCGGCAGCGCGATGATCAATTCCCTTGCCTCAATGCACTCTCCTTTGGTCCCGCTGCGTTTGAAATCCTCCCGGTTCTCAAGCGCAAGTTTTTGCCAGAAATCCCTGTCCGCGGTGTCAAAGGAAGCATACAGGTGTTCCTGCCGCTTCGGGTTCGATATATAGTCGATCCTCCCGGAAACATTCCGAAGCTTGCTTTCTCTTATAAATGAATGTCTTGCCATATTGTATTGCCTCCCTGTAGGGCTTCGCCCGGCGGAGCCGGTGGCGCGGATCCTATGATCCGTGGCAGGCGGCACTTCTTTACATATTTCATGAATGTGCCGCCAAAGCTGCGGAGTCGATCACTGATCGGGGAAGCAGCGCAGAAAAATGCATCCAGCATTTTTCTCTGTATCGGTCAAGGGGCAAAAGCCCTGATGATCGATACAGGCTCGATGCAATCGCGAAAAACACAGAGTCACAAATCGCAGAATTTGTGCGATGGGTGTATTTCGCTCTCAATCGGCGAGGCCTTCTCTACATGGTAAGAACAGCCAATACCGTACTACCCGCCAGGCAAAGCCATATTTACTTTTCCCTGTAAATGCTTTCCACATGCAGGTGCCACCTGCATGTACCTGCTCATGAAAGAAAAGGAATTACCATCTGAAGTCATCGTTCAACCCTATCAGCTCCAAATACTCGTTTCTGGCCTGCTCACGTTCTTCCTCGGTTTCAGCAGTCTTATACTTGGTATAAAGCCCGCGTTTTTTGTAAGCTTCCATTTTCTTCTCCAACTCCTTTTTGATGTTTGGTTCAACATCGTAAAAATCGAGAAGATGGTATCGGATCAAATTGCCGAAAAGTTGCTGGCTGATCTTTACGGTTTTCATCATAATCCTCCTTTCATGACGGTTTATGACGATAATGACGATATTTAGACCGCGGTCTCAAAACCGTCATTACCGTCATTTATCGTCATCAGTATCATTTTTCCATCGGTTTAAATGTCAGGATCCTCGAATCGCTGCGTCTGCTTGGACTATAACGGATCGAGTATTTGTTGCAGAGAATGCTGGCTTTGGAATTCAGTTTTCTGGAAAGAGCGTTCACTGCAATTCCCTCCAACCCGAGCTTTTCAATCAGCTCGGTTGCCGTACCACTCCACTCTTTTTCCAGAAGCAGCATGTCCGAAATTCTCAAAAGAAGCGGATCTTCATCTTCCTGCCAGAGTGTCGTTTCCGATTCTTTGTATCCCCATACCAGCGTCTTTGGATCCTGTTCGATTCGGATGATCTGCTCCTGTTGGTCTCTGCCGGTAATTGTAAGTTTTCCTTCACAACTCCCACGTGTCCGGCTCATGATGATCGCGGCATCCGCGCTCCCCATCAGGCCGTTCGTTCCGCTGATTTTTTCGAAGCAGTCTTCGGAATCCTGTTTACGGGTGTGATGGACGATCAGGATGCAGAGATTATGTTTATCACTCAGGTTCTTCAGCTGAGTGATCACATCGTAATCTTTGCTGTAGCTGATCGTTTCATTAGACAAGCCACGTATCTTCTGAAGTGTATCGATCACCACCAGGCGCGTCTCCGGGAACACGGCCAGGTACTCCGTAAGCTGGATCATGAAACCTTCATCGACGGTTTTTGCTGTCGTGGCAAAATGAAGGTTTTCGCTTCCCTCTGTACCGAACATCTTTGAATACCTGGTTTGGATCCGCTGGAGATCATCCTCCAGAGCGAGATAAAGAACATCTCCCTGTTTTGTCCGGTATCTCTCATTCCACAGATCCCTTCCGACCGCAACATGGAACGCGATCTCTGCCACCAGAAATGATTTGCCGATCTTTGAAGCTCCAGCAAGAATATACGTGCCGGGATACAGCAGGTTATCGATGATCGGTTCCCTGGGTTCATAGAAACAATCCATAACATCATCAAGCGTTGTTGTACGCAGGCTGAGGCGGTCAGCCGGGTTGACCACCGCTGTCGAATCTGCTATATTCAGTTCATCCATTTGTGGTGTCTGCTCTGCAGCTGCGCCAACAGCTGCTTCATGAGCAGGCATCATTTTATTCATCATTTTCGCTCTCCTTTCCTGCCAATCGATCAAGCAGATCGGCTACTTTTCTTTGTTCGCTGGGATAAAGGTGACCGTAGGTGTTCAAAGTGATCTTGATATCTTTATGTCCCAGCCTCTCTTTAATGATCAGCGGCTGAACGCCCTGATGAATCAGATACGCAACATGAGAATGCCGCAGATCATGAACACGGATTTTTTTCACACCGGCTTTTTCTATATGCGCTTTCATAATGTGCTGTACCGCCTCCGCTACAACCGGAAACAATCTGAGATTGTCCGGATACTCAAATAAGCTTCCGTAGTATGCGCTGATCTCGTCTGCAAGAAAATCCGGAATTTCTATCAATCTTACGGAGTTTTCGGTCTTCGGCTCAGTCACAATATCCTCCTTCCCGTGCCGATAATAGGTCTTTGTGATGCTGATCTGCCCTTTCTCAAGATCGATATCATTCTTTGTAAGCGCAAGCATCTCTCCTTCCCTGCAGCCGGTCCAGAACAGGATCTCAAACATGATATAAGCCCTGCTATTTTTCGTAAACGTACCAATAAACTGCTTGTACTCCTTAAGGGTCCAGAACTCTAAGCTTCTTCCATCAGATCGCCCCATCTTCTTTACTCTCCTGCATGGATTGCTCTTCAGATTGTAGATACGCTGAGCATGCGTAAAAAGCGCTGTCAACTGATTCTGCAGCATTCGCAGATACGCATCTGAAAAACTATACTTATCTTTGATATGATTCTGCCATGCAATCAGGTCTGAAGGAGTAATCTGATTCATCGGTTTTTCTCCCAAATAAGGCAGCACATGCTTTTTAATCATGTGTTTTTTATTGCTAAGCGTTCGCTCTTTCAGCTCACCTTTCTTATCTCTGTAGTACACCTCCACAAACATTGATAATGTCATATCCATATCGCCACAAACACTCGCACGAAACTCCAGCTCATAGGTCTGTGCCTCTTTTTTTGTGGCAAAACCTCTTTTTGTTGTCTGTCTACTATTCCCGCTCCAATCTTTATATCGTATTGAAGCAAACCATGTATTTGTGTGTTTATCTTTGTAAACTGGCATTTTTCCTCCTTTCTTATGCATATTCCTTTTCGCTGGAAAATCCGAAGAACTTCTTTTCCCAAAACGGCCTCGGCACTTTACCTGCGATGACTGTATAACCTTGTGAACACAGCTCCGCATTCATTTCCCTAACGATTCCATATGCTTTAGCCCTGGATACTCCTAACTCTTCCATTACGTCCTGTGCTGTCATCATGTAATTTGTTTTTTTCATTTTTAAGCCCTCCTATTTGTATTTATTATTCACATTTGTGAATGTATGTATATACTATAATTCACATTTGTGCATTTGTCAACATCAAATATACACATTTGTGTTCTTTCTCGTTCTCATTTGTGTTTACACTCGTTCACAAAAGTGTTATTCTAATGAAAACATTTTAGGAGGGGAAGATGGAAACAGGAAAGATGATCCGTACGATCAGAGGATTAAAGCACTGGAGTCAGGTACAACTTGCTGAAGCTTCACAAATAAATGTCAATACTATCAGAAAATATGAACTCGGAATCAGAAATCCCAAACCTGCGCAGCTTGAGAAAATCGCCTCTGCTCTTCAGGTAAACCTCAGCCTCTTTTATGATTTAAACATTCGAACTGTTGGCGATGTAATGTCAATTCTATTTCAGTTGGATGACGCGATATTTTTTGATTTATCCGAAATTTCTATAGATGGGCACTCTGCTTTTATAGTAGATTTCAAAAGTTCATATATGAGAGAATCTCTTCATAGATGGGTAGAATTTCAGAAAGCTTTTGATCGGGATCTGCAGAAGATCAACGAAATTGAAGACCAAAACCAGAAAGAAGAAGAACTAAACAATCTCGAAGAAGTGCGAAATGAATTCAAACAAAGGCTCATTCTAACCGGTCCGGAAAGCAATATGGTAATTGCAAAAGATGCAGAAGGTATAACCGTAAAAATCACTGATTTTATATGATTATCAGAAAAATGTTGTCATATTGTTGTCACGATGGTAGCACACCTGTTTTACGAGTTTAAAAAAGGGTTCCTGGAAATCTCCAGAAACCCTTTATTATAGCTAAGTTTGAGTAATTACTCGATGATGGTGGCAACACGGCCTGATCCAACAGTACGTCCGCCTTCACGGATAGCGAAGGTAAGACCCTGTTCCATAGCGATCGGATGGATCAGCTCGATGCTCATCTCGATGTTATCGCCGGGCATGCACATCTCGGTGCCTTCCGGAAGATTGATAACGCCGGTAACGTCAGTTGTTCTGAAATAGAACTGCGGACGATAGTTGTTGAAGAACGGAGTATGACGGCCGCCTTCATCTTTCGTCAGAACGTACACCTGAGCGGTGAACTTGTTGTGGCAGGTAACAGAACCCGGCTTAGCAACAACCTGTCCACGGACGATACCGGTACGGTCGATACCACGAAGAAGGACGCCGATGTTGTCGCCGGCTTCCGCCTGATCCAGAAGCTTGTGGAACATCTCGATACCTGTAGCGACGGAGGTGTCAACCTTCTCCTTGACGCCGAGGATTTCGACCGGATCCATAACCTTCAGAGTTCCTCTCTCAACACGGCCGGTAGCAACCGTACCACGGCCGGAGATCGTGAAGACGTCCTCAACCGGCATCAGGAACGGCTTATCCGTATCACGGACCGGCTCAGGAATCCACTCGTCAACAGCATTGAGGAGTTCCATAACGGCATCGCCCCACTTGCTGTCCGGATCGTTGAGGGCCTGCAGAGCAGAACCGCGGACGATCGGTGTATCCTCGGAGAAACCATACTCTGTAAGAAGTTCTGTGACTTCCATCTCGACCAGCTCAAGGAGCTCGTCGTCATCAACCATATCGCACTTATTGAGATAAACGACCATAGCCGGAACACCGACCTGGCGGGCAAGAAGCACGTGCTCCTTGGTCTGAGCCATAACGCCGTCTGTAGCCGCAACAACGAGGATCGCACCGTCCATCTGAGCAGC
>JAFWOE010000010.1 GCA_017509985.1 Lachnospiraceae bacterium
ATAACGGTTTTGTCCGCAAAAGATTTAAATCCCTGCATTTCGATCCGTTTTAAAAACATTGCACACTCCTTAAAAGTACGCGCATATTATATCAAAAAAGGCGCTCTTCATGGGGAAGTATTGCAAGCTTTCCTTATATAAAAAAACAGGCAGCTTTCAGCGGTGAATTCCACCCTGCTTTCTCCTGAAGGATCCCCTTTTGCGGCGAGGCTGTCGGATGAAGAGTGAACGGTACTCCTACGGCAGCGGATCAGATCCTCTCCTTCTCAGCAGTAAGATCAAAGGAGTACAGACATCTTAGCGATGCCAATGTTCTTCAGGATCTGATGGTATACGCTGGAACAAACCAGAATGAGCGGAGATCAGATTCTGGTCTGTTTATTTTAAATACGTTTTTGATAAACAGAAGGAGGAGATCATGTTCAGCAAAAATCTGAAGTATTACCGGCTCCGCAAGGGGATGACTAAAAAAAAACTTGCGGAGAAAGCAAATGTGACTTCCATGGCCATCACGAACTATGAAAAAGGCGACAGAAAACCCGATATGAAGATTCTTCAGGCACTGGCTGATGTTCTGGAAGTAAGGGTATCCGATTTCTGACAGTCCGCAATGAGAGTATTATCTTCACACATGGTGAGTTTCGTAAGAACTCTTCCCTCTCCGTCTATGAACAGGAATATGTCCGCGAGTCTGCCGAGGAGTATTTCAGCCGTTTTATGACGGCTGCAGAAGTACTTGGCGGTGATGTGCTGCCCGATGCGCCGGTGTGTCACAGCATTCCGTTCTTCGAAGATCCGGAGAAAAATGCCGCTGTACTCAGAAAGCATCTTGGCTTTGCGAAAGACGGCCAGATTGAGGACCTGATCGGCAAACCGGAGAACAAGGGAATTCTCGTATATGAGTGCGGAATTGATAATGATAAGTTTTCCGGAATGAATGGTATTGTCAACGGACGTCCGTTTATTGTTGTTAACCCTTCATTGACTCCGGAACAGAATCGTTCCGCTGTGGTTCATGAGCTTGCTCATCTTATGTTTGTATGGCCGGAAAATCTGGGTGACAGGGAGATTGAATCGATGGCAGCTGCGATCGGAGGTGCCTTTTTGTTTCCGGAATCCGATGCCAGACGGGAACTCGGTATTCACAGATCTTCAATCGCAAAAGATATGATTCTTACTGCAAGAGAATACGGCATCTCGATGATGATGCTGGCGAAAAGAGCGGAGACCCTTCGCATCATAACCACTTCGGCCGCAAAAGACTTCTGCATCAGAGCTTCGAAAGCAGGCTGGAGGACTGACGAGCCGTCACGGATTAACAGGGAAACCCCCGTGTTGTTCGAACAGCTTGTTTATCGCGCCGTGAATGAAGAAGAAATCAGTGTTCAGCGCGGTGCGGAGCTGCTCAGAGTTCCTTACGACAAAGTGTTCGCCATTCAGGACTTTGACTGGATATCGCCTGCGGCTGGTCATCCGTGATACCGATGCATGCAGTGAATCGGGAAGCACGGGTACCCTTTAGTCTGCTCCGAATCAAAAAGAACGTAAACCGAAAGAAATCGGCTTTACAAGAGGATTTCTGCTCTCATAAAGCCGTCTTTTATTGTTTCTGTCCGAATACCGGCAATGATCAGATGATCCGCGAAATGATCTGAAC
>JAFWOE010000053.1 GCA_017509985.1 Lachnospiraceae bacterium
CTGTTTTTGTCCATCGGACACCTCCTTGGTTTTTTCAGTGCGGTTGGCGAACCTGCACTTATTATAACCTTGGAGGTTTTTACTTAAAGCTAAAGCTTATTGGAGACACACCTGCATAGCAGGTGGTTTATTGTGATGGCTTCGCCATACAAAAAAGAGCTCCTGCATTATCCTGCAGGAGCTAAGAAACTAATAATTGAATTAGAAAGGCAGCTATTACGGCTGCAAAAACCTGTTCCTAATACCTGAACAGATCATGAGCCCGGCCAAATAGTTATAGTCCCAGATATGCTCTCTTTACATAGTCATTATCGATCAGGTCAGCACATTTTCCTTCCAGTGAGACACGGCCGTTCTCAAGAACATAGGCTCTGTCTGCAATCTCCATGGACTGTTTGACATTCTGCTCGACAAGAAGGACCGTAATACCTTGGTCACGAAGCATCCTGACGATCTTAAAGACTTCATTGACCATGATCGGAGCAAGGCCGTAGGACAGCTCGTCAAAAAGGCAGAGTTTCGGGTTAGACATCAGGCCGCGGGCCATCGCGAGCATCTGCTTTTCACCGCCGGAAAGGGTCGAAGCCGTCTGTTTTTGACGTTCTTTCAGCTTCGGAAACAGTTCAAACATGCGCTCGATATTCTCGCCGCGGTTCTTCCACATACATTTCGGATAAGCCCCCATTTCAAGGTTTTCCCGGATAGACATGTCCGGAAACATCCTACCGCCTTCGGGAAGATAGGCGATCCCCTTCTCCATGATCCTGTCTCCGGGCGTGCCCAGGAGCGATTCTCCCTGGAAATCGATCGATCCCGATTCCGGTTTTACAAGCCCCGTAATGCAGTTCAGCAGCGTGGTCTTGCCGGCGCCGTTCGCACCGAGAAGAGCTACGATCTCCGCTTCCTCGACCTTGAGGGAGACATCCCAGAGCACCTGTACATTGCCGTATGAGCAGTTTAAATTTTTAACTTCTAACATTGACATATCAGCTCTCTCCCAGATAGATCTCGATTACCGTTCTACTTGTGGATATTTCATCCGGTGTGCCTTCCGCGATCTTTGCTCCGTGATGAAGGACGATGATGCGGTCGCAGATCGTCATGATCGCACGCATAACATGCTCGATCATAATGACGGTTATTCCCGAATCACGGATACGCGTGATAAGCTTCATTGCATCCTCGACTTCCGTCGGATTAAGGCCGGCCATGACCTCGTCCAGCAGAAGCAGCTTCGGCCTTGTGGCGAGCGCCCTGGCGACTTCCAGCTGTTTCTGTGCGGAAAGAGGAATATCCGTTACATTTTTATCTTTCAGTTCGGTAAGGCCAACAAAATCCAGGACTTCGTCCGTGATCTTTGCCGCTTCCGCAGCGCTCCTGCCTTTTTTGCCGAAGAGTGCTCCCATCATTACGTTCTGATAAACGACCATGCCGGGGAAGTTCTTTGCAGCCTGGAAAGTACGGCCCAGGCCGAGGTGGCAGATCTGGTTCGGCTTAAGGCCGCTTATCTTCTTTCCGCAGAAATACACGGTGCCGCTGTCCATGGTCAGAGCGCCTGAAAGAAGGTTGAAAAACGTGCTTTTGCCGGCGCCGTTCGGACCGATCAGTCCAAGGATCTCTCCCTCTTCCACATTGAATTTAACATCGGAGACAGCTTTGAGGCCGCCGAAGGATATACTTACGCCAGTGCCTTCCATAATACTCATATCACGCCGCCTCCTTTCCGCGTTTTAATACATTTGCGAAGATAACAAAACCTATGATACCGAAGAGAAGCGGGAATACAAGCCCTCCGATATTGGTTCCTGCAGCTGCAAGGAGCTTCGTAAAGATAAATCCGACTACCATAAATACAGCCGTAGCGGCAATAAGCAGCAGTTTTTTTCGTTTTCCGACCATTTCGCCAAAGGATCCGACAAGACCTTTAGGAAGGAATACAATGGAGATGATCATCACGACACCGAAGATGATCATGTACCATTTCGGCCATTTTGTCGTCAGCTGTTCCTGCAGAAGCGTGAATACGATGGCGCCGATGATCGGTCCGAGGAAGCTTCCCGCGCCCCCGAATATAACCATCAGCACAGGCATGAAGGACATCATGACGTTAAAAGCAATCGGCGGGTCAATATAGATCATCGTCGTGGCCTTTGCTGCTCCGGACGCGCCTATCGCGAAAGAAGTGGCTGCAAAGGCAATTACCTTTACCATCGTTGTATTAACACCGATATGAGCGGCAGCATCCTCGCATTCGCCGATACCGGTAAGAGCCATGCCGAATCGGGAACGTTTAACATAATATGCTGCGATAAGCACGATACCGGCCAGGATAAGGAGACAGATAAATACCGTATTGTACGGCACTGCCATAACGGTCCTGCCTCTCAGGTTGTTGAATTTTACTTCATACCACAGAATAAAATACTGAAGCAGAAGAACGAGGCCGAAAGTAAAGATCGTAAAATACACGCCTCTTAAGCGCAGCGTGATCACGCCTATGATCGCCGCAATCGCGAAACTGATCACACCCGCGACTATCATGAGAAGCGGTACCGGAAGCTTTTCACCGAGCAGAGCGGAGACATAGATGCCGAGCCCGAAGAAAGCTGCCGTGGAAAGAGAAATATAGCCGCTCGGTCCTGAGAAAATGTTCCAGCTGACAGCCAGAACAATATAGTTCAGGATGGATACAAATAATACAACATAATAAGAAGGACGAAGAGCCGATCCTGTACGGGTAAGAAAAGACAGTCCGAACAGTACCGCGACAATTACGATCGGTATGATCTGCTGTTTGATCCGGGCTCCTCCCCGGTCGTTCGTTTTACTCATCCGTCTCACCTCCCCATAAGGCCTTTGGGCTTAACAAGAAGCAGGACCAGAATGATCAGATAATAGGCGACCATCGAAAGGCTCGGTTCGATATATCCGAAAATACTTCCGACAAAACCGAGTATCAGTCCTCCGATCATGCTTCCGGGAATACTGCCCATTCCGCCAAGCACAACGACGATCAGGGCGATCATGGTATATCCCATGCCCATTCCGGTATCGACCTGGCTGTACATACTGATCAGTGTCCCGGCAATGCCCGCAAGCATTGCACCGATTCCGAAGCAGATGGCCATGATCATTTTAATATTCATGCCCAGCATGCCTGCCGCAACAGGATCCTGGCTGGCGGCACGAATCGATTTGCCCAGTCTGGAATAGGTAAGGAACAGATAGAAAAGAATGCTTACAGCAACAGCAATAATAAGAACGACGATCTTATTAATGGCAGTAACCGTACCGGCAAAAGCCACGGAACGGTTCAGGAACTGATATCCCACCGGATTAGAGCCCCAGATCTGCATGGCGATATTCGAAAAAATGAAATACAGCCCGAAACAGAGAAGCATGGCGTTGCTTTCATAGGCAGCCGCAGTACCGGAATTTATATTCAGCCATCGGAAGATGGTGATATGCAGCAAAAAGCCGATAATGAAGGTGAGCGGGCAGCACAGGACAAGCGCGAGAAGCGGATGTATCCCCCTGTTGACGAAGACCCATGTGAGCATCGCGGCGATCATAATAAACTCGCCATGCGATACGTTTAAGATCTTGGCAACACCGTACTGAAGGCTGAGCCCCATTGAGATCAGCGCATAGATTCCGCCCATGATCAGACCGGTTATGATGATATTCAAAACGGTTGTCATAGAGTATTGCTCCTAACTGATAGTAGAAACAGTGCCGCCGCACGGCACAGGATCAGAAAACAGATGTTCACGGCCTGTATCAGATACAGGCCGCGAACTGCTGCAGCATAAGAATGACCGCAGAACCAACTATCGTACTATTTGTTTTTACATGACTGAGTAAGACTCTTTATCAGGGCCAATCGGGCTTCGGCACGATCGGGTCTGCCGTACGGTTCTCGTCAGCATCGATGACTTCCGGATAACCGTTCTGCCACTGTCCCAGATCGCCAAGGAAGCACTCGTGTGCGATCTCCTGATTTTCGAACCAGATCTCGCCCATCGAAACATTGAAGTGATTGTCCTTGATATACTGGGAGATCACCTTATTGTCAAGAGTGCCGGCGCCTTCAATTGCCTGCTGAAGTACTTCAAGGCTTGCATAATAAACGATGTGTCCCCACCAGTCCATTCCGAATGCGGGATCGTCTTTATTGAATTCCTGAAGATCTTTTGCAAACTGAGCAGCTTCGGGTGAACCTTTGTCGTTCCATGCGCCTTCGAAGATGATGCCTTCAATACCTTCGTCTCCGCCGCAGGCTGCTTTCATGGATTCAAAGCTTCCGCCGGGGCCGGTAATGAACATCTTCGGATTGTAGCCAAGAGCCTTGGATACTTCGATCGCCGGATAGGTGATCTGCGGATAGGTGAACAGGATGAACGCATCCGCGCCGGAAGCCATTGCGTCGTTGATGATCGGTGTTACATCAGCGAGGTCAGCCGGAACGCTCTTCATTTCCTTGATCTCAATGCCGGCTTCTTTGAATGCCGGTTCCGCTGCGCTGGAATACTCAATGCCGTGAGTATCCTGGATGTAAACGATATACGCGGATTTCATTCCCTGTTCCAGCATAAGGTCTACGATCGCAGGAACCTGAGTCACGGAATAGTTCAGCACGCTGAAGAAATCCGGATATTTGGCAAGAGCTTCTTTCAGCGTATCGCTGCCGCCCTCTGCGCCGATCATAAGGTAGCCGTACTGGGCTGCAATCGGAACTGCCGCGCTTAAGAAAGCGGTGCTGACCGGCGGAAGAAGGAAATCCACCTGGTCTTCCAGGATCAGCTTCTGGTAAAGCTGGGTCATCTGGTTCATGTCTGAAGTATCATCGTAAACGATCAGGTCGATCGGAAGCTTTTTGCCGTATTCTTCGACATAGATGCCTCCGTCAGCATTGACTTTATCAACCCACATCCTGTAGCAGGGGCCGAAAGCCGTCTGGTCGAACATGGCGAAAACGCCGGTCTGGGAACGAACCGCTCCGACTTTGATCGACTCTTTGTTGGGATCAACGTCTGCAGCCGGTTCTGCTGCCGGAGCTTCGGATTTTTCTGCTGCCGGAGCTTCGGATTTTTCTGCTGCCGGAGCTGCTTCTTCTTTAGCTGAGGAAGCTGCTGCTGCCGGAGCCGCCTCTTCCTTGGCAGAGGAAGCTGCTGCTGCCGGTGCTGCCGACTGTCCGCAGCCCGCTAACAGTGAAAGTCCTAATGCAGCTGCCAGAAGTACGCTCAGTAATTTCTTTCTTGACATTATCTTACCTCCATTAAACTCTCTTTTTTACCAGTTTCCTTCCTGTTGCGATATTTATCGTGATAAATCATCCTTTCTTGAAAATCCTATTTCACGATAAAAATCTGTATAAAAAGATTACTTTTTGATTATAATTCTACATAACTTAATAGTCAAGCTCATTAATTATATATCATTCTATAGAGAACATTTAAATTTGAAGTACTATTTAATTAAGCTAACGCAGGAAGGCAAAGGAATGTTTCCTTTGCCCTTCCATTTAGGTTTATGTATATATAGATAAATCTTTTTATGCCGACAGATTTGAAATCAGTATAGCAGTTTACACACGGCCTTGAGTAGTGTACTGTATCATCTTCATTGCAGATCCTTATTCTATAAACATGGCATCCCCAAAGGAGAAAAAACGGTATTTTTCACTGACTGCATGTTCGTATGCGCTCATGATCTTCTCTTTACCCGCGAATGCAGAGACCAGCATGACAAGCGTGCTCTCCGGAAGATGAAAATTCGTGATCAGAGCATCCATGATTTTAAAATAATATCCGGGATAAATAAAGATCTCCGTCCAGTCCCCGCCCGGATGCAGGATTCCGTTTTCGTCCGCAGCGCTTTCGAGTGTGCGACAGCTGGTCGTCCCGACACAGACGATCCTTCCCCCGGCTGCCCTGGTTTTGTTGATCCGTTCCGCCGTTTCTTCATCGATATGATAATACTCGGAATGCATATGATGCTTTGTCACGTCGTCCACTTTGACCGGCCGGAATGTTCCAAGGCCGACATGCAGGGTCACTTCGGCGATCTCTACGCCCATGTCACGGATCTCCTGCAGCAGCTCCTGTGTAAAATGAAGGCCGGCTGTCGGAGCCGCAGCGCTTCCCTCCTCTTTTGCATAGACGGTCTGATACCGGTTCCGGTCTTTCAGCTTATGCGTAATATAGGGCGGCAGGGGCATTTCTCCCAGGGAATCCAGGATCTCCTCAAAAACGCCGTCGAATTCAAACCTTATCACACGGTTTCCTTCTTCAAGGACTTCCGTGATCCTTCCGGTGAGAAGGCCGCCTCCGAATTCTATTACCGCGCCGGGCCTGCATTTTTTTCCGGGCCGCACCAGGCATTCCCAGGACTCGGCTGTAAGCCGCTTCAGAAGCAGTATCTCTACGGCCGCACCGGTATCGGCTTTGCTTCCGTATAGGCGTGCCGGCAGCACCTTGGTGTTGTTCAGTACAAGGCAGTCTCCGGCTTTCAGGTATTTTGTTATATCCCGGAAAGACTCATCTTTCATTTCGCCGGTTTCTTTATTCAGATATAAAAGTCTTGAGCTGCTTCTGTCCTCCAGCGGGTCCTGCGCTATCAGTTCAGAAGGCAGCTCATAATAAAAGTCACTGGTCTTCATTATTGCTTGTGCGGTTACTCCCTGAGTTTGATGCCCATGGATTCGAGGCCATTCAGGATCTTCTTCATGGACTTGCTGATATCCTCATCGGTCAGTGTTCTCTCTTTGGAACGGAAAACGATCGAATAAGCCATCGATTTGAAGCCTTCCGCGATCTGATCTCCTTCGTAAACGTCAAAAAGGCTTACGCTTTCCAGTGTTTTCCCTCCGCGCTGACGGATCATATCCTCAATGGACGCCGCCGTAATCTCCTTGCGGACGACCATGGAAAGATCTCTGTTCACAGCCGGATATTTGGCAATTCCTTCATACTTCCGGTCATAGGTCGCAAAAGGAACGATCGAAGGCATATCCAGAACTGCAATATACGCCCTTCCGCCGATCCCGTAGGAAGAAGCGACCATGGGATGGACTTCGCCAAGATAGCCTACGAAAACATCTTTGTAGAAAATATCCGCCTGACGTCCGGGATGCAGATAGGGTCTCCTGTTTTCAGAGGAATAAACAGCGCGTTCCTTCATGCCGAGCTTCGAGAAGAGTTCCTCAACAACACCTTTCATTGTAAAGAAATCCTCTTCGCCATAGAATCCGAGCGTCAGCTGCATCCGTTCATCCGGAAGCTCCTTTAACGGAAGTTCTTTCGGTATATAAACATTGCCGAGTTCGTAAAGATGCACGTTCTTGTTACGATGACTGTAATTCGTGCCGAGGGAAGTCAGCATGCCGTTCAGGGATGTCGTCCTCATGATCGAGAAGTCCTCTCCCAGCGGGTTCAGGATCTCGATCGCACGGCGCAGTTCATCATCTTCCGGGATCAGCAGCTTGTCATAAACCTTAGGACTTTCAAAGGAATAGCACATGCTCTGTGAAAAGCCGCAGTATTCCGCGACCTCCCTTGCGGTATCCTGGACAATAAGATCGAAAGGTTTCTTGCCGGTCGTCGCCTCTCCGGAAGGAAGGGTCGCGCCGATGTTGTCATAACCGTAGAACCTGGCGACTTCCTCGGCCAGATCCGCTGTGCAGTGGATATCCTGGCGGAAGGAAGGAACAATGATCTCATTTGTCTGCTCGTCATATTCCAGTTCCAGCGGTTTGAAATATTCCAGCATCTGTTCTTTGGATACATCAGTACCGAGGATCTCGTTGATCTTTGCCGGATCCAGCGCTACCCTCTCTTCTTTTTTAGCTTCGGGATAAACATCGACAATACCGCCGACGACCTCACCGGCACCGAGGTCTTCGATCAGCTGGCAGGCCCGGTCGATCGCCGCTTTCGCGTTTTCCGGATCCAGTCCCTTTTCAAACTTGCCGGAAGCTTCGGTGCGAAGTCCGACCCGTTTGGAAGAAAGCCGGATATTGGTACCGTTGAAATTCGCAGCTTCAAAAAGCATGGTATGGACATTGTCCGTGATCATGGAATTCTCGCCGCCCATGATCCCGGCAAGGCCGACCGGCTTCTCTCCGTCACAGATCATAAGCATTTCCGAATCGAGTTCCCTCTCCTGTCCGTCCAGCGTTGTGAACTTTTCTCCATCCCTGGCTCTTCTTACGATGATCTGCCTGCCGGAGATCGTATCCAGATCATAGGCATGCATCGGCTGGCCGTACTCTTCCATAACGAAGTTTGTGATGTCGACCAGATTGTTGATCGGCCGGATCCCCGATGCGGAAAGACAGCGCTGCATCCACTTTGGTGAAGGAGCGATCTTTACATTCTTCACGACACGCGCACAGAATCTCGGGCAGAGGTCCGGATCATCGATCCGTACGCTGATATAATCGGAAGTGCTCTCATCATTTCCGGTCTCCCGCACTTCCGGCGGGACAAAATCCTTTCCGAAAGTCGCAGCCGCTTCCCTGGCGATCCCGAGAACGCTGTAGCAGTCTACGCGGTTCGACGTGATCTCATATTCAAAAACGGTATTGTGCAGGCCAAGGGCTTCGATCGCGTCGTCACCCGGTTTTACCTTTCCGTTATCCTCAAAGATGTATAATCCGTTTTCCGGTGCTTCTGGATAAAAATCTTTCGTAGAACCGAGTTCTTCGATGGAGCACATCATCCCGTAAGATTCCACTCCGCGCAGTTTCCCGGCTTTGATCTCGATCCCGCCTGCAGTCTTTGAACCGTCGTGACCGCCGGCAACTCTTCCGCCGTCCAGTACGACCGGGACAAGGGCCCCTTCAAAAGCATTGGGCGCGCCGGTAACGATCTGGACCGTTTCGGCCCCGACATCCACCTGGCAGACGACCAGTTTGTCCGCGTCCGGATGCGTATCGATCTTTACGATCCTGCCGACCACGATCTTATCGAGGTCCGCGTCAAGTTTGGTATAGCCCTCCACTTTGGTCCCGGAAAGGGTCATTTTGTCCATATATTCCTGTGCATTGGCTTCCAGACCGGGCACATAGTATTTGATCCAAGAATAAGAAGTATTCATATCGTCTCCTGATTATTATTACCTAAAACCGATCAGCTGCATTATAGACATTCTTCATCAGAACGTCTCAAGAAATCTTATATCGTTCTCATAAAGGAGACGCATATCGTCGATCTCATACTTAAGAAGGGCGATCCGCTCCAGTCCTACGCCGAAAGCGAAGCCCTGGTATTCCTCCGGATCGATCCCGCACATCTCAAATACATGCGGATGGACCATTCCGCAGCCGAGGATCTCGATCCAGCCTTCGCCCTTGCAGAAGCGGCAGCCTTTTCCGTGGCATTTGAAACAGCTGACGTCCATTTCCGCCGAAGGTTCGGTAAACGGAAAATGATGAGGGCGGAATTTGGTCTTTGTATCTTCCCCGAAGAGCTCTTTTGCAAACTCTTCCAGTGTACCTTTCAGATCCGCAAATGTTATGTGTTTGTCCACGACCAGGCCTTCGATCTGGTGGAAGGAAGGAGAATGCGTCGCATCCACTTCATCCGAGCGGAAAACACGCCCCGGGGAGATCATACGGATCGGAAGCTTTCCTTTTTCCATTACACGGGCCTGACATGGGGAAGTCTGTGTCCGCAAAACGATCTCTTTGTTTATATAAAATGTATCCTGCTCGTCTTTAGCCGGATGGTCTGCAGGAATGTTCAGCTTTTCGAAATTATAAAGATCGTACTCGATCTCCGGTCCGGAAACGACTTCATAACCCATGCCGATAAAGATCCGCTCCAGTTCTTCCAGCGCGATCGTATTGGGATGTTTATGACCGGTATTTATCTTTTTCCCGGGAAGCGTCACATCGATGACTTCCTGGGCCAGTTTCTCTTCAAGCAGCTTTCTTTCCAGCTCCGCCCTGATCTCGTCAAGCCGGGTCTCAATGGCCTTTCTCGCATCATTGACGAGCTGACCGAAAGCAGGCCGCTCTTCCGGAGCAACGTCTTTCATGCTCTTCAGTACTTCGGTAAGCCTGCCTTTCTTTCCGAGAACGCGCACACGGATCTCGTTCAGCGCTTCCAGGGAACCGGCATTGTTCAGACTTTGTCCGGCATCTTCAAGGATGTCCTGCAGTCTGGAATTGATTTCATTGGTCATTCGTATTTCCTCACTTGAACAGGTTTTAAACTCATAACTAATTAAATATATATCATCCGGCCGGATAATACAAACATTTTATTCCATTAATTAATAACGCCCATCCAGCTCCCTCAGAGGGAAAAACTGAATGGGCGTACCCGGCATGTCGTTCCTGCATGATGACTCCTAGCGAAGCTAGGTGGGTAACCGCAGGTGCCGCTCCTGTCTTCCCCTGCGCGGGGGCCTGACATTCGCACACCAATGTAGGAATCCCTATTTAAAGTAGTTGTAGGTTCATGTTGACAGGTTCTCGAGCATTCCAGGAAATGAACTTCTTGTTTTTCTGTTGTTTTGTATTATACAATATCAGGCCTGTATTTTCAATATCTTCAGACTGCTGCAGGGCTTATCACAGTATATAAATTCTGTTATAATAAATCCATGTATACGGTCAATGATTACTGCCGGGATCTGTTCGGTGAAAAACTGTATAAAATTGCCTTAAACGGCGGCATGACCTGTCCGAACCGTGACGGCAGCCTCGGTACGGGCGGATGCATTTTCTGTTCAGAGGGCGGATCCGGTGACTTTGCTCCTCCCGGAGATATGGATATCGACCGGCAGATAGATGAAGCCAAAAAGCGTATTTCCGGCAAGTATCACGGAAGTCGGTATATCGCGTACTTTCAGGCATATACAAACACCTATGCTCCGGTAAGCAGACTCGAGCCGCTTTTTACACATGTTATTTCCAGACAGGATACAGCCGTTCTTGCCATAGCCACCCGGCCGGACTGTCTCGGAAATGACATGCTGGATCTTCTATGCCGGCTGTCTCGGATCAAACCGGTCTGGGTGGAACTCGGACTGCAGACGATACACAAAAGAACTTCGGATTATATCCGGCGAGGGTACGAACTCGATATATACGATAAGGCCGTTAAAGATCTGATATCCGCCGGCATACATGTTATTACGCATGTGATCCTCGGCCTTCCCGGAGAATCGTCGGATGATATGCTTGAGACAGTTAAATACGTAATCGCTCAGTATGAAAAACATGCGATCCGTTTTCCTCAGCCGAATCGTACTGCAGCCGGCGGGATCAAGCTTCAGCTGCTTCATGTACTGGAAGGAACGGATCTGGCAGATGATTACCGCAATGGCTTATTTGAGGTTCTTTCCCTTGAAGAGTATACAGAAATCGTCTGCAGATGCATAAAGATCATTCCGAACAACACAGTGATCCACAGGATCACCGGTGACGGACCTAAGAGACTTCTTATCGCTCCTCTCTGGAGTGCGGATAAAAAGAACGTACTAAATACTTTAAACAAAGCAATACGAAACGGGAATACTCAAAATCAATGAATACAGATCTGCAGAAAACACATCTTTTTCTTACCGGTGAAAAACAAGTCGGCAAATCCACTCTGATTAAAAAGCTTCTGAGCGATAATACGCGGGATCTGTGCGGATTCTTTACTGTAAGGATCTGCAGCACTTCCGACGGTCTTTGGTACACTCATCTGATCCGTCCGGGGGAAGCTCCTTCAGCTGACAATATTCTTTTCTGCTGTTCAGACAAATCAGCAGACTCGTCTGAAAGATTCGATATCCTGGGCTGCCGTGCACTTGAGGAATCCGGTGATTTGATCTTAATGGATGAACTGGGACCGCATGAAGAAAAAGCATACAACTTTAAAAAACGTGTACTTGATCTTCTGAACGGCAGCACTCCCATACTGGGCGTTCTTCAGAAAGCAGACAGCGAGTTCCTGAATTCCATCGCCTGCCACAGTAATGTCAGAGTTGTCGAAGTGACCAGAGGCAACAGGGACAGCTTATATGACAAACTTATGTATTATATAGAAAAACTGTGACGATAAAAAAAACAGCCTGAGAAAACTTCCCGGCAAAGGTCTTTTTATTCTTGCGGGAGGAATATCAATTTAACAAACCGGCATTGATTCTTCAGATCCGCAAAAAAGATCTGGCCGGCAGCGGCTAACCCGATAAGCAGAATGAGGGACACTGCTATACATCATTACCGCCGCCGGTCAGAGCCAGCGAGGATGAACTAAAAAAGTTCATTTGTGTCACGCAATAGCACGTGACAAATAGGAATGGAATGGAAAAGCATATTGAACCATCGACGGATAGAACAGCTTGACAGGAAGAACCACTGTGCCGGGACAAGCGGCTGAGTAATACTTCCAAATGGATTCAAACGAATGTAGAAGAAAGATAAAACCGGTATTTTGCGGATAACCGTTATCATTTTTCAGCTTATAACAAACGCGGTTCGTCATTCACGGTTACTGACGTTTGTCATAAAAAAACATCCGTTTGAGAAGAAAACGGACGTTTAACATAAATTTCGGCTGCAGGACACCTGCGCCCATCTTCTTTTCAAACACGGAAGGCCATTTCGTTTCCTCATATGACCCGGGTCGTTTTTCAGACCGGCCAGACAGCCATAGATCTCTCCTTAGGCTGAAAGGCTCGAAGCTATTTTATGTGTCAAGGTTCAATCTGAATATATTATCCCATAAGCAAAGGCCATAGTCAAACATTTTTTTCGAAACAGGCTTGCTTTAAAAATCGACTTCGATACCCTGCGGTTAATCCGGGTTCATCATCACTGAAGAATTTCTCATCCATCTTCCGCTGAGGTAATAGATCCAGGTGATGACCAGGGCGACCGAAAAGCCGAAAAGCCCGTTCCACCAGATAATCGTATACCCGAAGAAATCACTGTAACGGAACAGGTAGGTAACAATGACACGGATCGAAAGAGCGGTACATGCCACAACTGCAGGAACTCCCGGATGATTGGCGCCCTGGAACAGTCCGAAGAAAGGAATATACGCGGAAAGGATCAGGTTGCAGACCGAAATGCCCCTCAGATGCTTGACGCAGTATTCTGCCGCCGCGGTACTTAAATCAAACGCATTGCAGATATTAGCGGCAAAGATCCAGATACATGCGGAAATAATAATGGTCATGACTAGCGAAATACAGTAAGTCTGCCGGAACCCGGTTTTGACACGGTCCATTCTGCCGGCACCGATATTCTGCCCGGTATACGTAGCCAGCGTAGACTGAAAAGCATGACTGGGAAGGTTGATATACATTTCGATTCTCTGCCCTACCGTATACGAAGCGGTCATCGTCTGTCCGAACCCGTTTGCGGCGCGTATGATCAGGGTCAGGCCCATGGAGACTATGACAAGCTGGATCGCGATCGGCGAACCGATCTTTACGGTCTGTACAGCCTGCCCGGAGTTCCAGACCAGTTCTTTCGGGCGGAACCGGAAGACCGGATATTTCCGGATCATATAGAAATAGGCTGCGACAAAAGATATCGCCTGGGAAATATCGGTCGCGGCCGCAGCTCCGGCAGCGCCCCATCCAAATCCGCCGACAAACAGCAGGTCCAGCGCAATATTCGCTGCGGATGAGATCAGAAGGAAATACAGTGTTGCCGCACTGTCGCCGACGCCGCGCAGGATACTGGAAAAAATGTTGTAACCGAACTGGAACAAAAGGCCGACCGAATAGATCCTGAAATAAACGATCGTCGTTTCCAGAATACTTTTCGGAACATCCAGAACGACCGTAAAGACCGGCCTTGAGATCAGGAAACCGAGCACTGCAGCCGCGGCTCCGAGTGCAAGAAGCAACAGGATTCCGGTCGATGCTGCTTCGCGCATCTGTCCTTCTTTTTTTGCACCGAAATATTGTGCGACCACGACGCCGTTCCCGGTCGAAATCCCCATAGCGATCGCGGTAAACATGAAGATCAGGCTGACCGTTGTCCCGACAGCAGACATGGATGCTTCTCCGGCAAACCGGCCGATAATGATCGTATCTGCAGTATTATATAATTGCTGTAAAAAGGAGCCGGCCAGCACCGGTAAGGCAAACCGAACGGTATGCTTCCAGGGCGTGCCCTCTGTCATCGCTCTTCCCTGCATCAGAAATCTTTCTCTCCGGCATATAATGAGCGTCCGCAGCTGTACGGACGCTCATTATTTCAATTATTTATGTTACTATCCGTAATATATCCTTTTCAGGCTTTTCCTTCGCAGCCAAGTACGTCTTTGATCTTATGGGCAACAACATCTTTTACGTACTGACGCCCGACTTTCAGGTATTCTCTGGGGTCAAACTTCGCGGGATCCGCTGTAAGAACCTGACGTACACCGGCGGTCATTGCGAGACGAAGGTCGGAATCGATATTGATCTTGCATACGGCCATGCTTGCAGCCTTGCGCAGCATATCCTCCGGAATGCCGATGGCATCCGCAAGATTTCCGCCGTTCTCCTGAATGATCTTTACGTAATCCTGGGAAACGGAGGAAGCTCCGTGAAGGACGATCGGGAATCCCGGCAGTCTCTTTTCTACTTCTTCCAGAATATCAAAACGAAGCTGCGGTTTGGTGCCCGGTTTGAATTTGAATGCGCCGTGGCTGGTTCCGATCGCGATCGCCAGTGAGTCCACTCCTGTGCGCTCTACAAATTCCTGAACCTCTTCCGGCCTTGTATAGGAAGAATCCTCAGCGCTTACTTTTACTTCATCTTCCACGCCTGCAAGCGTTCCGAGTTCGCCTTCAACTACGACACCGTGGTCGTGAGCATACTCGACTACTTTGCGGCTCAGGGCGATATTGTCTTCGAAGGAATGGCTGGAGCCGTCGATCATAACGGAAGTAAAGCCGCCGTCGATACAGGATTTGCAGATGTCAAAATCCGCGCCGTGATCCAGATGAAGGCAGATCGGGATGTCCGGATTCTCAATGATCGCAGCTTCCACAAGCTTCATCAGATAAGTATGATTCGCATATTTTCTCGCTCCTGCGGATACCTGAAGGATGAGCGGAGCCTTTAATTCTCCGGCCGCTTCCGTGATACCCTGAACGATCTCCATGTTGTTTACATTAAATGCGCCGATGGCATATCCGCCTTCGTATGCTTTTTTGAACATTTCCGTACTGGTAACCAGTGCCATTTTTATTCTCCTTTCGCAGAAAGAAACAAATACAATAATCAAGCAGACCAGTTTTCTGCCTTGTAATATCATAGCCTATCCATTAAAAAAGGTCAAACATTAAGATTCCTAATGTCTGACCTTTTAATGCTGAAACGATGCTTAACGGATCATACCGGATAAGCCGTGTTCGTCATATCAAAAAGATTGGCGTCGATTCCTGTCTGCTGGGCGTCTCTGTACTTAAAATAGTCCATAGAAACCTGCGGGAACAGTGCATAGGAGAGCACATCCTCTTCCTGCTTTTTGTACGGTTCCACTTCTTTGTTCAGCTGATCCAGCTCCGGAGGAATCAGATCTGCAGGACGGCAGGTGATCGGTTCGACATCACCGATGACTTTTTTACGAACTTCTTCGTTGAACGGCATAACGGTCGCGCCGTATTTTCCTGCAAGCATATCCTTGGTTTCCTTGGTGGCTACTTTATACCTTTCACCCTGGATAACATTCATAACGGCCTGGGACCCGACGATCTGGGAAGAAGGCGTTACCAGCGGACACTGGCCGAGGTCGTTCCTTACATTCGGGACTTCCTTCAGCACTTCATAATACTTGTCTTCCGCATGAAGGTCTTTCAGCTGGCTGGTAAGGTTGGAAAGCATTCCGCCCGGTACCTGATAAAGAAGCGTTTTGATATCGACGCCGAGGTTCTTCGGGTTCAGGAGGCCGGTCTTCAGGCATTCGTCCCTGTACTCACGGAAATAATCGGCGATCTCGGCAAGAAGCTCCAAGTCAAGCCCGGTATCATAGGGAGTCCCCTTGAACGTCTGCACCATTACCTCGGTAGCCGGCTGGGAAGTGCCCATGGCAAACGGCGAGATCGCTGTATCGATGATATCCGCCCCGGCTTCCACACACTTCATCAGGGTCATGGAGGCACATCCGGAGGTATAATGCGTATGGATCTCGATCGGCAGCTTCGTCGCCTCTTTCATCGCGGTAATGAGTTTTTCGGACTCGTACGGAACAAGAAGTCCGGCCATATCCTTGATACAGATGGAATCCGCTCCCATCTCCTCGATCCTTTTTGCAATGTTTGTCCAGTACTCCAGGGTATATGCATCCCCGAGCGTGTAGCTTAATGCAACCTGCGCATGACATTTTTCTTTATTGGCAGCGCTGACTGCTGTCTGCAGGTTCCGCAGATCGTTCAGGCAGTCAAAAATACGGATAATATCGATACCGTTTGCTACAGAACGCTGAACGAAATACTCGACAACGTCATCCGCATAAGGCCTGTATCCGAGAATGTTCTGTCCGCGGAACAGCATCTGGAGTTTTGTGTTCGGACAGCCTTCGCGAATCTTGCGCAGTCTCTCCCACGGATCCTCGTGGAGGAAACGCAGACAGGTATCAAAGGTCGCGCCCCCCCAGCACTCCAGAGCGTAATAGCCGACCTGATCCAGTTTTGAAAGGATAGGGAGCATTACTTCGGTAGGCATTCGGGTCGCGATCAGAGACTGATGCGCATCGCGAAGAATGGTTTCAACGATCTTTACAGGCTTTTTTTCTGCAGCAGACATTTCAATTCATCCTTTCTGTTTTATTGATTTATACTCCGAAAACGGCCATGAATACACCGGCTGCAACCGCAGTGCCGATAACGCCGGCCACATTCGGACCCATAGCGTGCATAAGAAGGAAGTTCGTAGGATCCGCTTCCTCTCCTACTTTCTGTGAGACTCTCGCAGCCATCGGAACAGCGGAAACTCCGGCTGCACCGATCAGCGGGTTGATCTTGTTATGACTGAGGATCCTGAACAGCTGTCCGAACAGTACACCACCTGCGGTACCGCACACAAAGGCGATCAGGCCCAGAGCTATGATCTTAAGCGTCACCAGGTTCAGGAAGTTCTCGGCACTCGCACTGGCACCGACCGAAGTTCCGAGCAGAATGACAACGATATACATCAGCGCATTGGAAGAAGTTTCCTTCAGCTGGTTGACCACCCCGCACTCGCGGAAAAGATTGCCCAGCATCAGCATACCGACCAAAGGTGCCGTGGACGGAAGGATCAGGCAGACAACGACCGTGATAATGATCGGGAAAAGGATCCTTTCCAGCTTGGAAACGTCGCGAAGCTGGGTCATCTTGATCTTTCTCTGTTCTTCTGTCGTAAGAAGTTTCATGATCGGCGGCTGGATCAGCGGCACCAGTGACATATAGGAATACGCCGCAACTGCAATCGGGCCCATCAGTTCGGTCTGTCCCAGCTTTCCGCAGAGGAAAATGGACGTAGGCCCGTCCGCTCCTCCGATAATGGTGATCGCCGCTGCCGCATCGCCGTTGAAGCCGAAAATGATCGCAAGGAAATATGCGACATAGATTCCGACCTGGGCGGCCGCCCCGAGAAGAAAGCTCATGGGATTGGCGATCAGCGGGCCGAAATCCGTCATGGCTCCGACACCGAGGAAGATCAGTGAAGGCAGGATCGCCCATTCGTCCAGTTTGAAGAAATACTGCAGAAGACCTGCCGCATGATGAATCCCGTTCTCATCCACATACGCCTGTCCGAAAATCTCGGGATAAATATTTACAAGCAGCATGCCGAATGCGATCGGTACCAGTAGCAGCGGCTCAAAGCCCTTCTTTATCGCCAGGAAAAGAAGCACAGCCGCAACCAGTATCATGATATAGTTCCCCCAGGTCAGGTTGAAAAACGCTGTCTGGTGGACCAGATTTGATAAAGTTTCGGAAATACTTAACATTGATTCGCCCCCGCGGTAAAACAAACAGCCTTACGCATTCATTGATGCAAGAAGGTCTCCGGTTTCAACAGAATCGCCCACGGAAACGTTGATGCCGGCAATCGTCCCGTCCTCCGGGGCGACAACAGGGATCTCCATCTTCATGGACTCGACAACAACGACAGGATCTCCCTTCTTTACTGCCTGGCCGGCTTCCGCTGCGATCTTCACAACTTTGCCGGGAACGGCAGCTTCGATGGTGATGTTTCCGGCAGCTGCCGGTGCGGGCGCTGCGGCCGGAGCGGGTGCCGGTGAAGGAGCCGGTGCTGCAGCTGCGGGCTGCGGCGTTCCGGAAGTTGAGTATACTTCTTCCACTTCTACTTCATAGGTCTTTCCGTTAACTTTGATATTATACTTTTTCATGGCTCCCTCCCTTTATCTTGCTCTGTTCCATCTTCTGGTTGTTTTTACTCTTTTAATTGATTTAAGGCGATAAGCGTACGGCGGCACCGTTTCGCCTTCCGCTGCCACGATCGCAGCCATGATCACGGCAATCAGCTCTTCGTCTTCATCTTTGCCCTTGATCTCTTTGGCCGCGTTGACATATTCGGTCTTCTTTAAAGCCGTATTTTTCTTTTTCGGCGCAATGAACCGGAACAGGCTGATGATCAGGCTCAGAACAAGCAGAATAAAAAATACGATAACGATGCCGATCACGGTATTCCGGCCGGCCTGGCCCATTTTTTCCGCAAAGGTCGGTTCTGCGGAAGCAAATACGCTCTCCGCAAAAAGCACGACGCTGATCAGTGCGGCCGAGGCGGCGGCGATTATTCTTGAAAGTACTTTCTTCATCGACCCCACCTCTTTACAGGCTTCCGTGTTTCCTGTTCGGAACCACTTCACGTTTTGAAAACAGCTGTCTTAAAGCACCGATCAGATACTTTCTTGTCTCTTCGGCAGGGATGACCGCGTCGACCAGTCCCGCCGCTTCCGCACTTTCAATACTGTTGTATTTATCATCATATTCCTGGGCCAGGATCGAGACACTGGCTGCTGCTTCCCTTTGGGCAAAAACTTTTGCAGCCTCCACACCGGCAAGCATTCCGATATGGGCGCCTTCCCACGCGTAGACGAAATCGACGCCGGCGGGTCTGGAACACATGGTCAGAAAAGCGCTTCCATACGCATCCCCGGTAACTACAGAAACCTTCGGGATCGTCGATGCGCCGAATTTGAAAAGAAGTCTGGCGCTGGCTTTTGCGATCTTTTTTTCGGATTCCAATGTCCTTGCAAACCCGGGTAGATTAACAAGTGAGATCAGCGGAATGGAGAACGCGTCGCAGAAACGGATAAAATAAGCCGCTTTATAAGCGCCCGAAGGTGTAAAGAGTGCTGAAGGGTCATTGTCGTCCGTAATGTCCCTGTTGGCAAGAAAACCGACTGTCGTTCCGTCCAGCTTAGCGACGGCAGTAATGATCTCCTTGCAGTATTCCGGCCTTCTTTCAAAATAGATATGGTCATCGGCCAGTTCATAAATGATTCTGTGCGGATCGGCTTTATAATCCTCAATGCCGGGGATCTCCCTGTTCGGATCATCAGTGCACTCGGAATAGGAAGTGTCATCCTCGTAATTGGAAGGAAGCATTTTGACCAGCTCGCGGACTTTGGAAAGGATATCCTCTTCCGTGCCGATATAATCGACAACGCCGTAGTCGCTTGCAAACTCTGCTGAAGCAACCTTTTCATCCGCACCGTCTTCGACCGCATCGGGACTATTTACGAAAAACCGGGCACCTTCATTCTTCATGAAAACAAAATCCGACATGGCCGGAATGATCGCCATACCGCCGCCGCAGGTACCCATGATACAGGAGATCTGTGGAACCACACCGGAGGCATTTCCGACCGCCCGGTACAGTTTGCCGAATTCGTTCAGAACAGGGTTTCCTTCTTCCAGACGCATGCCTGCACAATCGATCATACCGACGATCGGCGAACCGGTTTTTGTTGCCAGTTCATAAACACGCTGGATCTTGGCAGCATGGGTAACCCCGATCGTACCGTTCATCGCATCCGCGTCCTGACAGTAGACATAGACCGCAACTCCGTTGATGTTCCCGTATCCGGTAATGACTCCGTCGGACGGTGCATCTTCCGGATTGCTTTTTGCTCCGCCGCCGATTTCCATGAAAGTTCCGCTGTCCAGTAAAGCTCGCACTCTTCTGTGGGCAGCATTGAACATTATTTCACTCATGATTTACTCCTCCCGAATCGATTTTGACTGCCGAAATATCCGGTAATACGACAAATACCCGGAAAAACAGATACAAAACAGACCGTTTTGCCGCGGTATTTATTTTTATTATAAACCGGCAGGCAAAAATATCAATGGAATACTGATACAATTTTTGTTTACAGAACAAAAAAAATAGTTTACACACAAAAAGCCGGCTGCCCCGTTTCCATCATCACCCCGTATACATGAGCTTCCGGGGCAGGACTTCTGCCTGCTGTAATCCGATGGATCTCTGGCAATTTGCCGGCTTAACCGTTTAATTCAAACTTCAGTCCTGACGGACATTAACCTCAGATCGGAACCGGGATCTCCCTCTCTGCCTCCGCCTTGAAGTCTTCTTCCTGAACCGGATTCATCTGAGGCAGAGATTCTTTGGAATTCATTCCGAACCGCCGCAGGAACTCTTCCGTCGTTCCGAAAAGGATCGGCCGCCCCGGAGCATCCAGGCGCCCAACCTCCTTAATAAGGCCGTATTCGACAAGTCGGTTAACCGCATGATCCGAAGACACGCCGCGGATCTTTTCGATCTCACCCCTCGTGACCGGCTGCCGATAGGCAATTATGGCCAATGTTTCCATGACCGTATCCGTCAGTGCGGGCTTCTTTGGGTTGGATGCGATACGGATGAGCGGCTCGTAATACTCTTTTTTTGTCACGAACTGATAGGAATCCTCCAGATGGATCAGCCGGATCCCCCGGGTGTCCTCCTCATAATCCGCAGCCAGTTCCTCCAGGACCGGCCGGAGATCTTCCGGTTCGCATTCCAGCGCTTCCGCGATCACGGAAATACTGACCGGGTCACCGATCGAAAAGATGATTGCTTCTGCCGCCGCTTTCATATCTGCCATTTCTGATGAATTCCTTTCCTAAAGATTCCCGCCGTTCCTTACATTTCAAGATCCAGGTCATTGAACGGCCGGACTTCGGTCCCTTCCGGTTCCTTGGATTCGATAATGATCTCTCCGAAGCTTTCATCCTGTTTTACTTCGATCTTGTCAAAATGGATCAGTTCCAGGATCGCCAGGAAAGTTACAATGATCTTTTCCCTGGATGGCTGTTTCTCCAGCAGCTTCCGGAAGGATACTTTTCGTTCCCGGATCACGCGTTTCTGAACGCTCATCATCCGGTCGCCGAGAGAGATCTTTTCTTTTTCGATCTTCCCGAAATCCCTGTGGCGCCGGTCAAATTTCTCTTCGAACCGCCCGAGGATCTCATTATAGATATCCAGCAGTCTTTCCAGCGTGACATCCTTCAGAAGTTCCTCCGTATCCACCGGAGGCCTGTATTTTACTACTTCCTTCGGAAGCTCCTGCTTTCTCGTCAGAACATTTCCGGTGTCTTCCATCCGGTCACGCAGTACCAGTGCCATAAACTTGTATTTTTTATAATCCAGAAGACGCTGTACCAGTTCTTCCCTCGGATCCAGGTCTTCCTCCGCTTCCTCGACTTCTTTCGGAAGCAGCATACGGCACTTGATATCGATCAGGGTCGCTGCCATGATCATGAACTCACTCATGACGTCCATGTTTTCGGTTTCCATGGCCTTCACATAGTCCAGATACTGTTCGGTGATCATTACGATCGGAATATCGTAGATATCGATTTTATTCTTTTCGATCAGGTGAAGAAGCAGGTCGAGGGGACCTTCAAATGCTTCCAGTTTTACAGGTATGGCCATTTCTGCTCCGTTATCGCGGTGAATCGACTGCGGGAATCATTATTATCTTCTGCAATCAGCTGCTATATTATTCTGTATGTCCTGCGCGGATCTCAAGACGGATCAGTTCCCTTGGGTTATTGATCCTTACAGGCAGGGTATGTTCCCCGAGGCCGCTGCTGATGATCAGCATTTTTCCGTCCTTCCGGATGCTTCCGCGGGCATATGCGGGAAACGGTTCGAGTCCCGGGCTGATCAGGCCGCGGTTCTTTCCCAGTCCCGC
The DNA here is from genome assembly GCA_017509985.1 of Lachnospiraceae bacterium. Taxonomy (GTDB): domain Bacteria; phylum Bacillota; class Clostridia; order Lachnospirales; family Lachnospiraceae; genus Alectryocaccobium. Next base: position 22,148 of record JAFWOE010000053.1, read on the forward strand.
AATACCTCCGTGATAATGCCCGCAGAGCGTCAGGTCCGCTCCCCATTTCAAATAGGCTGACAGGTACTTCGGATTATGTGCGAGAAGGATCGATACATGCTCCTTATCCGGGCTCCCGATCATTCTGCGGACCTTCCCGGTCTGCAGCGGCACGTTCCGAAAACGCCGGTAGTTTTCTCTCGGAATGGAAAGGCCGTAAACCGCCAGATTTACACCGTTAACCGTCCTTTCCGTTTTGTCATTGTCCAGCAGGATCATACCCCTCTCCAAGAGCGGGTCGATAAAATCCCCGTACATAGTACCATACGTTTCCGGATAAATTCTACTCCGAAATTCATGATTCCCGAGCCCGAAAAAGACCGGTGCAATGTCCAGCATCCGGTTCATGAAGTACAGGGCGGCATCTACGGTTTCCCGTGGATGTGCCACGATCATATCTCCCCCGCAGAAGATCAGATCGGGGGCTATACCGGCAATGATCCCCGGAAGGCAGTCCCTGTCGTTATTCCAGACCGCATTATGCAGATCTGTGATGTACACAGCACGGACGATTCCCGTCCCGGCTTCTGCCCTGTTGATTCTTATTCTGTAATCGGTGATCGCTGTCTTTTTCATGAATTCATGTTGATCTGACTGTCAGGCGTTTTTGTTTTCACTTTATAGAGTACACTGTTTTATCATAAAAAGAAACAGCTGCACCCAAAAGTGCAGCTGTATGAATCATATATTCTTTTGAGATCAATTATATTTGCGCTTTCTTGCTGCTTCGGATTTCTTCTTGCGGCGTACAGACGGCTTCTCGTAATGCTCGCGCTTTCTGATCTCCTGCTGGATTCCGGCCTTTGCACAGCTTCTCTTAAATCTGCGCAGTGCGCTGTCCAGGCTCTCGTTCTCTTTTACGATGATACTTGACACTTAAACTTCCCTCCCCTCCAGTTGTAGATTGTGCCCTAAATACAACTGATCGGGTATTTTTTGCACAAATTTGATTATACCAGTTTCTTTTCTTTCGTCAAGCTTTTTTCTCACTTCTTTCCAAACAGTTCCTCAGGTCTTCAAAACTCGAGACCGTATTGATTTCCCTGCGGAGTGCAGCCGCATGCGGAAAGCCGTGAATGTACCAGGCCGTATGGGCGCGCATCTCACGGATCGCAATATATTCACCCTTGTCCCGGACCAGATCTTCCGCGTGCCGAAGGATCATGTCAAACACTTCTTTTCGATCCGGTTTCGGAAGTTCATTTCCGGTTGTAAGGTAATGCAGGATCTCCCGGAAGATCCAGGGATTGCCCATTGCAGCCCTGCCGATCATAACGCCGTCGCATCCGGTCTCTTCCATCATGGTTTTCGCAGAAGGGCCGTCGGAAACATCCCCGTTTCCGAAGACCGGGATGCTTACCGCTTCTTTAACCTGCCGGATCACGTTCCAGTCCGCCTTGCCGGAATAAAACTGTTCCCGCGTTCTTCCGTGAACGATAACTGCTGAAGCGCCGGACCCTTCGGCGATCCGGGCGATCTCCGGCGCATTGACCGTATCCGCGTCAAAGCCGGACCGGATTTTCACGGTTACCGGCTTTTTACTGACTTTTGTCAGGGCTAAAATGATTTTTTTGACCAGGGCCGGGTCTTTCATCAGGGCGGATCCCTCATGATTCTTCACAACTTTCGGCACCGGGCAGCCCATATTGAGATCCAGTATATCAAACTGTTCCGAATTCAGTCTCTCCGCTGCAGCAGCCAGAAATTCCGGCTCACTGCCGAACAGCTGCACAGCCACCGGTTTTTCCTCCGGATCTGTCCGGTACAGGATCTCCGTATTCCTGTTTTTGTAAACGATCGCCTTTGCGCTGACCATTTCCGTACAGAGATAGCCGGCACCGTTTTCTTTACAGATCTTCCGAAAAGAAAGATCCGTAACACCTGCCATCGGTGACAGCCCGACAGGGACACGGATCTGTACGTTTCCTATATAAACAATTTTAAGAGGCTTAATCATCTTCAGCGACCTCTTCTTCGTCCTCTTCTTCGGAAAAACCTTCTCCGAGGAAGAAGATCCTGTAATAGATCTCCAGCGAGCGGAACAGCTCGGCCTTTTCGGACCGAAGCTGCTTGATCTTCAGGCCGGCTCCGATCTCATCGTAAAAGCCGTCGTCATCGCGAGCCTGAGTACTGATCAGCAGCCTGCCTTTTTCGTCAAACTCCAGCAGGATGATCCCGCCGACTTCCTCGGTAAAAAGCACGCAGGTGCTCTGCAGTTCGTTCCGTATCTCTTCCGGCAGGCTGAGGAAATCCGGATCTAGATAATACTTTTTTTCGTAATGGCTTGCCGCACAGAATACCATAATGCTTCTCTTTCTTCAATAAATACCGGACACCGATGCTTCCCCGGAATGAACAAGGATCCTTTCTCCGTTTTCTTTTTGAAAAATCAGTCTTCCGAGCTCATCGATACCCGACGACCGTCCGGAAACACTGTTTCCGTTCTCGGTAACCGTAGTTTTTCTTCCGATGTTCACAAGCAGTGAATCGTAACGACGGACCAGGTCCTTCATGCTTCCGCTGCGTGCGAAGATTTCCCGGTCTTTCTCAAAATTCTTCAATACAGCAGACAGAATGCATGAGATGTCCGGCTGCAGGGAAGAACACTCTTCCAGTGAAGATGCTTTATAAGCCAGTTCATCCGGATAGGCCTTCTTCGTCAGATTGATGCCGGTCCCGATAATGATACGGCTCAGATCCGGTGCGGTTTCCGTCAGGGTGCCGCTGATCTTCTTTCCGGAAACAACGATGTCGTTCGGCCACTTGATCATCGCCTTCTCAACGCCAAGGCTGCGAAGCGCCGTGCACAGGGACAGTCCGAAAACTTCCGTATAGCAAGGGATCCGCTCCGGTATGCATTCCGGACGGATCAGGATGCTGAACGTCAGGGAAGCACCTTTTTCTGCGGACCAGCTCCGGCCGAGGCGGCCTTTTCCTTTTGTCTGACTGTCGGTCAGAAACAATGCAGGACAGCCGCATCCATTCCGGCATGCAGCGGCTGCCCAGTCGTTTGTAGAGGCAGTCTCCGGGATATAGTAAAAGCCATAGCCCAGGCCGTCTAATACGTCTTTCAGGTCCCGGAACACTGAATTTCCCGCAGTACTGTCATTGTGCCCTGTCATACGTTGTGTCAGACAGCGCCCAGCGTGGCGGCCATAACGGCTTTGATCGTGTGCATCCTGTTTTCCGCTTCATCAAAAACGACCGAGGCATCCGAAAGGAAGACCTCATCCGTAACTTCCATATCGTCCAGGCCGAAACGCGTTCCCATTTCAAAACCGATCGTTGTTTTAAGATCATGGAACGCCGGCAGGCAATGCATGAAGATCGCATCCGGTTTAGCCAGTTCCATAACCGAAGCAGTGACTTTGTAAGGAGAAAGGTCATTGATCCTCTTCTCCCAGACTTCCTCGGGTTCGCCCATGGATACCCAGACATCGGTATAGATCACGTCCGCGTCCTTCACCGCTGCCGTCACCTGCTCTGTGAGTATGATCGAACTGCCGTTTGCTGCAGCATATTCTTCGCAGTAAGCAACCAGAGCCGGGTCGGGAAAATATTCTTTCGGAGCACAGGCTGCAAACCGGATACCGAGCTTGGCACAGCCGATCATCAGGGAATTTCCCATATTGTAGCGTGCATCGCCCATATATACGAGCTTCCGCCCCTCCAGGCTTCCGAAATGCTCTTTGATAGTCAGAAAATCTGCGAGTATCTGCGTCGGATGATATTCATTGGTCAGCCCGTTCCAGACCGGAACGCCGGCATACTCCGCAAGTTCCTCGACGATCTTCTGCTCAAAGCCCCGGTATTCGATCCCGTCGAACATCCTTCCGAGGACTTTTGCGGTATCCGCAATGCTTTCCTTCTTTCCCATCTGGGACGATACGGGATCCAGGTAGGTCGTTCCCATTCCCAGATCGTGTGCTGCTACTTCAAAAGCACAGCGGGTGCGGGTACTGGTCTTTTCGAAGATCAGAGCAATATTCTTTCCGCGGAGCGTGTCCATCGGAAGCCCTCTTTTCTTCTTAAGCTTCAGTTCCTTCGCCAGGTCGATCAGATAGAGGATCTCCTCCGCTGTATAGTCTTTCAGGGTAAGAAAATTTCTTCCTTTGAGGTTCATCTTATTCTCCTTGAATTACAGTTCATAAAGGCTCGGGTCTGTGGGTCTTTCCGGATCAATGACCGTCTTGGCATCACAAAGGTCGCTGATAAGGTCGTTATCCTTGTAGACCGCTTCCCAGATACGGTAGCCGTCCAGGTTCCGCCGTCCCATTCTCAGATAGGTATCTCCGATCTGGACAAAGAGCTGTGAAGAGTCTACGTTGCAGAATATATTGAATCCCTGGCTCTTCATGAACTGGAATTTTTCCGTAGAATCATATTCGACATCCCACGAAGACATGTCCTGTCCGTGCGCATAAATCACGATATCCGTTCCCCCGACGAGCGGAGCAACATATTCCAGCCATTTCTGGGTATCGGCCATCACGGATTCCATAGTGGCGTCCCCTATGGCAATATGTCCCCAGGTATGGCTTGCAAAGGTCCATCCGTCGGCCCTGATGCAGTCGGCAACCGCTTTTGCCGCTTCACATTCCGCATTCCAGTCGAAGTCCGGATGCTCTTCCAGCCAGATCTCCTGGTCCAGATCCAGATCGACGCGGTCTCTGTAGCAGTAATCGGTACGGTATCCGAGTATTCCGTTATAACCGGTTAGCGCAACCGTTCCTTTTGCGCCCTTGTAGGAAAAGTCCGGATGCAGGTCTATAAAGTCATCCAGTCTCGGAATGCAGTCGTAAGAGCCGACCAGTGTCTGGCCGGACGCGTCAATGTACTCACAGGTCGGAGTTCCGTCGTCGCCGATGATCAGCTTGGAAGCCGTTCCTCTGTCGTCATAGCTGTGATAATAGCAGGTATCATCCAGAGACATTACAAAAGGCGTCTTTCCCTGGGGAAGGTAAATGTCCTTCGGAGAGATATGCACAACACCGCTTTCATCGGTGGTCTCCTCGATCATGTCGTAGATGCTGATAAGCACGTATCCCCGGTCGTACATCTGCTGCATCAGCTGGTCGAATTCATAAACCGTCGTCATCCACTCGCAGAAGCCGACCGTGCCGAAATCCCAGCCCGGATCTCCGGTAACAGAGAATCCTCTAGCCGGATCGACCACCAGTGAATGGAAGAAGATATGCGTTACATCATATGCGGATACCGGCACCAGATTGCTCTTCTGCGTTTCAATATCCGCCATCAGCGAAATGATCTCGGCATCACTGTCATAATTCTCAACGGAAGTAAGTACATCCATTGCTGCATCATAATCATACTGAGACATCTTCATCCTGGCTTCATTGAGAGCTGCCGCCCTGCGGTTTGCCGGAACGGACGAATTCCCCGTCTGTTCCCCGGATACTGCCTCACTGGCATCGGTTCCCCCGGATACTGTACCCGGAAGCATACCGTCACTGCCGCCTCCGCTGCTGTCTGCAGTCTGGGTTGTGGAAGTCCTGCCCTTGGAGATCAGGCCGGATTTTTTTGCACCTCCGGAAACGACCCAGATCGCCACGGCAAGAAGAACCAGAAGAATGACAAGGATCGTGACTTTGATAATGATCGCGTTCCTTCTTTTTCTCCGTCGAATTTCACTTCTTGTCAGTCCCTGTTTTTCACTCATTATATACTCCTGTCCTTTCTGTATACCGCATACATCAGAATGCCGGCCGCAACCGATGCATTCAGAGATTCCAGTTTTCCTTCCATCGGGATCCTGACCAGCAGATCCGCTTCTGCGGTAAGCTGCCCGGTCAGCCCTTTGCCTTCGTTGCCGATAAACAGAGCCGTCCGTTCACCGTAATCCGCCTGATCATACGGCTCATTTCCCGCGAGATGTGCTGCGCAGGTTTTCACGCAGGCTTTTTTCAGTTCTTTCGCAATACTGCAAAGATCCTCCGCATAAAGATACGGCACACGGAAGATCGATCCCATTGTAGACCGTATCGTTTTCGGCGAAAACAGATCGGCCGAGTCCCGGCTCAGGATCACACCGGCAGCTCCGACTCCTTCCGCCGTCCGGAGGACCGTTCCGGCATTTCCGGGATCCTGAATATTCTCCAGGAGAACAAAGAGTCTTTTCCCGCTTTGAAGCATATCCTCGAGGCTGTATACCGGCTGCTGAAAGACCGTCAGGATCCCCTGCGGTGTCTTCGTGTCGCACATCCGGGCGAACACTTCATCCTTAACGACCGTGTACGGAATGTCTTCCGGCAGATCCGGCTGCCCTTTTTCAAAACTTTCCGAAATATATACGTCCCGGATCAGCTCTTTTGGGGCCTCCAGAAATATTTTTTTTCCTTCGGCCGTAAAAAGGCCCGTCGCTTTTCTTTCTTTATGTTTTGCGATCAGCGCAGATACGGCTTTGATCCCTGCGTTGGAAAAACTGGTTATCATTCAGCTCACTCAAATACTGTTTTTCTTGGTATAGTGATATGTCAGCACGTCCGCTGTCCTGGTTAGATAATCCGGGATGTGCTTTTCCATTTTCATGGCTTCATCAATATCACGATCAACCAGTCCGCCGCCGGAAATACAGAGCAGCCGGTTTCTGGCACCGGAAGCCAGAAGTTCAACAGCCCTTGTTCCCATGACCGAAGCATACATCCTGTCCCTGCTGGTAGGACTGCCGCCCCTCTGCAGATAACCAAGTACGGATGCACGGGTCTCGATCCCGGTTGCTGCCTCGATCCTTTCGGCAAGTCCGATGGAATCGCCGATGCCTTCTGCGTTGATTATGATATGATGCGTATGGCCGCGTTTCCGGTTTACGATCAGATTGTTGATGAGTCTCTCTTCGTTGTTGTCATAAGTTTCCGGCATCAGGATTTCTTCCGCTCCGGTTGCAATGCCGCTGACAAGGGCAATATATCCCGCTGAACGGCCCATGACCTCTACTATACTGCATCTTTCATGCGATGTTGAGGAATCCTTGATCTTATCGATCGCGTCAACTGCAGTATTGACTGCCGTGTCAAAACCGATCGTATAATCCGTGCAGCCGATATCCAGATCGATCGTTCCGGGAATACCGATCACGTTGATCCCGCATTTGGAAAGGCACTGCGCTCCCCGGAAAGAACCATCCCCTCCGATCACGACAAGTCCGTCTATTTTATGCTGTTTCAGGATTTCCGCTGCTTCCGCAGGACCGTCATCCTCCTTCATTCTCTGGCATCTGGCTGTGTACAGAATGGTCCCGCCCAGGTTAATCGTATGGGACACGTCTTCCGCATACATTTCACGGAACTCTTCTTCATAGATTCCTGCATAACCTTTGCGGATTCCGTAAATCCGGATCCCTTTTCCTATTGCCGTACGGACGACACCGCGGATTGCCGCATTCATGCCCGGTGCATCCCCGCCGCTTGTCAGAACCGCTATGCGTTCAACCTTACTCCTCATAGGATCACACTATCCTTTCTGCAGCGAATCTGCATTTGCTGATGATTCTTTACCTGACATTTTATTGTACACTATTTATTGATCAAAATGAAGTCTCACTTCGGAGTTACTATCCGGACATTTTCTTTTCCGAAACGCTTTTCAAAAGCCTCCCGGGCAGTTCCCGCAATCACACCGGCATTCAGGCGTTTCACGGCTTTCTCTTTTCGCAGATAGATCACTACCCTGTTGTCACCGGGGTAAGCGCGGATCAGCTCTTCCGTTTCCGGATTACGACGGTAATACTCCTCTTTGTCCGAAAACTGAAGCCAGACCTCTTCCGACGGTGCTTTCAGCGGTGAGGCCGCCTCAAGGATCAGCTTGGCCGGACGGTCTTCCTCGACCGAAACACGTCCTTCAACGAAGACTTTTGAATCCGGTTCCAGCCGGGACGCAAACCGTTCATAAGTTTTCGGGAATACAATGACTTCCACGGTGCCGACAAGATCCTCGACAGTAATAAACGCCATGATGTCATTGTTTTTTGTATACTTTATGGTCTTTTCCGTAACGATCCCCCCGACCGTCACTCTGGAATTATCGATCACTTTCGGTTCCCCGGTCTCTTCATCCAGTTCGAAATCCGAGCTTCTTGCAGTGATCCCTTTCGCCCATACCTGCTGGTATGCGTCAAGTGGATGGCCGCTGATATATATACCGAGCACTTCTTTTTCAAAAGCAAGCTTTTCTTCTTTATCCAGATCGGCTACAGCCGGAAGCTGAAGGGAGAATTCTTTCTTATCTTCATCATTCATAATGTCAAACAGGGTCATCTGACCGCTCATGACATTTTTCTTATCCTGCTGTGCCGTATCGATCACCTGGGAATAAACCATCAGGAGCTGATGCCGGTTCGCGCCGGTGGAATCAAATGCTCCTGCTTTGATCAGGCTTTCCACTGTACGCCGGTTGACCTCCCTGGCCGTAAGTCTTTCACAGAAATCCCGGATATCTTCGAACGGTCCGCCTTTTTCGCGCTCGGATTCCACAGCCATCATGACCGGCTTGCCGATTCCTTTCACCGCGGAAAGACCGTAACGGATGCATCCGTCTTCTACGGAAAACTTACCGTTGCTCCGATTGATGTCCGGAGGAAGGATGCGGATCCCCATCTGTTTGCAGGTCAGTATGTATCCTGCAACCTTTCCGGGATTATCCATGACGGAAGTCATCAGTGCGGCCATGAATTCAACCGGATAATAATACTTCAGCCAGGCGGTCTGGAACGAAACGACCGCATAGGCCGCCGCATGGGATTTATTAAAGGCGTACTTGGCGAAATCGATCATATTGTCAAAAATATGATTTGCGACTTCTGCCGGTATTCCGAGTGCTTCGCAGCCCGGAACGCCTTCTGCTGGATTTCCGCTGACAAAACTCCTGCGTTCCTGTTCCATGACTTTACTGTCTTTTTTGGACATGGCACGGCGGACCAGGTCACTGCGGCCGAGCGTGTAGCCGGCCAGATCGCGGACGATCTGCATAACCTGCTCCTGGTAAACGATGCAGCCGTATGTCTCCTTCAGGATCGGTTCCATCTCCGGGCAGTCGTAGGTAATGGTATCCGGGTGGTTCTTCCCGCGGATATACTGCGGGATAAAATCCATCGGTCCGGGACGGTAAAGCGCGATCCCGGCGATGATATCCTCCAGGGACTGCGGAAGCAGTTCCTTCATGAAGCTTTTCATTCCGGCGGATTCAAGCTGAAACACCCCTTCGCATTTTCCCGACCCGATCATTTTCAATACTTCCGGATCGTTGTAATCGATCTTCAGCATGTCGATCTTTTTCCCGGAGGACTGCTCTGCCAGGCTCACGGCATCTCGGATAACGGTCAGCGTACGGAGTCCGAGAAAGTCCATCTTAAGAAGCTCCAGCTTCTCAATGGTCGTCATCGTATACTGTGTCGTGATCGATCCGTCGGATGCGCGGGAAAGAGGCACATACTCCTCCACCGGCTTTCCGGAAATCACTACGCCGGCCGCATGCATGGACGTATGCCTCGGCAGACCTTCCAGGCGTTTGGACATCTCGATCAGATGAGCGACCTGCGGATCTTCCTTTACTGCTTTTGCCAGCTCCGGGTTCATCTTCAGCGCTTTGTCGATCGTAATGCCCAGTTCGTTCGGTATCATTTTGGCAATAGTATCGCACTGACCGTAAGGCAGCGACATGACACGTCCGACATCGCGGATAACCCCTCTTGCCGCCAGCGTGCCGAACGTAATGATCTGCACTACGTTCTTATATTTTTCCACGACGTAGTCTATGACTTCCTGCCGTCTCTCATAACAGAAATCAATATCGATATCCGGCATGGATACCCGTTCCGGGTTCAGGAAACGTTCAAACAGAAGATTGTACTTCAGCGGATCGATCAGGGTGATATCCAGCGTATAGCTGACGATCGAGCCGGCTGCGCTGCCCCTTCCCGGACCGACCGCGATCCCCTGTTTTCTGGCATAGTTGATAAAATCCCAGACGATCAGGAAATAATCCACATATCCCATCTTCCGAATGACGCCCAGTTCATATTCCAGACGGTCCGTCAGTTCTGAAGTAACGGGGCTGTATTTTCTTTCAAGGCCTTCATAGCAGAGCTGTCTTAAGTAATCAAAGGCATCCATTCCTCCGGGCACATCGTATTTCGGCAGCCTGGTGTGTCCGAATTCGATCTCCACGCTGCAGCGTTCGGCAATCATCGCCGTATTGTCCAGCGCCTGGGGTGCATAAGGGAAGAGCTCGCGCATCTCTTCTTCGCTCTTGATATAATACTGTCCTCCCTCATACTTCAGACGGTTCTCATCCGTGAGCTTCTTTCCGGTCTGAAGGCAGAGAAGGATGTCGTGCGGCTCCACATCATCCTCATAGGTATAATGCACGTCGTTTGTCGCGACCAGACCGATCCCGGTCTCACCGCTCAGGCGCATCAGCAGCGTATTTACTTTTTTCTGTTCGGGATAGCCGTGATCCTGCAGCTCCAGGAAGAAATTATCTTTTCCGAAGATCCGTTCGTACCGCAGCGCGGCGTCTTTCGCATCTTCATAACGGTCTTTCAGGAGCAGGCTCTGAATTTCTCCGGCCAGGCAGGCCGAAGTTGCGATCAGTCCCCGGTGATATCGCTCCAGCAGTTCAATATCCACTCTGGGGCGGTAATAAAAGCCGTCAATGAAGCCTCTTGAAACAAGCCTGGTCAGGTTGGCAAACCCTTCGTTATTCTCTGCGAGAAGGATCAGATGATAATAACGGTCTTCTCCGGCAGAAGCCTCCCGGTCAAAACGGGAGCCGGGCGCCACGTATACTTCACAGCCGAGGATCGGATTGATCCCCTGCTCCTTCGCTTCTTTATAAAAATCGATGCAGCCGTACATCACACCATGATCGGTAATGGCGCCGGCTGTCATTCCAAGCTCTTTCAGCCTGGATACATATTCCTTTATTTTATTGGATCCGTCCAGCAGGGAATACTCTGTATGGACATGAAGATGTGTAAATGCCATTATGATCCCAATTTTTCAATAATGCAGTCTGCAAACAGGAGTTACTTACTGTTTCATCATCAAACAGCTTATTTTCCGATGATCTTCCCGTCTTTCAGCTCGACCAGCCTTTCTTTATAAAGATGTCCCACCGCTCTTTTGAAGGCTGCTTTTGAAAAGCCGAATTCTTCCTTGATCCGTTCGGGATCTGCATGATCATCGAAAGGAAGGACTCCGTTATACTCCCGGATCTTTTCAAGTACGAGTTCGGCATCCGGTCCGATCTGCTGGTAAGCCTTTTTCCTGGGAGAAAGATTCAGTCTGCCGTCTTCGCGGACTTCCGTTATCCGGGCCGTGATCACATCACCGACATCGATACCTCCCTGGATATCTTTATTGGGGATCATTGCCGAATAACGGTCTTCAACGGCAGCAAACAGGCCGTATTTCGGGTTTTTATCGAATATTCTGGCCGTGACCTCGTCGCCGGCCGCATAAGGGGGCCTTGCGCTCAGATAATCGTAGATCCTCATGGTCGCGCAGAGTCTTCCGCTTTTGTCCGTATAAAGGGCAGCAAGTACATCTTCGCCCTTCCGCGCTTTGTATGTCTGTTCTTTAAAAGGCAGGAAGAGATCCTTTTCAAGACCCCAGTCCAGAAAAGCACCGATCCTTGAGGTATCCTTCACTTTAAGGACAGCCAGTTTTCCAAGCGTTACGGCAGGCCTGCGGACCGTGGCGATCGGCCGGTCCGACGAATCCAGATAGATGAATACCTCCAGTTCATCTCCGTACCTGGTATTCGGGGGAAGCTGTTTTCTCGGAAGAAGAATACGATCCACGTCTTCTTCATCTGTAAGATAGGCACCGAAGCTCAGAATCTTCGCAACTTTCAGTCTGTAGATTTCACCTGGTCTGATCATCGTTCATGAATTCCCATTCTGCTTTGAAATAAGGCTTGCCGTCTTCTTTCAGAAGCGCGGCCTGCCATCCGTTTTCTGTTTTCACCCGGTAAGGCGTCATATTGTCACCCTGATGTCCCTGAGCGACGTATTCCGCGTTGAAGCGGTTAAACTTCAGGTCCGCCGGAACATAGGCAGCCGCCAGTTTGACGAACTGTCCGTTGTTGATATGGTGATTGGCGTCCAGCATGTATTCGGAAACCGTGATCTCCGGCAGATATTCCCCGTTTTCAGCCATCCGGATCACGCGGCCGGGGAAACGGTCCGGAAGTTTCGCGTCCGGCTCCACCGTATACATATCCATTATATCCTGCCGGATCTTTGCGGGAGTAAAATCGTTCGTGTTCAGCATGATCCACTGTGAATCGGCCTTCACGTAACACTTACCGTCCGGAGACTTTACCGTAAAATTTCTGTACGCAAGAAAATGCCTGGCTTTGTAGGACCAGGTACTGGTGATCACCCTGTCGCCGAGTTCCGGCCATTCGTCGATAATCAGATTCCAGGACGTGATCGCCCAGGTCTGGCCGACTTTATATTGATAATCCAGCGTTGCGCCGGTATCTTCCCCGTGAAAATTCCCGCAGTCCTGAAGCAGGTCGATCAGGCCGGTAAGACTGAGTTTTTTGTCCGGTCCGACTTCATGAAACCGGATGCGCGTATCCATTGTATAGATCATCGTTTTTTTTCTTTCTGAATTATTTTAATCTGGTTATTTAAGATAACATGATTTGATCTTTTTGAAAAGTCCGCTGCTGCTCCTAACGTCCCCTGGCGGTAAGATATTTAAGAACCGTAAGGTAAAAGGACCGTCTGCGTTTTCCGTTGATTGAAAACAGTTTCTTCAGAAGTGGTTTTATGTATTTTTTCGGTTCGATAAAGAGCGAATCGATATACTCGACCCGGGCAGCCCCGATGACCTCAAAAAGTGTTTCCACAAAGTTCCGGATCTGCTCATCGGAGAGTTTTTTCAGCCAGTTGTTGAACTTTACGGAACCTTTGTTCTTTTTTTTCGGAAATTCATCCAGATAGACCAGATCATCATCTTCGATCATCCAGTTCATAAAATCATGCTGTACCATTCCGGTCTCAAAGCTCCGGACAATACGGTAGTTCGGCTCGATCTCGAAGATGCGTCCGATCAGAGATTCTTCGGGAACCACTTTAAATACCTTCTCCTCGATCCGTTTGAAACCCGGCTGATCAAAAAAGCCTTTTCGGAAGCCGGTCCCGTCGATGGACAGGACTTTAAGGATCCGGTCCTGAACGGCTTCGTCAGCCGAAGATGCGGCATAGACCGCAATGGTCCCGCCTTTGGAATGGCCGCCGACATACATGTCCTGGGAAGTGTCGGCTGCGACCTCGTAAAGGTATTCCAGGCCCAGGGTCTGGGAAGGCATTGTTTCCCTGTAGGCATAATTAAAATCTTCTTTCCAGCCGAGCCAGGATCCGTCTGTGCCGCGGAATCCGACAAACAGCTGTCCTGTTTCCAGGAAGAAAGTCACCGCCCCGAACTGCATCTCTTCAAAGCGGTCAACGACCTCCCGGAAGTATCCCATCTGCATCGTGCCGTAACGTTCACTGTCCTTCATCAGTTCAAACATTTCAAGGTACATCGAACCGTATTGAGGGTTGGAAAAAACGCGTTTTTTATCCATGATCCGGTCGATCTGACCAAGCGTTACCAGCGACCCGTCTTCCGGCACCAGGCCTTTCAGGTCAATATATGTAACATTACAGAGAAACATTGCATCCGTCAGTGAAAACGGACGCTCTCTCATGCTGATATTCCTGCATTCCCGCAGATACTCCATCGGTCTTTTCGTCATGGCTGTAGTCATCGGATCCTGTTTCGTATTTACATTGCAAGATTATAAGCAAGCCTTGTCGAATAGTCAAATCATCTCTTCAGCAGGCCGGTTGCCCGCAAAGTCCCGGGGTGCTATGATAACAATGCAGCAATTTATACGGTGCAAAACAGCAGTTTATCGGCCGGCAGTTTCCAAGCGGAGTCAAAACCATGAGCAGTCCGTCGGACCTTCAAATTAGAAAAGCCACCTTATGTGTCTTTCTGGCATCCATATGCTTCAGCACAGGCGGTTTATTCATTAAAATGATCCCATGGGGCGCACTGGCGATCAACGGGGCGCGAAATCTGATCGGTGCCTGCGTTATCGGCATCTTTCTTTTGGCAACACATCACCGGGTCGTTATAAACCGTACGGTGATCATCGGCGCTTTGTCTCTGGTCGGTGTCACAACGCTCTATGCGCTTGCGAACAAGATGACCACTGCCGCGAATACCATCGTTCTTCAATACACTGCCCCGGTCTTTGTTATCCTGTTCATGGCCCTGATCTTTCACTCCCGGCCTTCCAAAACCGATGTCCTCACCTGCACTGCTGTATTGTTCGGGGTCTGTCTTTTCTTTATCGACGGACTTCAGTCCGGCGGAACTTTCGGAAATATTCTGGCACTGCTTTCCGGTGTCTGTTACGCCGGTGTCTTTATGATGAATGCCGGTAAAAACGCAGACGCGCTCTCTTCCAGTTTTCTGGGACAGCTGGCGGCAGGCATCTGCTTCACGCCGTTCTGCGCAGCCGAATCCGATTTTTCTGTAAAGACTCTGCTGATGGTCTTCGCACTCGGCGCCATACAGGTCGGACTCGCGTATATATTATTGTCTGCCGGAATACGGTATACACCGCCTGTCACAGCCAGTCTGATCACAGGCCTGGAACCGGTCCTGAACCCGATATGGGTCGCTGCCTTTTATCATGAAACGATCTCCGGTCTGGCATTTATCGGTGCATTTATCGTTATCGGAACGATTATTCTGTACAATCTTCATCGCGCAAACAGCACATAAATGAGCTCTCCCGTTATGAAAGCAGCTCATTATCGCAGACAAAAACCCCCGATGCGCATCGATCGGGGGTTTTGACAGGGCTACCAGGATTCGAACCTGGAAATGACGGAGTCAGAGTCCGTTGCCTTACCGTTTGGCGATAGCCCTTTATGACAACAAACGGATTATACACGACTCCGGATAAAACTGCAAGTACTATTTTCAATAATTCGGCTTCAGGTTACTTCCTTCCGCTGTGAAGCAGTTCGATCTTCAGATCGTAGAGTTTCTGGGAAAGGTCAACAAATACTTCCTGCGGGTTAACCAGTCTCTGGGACTCCATCCAGAGAGTTTCTTTTTCCTGTTCGCAGATCTTCTTCAGTTCCATTACATCCGGAGATGCATATACGCATTCTCCGTTTCGGAAGATCGGAAGAAGCAGTTCGCGCATGGTATAACTGCCGCCCTCAAGTGTTGTCTTTTTCCATGTCGCATTCGGGTCAAAGATCGTCAGATCTTCGGAGCTGTCATACTCTTCTCCCGCAAGGCAGATCAGATCAGCGCGGATCTTGCCGGTTTCATTGTCATAGATCCTGAAAACGGTCTTGTTGCCGGGATTTGTAACTTTCTCCATATTTTCGGAGATCTTGATTTTCGGAATAAACTCTTTGTCGCCCTTTTTCTTTATGGCAGCCATCTTATAGACACCGCCGAATGCCGGCCAGTCACTGCTGGTGATCAGGTTGGTCCCGACACCCCAGGAATTGATCGTTGCACCCTGAAGCTTCAGGCTGTTGATCAGGTATTCATCCAGATCGCTGGAAGCGGAAATGATCGCATCACCGAAACCGGCTTCCGCGAGCATCGCAGACGCTTTTTTGGAAAGATAGGCAAGGTCACCGGAATCAATACGGATGCCGTAGTTCTTAAGCTCGATCCCGCTTTCTCTCATCTCTTTGAATACGCGGATCGCGTTCGGAACGCCCGAGCGAAGAACATCATAGGTATCGACCAGAAGGATACAGGAAGTCGGATACTGATCCGCATAAGCCTTAAATGCGGAATATTCATCCGGAAAGCTCATGATCCAGCTGTGTGCATGTGTTCCTTTTACCGGAACGCCGAACATCTTGCCGGTCAGTACGTTGGAAGTGCCTACGCAGCCTGCTATAACCGCTGCCCGGGCTCCGTAGATCCCGGCATCCGGTCCCTGGGCCCTCCTCAGACCGAATTCCATGACTCCGTCTCCTCTCGCAGCGTACACAACTCTTGCCGCTTTTGTGGCGATCAGGGACTGATGGTTAAGCAGTGTAAGGAGAGCTGTTTCGATCAGCTGGGCTTCCATGATCGGCGCAATGACCTTGACGAGCGGCTCTCTCGGGAAAACAACCGTTCCTTCCGGGATCGCGTAAATGTCTCCGGTGAACCGAAAGCCCTTGAGATAATCCAGGAAATCGTCTTCAAAAATACCCAATCCCGCCAGATATTCGATATCACTTTCGTCAAACCGAAGATTCTGGATGTATTCAATGATCTCCGCAAGTCCGCAGCAGATCGAATAGGCGCCGCCGCAGGGATTCTTCCGGAAGAACGCATCAAAAACAACGATGCTGTCCGTCTGATTCTTGAAATAGCCCTGCATCATGGTAAGTTCATACAGGTCGGTAAGTAATGTAAGATGTCCCGGTCTCATAAATGCACCCTCTTTCTATGCGTTCGGTTTATCTGCCGCTGAATATTTCAAAATCAGACAAACAGTGCTTTGATCGCGTCTTCTTTAATTCCGGCCCCGATCACAGCGATCCTTCCGGTAAAGTCTGCCGGCCCTTCGCGGACTTCCGACTGCTCGGGAACCATATCGAAATGATACCATGTCCCGTTCTCACCGGAAACAATTCCTTTTGCCCGAAGCACGGAACCGTATTTTTCCTCATCAGAAAGTTCTTTCAGGATCTCTGCCAGCCTGTCTTCGGTGAATTTGTGAGCCGTCTCGATCCCGATACTGTCGAACACTTCATCTGCATCATGGCCATGATCGTGATGATGATGGTGGTGATGATGTTCGTGACCTTCTTCGTCTTCATCATGATGATCGTGAAGTTCATGACCTTCTTCATCCTCATCGTGATGATGGTGATGATGTTCGTGACCCTCTTCGTCCTCGTCATGGTGATGATGATGTTCATGTTCCTCTTCATCCTCATCGTGATGATGGTGATGATGTACATGTTCCTCTTCGATCTTCAGCCCGCCGTCATACATCCTGCCTTCTTCCATAACAGAAAGCAGCTTGTCTGCATCCAGTTCCTCCAGAGGAGTTGTAACGATCACGGCCTGCCCGTTGACCTCCCGTATCAAAGCGATCGCTTCATCGATCATTTCCGGGGTCGCCTTTTCAAGGTCTGTCCGGCTTAAAACGATCGTTCCGGCGGCTTCGATCTGATTCTTATAGAATTCTCCGAAATTCTTCAGAAACAGCTTACACTTTGTAACATCTACGACGGCCGTTGCGCAGTTGACTTCCATCTCCTCAGAAGACGAATCGCGGACAGCTTCGATCACGTCGGAAAGTTTGCCGACACCGGAGGGTTCAATAATGATCCGGTCGGGAGAATACTGCCTTGCCACTTCTTTAAGGGCATCTCCGAAATCACCGACCAGTGAACAGCAGATGCATCCGGAATTCATCTCTTTGATCTCAATTCCGGTCTCTTTCAGAAATCCTCCGTCGATCCCGATTTCACCGAATTCATTTTCTATAAGGACCACCTGTGTGCCCTTAAGCGGACCGGCAAGGAGTTTTTTGATTAAAGTAGTTTTTCCGGCGCCCAAAAAGCCTGATACAATATCGATTCTGATCATTAAACAATTGCTTCCTTCCTTAAAATATGTTATTTATTATGCTTTTTTTCTGAAGAGCCAATGTCCTGGTCCGACAGCTTTCGGCCATCCGAGTCCGGCTCTTCTTCCGTTTCCGCTTCTTTCATTTTCCGGCGGTAAAACTCGTTTGTTTTCCTGATGCCGGCGAAAAAATTGACCAGCCACACAACAACAGTAAACGCTACTGCAATAATGATAATTACAGGGATGATGCCCAGTCTAGCAGCTAATACCATCCGTTTTCCTCACTGTAAATCTGAATATCCGTTATATAGGTATCCTGGGTATTCCCGCTGGTCACACTTCCGATCTGGAAAGATATTTCTGATGCCGGAACCGGTCTGTAAAACTCCAGGCAGTATTCCTGCATATAATCCGGGAAACGGACCTGATAGGAGTTGCCGGCGATCCAGACAGTCAGATCCGAAGGCCTTCCGTTTTCGATCCAGATGTCTGTTGAAGTCCAGTTGCCAAGCTTAAAAGCGATGCACCCGATCTTCTTTTCTTCACCAAGTTTAGCATACAGGATCTCACCCGTTCCGTCTCCGTCTGCACCTTCGCACCAGAAGGTCTGCTCTGTCCCGTCAAAAGCATAAGCTGCATCGCTGTACTGATTATTGGACGTCGTTGAAGAGGATTCAACGGGCACAGGTTCATAAATGGACATATCCGCAGCGGCAATGGTATTGACCCAGAAGGATACCGGCTGGGACGGATCGACCTGAAGCCTCGGCGTCGGTGTCGGAGTGGGGTGGGTTGCCCAGTATTCCTGCGGGTCGGGTGTCGGCGTCAGTGTCATGTTGTGCTGTGTTTCGGGCAGGACCGTCAGGACCGGTTTGGATGGGTCCTCTGAAGCCTCTTCCGTCTCGGGTACGTTCTCCGGTGCAGGGGAAGGCATCACAGACGTATTTCCGGCCAGTTCATCCTGCATTTCCTTGGACAGGGTAAAATCACGGTCTTTGTTCCTTTCAGCCGCTTCGGCGATATAGGAATGCAGCAGAAAGAAAGCGATCAGGCAGGCAGCCGCAACTGCAATCGCCAGAACGATCCCTGTCAGGATTATAGCGTTTTCTTTTTGTCTGAATGATTTCTTCATATTTTGGCAAATACAGTATTTTTAAATATTATAGACCTTTTTCATAAAGAAATTAAGCCCTGCTTTAAAAAATCAGTTTCACACTTTGTATTCTATATCTATATAGCAGAATACGGATCACCTCGTGCTCTGCACTCCTGTGACCCGCTCATTGTTCTTTCGATATTACTTAGTACGCCATCAGGGACTCGAACCCTGGACAAATAGATTAAGAGTCTACTGCTCTACCAGCTGAGCTAATGGCGCATGTTCTTTCGCGAACGTATAGCATTATACGTTATACAATTTAAAAAAGCAAGAGGAAAATAAAAATTCCGGAAACAGACAGCAGTCATCTGTTTCCGGAATATATTCTGCTATTATATAGCAGCCTTAAGGATCTCTGCCTTATCAACTCTCTCCCACGGAAGATCCAGACCCGGTCTGCCGAAATGCCCGTAAGCTGCAGTCTGCTTATAGATCGGTCTGCGAAGATCCAGCATGCGGATAATGCCGGCCGGACGAAGATCAAAGGTGTCGCGTACAAGCTCGGTCAGCTTCTGATCGGAAATCCTGCCGGTTCCGAAGGTGTAAACCTGAACCGAAGTCGGCTGGGCAACGCCGATCGCATAGGAAAGCTGGATCTCACAGCGATCCGCAAGTCCTGCCGCAACAATGTTCTTTGCAACGTAACGCGCCGCATAGGCTGCGCTTCGGTCTACTTTTGTACAGTCCTTGCCGGAAAAAGCACCGCCGCCGTGGCGTGCATATCCGCCGTAAGTATCTACAATGATCTTTCTCCCGGTAAGGCCGGAATCTCCATTCGGTCCACCGATTACGAAACGGCCGGTCGGGTTAATATACAGTTTTGTATGCTCATCGATCATGTTTTCCGGAAGGACGGGACCGAATACATACTTTTTGATATCTTCATGAATCTGCTCCTGTGAGATCTCCGGGCTGTGCTGTGTCGAAAGGACTACCGCATCAAGACGCGCAGGGGCTCCGTCTTCACCGTATTCCACCGTTACCTGGCTTTTTCCGTCCGGGCGAAGGTAGGGAAGGGTCCCGTCCTTGCGAACTTCCGCCAGTTTGTACGTAAGCTTATGCGCCATAGAGATCGGATAAGGCATCAGCTCTTCTGTCTCGTTGTTTGCATAGCCGAACATCATACCCTGATCGCCGGCTCCGATCGCGTCAATGTCCGCTTCGGACATAAGGTGTTCTTTCGCTTCCAGCGCTTTGTCAACACCCATTGCGATATCTGCCGACTGCTTGTCAAGCGCTGTGATCACTGCACAGGTCTCCGCGTCAAAACCGTATTTGCCGCGGTTGTAACCGATATCATTCACAGTTTTACGGACAATACTCTGGATATCGATGCTGGCTTTGGTTGTAATTTCACCCATTACAAGGACCAGTCCCGTAGTGGTAGCCGTTTCACAGGCAACACGGCTCATAGGATCCTGTTCCATCAGTGCGTCCAGGACCGCGTCAGAGATCTGATCGCAGATCTTATCCGGATGCCCTTCCGTTACGGATTCCGATGTGAATAACCTTTTTTCCATTAATATCTATCCTCCTGTTATTATTACTTAAGAATCGTTTCTTTTCCTAAACTACTCTCTTTAAGATTCTGCGTCAAGGCGCTTTGGACAGTGTTGAAATATTGTCCTATACACCGATACTGAAACACGGAAAGCTACCGGTCTTCCCGGAAATAGGACAGTCCCAGACTTTCCGGCGGCTGATTTTCTTTTTTCTTCCTCCGGCTTACTCCCAAAAGGACAAAGATGGTAACGACATACGGAACCATCTGGATCAGGTCCGTAACATAACCTGCGAGTTTCCATCCCATAATATCCGGAAGGAACTGATACAGCCAGTAAAACATTCCGAAAAGATAGGCACCCCAGATTGCATTGTACGGTTTCCAGGTCGTAAAAATGACCAGAGCAACAGCCAGCCAGCCAAGGGCCTCGATCTGTCCTGTCGTCGCCCAGATCCCGTGATTGTAATCCAGTACATAGTACAGTCCGCCCAGGCCGGAAACGCCGGCGCCGATACAGGTAGCCAGATACTTATACTTCGTAACCGAGATCCCGTCGGCATCCGCGGCTGCCGGATTCTCGCCGACCGCTCTCAGATTAAGGCCTACCCGGGTCCGGTTCAGGACTTTCCCGAAAATGACCGCAAGGATAACAGCGACATATACCAGGAACCCGTAACTGAAGATCACCTGTGTCACGGCGTTTTTATCCGCAAAGGGAAAGATCCTTGCCGCGAACATGGAGTTTGCCAGCGGGGCTGCCGTATAGGATGCACCATTCAGGATGTATACGCCGAAAAAGTTCGCAACGCCCTTGCCGAAAATGGTCAGCGCAAGACCGGTTACGTTCTGATTCGCGCGGAGCGTGATCGTAATAAAGCTGTAGATCAGTCCGCCGGCCATGGAAGCAGCGATACAGGCAGCCAGGGCAACGAAAACGCACATTGCCCCGTTCGGATTCGGTGAAAGATGTTCGTAATAATAGGATCCCGCAAAACCGGCGAATCCGCCCAGGTACATGATTCCGGGTACGCCGAGGTTCAGGTTGCCGGATTTCTCGGTCAGGATCTCGCCGAGGGCACCGTACATGATGATGGTCCCGAAAGGAATGGCACGAAGGATCCATGCAAGTAAGCTGTCCATTATCTGTCACCTCCCTTTCCCCTGAAAATCAGTTTGTAGTTGATAAAGAATTCACTGCCGAGTATGAAGAACAGAATGACGGCAGTAATGATGTCCGCAGCAAAATCGTTCAGTGCGTAAGCCGAAGCGATCTCGGCAGCTCCCTTTGTAAGGAAGATCAGCAGGAATGAGATCAGGGCCATATAGAACGTATTGAATTTGGCGAGCCATGCAACGATGATCGCCGTAAACCCGTTTCCTCCCGCCGTGTTGGTCGAAATCGTCTGGTCTCTGCCCGATACGATCAGGAAACCGACAAGTCCGCAGATCGCACCCGAAATGATCATTGTACGGATACGGACCCGGGTCACGTTGATGCCGGCATACAATGCGGTGTTCTCGGATTCCCCGATGACCGCGATTTCATATCCCTGCTTGGAATACTTCAGGTACAGATAGATCAGCACCGTCAGGATACCGATGATCAGGATATTGATATTGTAGCTCTGTCCGAGGAACTTGGGCAGCCATCCGGCCTGGGTTCCCATATTCAGTTTCCCGAGACTTGACGCCTGTCCGCGCATATAATTAGTCAGCGCCGATACGATACTGATGGCAACATAGTTCATCATCAGTGTAAAGAGGGTCTCGTTGGTTCTCCATTTTGATTTGAAGAATGCGGGAATAAAGCCCCAGATTCCGCCGGCAGCAACGCTGGCGACGATCATAACCAGGAAAAGCACCGGTGTCGGCAGGGAGTTTCCGCAGTAAACCATGATCAATGCCGTAGCAAGGCCGCCCATCAGGACCTGGCCTTCCGCGCCGATATTCCAGAACCGCATTTTGAATGCCGGAGCCAGCGCAATGCCGATGCCGAGCAATGTCACCATATCGCGGATCGCCCAGGAGAACCGCATGACGTTTCCGAATGTTCCGCGGAACATGACTACATAAACGTCGACGGGATTCAGACCGGTAACAAAATAAATAAAAAACGCATTAACGATCAGCGCCAGAACGATCGCGATAAAACGGACAAGCACTTTATGACGGAAAGTATCGGATCTTCTTCGAATGATCCTGACAAAAGGTTCTTTCATTTCAGCCTTCCTCCTTTCCGCCGTATTTCGTCATGAGAAGGCCGAGTTCTTCCTTGGTCACTTCTCTTGCGTCAACGATGCCGCTGACCCTGCCCCCGCAAAGGACCAGGATACGGTCGCAGAGTTCCAGAAGAACGTCCAGTTCCTCCCCGACATAAACGACAGCGGTCCCCCGCTCTTTCTGCTCGTTCAGCAGTCTGTAAATAGTATATGATGTATTGATATCCAGGCCGCGTACTGCGTAGGCGGTCATGATAACCGTCGGATCCGAAGAGATCTCACGTCCGACAAGGACTTTCTGGACATTTCCGCCGGAAAGCTGCGCAACCGGGGTGGTGATGCTCGGAGTAACGACACCGAGGCTTTCCTTGATCTGTTCGGCCATCTCCCTGGGAAGTTTCCGGTTTGTGATGATGGAAGACCCTTCATCATAGGTCTTCAGCATCATGTTTTCATCCATACCCATCGACCGGACCAGACCCATGCCGAGCCTGTCCTCCGGAACAAATGCAAGATGGATGCCTGCATTGCGGATATCTCTCGGATTCATTCCGACCAGCTGCAGCTCCTTCTCCCCGTTTTCCCCGGGATAATATTTTATACTGGTGCCGCTGATGGTACGCTGGAGGCCTGCAATGGATTCCAGCAGTTCCTTCTGGCCGTTTCCGGAAATGCCGGCAATGCCGAGGATCTCTCCCCCGTTTATATCAAAATTGATATCCGTGAGCACCCTGAGCCCTTCATGATTGATCACGGAAAGATTTCGAACCTCAATACGTTTTATGACATCGGAAGGAGTACTCCTTGCGATGTTCAGTTCTACTTTTTCTCCGACCATCATTTCCGTCAGCGAACCCTCGGTCGCTTCCGCTGTCAGGACCGAGCCGATAAACCGTCCTTTGCGCATAATGGCAACGCGGTCGGATATTTCAAGTACCTCTTTGAGTTTATGCGTAATGATAACAACGGATTTGCCGTCGGCCTTCATGTTCCGGATAACCGCAAAAAGCTTTTCAACCTCCTGCGGCGTAAGTACTGCCGTCGGCTCGTCCAGGATCAGATAATCCGCACCGCGGTAAAGAACCTTTACGATCTCCAGTGTCTGTTTCTGGGACACGCTCATCTCATAGACTTTCTGGTCCAGGTTCAGGTCGAAGCCGTACCGCTCGCAGATCTCGCGGGCTTTTGCCTTTACGGACCGCAGGCTGAATCTTCCCTGACTGTTTTTGTCGGTGCCGAGAGCAATGTTCTCCGTAGCAGTGAAAACGTCGATCAGTTTAAAGTGCTGATGGACCATGCCGATCTTCAGATCATACGCATCTTTCGGAGAACGGATCTCGACCTGCTCTCCTTTGACAAAGATCGAGCCGCTGTCAGGAAAATAAATGCCGGAAAGCATGTTCATCAAAGTCGTTTTGCCGCTTCCGTTTTCCCCCAATAACGACAAAATCTCACCCTCGCGGATCGTAAGGGTGACGTCGTCATTGGCAATAATCGTTCCGAATGTCTTTGTGACATTCCGTAATTCTATGGCATTTCCCACAAAAATGCCCTCCTCAGAAAAAGTAAGTCAAGCCGTTCCTGTTCGGGGATCCGGCTTTGCAAAAAGAGCTTCTATGCCCTTTATTATAAAATGTCCGACGGCGGGAACAACAGCTCCCGCCGCCGTGAACTTCAGCGATCAGTCTGCGTCTTCTGTGATCCCGTCGATACGAAGCGCAAAGTACGGGGCGCTGCGGATCGTGGATTCAGAGAAATATCCGTCCTGTACCGCCTCGACCTCCGGTCCTTCATAAACCAGTACCGGAGAACCGGTGGACCAGTCATAATAGGAAGTATCGATCATTGCGGAATCGATATTCTTGCCTTCTACGGTAAATGTGGAAACGTCAAACACATGGATGTCTCCGGATTTGATTCCGGCGATGACTTCATCCACTTTTTCTTTTGTTCCTTCCGCACAGGCAGGACCGAGATCCGTGATGGCAACTGCATCTGCTGCATATCCGTCTGCCCAGTCAACCGCAATATCTTCGCCGGCGAGAAATGCCTTGAATGCGTAGGTATAGTAAATGGCCCAGTTGTTCGTTGCAGAAGTAAGCGCAACACTCGGTGCTGTCGCGAGCATATCCACGTTGTACCCGACGGAGAAGCACAGGGAGCCTTCACCGGAAAGCTTTTCGCACATTGCCGGAGCTCCGGTGGAATCCGCATGCTGTCCGATGATCACGCAGCCGTTCGCAACCAGAGCCTGCGCGGTAGCGGCTTCTTTATCAATATCAAACCAGGACTGGGTATATTTTACTTCCATTGCCACATTCTCGACAATGCTCTTGATTCCCAGATAGAAAGCGGTATAGCCGGAAACCACTTCCGCATAGTTGAATGCTCCGACATAACCGATCTTGATGTTTCCGTCCTTATCAAAAGAGTTGGGGTATTTATCTGCGGTAAGTTCACCGGCGTCGATGAGTTCCTGAAGTTTTAAACCGGCAACCACACCGGCAACATAACGGCTTTCATATACCTTTGTGAAAGCATTCTTGAGGTTCGGTTTTCCGCTGACTGCGGCAAAATCACCGGTCATGGAAAGGAAAGTCGCATCGGAGAACTCGGCAGCCGCCTGATCCATATAGGTCTGGTGGCCGTAACTGTTTGCAAGAATAAGCCTGCATCCGCTTGCATAAAGATCCACAGCGGCATCATAGCAGTCGGAATTCTCTTCTACCTTGTACTTCCAGAGAACATTTGCATCCGGAATGCCGTTTGCAGCCATGGCTGCCTTGATTCCTTCCATATGTGCTGCCGTATAACCTTCTGTCTCGTCGCCGACAAGGATGACACCGATCTTGACGTCTGCAGCTGCCTGGTTTGTCTCTGCTTCAGCCGGAGCCGAAGCTGCAGCTGAAGCGGAAGCTGCCGCGGCCGGTTCGGATTTCTGAGCAGCCGGTGCAGTGCCGGTGCTTCCGCACGCAGCAAGGCTCAATACCATCGCTGACGCAAGAATGATACCGATAAACTTTTTCATTTTCTTTCTCTTTCTCCTATCTTTGGGATATTCTGATGAAGCAACCACGGACATGACTCCTGCCATGCCACGGAGGAAGTATACCATATTGAAAAATCACAGGCAAGACAACTTATGGATATTTATTAAAAATCAGACACAAAATATAGTATTTGAACGAATTTTAATTACTCGCCGGATCAGACTGTTACAGTCATTTTAAAATCCTGTTAAAACTTTATAAAAAAAGAAGCCTTCCTTCCGAAGGCTTCTGACAATCCGATAATAATAGCTTCACCGTATACGGATCCGGATAAGATCATCCGGCCCTGAAGATAAACCTCTGAAGTTCGCGTTCTGTACGGATCTTTTTGATCTGGCCGCCCAGAGAAGCAAGTTTAACTTCAAAATCCTCATATCCGCGCTGGATATAACCGATTTCATCGATCACACTGAAGCCTTCGGCCGAAAGAGCGGCGATAACCAGGGCTGCGCCTGCCCGAAGATCCGTAGCGCTGACCCGTGCGCCGGTAAGTCCTTCCACACCTTCGATGATCGCCGTAGTGCCTTCCACTTTGATCCTGGCACCCATGCGGGCCAGTTCATCGGCGTACTTGAAACGGTTCTCAAAAATACTCTCGGTTATAATACTCGGTCCGACAGCCGTTGTCAGCACTGCTGCCATCTGCGGCTGCATGTCCGTAGGATAGCCGGGATAGGGCTGTGTTTTGATATTGGTCCTCCCGACCCTGCCTTTGGCGCTGACACGGACGGAATCATCAAACTCTTCGACCTGGCAGCCGATCTCCTGAAGTTTGGCGGTGATCGCCTCCAAATGCTTCGGGATCACGTTCTTGATAAGGATATCGCCCTTTGTGGCAGCGGCTGCCATCATATAGGTCCCTGCTTCGATCATGTCGGGTACTATGGAGTACTCGGACCGGTGGAGCTTTTCGACTCCCTTTATACGGATCACTTCCGTACCGGCGCCTTTAATGTTGGCACCCATACTGTTCAGGAAGTTCGCAACATCTACAACATGAGGCTCTCTCGCAGCGTTCTCTATGATCGTATTTCCTGAAGCCAGGGTCGCGGCCATCATGATATTGATCGTCGCACCGACCGAAGCCATATCCAGATAGATATGCGCGCCGTGAAGGTTTTCGGCAACAGCAATGACTGATCCGTACTGGATCTTAACATCGGCGCCAAGCGCTTCAAATCCTTTGATATGCTGATCGATCGGACGGCTTCCGATGTTGCAGCCTCCCGGAAGCGGAACGACGGCCCTCTTGAATTTTCCCAGAAGAGCGCCTAAAAGATAATAGGAAGCACGAATCTTTTTAATTGATTCATACTCTACGTTAATATCTGATATAGTTGAACCATTGATCAGAACGGTGTGCCGGTCTCTTTTTGTGACCGAAGCACCGATATTTGAAACTGCACCCAGCAGTGCGGAAATATCACTCACATCCGGCATGTTTTCCAGCAGAACAGGCTCATCTGCCATGATGGCTGCCGTAATAATGCCCAAAGCCGCGTTCTTAGCTCCCCCGATCGTGACCTCCCCGACGAGCGGGTTACCCCCCTTGATCACGTACTGTTCCATATATTCACCTCAAAACGGATCCGCAATAATGAACGGTTCCGTATTATCTCTTTTTCTGAATTAGAGCTATTTTACATCATATTCACACTTTTGTAAACCTTTCGGTAAAAAGTGATGGAAAAATGAGCTCGGACCTGTTTATATACTGCTTTCCGTACATAAACATGCATGCGGACAGTTATCCGCATGCATGATATTAAACAGCTTATTTACAATACAGTTCAAGTGCTGCGATATTGCCTGGAAGGAATTTTTCCTTCCTGCCGGAAAACATCTTTTCGATCTGATGCTTCACGGTTTCTTTCTTGCAGCAGCCGGTCTCCGCAAGGATCGCTCCGAGCATTACGATATTCGCGGCACGGGGATTGCCGATCTCTGCAGCCTTATCGTTGGCCGGTATCTCAATGATTTTAACATCGGTCCGGGTTGACGTTTCCGGAACAATGGAACTGTTGATAAAAATCATTCCACCCGGAACGACCATTGACTCGAATTTCCGAAGAGAGGGCAGGTTCATAACGACCAGGACATCCGCTTCGTTGATCAGAGGGCAGCTGATCCTTTTATCCGAAATAATAACGGTACAGTTGGCTGTTCCGCCTCTCATTTCCGGTCCGTATGAAGGAAGCCAGGTTACTTCATTTCCTTCGTCCATACCGGCCTTAGCGATCATCTGACCGATGGTCAGAGCGCCCTGTCCGCCGCTTCCGGCGAAAAACATTTTCTTTTTCATCGTTAAAAGCCCTCCGGAGTCTTAAAATTTTTGACCGGATAATAATCCATAACGTCTTCTGAAACGTATTTCAGCGAATCGACAGGCGTCAGTCCCCAGTTGGTCGGACAGGAACTCAGGATCTCAACAAAAGTAAAGCCAAGGCCTGCTTTCTGGATCTCGATCGCCTTACGGATGACCGCTTTGGCCTTGCGGACATTGGCAGGATTATTCAGTACGACACGTTCGACAAATACTGCACAGTCGATCTGGGAAATGATCTCGCACATCCGAAGAGGTAATCCGGCCTGTTCTACGGTACGTCCGTCTACACAGGTAGTGGTTCGCGCACCGATCAGCGTGGTCGGGGCCATCTGACCGCCGGTCATGCCGTAAATCCCGTTATTGATAAAGAATGTGGTGAATTTCTCTCCGCGGTGCGCCGCATGGATGATCTCGCCGGCACCGATGGATGCCAGGTCGCCGTCGCCCTGATAGGTGAACACAATGCGGTCCGGGTGGATCCTGCGGATCCCGGAAGCGATCGCAGGTGCACGCCCGTGCGTGGATTCGCACATATCAATATTCATAAAGTTATGGGCATTGATGGAACAGCCGATCGGGACAACACCCATGGTGTTTCCGAGCTCTCCTTTTTCCTCAAGCACTTCCATAATAAGGCGGTGGGCAATGCCATGCGTACAACCGGGGCAATAGCTGGTATCGACCGGAAGCATTCCGACGGTAGGTTCAAAAACGGTCTTCATTTATTTCACCTCCTCGAGAGCTTTTAAAGCACGTTCCATGACTTCAATGGAAGTCGGAACAATGCCGCCGGTCCGGCTGATCAGGCTTACCGGCCATCTGCCGGCCACCGCTGTTCTCACGTCTTCGATCATCTGACCCATGGAAAGCTCCGTAGAGATCACGATCTTTGTTTTATCGGTTATCGCATCAAAAGCAGCATTCGGGAAAGGCCACAGGCTGATCGGACGGATCACGCCGGCCTTAACGCCCTTTTCTTCAAGAAGCTCGCAGGCTTCCACACAGATCCGGGCCATCGTTCCGAAAGCAACAAATACGATCTCGGCATCTTCAACGTTTATATTCTTATAACGGACCAGCTCTTTTTCCGCTTCCGCATATTTTTCAAACATATGAAGGACATGGTTCTCCAGAACGTCCGGCTGCAGGCGGAGGGAGAACACGACATTTCTGCCCTCGTGATGATCCGTCCCGGTAATCGCCCACGGAACATCCTTAGAGATCTCATCCGATCCCTTGATCGGCTTTGCCGGCGGGAACTCGACCGGTTCCATCATCTGGCCAAGCATGCCGTCCGCAAAAATGACGACCGGATTGCGGTACTTCTCGGCAATATCGAAAGCTTCATAAATCAGGTCTACGCTTTCCTGTATATTCGCCGGTGCAAACACGGGGATCTTCACGTCGCCGTTATATCCTCCGCGCGTGACCTGGAAATAATCTGCCTGACCCGGCTGGATGCCGCCGACACCGGGGCCCCCGCGGGAAACGTTCATGGCAACGATCGGCACTTCGCAGGAACAGATAAATCCGAGTCCCTCCTGCATCAGTGCAAAGCCGGGAGAACTGGTCGAAATGAATACTCTTCCGCCGGCCGCCGCCGCGCCGTATGCCATATTGACTGCAGCCAGTTCGGATTCGGCCTGAATAAAGCTTCCGCCTGCTTTGTGCAGTTCGTGGCTCATGTATTCCGGGACCTCATTCTGCGGAGTGATCGGATAGCCGAAATAGCAGTTGCAGCCGGCGCGGATCGCAGCCTCTGCAAAAGCTTCATTTCCCATCATCAAAACTTTGCTCATGCTTCCCCCTCCTCTAACTCATAGATGCTGATGCAGCAGTCCGGGCACATTGTCGCACAGCTCTGACAGCCGATACACTCTTCCATATCCGTGATGCCTGCAGGATGATACCCTTTTGCATTCACACTTTCATCCAGATGAATGATCTTTTTCGGGCAGAAAGAAATGCAAAGCTCGCAGCCTTTGCATTTTTCCCTATTAAAAAGGATCTTGAATCTTCTTTTTGTAGCCATGTCAGCAGACTCCTTTTTTCTTTCAAAGAAGAATTAATGTGTTGAATTTTATTCACATAAAACATAATTATGCAAACATCATACCTTTTTGTCAAGGTAAGAATCCCTCATATACATCCCGATCCGGAAGATTTCCGAAACCGAAAGCATTTCTTCACCGGCCGCAATGCGCCTTTCCAGTTCATCCGCTGCCGTATCCATCGCGCAGGCAGCCAGAGCCGGAATCCCGGATCTTTCCGATACCTGCTTCGTGAATGACCATCCCTCCAGTACGTCTTCCGCCGTCGTATAGCGGATCATATGCGCATTGGAAATCAGTCCGGTAACGCTAAGGCCGGTCACCGCCTGTGCATCTTCGATCTGCTGAAGGGCTTTTTCCACGGTATCGGTCCCGGGCCTGCGGCAGTTGACGACACTCAGCAGCTGGTAATCGTTTTTAAAATGCCGGCTGAACTGATTCAGGATACGTGCTCCGGCCTGGTCGCCGCCGCAGTCAGCTATGACCCTGCAGTCTTCGTTCTGGATCGGGGCCAGGATCGAAGCGCTGATGACCTGAAGTTCAGACGCGTTTTTTCCGTCATAAGGATCCGAATACACAGCGATTCCTGCCGCGTTCAGCTCGGTCTGACGTTCCCTGCTTCTGAAATAAGGGTTTTCTATATCCAGATCGACCAGGGCCAGGGAAGATTCCTTCATGCATCCTGGCTCGGATCCTTTCTGTTTTGCCAGCGCAAAAGCCAGCGAAACGGCAAACTCCGTCTTTCCGCTTCCGAAATGGCCAGTCACGAGGATCCTCCTGGATCCTCTGCACATCTGTTGTAAAAATGATGCCATATGCCTGGTCCCTGTTTATGCGGTCTCGATCGAAGCTGCCTTCTGCAGATTCAGTGACTTAACCGCCTCTTCCCTCATCTGATATTTCAGGATCTTGCCTGCAGCATTCATGGGAAATGCGTCTACAAATGTGATATACTTCGGCACTTTGTGCTTTGCGATATTCTTCATCATGTATTCACGGATCTCCGCCTCGGTAGCCGTGGAATTCTCTTTCAGGATGATGCAGGCCATAACTTCTTCGCCGTACTGCTCGTCCGGCACACCGATAACCTGGACATCATTGACTTCCGGATAAGTATAAAGGAATTCTTCGATCTCTTTCGGATAAATATTCTCACCGCCGCGGATGATCATATCCTTCAGGCGCCCGGTGATCTTATAGTTTCCATCCGGCATGCGGCATGCCAGGTCGCCGGTATGAAGCCAGCCTTCCTTATCGATTGCCGCCGCGGTCGCTTCCGGCATCTTGTAATACCCTTTCATGATATTGTAGCCGCGGGCAACGAACTCCCCGATCACCTCATCCGGACAATCCTCGCCGGTTTCGGGATCCACGATCTTGCATTCGATCTCCGGGAGGGCATGTCCGACGGTCGAGACACGGACCTCAATGGAATCATCCGTGGAACTCATAGTACATCCCGGAGAAGCCTCGGTCTGGCCGTAAACGATCGTGATCTCTGTCATATGCATCTTCTCGACCACTTCTTTCATCGTCGCGATCGGGCAGGGACTTCCGGCCATGATTCCGGTCCGCATGTAGGAAAAGTCCGTCTTCTCGAAATCCGGATGCGACAGCAGGGCAATAAACATCGTCGGCACGCCATGGAAAGCGGTGATATGTTCATTGTGAATGCAGGCCAGGGAAGATTTCGGAGAGAAATACGGGATCGGATGCAGGGATACCCCGTGCGTCATGGACGCCGTCATGGCGAGCACCATGCCGAAGCAATGGAACATGGGGACCTGGATCATCATCCGGTCCGCCGTGGAAAGATCCATACGGTCACCGATGCATTTACCGTTGTTGACGATATTATGGTGCGTCAGCATGACACCTTTCGGGAACCCGGTGGTTCCGGAAGTGTACTGCATGTTCGCGACGTCGTCTTTATCGACCCTTGCCGCCAGACGGTATACTTCCTCGACCGGGACCTCGGATGCCCTCGCAACAGCCTCGCTCCATTCCATACAGCCCTTCTGACGGAATCCGACCGTAATGACATTCTGCAGGAAAGGAAGCCGCTTGGCGTGCAGCTGTTTTCCGGGTTCGGTATTTTCCAGTTCCGGACAGAGTTCCGCTACGATATCGCCGTATCGGATATCCTTGTTGCCTTCCGTCAGAACCAGCGTATGGGTATCCGACTGCTTGAACAGGTATTCTGCCTCGCTGATCCTATAAGCGGTGTTTACAGTGACCAGAACCGCTCCGATCTTTACCGTGGCCCAGAACGAAATATACCACTGTGGTACATTGGAGGCCCAGACAGCAACATGGCTGCCGGGCCTGACCCCCATGGCGATCAGTGCACGGGCGAATTCATCCACATCATCCCGGAACTGCGTATAAGTCCTGGTATAATCGAGTGTGGTATATTTAAAAGCATACTGATCCGGGAATTCCTTGCACATACGGTCCAGGACCTGCGGAAACGTCTCGTCGATGATCGTTTCCTTTTTCCAGACATACCGGCCGGTATGCGCGCGGTTCCAGTAAAGCGACGGCTCGTTCCTGGAAGGGTCGCTGAACTGTCTCATATAACTGATGAACTGGGGGAAAACGATCTCCATATCGTCGTAGCCCATTTCCCAGGACGGGTTCCAAACCAGCGAAATAAAACCGTCGTAGTTCACAGACCTCAGAGCCAGCATCAGATCCTTTACCGGAAGTTCGCCTTCTCCGAGAAGCTGATAATGCACGTAACCGTTCTCAAGACGGATCCCGTCGTAAAGATGAACATGGCGGACATAGGCGCCGAGATTTTTGATCACTTCCGCCGGGCGCTCCCCGAATTCAAAATACGCAGCCGGCATGTTCCACAGAGCGGCCAGATAATCCGAAGCGAAACGCTCCAGCATATCACGAAGCAGAGCCGTATCCGCGAACAGTCCGGAAGTTTCCAGAAGCAGAGTGATCTTCTTCTCTTCCGCTTCCTGCAGAAGGCCGGAGATCACTTCCGTCACAGCTTCTGCTGATTTTTCCTTATCATCGGAGGCTTCCGCGCGCAGGCGGATATTGCCGATCCCGAGGTATGCCGCTTTCTCAATGCATTCACGGATCTCAGCTTTTGCTTCGCTGATCCGCTCGACGCACCCGATATCCTCGCAGGCATCGATGCACGGGATGGACAGATGTTTCCGATAAAGCTCCCTTACGGTACTCTTGGCCTGCGCGGCATAAAGGGGGCTGTTTTTATCCGTGAAAAGATCATTATGGACATTATGCAGTTCGATCCCGGAGAACCCCATGCTTTCTGCGGCATTCACAAAGTCTCCGAACGAACAGTCGGTCCATCCTTTCGTTGAAAATGAATACTTCATCCGTTGTTCTCCTCATAAATGATCTTGTTGACGGCACTGATATAGGCGCGGATACTGGCACCGATGATGTCCGATGAAATACCCTTGCCGGAATAAAGTTTTCCGTTGTTGCGGAGTTTTACTACAGTCTGTCCAAGAGCTTCCTTTCCTTCCGAAAGAGCCTGGATCTGGAAATCATCCAGTTCGTAATGATGACCGATGATCTTTTCGATCGCAAGGAAGGCCGCGTCTACCGGACCGTCCCCGAGATCAATACCGTTCAGGATCTGATCATCCCGTCTCATGCTGATCTGGGCCGACGTATTAATGATATTTCCGCTGTTGATCACATAGCTTTCCAGCTTGTAGGTCTGCGGCACCTCCAGTGCAACACTGGCGATCACCGCGTCCAGTTCGTGAGCGTCTACGACACCGCGCTTTGCGGCGATACGGGTAAACGCTTCGTAAACGGCTTCCTGGTCTTCGATCGAAAGATCATAGCCGAGCCTGGAGATCGCGGAATTCACATCGTCGCGCTGCGACTCCTGCGTCAGGCGGATCCCGGATTCATCCACATCGGATACGTTCACAACACTTTTTTCATTAGAGTTGTTATCGGTCACCCAGCCGATCTGCTTGATGGTTTTGTTCAGTTCCGTATAACGGATCTTCGAAGAAAGGCCGTTGGTATTTCCGCAGTTCTTCAGAACCGTTGCAAAGGTCTCAAGGGGGATATCTTCCGTTCCGACAGCACTGGTCTTAATACAGCTGGCACCGGCTTTGGCAGCCAGCACGGCATCGGCACAGGCAAGTCCGTTCTTATTGCTTGCCGCAACACCGATCCCGGATTCCGCGGAGATGCTGCCGACGAACCGGGCAAAGCTGTCCGGAAGCATTTCTGCCGCATCATCGCTGAGAGTGATCAGGTCCGCGTCTTTCGCTGCTTTGGTCAGCTCGGCGAGAAACGACTCTTCCGCCCTGGTGGCATCAAGGGCGTAAATCTCTGTAAATACGCCGGCCTCTTTGCAGGCAGAAACCGCTTCTGCTACCGCTGCGATCAATGCAGGAGCCTTTTTCTTCGCAATATATTCCATTCCGACAGGTGAAACCGGCACTTCGATGCGGATGCCGGCGTTGGCGATCCCCGAAACGGCGTGAAGGGCTTTCTCTATGCCGAATCTGTCGATATCCGTTCCGACCGAAAGGACAGCGTCCCGGACAAATGTCGCCATGGTATTGATCAGCAGTATGTCGGTCTTTTCGTTTTCTATTTTGGGCAGATCGATCTGGTCGACATTCAGCCGGTCCAGATAACGTGCGATCTCCAGTTTTTCCTTAAAACTGAAAACGGCTTCCTTCTGACAAAGGGTTCTGTCTGCAATCCTGATCATATTCATAATTCTGTCTCCTGTACCTCTTAAAAACTCTTATTAGAAAACTGCCGCTTTACGACTAACAGTCAATAACGCGGCAGTCTGCTTGAAATTTCACACCGTATGTAAGCCCGAATTGCTACGCGCCTTCTGCACTCTGCAATTACGTCTTACAGTTTCTCGATCCACCCGAACCGGTCTTCCGTTTTTCCCCACTGGATAGCGGTCAGTTCATCATACAGATGCTGGGTGACCGGGCCGATCTCGAAATTATTGACTGTATATTTTTTATCTTTATAGCACAGCTCTCCGATCGGAGATACTACCGCTGCCGTGCCGGTACCCCACGCTTCTTCCAGCGTGCCGTCTTCCATGGCCTTCAGCAGTTCGTCTACGCTCAGCTTCCTTTCGCTGACCTTGTATCCTTCGGATCTCAGGAGTTCCACGCAGGATCTTCTGGTCACGCCCGGAAGAATGGAACCGGACAGTTCCGGAGTAACGACTTCTCCGGCGATCTTGAACATGACGTTCATTGCGCCGACTTCCTCGATATACTTTCTCTCCACGCCATCCAGCCAAAGGACCTGGGTATAGCCTTTCTGGCCAGCTCTTTCCGCTGCCCTCGTGGATGCCGCATAGTTGCCTCCGCACTTTGTATAGCCTGTTCCGCCGCGTACCGCACGGACGTCTTCATCCTCGATCATGATACGGACCGGGTTGATTCCTTCCGGATAATAGGATCCCGACGGGGAGCAGATGATTGCAAACACGGCATGGTGAACCGTATGAACACCGAGGACTTCATCATTTCCGAAAAGGAAAGGACGAATATACAGCGAAGTGCCTTCTGCATGAGGAACCCATTCCTCGTCCAGTTTTACGAGGGCTTTTACTGCCTCGACGAACATCTCTGTCGGCACTTCCGGCATGCATAGTCGTTCTGCCGAGTCATTCAGCCTCTGTGCGTTGTCGTAGGGACGAAACAGCTGAATGCTTCCGTCTGCGATTCGGTATGCCTTCATTCCTTCAAAGACTTCCGCACCGTAATGAAGAACCGTAGATGAGGGATGCAGCGGGATCGGTCCGAAAGGTACGATACGAGCGTCCTTCCAGCCTTCATCGGCAGACCAGTCCATCAGGAACATATGGTCAGTAAAGATCTGGCCGAATCCCAGCCCGTTCTCATCCGGTTTTTCTTTCGGAGTCAGTGTCTTTGTAATGGAGATGTTCATGGTGTTCCTCCTTTATCTATGATAAAAACTTGAATAATACTGCTTCAGTCAATAATTAAAAATCAGTTTACTACTTTGCCGTAACAGAGTCAATAAAAAATCGGATACAGATATGCTCCTTATTTATATAACAAATTTGTTTTAAAAGTGTCCGAATCCGCCGTTCGGGCCTCCGGGCATTCCGCCGTTAAAACCTCCCTGCATTCCGCCGCCGAAATCATCGCCCTGGCCACCCGGCATTCCTCCCATACCGCCGAACTGATTGGTGATCGTATCCGTCTCCGTACCGTTCACGATGATCGTTCCCCCGTTGTATTCCGCGCCGAGATCATAATCAAACGGTGACTGGGCAGTAATATCGAGGGTGCCGCCGTTGATATACAGATATCCGTTGACATCCAGAGCATCGGTGTCTCCGGCCCCCATGCTAACCGAGACATATCCGCCGTTGACCTCTAGTGTCGGCGTATAAGCCGAGGATTTGGCGGCTGCATTGATTCCGTCGTCGGAAGCGCTTAAAGAGATTTCTCCGCCGTTGATCTGGACCCAGGTAGCTTCCAGTCCCTCCCCTGCGCTTACGGTAATGCTGCCTCCGTCGATCTGCAGGATGCAGGCCGCATGCATTCCGTCGTCGCCGGCATCAATATCGATCGTACCGCCGCAGATATAGATCATTCCCTGTGTATCATCTTCATCATTCTCCGCTTTAAAGGCATCGCCTTCTGTAGAAACACTTATGTTTCCATCTGCGACCGCGATCATATCGTTCGCCTCAAATGCATCGGAAACACAGCTGATGCTGTAAGAGCCGCCCGTCACTTTAATATCGTCTTTGGATGTAATCCCGTTGTCGGTCGAACGGATATTCAGACTGCCTGTACCGTTCAGGACCAGGTCATCTTTTGAGAAAATAACCGCATCCGTACTGGTCTCACCGTCTGCGGAAAACGTCCCGCTGACTTCCAGCGTATTCTCTGAAGAAGCAGTGGTTATAAATACCTTATCCGCGTTTTTCACATAAATACAGGGAGCATCTGTATTCGTGACCGATACGCCGTCAAGAACGATCTGCACTTTGTCCTCCGACGCTGCATCGACCGTCACCGTGACTTCCGACGCGGAACCCTTCAGAACGTAGACGCCTTCTTCGGTAATAGTGATGTCCTGACCGTCACTCAGCGTATAATATACCGCTTCGGAAAGATCCGCCGTTTGAGTCAGATCCCTTTCGGTAAACAGGTCTGAGGCGTCGATTGCGCCCGATGATGTAACATTCGCGCTGAGGACATTCTCAACGGAATCATCGTAAGAATTCGAAGAAGCATCCGGTATTAAGGAAGATTCCTGCGAAACAGTATCGGAAGAAAACGCGGATACAGCGGATTCATCCTCTGCCGGAGAAACTTCCGATGCCTGCGTCTCCCGAACTTCGGCCGTGCTGTCCTCCGATAAAGCACTGTCTGTTCCTGTCCGGGAAACCGTGCTGACTGATCCGCCGGATGAACAGGCCGTAAGGGAAAGCGCCAGAACCGCTGCTGCCGCAGCCGACATAATACGCAAAGTTATCTTATTCATATATCATTACCTCGTCTTTCTGCTGCAATATAGAATCAGATTTCTTGCAGAAATGATAGGAAAGGCCGGTGAAAAAAATATGCAGGAAATAAGATCAAACTGTGAATAATACTCTTTTTCCGAAAAAAACAGCCTTTCTCCGTTTCGAAGAAAGGCCGAAAGAGTATATCCACCGTCAAAGATACTGTTTAACCAGTTCGGGAATTTTAATCTTATCCTCTTCTTCCAATACTCCCGGTTTCGGAGCTTCAACAGGTCCGAGTTCTTTATAGCCCGGGATTAAATGCAGATGATAGTGAAAAATCGTCTGCCCTGCAGCTTCTCCGTTATTCTGGGTCAGCTGAAGTCCGTCCGCGGATAGTCCCTTCATCAGCGCGGCGCCAACTTTCTTCGCAACGCGAAGAGCCCTGAAGGATAAATCTTCCGGAATCTCAAAAAGGTCTGCATAATGCTTTTTCGGCAGGATCAGGGCGTGTCCTCTGCGAACGGGACCGAGGTCCAGGATCACATTAAAATCCTCGTCTTCATAAATCGATGCCGCCGGGATCTCTCCGTTTGCAATCTTGCAGAAAATACAGTCTGTCATGTTCAACCTCCCCTAAAACAGTTTTTTTCAGTATAAAACAGCCGCACGTCTTTTTCAAGGATACTTACGTTGTCTTTATTGATCAGGCAGGATACAAAAACAACGTGACTTGCCGGGCCGTTTTGGCACCGGTTTGCCACGCTGTTTTTTTCTTAACTGTCTGGGGTATCGGAGACATATCACGTCTTGCGAAATATATCCCCGCTCATCACATCCCGTTTGACGGGATGATTCCCCTGGTGCGTTTGTTTTATGAAGCGCTGAAGTAATCCTCTGCCGCTTTATAGTAGTAATACATGGCCGTCAGCACGTTCTTGAGGTTCGTGTCTGTTCCATCTAGCTGCGTCTTGATGTAGTTCAGCGGGCTGTAGCTGAAGCTGTAATCGCCAACAGTTATGTCATACGCCTCGCCAAGTGCTTTCGCCTTGATGCCCGTGATTGTCAGGCAGACATACTTTCCGTTCTTCACAAGCTGTGCGTCTGCTCCGTTGACTTTCACAGGTACCTTAAGCGCTGCGTCCTGCGTGATGCCGTCTGCCTTAAAGTACAGCTTCAGGATCGTGGCCGCCTCCAGTGCAAGGGTTGCGCCTTCGTAGGTGAGGCCGGAGGCCTTCACGCCCGCGATCACGGCATCCTTGTCAAAGACCGGGGCTTCGATATCCGAAGGCTTCAGATCCGGAAGTGTGCTTTCGATATCGGCATTCGCCGGTTTGTCTGTATTGTAGTTAAAGTTCACCTGCGAATAACCGCCGTAGTTGAGTGTCGCTTCCAGAAGCGTCTTAAACTTCGGTTCGATATCGGCTTTCGCAACCTGGTCGTCGCAGTACTGCTTTACAGTGTATTCATGCGTCTCGACGACTTTTCCATCAATCGAGAACTCAGCGGTGATCGGCATAGTCATCTTCTTTGCGGCTGTCGCAAAGGTATAGACTACGGCCGGCTTATCGCCTACCGTTCTTGTCTTGCCGCCCGTAACGACAATCTCTTCTCCCTCAAAGGTAAACTTAACGGAAGAATTCGCTGCAGCTTCCGCATCGACTCCGATGTAGTAGAAGTTGACAAGGATCTCATCCTGGAGGTTCAGGGCGTGTTTGACTTCGAAGTCGGGAAGCAGTGCTTCGATCTCCTCCGTCTTTGTTTCCCCGCATACCGTACAGGTGTAAGTCCGGGTGCCCGGCTCTGTATATGTGGGCTCCTTGGTTACTGCGCCTGCATCCCAGCTGTGGCCTTTGGCTTCGATGATCCAGTTGTCTTTCTCGATCTCCGTCGTTCCTTCCGCATCGCTGAAGTACTTACCGCACTCAGAGCAGGTCCAGTATTCGCTGTTTCCTGCTGCAGTACAGGTAGCTGTAGCCGCTTCTGTCTTTGCAAGCACATGTCCGGTATCATTAGGCCAAATGTAGAACATTGTCGGTCCGTCAGTACCTCTCTGGATGGTTACCTGGATCAACGCTGTCCGTACAGCAAAGGTCGTTTCTCTTGTGTCTGACCCATTGACATTTACGCTCGCATCCTCAGGTGCTTCGACGACAACTTTGAACTCCGTCTCTGAATGATATCCATAAGTAAAGTTGTTGAACATCTGCCCTGCAGCGGGTGTGTAAGTCTCATCATTTACTTTTACAACCGGTACTGCCGGGATAACTGTGTCAGCAATTGCGATCTCTTTGGTTCCTTCAGCATCTGAGAAGACCTTTCCGCACTTCTGGCAGGTCCAGTATTCAATGTTGCCGTCGGCAGTAGACGTGGCCTCTTTTGCTTCTGTCTTTACCAGATCATGTCCAGAGGCATCGATGATCCAGCTGTTTTTCTCGATCTCGGTCGTTCCGGCTTCATCACTGAAGTACTTGCCGCACTCAGAGCAGGTATAGTACTCTTTGTTTCCTGCTGCAGTACAGCTAGCTGCAACTGCTTCTGTCTTTGCAAGCATATGTCCGGTATCTTTAGTCGAAATGTAGAACATTGTCGGTCCGGCAGTACCTCTCTGGATGATTACCTGTATCATGGCTGTTGGAACAGCAAAGGTCGTTTCTCTTGTGCTTGACCCATTGACAAATACGTTCGCATCTTCAGGCGCTTCAACGACAACTTTGAACTCCGTCTCTGCATGATATCCATAAGTAAAGCTGTTGATCGTCTGTCCTGCAGCGGGTGTGTAAGTCTCATCATTTACTTTTACAACCGGTACTGCCGGGATAACTGTGTCAGTAATTGTGATCTCTTTGGTTCCTTCAGCATCTGAGAAGACCTTTCCGCACTTCTGGCAGGTCCAGTATTCAATGTTGCCGTCGGCAGTGGATGCTGCTTCTTTGGCTTCTGTCTTCACCAGATCATGTCCAGAGGCATCGATGATCCAGCTGTCTTTCTCGATCTCGTTCTTGCCTTCCGCGTCGCTGAAGTACTTGCCGCATTCAGAGCAGGTCCAGTATTCGCTGTTTCCTGCTGCAGTGCAGGTTGCTGCAACTGCTTCTGTCTTTGCAAGCACATGTCCGGTATCATTAGGCCAAATGTAGAGCATTGTCGGTCCGTCAGTGCCTCTCTGGATGGTTACCTGGATCAACGCTGTCCGTACAGCAAAGGTCGTTTCTCTTGTGTCTGACCCATTGATATTTACGGTCGCATCTTCAGGCGCTTCGACGACAACTTTGAACTCCGTCTCTGAATGATATCCATAAGTAAAGTTGTTGAACATCTGCCCTGCAGCGGGTGTGTAAGTCTCATCATTTACTTTTACTAACGGCACAGCCTTGATAATGGTGTCTGCTTCCGTAATCTCGGTCGTTCCTTCAGAATCTGAGAAGAGCTTTCCGCACTTCTGGCAGGTCCAGTATTCAATGTTGCCGTCGGCAGTGGATGTTGCTCCTTTGGCTTCCACTTTAACAAGTTCGTGGCCGGAAGCGGGAATAATCCAGCTGTCCTTTTCGATCTCGTTCTTGCCTTCCGCGTCGCTGAAGTACTTGCCGCATTCAGAGCAGGTGTAATATTCGCTGTTCCCTGCTGCAGTACAGGTAGCTGCAACTGCTTCTGTCTTTGCAAGCTCATGTCCGGCAGGAATAATCCAGCTGTCAGCCTCGATCTCGGCTGTTCCTTCCGCATCGCTGAAGTACTTGCCGCAGACGGAACAGGTATAGTACTCGCTGTTGCCGGGTTCAGTGCAGGTAGCATCTTTTGCCTCGGTCTTGACAAGCTCGTGTTCATGAGGCTGGTAAATGTTCAGTACAATATCCGGAAGTTTTGCCAGAACACCGGTTCCGGACGAACCAGTAGCCATGCCTGATGCATTTCTGTAGGTGACTTTTCCGCGGTGGCCGCCGGCTGCACAACCGGAGAATCCAGCCATAGCTATTGCTCCGTTGGTAATCGAATAGGTATCTTTCTCCCAGTCTTCCGGTATGCTAACCGTAATATCCTGGTTCATACTTGTAAAATTATACTGCCCGTAACCATGATCTCCTGCGTTCGTATATGGAAGTCTGGTAGTGGGAGCATCTTCGCCATAATATGCAACAGAAAAGCTGTTATTATAGCATGTCGCAAGTTTTTCCTGCGGACTGTTGACATTATGCAGTCTAAGTGTCAGCTTGTCACCCGGTTTGAACTGATATTCTTTTCCGGCAGAGTTTCCTTCGGTATCCAGATATTCCAGCTCAACATATCGGGCAGAAAGCACCTGATAATTGGCGACACCGTCTTTTTCCACTTTTACTATATGACGTCCGGAAGTCAGCCCGGTTACCATAACATTACCTTTATCATCGGTTATAACGCCTTCTGTCGTAAAACCGCTGTACGTAAGGGTTTTTGTATCGACAGTGCTTCTTGCGATAGATACTGTTGCTCCGCTTTCCGGCGTAAATGTAAATTCTGCGCCTTTATCATCAAAATAGTAAAGTAGATCATGTTCTGCATCAATATAGTCACCTGCTACTTTTCCTGCGTGCGTTCCCACATTTATCTTCATGCCCATATCGATTGCAGATCCGTCTTCGCCGACTGTTACGACGATAACGCC
Source organism: Lachnospiraceae bacterium (assembly GCA_017509985.1). Lineage (GTDB taxonomy): Bacteria > Bacillota > Clostridia > Lachnospirales > Lachnospiraceae > Alectryocaccobium. The sequence continues at coordinate 64,242 of JAFWOE010000053.1, forward strand.
TGTACATTCGGGCCATATAGCAGAGAATCTGGTGGGATCAGATCCGCCGGCGCCATAACCGGAAGCATAACCCTGTTTATGGATCATAGCGTCATATGTAACTTTAATAATTGCCATGCCTGACCCGCTTACCGCAGTGATATCCGCAAGGCAGCTATTATGAGCGTCCGGTGTTACAGTTACAAGATCACTTGGATTCCCGTTGATGTCTACTACTTCATAGTGAGCATCTGGAATAGCGATTTTTGAGTTTGTAAAGCTCTCTATTGCCTGCCAGTTACGAAATACATCAAGCTCTCTGGTAGCACCGGCTTCCATGGAAAGATAGTTTCTTTCGTTAATATTCAGATATACATCCGCAAGATCAAGATAGTTGTAGACGAAATCATGATAGTAGGTATCTGAATTAAATGTATCATCATCCATGTGCAGATCCGTCTCCGTAACAGTGTATGCTTTTCCTGCTGCCATGGACTGGAAATCCCAGTAGGTAACGCCTTTCGGATTCTGTACACGGTAGAACGAAGTTCCGCTTACAGGCGCAAAATAAGCTGTAACAGTTCCGTCTTCAGCTGTCTTTACTTCTGCGGGATCATACCAGGTATACTTGAAACTGCCGGACAGATTGCCTGCACAGATGGTGGATCCTTCAGGAGCGGTAACAGCTGCGGCCTGGATAACTCCTTCAACGGTTATCGTCTGATGGTCATTAATAGCAGGAATCGTATAGACTCCGTCTTCACCGGGTGTAAGCGCTTCACCATTTGCTTTAACAGCAAAACTGCTGTTCTTCAGATAACCGTCATTAACTGTAACGCTGAATTTAAAATCTTTTCCTTCAATAACCGGTGAACTGTAACCTTCTTCCGGTAATACAGAATATCCTGCTGCTTCGGGAAGTGTGATCCTGTATTCGAGTACGGTATCTTCCGTTACCACATCTTCAACCGTAACGGTCTTAGCTTCCCTTATGTTGCTGATAGTATAGACACCTTCCGCGTCCGGGGTGACAGCAGTACCGTTTACCTTGACCGCAAAGTCCGCACCCTGCTTATATCCTTCGGCAATCGCTACAGTAAACTTATACTCTTTCCCGGAATATACCGGTGAAGTATAGCCTTCTGCTGCAGCTACCGTATAACCGGTACCGCTTTCCAGAGTCACATCATAGATATCCTGAACGCCCTCAACAGTTACAGTCTGATGAGCAGTTATGTTCTCTATGGTATAAACTCCATCTTCGTCTGGGATAAGTGCTGTCCCGTTGGCTTTGACTGCAAAAGATTCATTCTTTGCATATCCTTCAGATATGGCAACTGTGAACTTATAGTCTTTTGTTTCTTCGACCGGCGATTCATACTCTTCCACTGCTGTCACGGTGTATCCGACCGGATCTGCCGGAAGTATAACATCCCAGTAGAAAACAGTGCTAGCAGATACTACATCCTGTACCGTAATCTCCTTGTTTTCCTTGATACCGGAAATTATGTAAACATCGTTTTCATCTGCCGTTATTTCGGAACCGTTGGAAAGGGCCTTGAAATTCTGACCTTTCTTATATCCGTCAAGAATATTGACGACGACCCCATAGGTACCGTTGGAACCTACCGGCTGAGTGTAACCTTCAGCTGCAGCGATCTCATAACCTTCACCGTTTACAAAGCTGATATAGTATTCAGGATCGACACCGCCTCCGCGAATTGAGAAACTAAAAGTTTTTGTAGTACCAACACGGCTTCCAGCATAAGGTTGAATAGTGATAGAAGCGACACCGTCAGTAAGTTCAAGTTGTGTAGATGAACTTGATGTTCCTGCATCCGTTCCGTTAACTCTAATTCCTCCGGTACGCGCATATGATGTTGTATTAATAGTAAATGAGGCATCCTTATACGTGGAAGGCACAAGAATTATATTGCATGTATTCCCATCCCATTCATAAGATTCTACGGAAACTCCAGTAGCGCTTACAGTTTGGACATAATTCCAGCTCGTGGACCAAGCATACCATCCATTCCCGTCAACAGTATAATCCCAGAATAATGTTGGATCGCTTCCTGCCGCAGGCTTTTCTACAGTCAATACTACTGTGTATGAATCCTCAGGCTCTGCCTTTCCGTCGTTTGCCTTAAACAATAAAGTATAAGTACCGGCTTCTTCAGGTGTATAGCTGTATGCCGCATCTGCAGCAACAGCCTCTGCGTCTCCTACTTTTACTGTAAATGTCAGCTCGTCACCGTCCGCATCCGTAAAGATCTTGGTAAGGTCAAGCGAATAAGCCTCCCCTGCTGTTACAGTCGCTTCAGCTGTGGCTTCAACACCTTCCGCAAGTGCGGGCGGATTGTTGACAGGTTCAGGAGCTTCCGCAACCGTTACCTTCGCAACTGCCGGAACCAGAATAGGATTATCGCAGTTTGCTGTAAGAAAATACTCTCCTGCTTCATCAAATGTTACAGTATAAGAACCGCCGCCATTGTCTTTAAATGAATACCTGGAAGCGTCAACAGCCGAAAGATCTGTTCCAAGTACCGCAAGTGTTGCACCTGCAAATGCCTGCTGCGTCATTGCCCATTCATTGTCAGGATCAGAGAAAAACCTTGAAAGCTCTACAGAAAGACCTGTTGTGGCCTCTACTTCATAGGTGTCCTTATCAAACTTGGAATAACTGTCTGAGTAATTCGCAGCATCTTTCAAATTGTATGCATAAACAAGATCATCAGCGGCAACAGTTGTTCCATATCCTCCGGCATCATGGTTAATGGCATACATCGGTATTCCGTCTACGCCCCACAATTTGGTAATTGTAGTTCCGTATGAACCTTCTGTTGTGGCAAATCCTGCTGCAGCTCCGCCTTCAAAAGATGCCTCGTGCGCCGCATATAATGCTTCAAAAACATCCAGCGTACCATCTCTGTTATTATCTGTGACGGAAACACTCTTCTGCGCCATGACAACCTGTCCCGCGTTAGAGATGCTGACGTTTACATTGATAGGCTCAGCGGGCTGTATACTACCTGGTTCAACATGTACTTTTGCTACAGCGGGTCCGTTGACAATTCCGCTTGTGTTTTCGCCTGGTTGTCCCTTTGTCCAGATCCAGTAATCTCCTTCTTCCGGGAAAATGATCTCTGTAAGGCCAACCGTGCCGGATGCATTAGTTCCGGAAACCACAGATCCCTCTGCCGTGCCTATCTCTTTACCATAATAAATCGTTACGTCGTTATACAATCCATATGTGGTGGAACTAAATGTTTCATTATCCGGAGAGGTATGTATCAGCACCAAGTCAACAGACTCTCCGGCCGTACCGCTGAAAGAATGAGTTGCATAACCAGCAGGGCCGTCGACAGTAGATTTTTTTACTTCGCCTGCATTATAATCATCCAGAAATGCTGTTGTGGCAAAATACTGGAACGGTGCACGTGTTTCGGAAAAAAAGCCCCAGTCCGAAAAATGCGCCGCGTCAATGAAATCTCCGTCATGAAGTGTGATCTGATCAGCGGTAGCTCCCCATCCTTCTTCTGCGTAGGGATACATGCCGTTGTAATAATAGTTCGTGTTCTCATCCCAGTTATTACCGTTCTCGTCACACCAGAGGCCCGAACTATAATAAATAGAGCCATTACTCCCAGTAACAGTCATATCATCAGAACTGCCATAGCTGTAATTATCCCTCATGTACTTGAAAAGGGTATAAACAGTCAATTCTGCTGTTCCGTCGCCATTAGCATCATAGTCAAAATCATCGCTGACCCTTGCTGCTGCCAATGTTTCCAACGATACTGGAACATAGGCCATTACACCGCTGTCGGTCTTGCCTGGCGCGAATTCCCCGTCATCACTGTAAGTAACATATACCGTCCCTTCGAAATCGCTTGGCCGGTCAATCTGAGATGCCTGGGCCACAACAGCCATGTTCGGCATTATTGTGGTAAGGACCATCGCCAGACTGACAATAAAGCTTAAAATCCTCTTCTTCACTTTTTCCATCTGTCTACCTCACTTCTTCAGAAAAAATGTTTACAAGATGCTTTATTATTTACATGCTGCATATTTGTTTATCACTGCTTGGCTCTTCGCCATGCCGACTGGTTCGCGCACAGCCCATTACTATACATAAAAAGAACCCGCCTCCAAAGAAGCGGATCATAATAAAACCAACAGAGAGATGACCCTCTGTACGATTCGGATACTGCTTTCTTCGGAAGCATTACTCCAGTTCTTCAGCAGGTTTCCTGACTAGCAGCTCGAACGTTTTTTACGCCTTCTCACATCAGATGCAATGGCATTTGCAAAAAGCTCGCTGTTCACAGTGACCGGATCGTGCGGGATTTTCACCCGCTTCCCTTTTACCCTTGCGGCACTGAAGAACCCTATATGTAATTTATCTATTAAAAATTTTAGTTATTCTTTCGATTCTTGTCAAACATTTTTAAAACAAACAAATCGATCAAATAAATCGACCGTTCGTAATCGCAGATCACAGCGCCAGATAACGCACCATCGAATCGATCACTGTCTGCAGTTCATAAAGAAGACCCTTGCGCCGGTCCGTGACCGCTCCCGGCGTATACAGGAAATAAGGAATTCCCCTCACGATAATTCTCAGACGGCCTTTCTGTTCTTCCAGAAGGTCCGGAATATTTTCCGAAGCCAGATGTGCTTTTTCGCTGATCTCAATCCGGATCTTTTCCCCGTCATGACGGATCTCCGTAATAAAGATCCTTCTGGCAGCTGCCTTAAGCACGGCGATCGCAAGCAGGTTCAATACAGCCCTCGGAGGATCGCCGAAACGGTCCGTCAGTTCGTCCTGCATATTTTCCTCTTCCTGCCTGCAGGATATAGCGGCAATGCGTTTGTAGATCTCCAGCCGGGAGGTCTCTTCTGAAATGTAAGAGGAAGGAATGAAGGCATCTACATTCAGATCGATCAGGGTCTCGTATTCCGGGGCCTCCTCGATCCCTTTCGCCTGATTCACGGCTTCTTTCAGCATCTTGCAATAGAGGTCATAGCCGACCGCTTCCATATGCCCGGACTGCTCCGCCCCCAAAAGATTACCGGCGCCGCGGATCTCCAGATCCCGCATGGCGATCTTCAGACCGCTGCCAAGTTCCGAAAATTCTGAGATTGCATGCAGTCTTTTCTGAGCATCCTCTTTCAGGACTTTGTCTTTCCTGTACATCAGAAAGGCATACGCTGTCCGATTTGTCCGTCCGATCCTTCCCCGGAGCTGATAAAGCTGCGACAGCCCCATTCTGTCTGCATCCCGGACGATCATGGTGTTGACATTAGGGATATCCATTCCGGTCTCAATAATCGTCGTAGAGACGAGTACGTCGATCTCTCCGTTGATGAAGCTGTACATAACGGATTCCAGTTCTCGTTCCTTCATCTGTCCGTGGGCATATTCGATCACGGCTTCCGGGATCATCGCCCGGAGGCGGTTGGTCAGCTCGATTATTCCGACAACCCGGTTTGAAACAAAGTAGACCTGCCCGTTACGTGCCAGCTCTCTGGAAATGGCTTCCCGGACCAGTTCCTCGTCATACTCCGAAATGTAGGTCTGGATCGGCATCCTGTCGAGAGGAGGCTCCCGAAGCAGGCTCATGTCCCTGATCCCGATCAGACTCATATGAAGTGTCCGCGGTATGGGAGTCGCAGTCAGTGCCAGCACATCGATTTTCGAGCGCAGCTGTTTGATCTTCTCTTTATGGGAAACCCCGAAGCGCTGTTCTTCGTCTATGATCAGCAGTCCGAGATCTTTGAACTGTATATTTTTATTCAACACTTTATGTGTACCGATAACAACATCCACCAGACCGCTTTTCAGGTCCTGGATCGTTTTTTTCTGTTCCGCAGCAGTCCGGAACCGGCAAAGCAGGTCAACACGTACCGGAAAGTTCTTCATTCTCTGCCGGAAGGTAACATAGTGCTGCTGTGCAAGGATCGTCGTCGGGACCAGCATAACCACCTGCTTGCTGTCCTGAACGGCTTTGAAGGCCGCACGCAGGGCAACTTCAGTCTTTCCGTATCCGACATCGCCGCAGATCAGCCGGTCCATGATCTTGCGGCTCTGCATATCGGCCTTTGTCTCTTCGATCGCGGTCAGCTGGTCATCTGTTTCCTCATAGGGGAACATCTCTTCAAATTCCCTCTGCCAGACCGTGTCTTCGGAATAAACAAAGCCGGATTCGGAAGAGCGGGCCGCATACAGGGCAACCAGCTCTTCGGCCATGTCTTTTACGGCAGCTTTGACGCGGGCTTTTGTCCTGCCCCATTCCTTTCCTCCGAGCACCTGCAGCTTCAGCTTCCGGTGCTCTTCACCGGAGCCGTATTTCTGCAGGCTTTCCAGCTGGGTGGCCTGGACATACAGGCAGCTTCCCTTTGCATATTCGATCTTCAGGTAATCTTTGGATACACCGTCCCGGTCGATCTGTTCAATGCCTCTGTAAATTCCGAGGCCATGCATTTCATGCACGACATAATCCCCCGGTGTCAGTTCCGAAAAGCTGGTAATGCTCTCGCCTTTGTAGGTTTTTGTTACCCTTTTCTTTTTTGAAGTGCTTCCGAAAATGTCGCTTTCCGTGATCACGACAAACTTTTCGAGAGAATATTCAAATCCCTTCAGCGAGCTTCCGCGCAGAACACATACTTCACCGCGCATCAGATCCCGGGTATCTTCTTCCGCAAAGAAAGCATTGATCCCTTCCGTCTGAAGATCGTCCGCGATCCGGCGGCCGCGTACTCTGGACGGAGAAAGAATTATAACGATGTACCCGGCGTTTTTCCATGAATGCAGATCCTTAACCAGCATCAGGAACTGGTTGTTATAGGAACTGATGGTCTTGACCAGGATGGGGTACGTTGCCTGTATCTTCAGAAAGGAAAGCTTCGATTCCAGCAGGGAGAATGCGATGCAGTGTCTCCTGCTCCAGGCAGCCATCAGCTCGGAAGGATCGATCAGTCTTTCCATATCGCCGGGTTCAATACTCCCTTTTTCCTGCCGGTGCAGCATCGCATCCGTGTATTCTTCGGTTATGATCCGGGCGGTTTCCGAAACGGCTGCTGGTTCGTCGAGAAAGATCACGGCATCGTCGTTAAAATAGTCCGTAAACGTTACGTTAAGTTTTGTGCTGAAATCCTCCTGCTTTATGCCGTGCTCTGCCGACGCGGGAAAGATCGAAATGAACTCAAGGTTTTCAACGGATCTCTGAGTGGAAGGATCATAACTGCGGATCGAATCGATCTCATCCCCCCAGAGTTCGATCCGGAAGGGATTCTCGCATGTAGGATCGTAAACATCTATGATCCCGCCGCGCACGGCGAACTGTCCGGAAGACTCTGCTGTTCCGCACCGTTCATATCCGGTTTCGGACAGTCTTTCGGAAAACTCCGTAATATCCAGTTCATCTCCGACAGAGAGTTCAAGGGTATTATCCCGAAGAAGATCGATCGGGGGAAGCCTGTCCAGGCATCCCCGTACACAGGTCACTACAGTCAGAGAAGGACGCTCCAGCAGTGCCTTGAAAACCTCCAGTCTCTGTCTTTCGATCAGGTTGCCGGATGCATCTGCATGATAAAAGATCATGTCCCGGGCCGGATACAGGAGCACATCCGGGTCGTAAAGTTTCATGTCCTCGTAAAACTCCCGGGCTTTCAGTTCGTTCGGACAGACGACAAGGGCGGATCTTCCCTCCGGCAGTACGCCGGCGGCAAAATTCGCCTTCTGAGATTCCGGCGTTCCGGTAATATGGATCACGCCGTTTTTCTTATTCAGTTTTCGAACCAGTTCTTCGTAAAAATCAAGAGAACGAACGCCCTGGCTTAACGCGTGGGTCATGTCTGCTCCGGTTCTTTTCTGTTGTATCTTTCCATGGCGCGGTCTGTCTGCCCCTGTGTAATCAGTTCGGTGATCGGTACGATCTCCTTGAGGGCCTCATCCACGATCTGCCGTTCTTTTCTGGAAAAAGGTGCCAGGACAAAATCGGCCAGGTCCCATTTCTCCGGCTTGGGTCCGATCCCGATCCGGATACGGGTGAATTCTTTGGTTCCGAGGCATTCGATAATGCTCTTCATACCGTTGTGGCTGCCCGCACTACCCTGTTTGCGGATCCGGATCTTCCCGGTCTCCAGATCCACATCATCATAGATGACCACCAGATCCGTTTTCGGATCCAGCTTATAATAATCAATATACGCCTTCACCGCCTGCCCGCTGAGGTTCATGTAGGTCAGCGGTTTCATTACCAGGACCTTCTCGCCGTTTATCACGGTCTTCCCGTAGATCCCTTTCATCGAAATACCCGATTTTGGTATCGAATAGTGGTCGATCAGCTCCTCTGCAGCGCAGAAGCCGCAGTTATGCCTGGTGTTTTCATATTTTCTTTCCGGATTTCCCAGTCCGACGATTAAATACATACCCTGCTCCTGAAGCTGTCAGTTAAAATACACCAGTTCCTGTTCCGGCGGATCCGAAGGCTCCACTTTTCTTGCGTAAAAGACCGGTCCTTCTCCTCCGTAGATCTTCAGTTCGCGGTATTTGATCTTCGCGGTAACACGTACCCAGTCTCCCATCTTCAGAGAAGGGGATTCGGCCCATTTAACGATATACCCGATAAACGCCGTATCCTCGGCACAGCAGGTCATCGCTTTCCTCCCGGCGACGAAGTAATCGGCATCCGGGTTTTTGCTTTTAAGGATCCTGCCTTTAAAAGTAACGGTTTTTCCTTCATACCGGTCGGGGTTTTCGCCGGCGTCCACATAAAATATGCCGTAATCGATATCCTCGATCCGGACAATATCCGCATCCAGGTCATAAGGTACAGAATCTTCAAAGATATCCGTCAGTTCATTATTGTTGTCCTCAAAGAGGATCTCACAGCCCGGATTGACGACTTTGATGCTGCGCCGGAAATTGGCCAGCGGCAGATCATCCGTACAGCGGTTGAAGGTCACCATATCGGCATTCCGGGCCATCTCAACAAATAGCGATTTCATATTCTGCATATAGATCTGGAACGACGAGGCGTCGACCATGACGATCTCCTGCACGATGCCCCAGCCTTCGGGCATTTCCATTTCTTCCAGCTTTGCGACGCTCCAGAACGGGTTGTATTCGATAATGACCCGGCTGGGAGTATAGCGCTTATCCAGTTTTTTCAGCGTTTCTGTGGTAAAGTCCTCTTCATTTTCAATAACAGTCATGACCGTATGATACCGAAGGAGCTCCTTTTCGTCATATTTCTCGATCCCGTCCTCGCCTACGATCAGCAAAGTCGGCTCCTCGATCTGGAAATAATCCTGCTCGATCGTAAACTTCAGAAAGGTCGTCTTCCCGCCTTCCAGAAACCCTGTGACCGTATATACCGGCACCATGATCTCGTCTTCATTCATTGCTTCATGTCTCTCTTTATGTGTATTTATTATTAATTCCAGTTATATTCTGCCTGCCTGCGGATCACAGATCATTGACCGTTCTGGTATCCAGATTGCTCTGCAGGAATCCCAGATAGGTTACTCCGGGTTCCAGCACATATCCTCTCGAGGCCGCCATATCTTCGATGCTGACAAACTCATAACCGGCGGACAGCATCTCCGGAATGATCTTCCTTACCGCTTCCACCGAAGTCCGTGTAAGATCATGCATCCGGATAATGCTTCCGCTTTGAAGATGGCTGTAGATCTCGGAAGCTATGAACTCCACGTTTTCGGACTGCAGGTCTTTGGAATCCGTATCCCACATGATGTTGGCTTTTTCTATGGCCGCAACCTGCTCCTTCGTATAGGAGCCTCCCGGGAATCTCGCAAGCAGTGTCTGCTTCTGATTGGTGTACTTGGAGATCAGCTGGTCCGTCTTGGCAAACTCGCGGAACAGCTCATCTTCTGTCGCATTCCTTAAGATCGTATTGCTGTAGCCGTTGCTCCCGATGCTGTTTCCGAGTGCAGCTGCCCGGCTCAGGATCTCACCGTAGTATTCTGCGTTGGACCCGGATACGAAAAATGTCGCCTTTACGCCGTTGCTGGACAGGATATCAAGGATCTCGGCTGTAAACTCACTGGGCCCGCCTTCAAAGGTCAGGCAGATCATTCTGGCCTTATTCTTATCCTGGATGTAGACTCCATCCTGGTCAAAGTAACAGCCGTACTGATAGGAAATCGCCCTCCAACCGACGGCAGCATAGCCGTCCGCGTCAAAATAATACCGTTTCCCGTCGATCTGCTTCCACCCCGAGTAATAACAGGTATTATCCGTAACCCTGTACCACAGCCTGTCATCCGATCGTTCAAAGCCGGAGCTTTCAAACGTACCGCGGCTTCTGCGGTCCCGGATGTACATTACGCCGGCTTCGCCCGTACCCTCTTCATTTCCCGGAAGGGCGATCACGGCAACATCCGTGGAATACGTCTTTTCCTCCGGAGCTTCCTTTTCGATCCTTTCCACGGAAATACTGACCGTTTCCGGCGAAGGCTGCCTCCGTACCCTGGTATGCCCCGGTGCGATCAGAAGCCAGAGGAGCATAACCAAAGCCACTGCCGCAGCAACTACGGCAATGGTCCTAAGCGCACGATAGATCTGTTCTTTCATCCGGATGGTTTGCACCTCCCCCGTAGATCTTCTGCATTTCACAGGATTTCTGCGTCTGCTTCCGGCAGTGGCATTGATTAATAGGGTTCAATTATTCTTCTTATTCGTCTTCTTCGGATTCTTCGATGATGATATCCGCTTCGTCAAGGATCTCTTCTTCTCCCAGATCATCCTCTACAAAGATGATGTCATCTGCGTCAAGGATCTCTTCCTCGTCATCTGCAAGAAGCTCGATATCTTTGCCGACCTCGAGGATCTCTTCCTCTTCGGGCACTTCTTCAGGCTCTTCACTGGTCAGCTCGATATTGCTGTAGCACTTCATTCCGGTACCGGCAGGTATCAGCTTGCCGATGATGACATTCTCCTTCAGGCCGATCAGATGATCGATCTTGCCCTTGATCGCCGCTTCGGTAAGGACCTTTGTTGTCTCCTGGAAAGAAGCGGCAGAAAGGAAGGAGTCGGTAGCCAGCGAAGCTTTCGTAATACCGAGAAGGATACGGGTGCCTTCCGCAGGCTTTTTCCCTTCCGCTTCCATCTGCTTGTTGACGTCTTCAAACTCCAGATAGTCTACAAGCGTTCCGGGAAGATAAGGTGTGTCTCCTCCTTCTTCGATACGGACTTTTTTCAGCATCTGACGCACGATCACTTCGATATGCTTATCGGCGATCTCAACGCCCTGCAGACGGTAAACTCTCTGAACTTCACGAAGCATGTAATCCTGGACATCTTCCACACCCTTGATGCGAAGGATATCATGAGGATTGACAGAACCTTCGGTCAGCTCGTCACCGGCTTCAAGAACATCGCCGTCCTGGATCCGGATATGGGATCCGTACGGAATGAGATACGTCTTGGACTCGCCTTCTTCATCGTCACGGACTTCGATCTCACGTTTCTTTTTATTGTCCTTAATGGTCGCTACGCCCTTGATATCGGTAATGATCGCAAGGCCTTTTGGCTTTCTGGCTTCAAACAGCTCTTCGACACGGGGAAGACCCTGTGTGATATCTCCGCCTGCAACACCGCCGGTATGGAAAGTACGCATGGTCAGCTGGGTACCGGGTTCACCGATGGACTGCGCGGCGATGATTCCGACCGATTCACCGACCTGTACCGGTGTTCCGGTCGCCATGTTCGCACCGTAACACTTCGCGCAGATACCGATGCGGGAGCGGCAGGTCAGGATCGTACGGATCTTGACCTTCTTCATCACCTCGCCGTTTTCGTCACGTCCGTCATTCACGATGCGTGTTGCCATGGAGGGCGTGATCATATTGTCGGAGGCCACGATCAGCTCACCGTTGCCGTCATAAATATCATAAACGGAGAATCTGCCGATCAGTCGCTCTCTTAAGGATTCGATCTCTTCCTTGCCTTCCGCAAACGCATGGACCCACATTCCGGGGATCTCTTCCCCTTCTTCGATACAGTCATTCTCACGAATGATCAGCTCCTGGGATACGTCAACCATTCGTCTGGTAAGATATCCGGAGTCTGCCGTACGAAGAGCGGTATCCGAAAGTCCCTTACGTGCGCCGTGAGCTGACATGAAGTATTCCAGAACATCCAGTCCTTCACGGAAGTTGGATGTAATGGGAAGCTCGATCGTATGACCGGTCGTATCTGCCATAAGGCCTCGCATTCCTGCCAGCTGTTTGATCTGTTTCTCCGAACCACGGGCACCGGAGTCCGCCATCATATAAATGCTGTTGTAATGATCCAGACCGGAAAGCAGCGCCTGCGTGATCTTGTCGTCGGTCTCTTTCCACATGTCTATGACTTCCTTGTATCTTTCCTCGTCCGTCATAAGACCGCGTCTGTAGTTTTTGGTGATCTGTGCTACATTTTCCTGCGCCGCAGCAAGAAGTTCTTCCTTCTGGGCCGGAACGGTCATATCCGAAATTGAAACAGTCATTGCGGCTCTCGTGGAATATTTGAAGCCCATCGCCTTGATCGCGTCAAGAACTTCGGCGGTAACCGTAGCTCCGTGCACATCGATAACTTTTTCAAGGATCTGCTTCAGCTGTTTCTTTGCTACGAGGAAGTCGATCTCGGGAAGCATAACGTTTTCCGGAATGCTCCGGTCCACATAGCCGAGATCCTGCGGGATCACTTCATTGAAAAGAAGTCTTCCCAGCGTGGATTCGATCATGGACGTACGTAAGATCCCTTCACTGTCCTCTTTCTGGAAACGTACTTTGATTTTGGACTGCAGGGTAATATAACCGTTTTCGTAAGCCATTATGGCTTCGTTTGTATTCTTAAAGCAGCTGCCTTCTCCCTTATCACCGTCTTTTGCAAGGGTAAGGTAATAGATGCCGAGAACCATATCCTGGGAAGGAACGGCTACCGGGCCTCCGTCTGAAGGCTTTAACAGGTTGTTCGGCGAAAGGAGCATGAAACGGCACTCGGACTGTGCTTCGACGGACAGCGGAAGATGGACCGCCATCTGGTCGCCGTCAAAGTCGGCGTTGAATGCGGTACATACGAGCGGATGCAGTTTGATCGCCTTGCCTTCTACCAGGATCGGTTCGAACGCCTGGATGCCCAGACGGTGCAGCGTAGGTGCACGGTTCAGCATTACCGGATGTTCTTTGATGATGCCTTCAAGGACATCCCAGACTTCCGTCTGCATCTTTTCTACCATTTTCTTGGCATTTTTGATATTGTGCGCCATTCCGTTCTTTACAAGCTCTTTCATAACAAAAGGCTTGAAAAGCTCGATCGCCATTTCCTTGGGAAGACCGCACTGATAGATCTTCAGCTCCGGTCCGACAACGATAACGGAACGTCCGGAATAGTCGACACGTTTTCCGAGCAGGTTCTGACGGAAACGGCCGGATTTACCTTTCAGCATATCCGAAAGTGACTTCAGGTTACGGTTTCCGGGGCCGGTCACGGCTCTTCCGCGGCGGCCGTTGTCGATCAGCGCATCCACTGCTTCCTGAAGCATTCTCTTTTCGTTCCGGACAATGATCTCCGGAGCAGAAAGTTCCAGAAGCCTCTTCAGACGATTGTTTCTGTTGATAATACGGCGGTACAGGTCGTTCAGGTCGGAGGTCGCGAAACGGCCGCCGTCCAGCTGTACCATCGGGCGGAGATCCGGGGGAATGACCGGGATCACATTCATGACCATCCATTCTGGACGGTTTCCGGAAGCGCGGAATGCCTCAACGACTTCCAGCCTCTTGATGATACGGGCACGCTTCTGGCCGGTAGACTCGGCAAGAGCTGTTTTCAGCTCAGCAGACTCCTTTTCCAGATCGATCGCAGCAAGAAGTTCCTGTACGGCCTCTGCCCCCATTCCGGCACGGAACGCCGGTTTCCCGTCGACCGTGTACTGTTCGAGCGCTTCCTGGTACTCTCTTTCATTAAGCACCTGCTTGTACAGAAGGTCCGTCTCGCCCGGATCAAGCACAATATAATTTGCAAAATACAGAACTTTTTCAAGCGTTCTCGGAGAAATATCCAGAAGCATTCCCATTCTGGAAGGGATGCCCTTGAAATACCAGATATGGGATACCGGGGCCGCCAGTTCAATATGGCCCATGCGCTCACGGCGTACGGAAGATTTTGTAACTTCAACGCCGCAGCGGTCACAGATCACGCCCCTGTAGCGGATCTTCTTATACTTTCCGCAGTGGCATTCCCAGTCTCTGGCCGGTCCGAAAATGCGTTCGCAGAAAAGGCCGTCTTTTTCCGGCTTCAGCGTCCTGTAGTTGATCGTTTCGGGTCTTTTGACTTCACCGTGGGACCACTGACGGATCTTTTCGGGAGAAGCAAGACCGATCCTTATAGCATCAAAGGTAAGCGGTTCGTAAGGTACTGTATTATTAATTCTTTCAGGCATTGAAATACCCCTTTCCAGATGAAAGATCTTGCAGTTGATCAGTTATCAGATCCGAAATCAGAACTCAGTCCGTCGAAAAGGTCATTATCGCCGGCTTCTTCCACTTCTTCAAAAACATCTACCAGCTCGCCGTTCCGGAATTCCTGTGTCGTGAAGCCGTAGGCTTCGAATTCACTGGCGCTCGGGCGTCCGTATCTTTCGTTCCGTTCGTTCTCTACGGAACTGAAGCGGGTCGATTCGCCGTACTGCGAAGTCTCAACGATTTCGACCTCTGTGTTGTCATCTCTGAGGACCTTGATGTCCAGTCCGAGGGATTGAAGTTCCTTGATCAGAACCTTGAAGGACTCCGGAATACCGGGCTCAGGGATATTGCCGCCCTTGATGATCGCCTCATAGGTCTTGACTCTTCCGACCACGTCATCGGACTTCATTGTAAGGATCTCCTGAAGGGTATAGGCTGCACCGTATGCTTCCAGGGCCCAGACTTCCATTTCTCCGAAACGCTGGCCGCCGAACTGGGCTTTGCCTCCCAGCGGCTGCTGGGTAACCAGTGAATACGGACCGGAGGAACGGGCATGGATCTTATCGTCTACCAGATGGTGAAGCTTCAGGTAGTGCATATGTCCGATCGTCGTGGGTGAATCGAAATACTCTCCCGTCCGTCCGTCTCTTAACAGAACTTTTCCGTCCTCCGAGATCGGAACGCCCTTCCATAATTCTCTGTGATCTTTATGCTCATCCAGATACTGATATACTTCCGGAAGCAGTTCGCTCTTATGCTTTTTGGTAAACTCTTTCCAGTCGAGATTTACGTAGTCATTGGCAAGGGCAAGTGTTTCCTGAATGTCAATTTCATTTGCACCGTCAAAAATCGGTGTCGAAATATTGAAGCCGAGAGCCATTGCCGCAAGGCTGAGGTGGATCTCCAGGACCTGTCCGATGTTCATTCGGCTCGGAACGCCCAGGGGATTCAGCACGATATCCAGGGGACGTCCGTTCGGCAGGAACGGCATATCCTCTTCCGGCAGAACACGGGATACAACACCCTTGTTTCCGTGACGGCCCGCCATCTTGTCGCCGACAGAGATCTTACGCTTCTGCGCGATATAGATCCTGACCGATTCATTGACGCCCGGGCTTAATTCGTCGCCGGCTTCTCTGGTGAATACACGGGCATCCACAACGATTCCGGATTCGCCGTGCGGTACTTTCAGGGAAGTGTCACGCACTTCTCTGGCCTTCTCGCCGAAGATCGCACGCAGGAGTCTTTCTTCCGCGGTAAGCTCGGTTTCTCCCTTCGGTGTGACCTTGCCGACCAGGATATCTCCCGCACGCACTTCCGCACCGATACGGATGATTCCCCGTTCATCCAGATTCTTCAGGGCTTCCTCGCCGACACCCGGAACATCTTTTGTGATCTCTTCCGGCCCGAGTTTGGTATCCCTGGCTTCGATTTCATGTTCTTCTATATGAATGGATGTGTAAACGTCATCCTTTACAAGGCGCTCGCTCAGAAGAACGGCATCCTCGTAGTTGTAGCCTTCCCAGGACATGAATCCGATCAGAGGGTTCTTTCCGAGGGCCAGCTCGCCTTCCGAAGTAGATGCACCGTCCGCAATAACCTCTCCGGCCTCGATATGGTCGCCGGTCTTGACGATCGGTCTCTGGTTGTAGCAGTTGCTCTGGTTGCTTCGAACGAATTTGGATACTTTGTAGTTTGTCTTCGTTCCGTCATCATTTGCAACCAGGATCTGGTCTGCCTGGACAAAAATGACATTGCCGGATTTTTCGGCTACTACACAGACGCCGGAGTCCACAGCTGCCTTAGCCTCGATACCGGTTCCGACAACGGGAGTTTCGGTAAAGAGAAGCGGTACGGCCTGACGCTGCATGTTCGCACCCATCAGGGCACGGTTCGCGTCGTCGTTCTGAAGGAACGGGATCAGGGCCGTTGCAACGGAAAAGACCATCTTCGGCGATACGTCCATATAATCAAACATCTGACGGTCGTACTGCTGTGTTTCGTCTTTGTAACGTCCGGATACCAGCGCATTGATGAAATGGCCGTCCTCGTCGATCGGCTCGTTCGCCTGGGCTACATGATAATTGTCTTCCTCATCGGCTGTCATGTAGACAACTTCGTCGGTGACACGCGGATTTTCCGGATCGCTCTTGTCAATCAGGCGGTACGGAGCCTCGACAAATCCGTATTTATTGATGCGGGCATAGGAAGCCAGCGAGTTGATCAGGCCGATGTTCGGTCCTTCAGGCGTCTCGATCGGGCACATTCTTCCGTAATGGGAATAATGTACGTCACGGACCTCAAATCCGGCACGGTCTCTGGAAAGGCCGCCGGGACCCAATGCGGAAAGACGTCTCTTATGGGTAAGCTCACCCAGCGGATTGTTCTGGTCCATGAACTGTGAAAGCTGTGAGGAACCGAAGAATTCCTTAACTGCAGTAGTTACCGGTTTGATATTGATAAGGGACTGCGGAGTGATCATATCCGTGTCCTGTGTCGTCATGCGCTCACGTACGACCCTTTCCAGTCTGGAAAGGCCGATGCGGTACTGGTTCTGAAGCAGTTCGCCGACGCAGCGGATACGGCGGTTTCCGAGATGATCGATATCATCTGCATTTCCGAAGCCGTGCTCAAGATGGATACCATAGTTGATGGACGCGATGATATCTTCCTTGGTGATGTGCTTCGGGATCAGGTCCGCAACGTTCTTCCGGATCGCAGTCTTCAGCTCTTCCGGATCGCTGTACTCGTCCATAAGGGCCTTCAGTGCCGGGAAATAGACCTCTTCCGTAATGCCGGCCTCTTCCGGATCGATATCGACCCATGCGGTGATATCGACCATAAGGTTGGAAAGGATCACGACATCCCTGTCTTCCCCGCGGACTTTCAGGGAATGGATCGCGGCGTTCTGGATCGTATCCGCCAGTTCCCTGTCTACAACGGCACCGGCTTCGGCAAGGATCTCACCGGTCTCGGGATCGACTACATCTTCCGCGATCACGGCGTTTTTGATACGGTTGCGAAGCGCGAGCTTTTTATTGAATTTATAACGGCCGACTTTCGCCAGGTCGTAACGTCTTGAATCGAACAGCATGGAGAAGATCAGGCTCTCCGCACTTTCAACCGCCAGCGGCTCGCCCGGACGGATCCTCTTGTATAATTCGAGGAGGCCTTCCTGATAGTTGGTGGAAACATCCTTGGCAAGGGTCGCTTCGATTTTCGGCTCATCGCCGAACAGCTCACGGATCTGATCGTTGGTATCATAACCGAGCGCACGGATCAGGGAGGTTACGGGAACTTTCCTGGTGCGGTCCATGTGTACATAGAACACATCGTTCGAGTCGGTTTCATACTCGAGCCATGCGCCGCGGTTCGGGATAACGGTACAGGCGTAAAGCTCCTTACCGATCTTATCTCTGGAAATATTATAATAGATGCCCGGCGAACGGACGAGCTGTGAAACGATAACACGCTCCGCCCCGTTGATAACGAACGTTCCCGTCGCCGTCATGATGGGAAGGTCGCCCATGAAGATCTCATGCTCGGAGATCTCATCATTTTCTTTATTATAGAGGCGAACCTTTACTTTAAGAGGAGCCGCATAGGTAGCGTCTCTCTGTTTGCATTCATCGATGGAATACTTGACGTCATCTTCACTCAAGGTGAAGTCCATAAACTCCAGACTCAGCTTGCCGCCGTAATCTTCTATGGGAGAGATATCCGCGAATGCCTCTTTCAGACCGTCGGTGAGGAACCAGTTGTAGGAATTCTTCTGGACCTCGATCAGGTTCGGCATCTGCAGGACTTCTTTCTGTCTCTGGTAACTCATTCGCATACTTTTCCCGGCTTTAATCGGGCGTATTCTGTTTTTTTCCATTGACGCTTTTCACCTCTTGTGGATATTTAGTTTTAAGTTTCCGGCTATCGCGGACCTGCTGGCGAAGCATCTGAACAGATGCCTTTCGATCTTCGTTTCCGACCATTCAGGCTTCGTCAAAATGTTCTTCTTGCAAAACCTGTAATGTTCTGTTATATATAAAGATGAAATCGGTTTCAGCGCGCAGTTGCACATAGTAATCCACGATAGTGCATCTGCCAGTATAACATGAAAAAAAGCCACTGTCAATGAATTTTTTTGACAGATCGGCTGTTTTTAATTGGAAAAGTCTCGGAATGATAGGAGGGGCAGCACAGCCCTTTTTTGTTTTTACAAAAAAGAAAACCGGATCAGAGCGTTCTCCGATCCGGTTATTCAATTTTTTGATGCATTCAGTTCATAAGAAGCACTGTGTCTGATGCGCGAGCCCTCAGAAATCGTGGTTAACGATCAGCTGTTGTTCGCTGCATTCCAGCCGGGTACGTCATAGAAATCAAAGCTTACGTGAGCAGTACCGAACATGCATCCCGGATAATAATAATCATCTATATTCTCTTCCGTGATCATTTCTGTCGGGTTGTACTCATTCAGCGTCAGGTTGTTGATATCAAAATCAACCGCTTCGTCTGTGAACATTGCGTCAAGAGCTGTGAAAATACC
This sequence comes from Lachnospiraceae bacterium, assembly GCA_017509985.1. GTDB lineage: Bacteria > Bacillota > Clostridia > Lachnospirales > Lachnospiraceae > Alectryocaccobium. The sequence continues at coordinate 83,233 of JAFWOE010000053.1, forward strand.
GAATGTGTAGAACTCGGGAACGTTAAGAGTAGAACCCATTACCAGGCCGTCCTTGATCATCTCACATATCGCTTCGGTACCGTCTGAGCAGCAGATAAGCTTTATATCTTCTCCCGGGACAAGGCTGTGCTGTTCGATCTCGGAGATCGCTCCGCTTGCCATCTGGTCTACTTCGATAACCAGAAGATCCATATCCGAATGCGCTGTAAGAAGGTCCGAAGTCGCTACCTGCCCCGCAGATGCATCTGTGCCTTCACCCTGGCCGTATCCGACGAAATTGATCGACCATTCATCCGAAGCGTCATACTTGCCCTTGTCTTTTACTTCTTTCCAGATCCTCAGGCCCTCAATGGTCGCCGCGTATCTGTTCTCGAAGGGCGTTCCGTTGATCTCGGCAGCTTTGGCAATCCATCCGGAAACAAATCCGCAGCAGCGGCTGCAGCTGGAAGCATCGGAAAGGAAGGCGGTGCAGAATCCGACCTTTAAGGGGTTGTCTGCATCGTACATTTTTTCAGCTGCATATTCTCCTGCGTAATATCCCTGTATATTAGCTCCGGCAACAACGACGGTAACAACAGGTGTTTCAGGATCACGACCGTCTGAAGGGCCTGCAACGATGACCGGAATGCCGGCGTCAACTGCCGCCTGTATACGGTCGATCTGGGCATCCAGACGAATCGCGTTAAGGATAATGCAGTCTACGCCCTGTTGGATAAAGGCGTCGATCTGGTTGTTCTGAAGCTCCATGTCAAACTGTGCATTCGACTCAAGAAGTGTCCATCCGCGATCCTCAGCTTCTCTTACAAGGGTCTTCTCCCATGAAACAAAAAACTCGGCGCCGAGTGAAGCTCCCGCGAACGCAAGAGTGACGTCATCTTTCTTCTCGATCTTGTCAAGCGCTTTGTAAACGCCGGAACGGTCTTCCTGGTGAGCCGACTGGATACCGGAAAGGCTGAGGCCGTCGTCCAGCTTCAGGAGCTCTTCAAGATAGTTGATCTCTCCTTCGGCTTCTGCTGCCGCAGATGATGCTTCAGCAGCCGGTGCCTCTGATTTTGCGGAAGATGCCGCAGCAGCCGGTGCCTCTGATTTTGCGGAAGATGCCGCAGCAGCCGGTGCTTCAGCTGATGAGCCCGATCCGCCGCAGGCTGCAAGCATCGATGCAAGCATAGCTGTAATAATGACAGTTGCTATTTTTTATTTTCTTTCTCCTTTCAGATTGATATGTATGTCATGCGTTGGCCGCAAAACATTCTTATTTGCAGAGGATAATACTGTGTTGAGATTAAAGGCCCCACGGGTTTCTTTACTGAACAGCAGCGGACTTCCCGAACAGGGATCCGCTGCGGTACGTGTTATTTCTTTTCGCTGAAGCTCTTTACGATGACCGCGACAATAACGATAAGCGCCTTAACGACCTTCTGCGGATAGACCGCAACGTTAATCAGGTTCATGATGTTGCTTATGAAAGCAACGATCAGGATACCGAGGATCGTCTTGGGGATCGTGCCTTCGCCGCCGCTCATGGAAGTGCCGCCGATTACGATACCGGCGATAGCCGTCATACCATAGTCAACGCCCGCAGTAAGGGGTGTCGCCGAACCGGCCTTCGCAGTAACTATAATACCGGCGAGACCAGTCAGAATTCCGCAGATCAGGTACGCGGAGAAGTAATACTTGGAAGTGTTGATACCTGCATACTTCGCTGCCGTCTCATTGCTGCCTGTAGCCATGAGAATGCGTCCGAACGTGGTAAAGGTCATGATCACATAAAAAACAACGATAAAGATGACAGCTACCAGAACGATCCACGGAACCTTTATCCCGGGTATAGTGGAAGCTGCGAACTGATAGAAGCTTTCATTCGCAGGAAAGGCCTTTCGGTCCAGCATGATCGTGGTTCCGTTAGAGATGATATAGGCAATGCCTTCGCCTGCCCACATGGTAGCAAGCGTTATAATAAATGCCGGGACCCGGAAGACAGCTATAATAACGCCATTGATCGCTCCGATCAGTGCACCGGATGCGATACCGACGATGATTGCCAGCGCAAGCCCGCCGTAGCTGTTCTGCCAGTTTAAAGCCGTGAGCACATGGGCAGAAACGACGGAACTGACGGCGCAGGTCGAAGCGACCGAAAGGTCAATGCCGCCGGTGATCATGACCAGGAAGGAGCCTATACCGATAAGAATATAGGTCGCCTGCTGACGCAGGACCGTCATAATGTTTGAATAAGTAAAGAATACATCGGAAATACATGCTCCGACGATCAGGAGTGCCGCCAGGATCAAAACGACATTATAATCCATCAGGAATTTTCCGACGGTCATTTTTTCCTGTGTGCCGATAATATTTCCAACGGAATCCGAGTTAGATTTTTTGCTCATTTTCTACCCCCATTTCAGCTGCTATGATATTCTCTTCGGTTAATTCTTCTTTCTGAAGTTCCGCTACTGTCCTTCCTTCGCGGAAGATGACCGCCCGATCGCACATTCCTATGATCTCGGCCATTTCGGAAGAGATCATGATCACAGCGCATCCTTTTTCCACCATGCTGTTGATCAGACGGAAGATCTCCGTCTTGGCACCGACGTCGACTCCTCGTGTCGGTTCATCCAGGATCAGGACTTCGCTGTTGGTAGCCAGAAGCCTCGCTACTGCGACTTTCTGCTGGTTTCCTCCCGACAGGCTGGAAACCGGATTCTTCAGTGATGCCGCTTTAAGGGTTACTTCTTCAGCCAGGTTGCGGACATCCTGGTTCTCCTTGCCTCTTTTAACGAAACCGAGCGTTCCGGTATAATTCTTCTGGAGCGCCGACATCGTAATATTCTGATAGATTGGAAGATTGAGCAGAACGCCCTGATTCTTACGGTCTTCCGGAAGATAGCCTACACCGGCTTCAAAAGCAGCCTTCGGCGAATGAAATCGGACCGGTTTCCCATTCAGGAAAGCCTCTCCCTCTTCCAGTTTATCCGTTCCGATAAGCGCACGTATGCTTTCCGTACGCCCGGCCCCGACCAGGCCTGACAGGCCAAGGACTTCCCCTCTTCGCACAGCGAAAGAAACGTCTTTAACATCAATGCCGGCCTTAAGGTTCCTAACTTCAAAAATCACTTCATCCGTAACATGCGGGCTGCGCTTGGGAAAATAGGTATCCAAAGTGCGTCCGATCATCAGATTGACGAGGTCCTGCTGCGTGATCTCATCCGTGTTTACGGTCTTGACATAGGCTCCGTCCTTCATAACAGTGATCCTGTCGCATATCCGGAATATTTCTTCCAGCCGGTGCGAAATATAGATGATGGATACGCCCTTCTCCCTCAGCATATTGATGAGTACGAAGAGCCTTTCCACTTCTTTGTTCGTCAGCACGGCCGTCGGTTCGTCAAGCACAAGGATCTTGCAGTTTCTGGAAAGAGCCTTGCAGATCTCAACGACCTGCTGCATTGCAACCGGAAGGGTCTTCACAGGGGCATTAACGTTAATCTCTTCAAATCCCAGCTGATCCAGAATACTCCTGGCTTCCCTGCGAAGCTGTCTCCATTTAACAGTTTTTCTTGATCGCAACTGATCGATCAGGACATTCTCTGCCACGCTCAGATCCTGCATCAGGGCAAATTCCTGATAGATAACGGAGATGCCCATATCGATTCCCTGCTTCGGGGTGCTGATATGAACCTCTTCGCCGTCCATGAAGATCTTGCCGCTGTCCGCGAGATGGACACCGGAAAGACATCTTATCAGCGTCGATTTTCCGGCACCGTTTTCTCCGATCAGCGCATGGACTTCACCAGGCTTCACAGAAAGCTGGGCGCCGTTAAGGGCCTTGACGCCGGCAAAGCTTTTATAGATGTCCCGCAGTTCGACCCTGTATTCACTCTCCTGCATGAACGCCTTTTACCTCCTCATCGTTCTTTACAGCAGCAGATCCGGAATACTTTTTTAAACCTCAAAGATCCTGGGGTCCGTAATAATTCAAGTTTGGATTAAGTCAAGTGAACGGTTCCAGAACAGTTTTCCGGATCCGGTTTAACTAGATACTACTCAAAAAGACATGTTTTCTTACTGCTTTTAGACAAAGATAATTATAACCCATATATGGGTTATTGTCATTTATTATTTTCGCAGTTGGAGAGCCCGGGCTGAGAACAACTGCAAAGTTAAAAAAAAGCCGTATTATTCTATGGCGAAAGCCGCCTGTTTCGTACCGGTATAGTCTCCGATACCGACTATGACCGCAAAAGCCGTTCCGGGCTCTGTGTTGTTCAGATAGACAACGTCATAATCCCGGTCGCTCACCAGCGTTTTTCCGTCCAGCGTGACCGTTATTTCCGGCAGGAGCTCCTCTCCCGTATGATGCTGACGCGGTATGTCGGAAACGACCGCATCGGAAAGATCGGTTTTTCCCTCGTCAAAGCCTTCCTTTTCATCCATCGATTCAAATCTTTCCGGGTCAAAGTTTTCGATCTCCTCAGACCAGTCTTTGATGCCCAGGATCTGTTTTACGAACGAAAGCTCTTCAAGCGTGTTGCTGCTGTCCATATAACGGAAGACCCTGTGGGATAGTTTCTGAGCCCTCTTTCCGTCTTCATTCCCCCATAACCCGAACAGGTAATAGTTGTTGCCCATGGAGGCATCGTCATTGTCGGCCTGAAGGAAATAGATGAAACTGTCGATCTCGTCGATCATTTCGGCTTTATAATAGGCATAGGTCATGGACGCTGCCTGAAGCGCCTCACAGTTTCCGTATACGTTCGAATTGGAGGTATAACCCTGCTCGGAAAGGATGATCGAACGGACTTCTCCTTTTGAATTGAGCATATTCTGCTTATGCATGAACTCCACCAGCACTTCGATGTTTTTCATCGTAATGATCACGCTCTTGTCTGTATCCGTCGTAAAGTAGCCGTCCAGCGTCAGTTCGCCGGTCTCGTCGATCGTCCGCTCGTCATCATTCTGCACTTTCGGATCACTCAGGGGATAGGAATAGGCATGGTATGCGAGGCCCCAGTCGATGTTGCCTTCCGCCGCTGTCATCTCTGAAAACAGGGTCAGGAAATCCCTTCCTCCGTAGGTGAGCATATTGCTGCCGATCCCCCACCAGGGTTCGAGCGGGACATAGACCTGCGCGCCCGGGATATTGTTCTTAACGATGTTATAGATGATCCGGAACGTACGGATATATTCGGTCAGATAATCCGAAATCGATTTTTCGCCCATATAATTGTAGGTTCCGCTCTCATTCACTTCATTTCCGACGACCCAGTTCGTGATCAGGCCGTGCCCCGGGTCGCTTCCGTCGTAGCGTTCGGACAGGAAGGAAACAAATGCCTCGGTATACTCCATGCCCTCTTTCGTCGACGTGTTGAGCGCGTAGAAAGCGGCACTGTTCGGTTCAAAAGCCGCAGGATAATAAATCTCCCGGAAGCTTTCGTCGAAATAGGTGATCACGCCGCAGGTCACAGCCACATGGTTTGCCGTCAGTCTGGAAAAATAGCCGTCAAGGCGGTCGATCCATTCTTTGTTGAAATAGTAAGTCTTCCCTTTATGCGTATAGGCAACAGATCCCTGCTGTTTGACCGGATCCATGATCTTGGAAAGGATCAGGTTGGTAAATGCCGTGCCGGCTTCCAGATCCAGCACGTCGTCTACCATTCCTTCGGCCATCTGGATGCCTTTTTTGTCTTTGATCTTAAACGTATTGTCTGCGGCAGTACTGTAAACACCGGCATTGTCAATATAAGCGAAGTTGGAGGTCTGTTCGTAATTCTCTCCGACTTTCCGCGCCGAAACATATTTATAGTTGATATCGCCGAGCTCATAAACCGTACTTACCCCGTCGGCAAAGATTCCTTCATCGATCTTGAACCCGTTCTTCAGGTCGTTTTCATACGCCGGGAGCGCCAGGATCTCATAATCCTTTGTCTTGCCGTTGGCGATTTTGAAATTCAGAACCAGCTTTCCGTTCAGATCCTGGGATGCGGTCAGCTGTGTTTCGTATTCATTGATGATCGTCGAGCGGCTGCCGTATCTCTGCTCAAGAGCGCCTCTGGACATATAATGCCGGTAATACTGCTCCCAGTCATCGCCGAAAGCTGCGTCGAGATCGGGATACATGTCACGGTATTCCTGTGGAATAAAGCTTCTGGAAGCCGTCCTTCCCTCCGACATGCCGTTCTGTATAAAATGCTGCAGTACCGCATCCGGATCCGGGTTTTCCCCGAAGTACTCTGCCAGATCCGGATTATGATCCAGATAATAATCCATATCATAGACAACGCTGTAATCCGGGAACTTTGCCATGAACTTTATGACGCCGCCCTGGGCAGCCTGAGGCACTGCGGCCAGAAGAACTGCAAGCACCGCGTAGACGATAATTCTTTTGGATCTCAATTTGTTCTTCAGTCCTTCCTTGATCCTGCCCCACACAAAGGCAAACGCCAGCGAGAATGCAAGACCGACGATAAGATAGATATACCAGATGTCTGTGGTAAATACCGGGAACGCTTTAAAGCCGCTTCTCGGCAGATTATTGGCAAGGATATAAATCACGGTGACGATTTTGAAGCCGAGCAGATGGACCATGAGTATTTCGAGGGTACTCTTCCCGGTAAAAAGAAAGAACCTTCTAACGATGCCCGTCGTCCGCGAAAGCAGGCCGGCAAGGCTGTAGCACAGGATGAATCCCAGGGCGACACAGCCCAGGAAATACGGTATCGAAGAATAGATATTGGAACTGAAGGTAATGCCTCCGTGCGGCTCGATGATCACGAGCAGCGCAAAGGAAGCTGCTGCCGCAATAATGTCATACAGTATCCGCCCCTCGGGAAGGGGAAGTTTCCGCAGCAGTTTCGGCAGATCCATGCCGGCTACAAAAAGGATCCAGCAGGAAAAGATCGTGCCGATGTTCAGCGGGACGTCAAAGTTATCGGTAGGCAGTACAATGCCGGATCTGTGCATATAATAACCGATCCCCAGGCATACGCAGGCAAGGATCCAGCGAAATACCCTGTGGTATCTGCCGGAGGCCTTTTTGATCAGGAAATCCGACACGGCAAAAACAACTTCCAGAATAAACAGGGAACGGATGAACCAGCCGGGACCGGGGATCTCTTCCCCTCCGATGAGCACGACGATCTCCAGTACGTGGCGCACGAAAAGCTTCAGGGAAAGCAGAGCGCCGCCCTGCAGCCCCATCAGGATCATGAGGTTCCGGATGCAGAGATAAAAGAAATTGTAGAAAACATAAGGAATATACAGACGTTTGATCCTTTTAACGATGACCTTCCCGAGTCCCTCCGGGGTATCGGTGTATTCTTCCTTGAAAAAAATACCGGACACGGCAAAGAAAACGCCGACATGAAAAAGATTGACAAACAATGCGGGATACGCGATACAGGTATGGCCGAGAACCACACAGATGATCGCAATCGCTTTAACCAGATCCAGCCTTATATTTCTTTCTTTACCCATTATTCTTCCTGTCCGAACATTGCGCGGGCCTGCTCCAGCGCCGCAGCAATGACTTTATCCATATCATAGTATCTGTATTCGCCCAGACGGCCGCCGAACACAACATCCGGCAGCTCCTGCGCTTTTTTGAGGTATTTTTCGTAGAGCTCCGTATTCCGCTCATCGTTGACCGGATAGTACGGTTCTTTTCCCGGCTTCCATTCCTGCGGATACTCCCTGGAAATGATCGTTTTTGCCTGCTGCCTGTTCATGAAATGCCTGTGCTCGATGATCCGCGTATAGGGTACATCCGCCGAAGTGTAATTAACGACCGCGTTGCCCTGGAAATTATCGGTGTCGAGGGTCTCTGTTTCGAACCGGAGGGAGCGGTATTCCAGATGGCCTTCGGAATAGCCGAAAAATTCATCAATCATTCCTGTAAACACGGTTTTTGCCGCAATATCCCTGTGTGTTTTTATAAACTCAAAATAATCCGTATTCAGCAGGACATCGGCATCCTTCAGCATTCTTTCGGCAATTACGGTATAGCCTTCCGACGGAATGCCCTGATAGCGGTCGTTGAAATAATTATTGTCATACGTGAAGCGCACCGGCAGGCGGCGGATAATGAAAGCCGGCAGTTCCGAGCACTTCCTGCCCCACTGCTTTTCCGTGTATCCCTTCACGAGTTTTTCATAGATATCATAACCGACCAAGGAAATCGCCTGCTCCTCAAGATTTTCCGGTTTTGTTATCCCGCTCTTTCGGATCTGCTCTTCTATGATCCTCTTTGCTTCATCCGGCGTCCGGATATTCCACATCCTGCTGAAGGTATTCATATTAAACGGCAGATTATATAATTCATCCCTGAATCGTGCCAGGGGGGAATTGATGAAAGGTTCAAATTCGGCAAAAGAATTCACATACTCCCAGATCCCGCGGTCTGAAGTATGGAAAATATGTGCACCGTAAACATGTACGTCGATCCCCTCACGTCTCTCGGTATAAATATTACCGCCGATATGGTTTCTCTTTTCAAGGACCAGAACGCTTCTGCCGGCTCTTGCGGCTTCATGCGCAATCACCGAACCATAGAGTCCGGCGCCTGCGATCAGAAGGTCATATTTGTCTCTGGTGAGTTTGTCGTACATGTATTATCCCTGTTTAAAAGCTGTCCAGCAGTCCCTGCAGTCCCTGTTTCCGGTAAATTTTCTTATAATATGTGACTTCTTCTCCGATGATGTCATCGATCACGCGCATGCCCAGAAGCTCGACCGGAGCCTTGTCATCGGTCAGGACACGGGCGCCCGGCTCATATCTTACCATAGAAGGATAAATGCTCTCTATCCACCCGGACAGCGCCTCTTCTTTTCCGGAAAGGCCGGCAGTCTGCCCGGCATTCCGGAGGCCTCGGTCAAACGCATCGTCATTCAGCGATGCAAACAGCTCGCGGTTGGTATTGCCCGGGACATCGATCGTTGCGATGTTCGGGAAGACCTGCGCGACGGTATCACAAAGATATTCGTTGATATTGCCTTCTCCGGAACCCCTCATGTTCATATTGATGACCATGACCCCGTCGTCCTTCAGATGCTCCCGGACAAGCGTGAAGAATTCAACCGAGGACATCTGAAAAGGGATGGTGATATCCTGATAGGCATCGACCATGATCACATCATACTGCTCTTCCGCGGAATTCAGATAAGCCCGTCCGTCGTAAGTGACCACGTCCGTATCCGCGGGCAGTTCGAAATACTCATAGGCAAGGTCGGTGATCCTCTCGTCGATCTCCACTCCCTTCACGGAAATATTGTCAAAAAACCTTCCGCACTGGGTCGCATACGTCCCGCTGCCCATTCCCAGGATCAGAACGTCGAGATTGTCTTTTTCCCGGACCCCGCTCATAAAAGGAGCGGCCATCGCGTAATCGTAATACATTCCGGTCAGCGCAGAATCATCTTTTACCAGAACCGACTGCACCCCGAACAGGACATTGGTGGAAAGGATCACATTTGCTTCCGTATCCTTTACCTGCAGATAATTGTATACGGATTCTCCTTCGTATCTGATATTGTTCTCCCAGAATGCCAGTTTTCCCTGGCTGCCGAAGATCGAGCATACAACGAACAGGATAATGCTGACGATGCATTTTTTGTATCCGCTCCTGCAGGAAATAAAATAGATTACGGCAAGCACCAGCAGGACTCCGGAGAACAAAAGGAACGAAACGGCTGTACCGACGGCAGGGATCGTTACAAACGTCGGAAGAAACGTACCGATAATGCTTCCGATCGTGTTGAATGCCCCGAGCGTCCCGACCACCTTACCGCTTTCGTCTACGCGGCTGACCGTATAGCGGGCCAGCGAAGGTGTAACAGTCCCCAGGAGAAAGAGCGGAAACACAAAGAGGATCATGCAGGCGATAAAGGCTGCCCAGATCAGGAAATTGGTATTGACCGAGAAAACAACAACGGCAGAGATCGCCAGGATGATATACTTGCCGAGCACCGGGATGGCTGCGATCCAGACCGCCGCGATCAGCATGCGTTTGTAAAGCCTGTCCGGGTTCGGGTCCTTGTCTGCGCTCCTTCCGCCGTAGATATTCCCCAGTGCCATTGCGATCATGATCGTTCCGATAATGATCGTCCAGACGATCTGGGAGGAGCTGAAGAAAGGAGCCAGTAACCTGCTGGCTCCGAGTTCGACGGCCATAACTGCCATGCCCGAGAAGAACTCGGTCAGGTAGAGATATAATTTATTCTTTAATATGGGCTTGTCCTGCATATAATCTTCTCAAACGAATACAATACTTTGCTTTTCATATACGCTGTATTGTAAAGCATTTTTGAAGATGTGACAATATGCAACCTTCAGAGACCGGACCCGTGCCCGGCTCAAATTTAATAATTGATATCCCGGTGCTTTTCTGCTAACATTTTACGGAATGCTTTATTAAGGGATCAATAACAGATGGCTGTTTACGAGCGCGGAAGGAATAAAAGAGAATACATACACGGCCTCCGGGACGGTTTTCCGATCGGCCTCGGGTATCTGGCCGTTTCCTTTTCGTTGGGCATAACCGCAAAGTATGCCGGTTTTTCCGTGACGCAGGGGTTCTGGCTGAGTCTTCTGAATGTAGCCTCCGCCGGGGAATATGCCGGGATCGCGCAGGTCTCTGCCGGCGCGACGCTGCTGGAGACCGCCCTGGTCATACTGGTGACCAACGCTCGCTATCTGCTGATGAGCGCGTCCCTGAGTCAGCACGTCGCCGCCGACATGAAAGCATACCACCGGTTTTTTATCAGCTTCGGTGTAACGGATGAGCTTTTCGGGATCGGGATCGCACATCCGGGATATCTGTGTCCGGCCTATATGTATGGCGCATTTACCACTTCCATCCCGCTATGGGCGATCGGGACGCCGCTTGGGATCATTGCCGGCAATCTGCTGCCGGAACTGCTGGTCCGCACCCTTTCCGTCGCGATCTTCGGGATGTTCCTTGCGATCATCATTCCCCCGGCCAGAAGGGATCTTGCCATCCGCGTTTGCGTTATAGTAAGCTTTTTTGCAAGTTATTTCTGGAATATGGCCCCGTTTCTCAAGGATCTGTCCGCCGGAACGAAGACCATTATTCTGACTGTAGTCATTGCCGCCGTCGCTTCGGTCGTGCGGCCCGTTGAAGACGAGGAGGCAGCCGAATGAACATCTATGCCTATATTCTGGTCATGGCTGCCGTCAGCTACCTGCTCCGGGTGCTTCCGCTGACTCTGATCCGCCGGCCGATCAAAAACCGCTTTATCCGGTCCTTTCTTTATTATGTACCGTATGTGACGCTGGCTGTTATGACCTTCCCGGCAATGGTGAACGAAGCGGCATCACCGCTTTCCGGAATCATTGCACTGATCGCCGGGATCCTCCTCGCCTGGATCGGCGCAAACATGTTTACAGTCGCGATCTCATGCTGCGGGATCGTCTTTATCCTTGAACTGATCCTGACGCATCTTTCCTGATCATCTCAATGATTCGGCAAACGCCATAATAGCGGATTCCGGCTGACCGTAGTCGGTCATCTGCTGGTCGATCTCGATCTGAAGCATCGGTATGGAAGCACTGTCCGTCATACGCTTCACGGGTACGTAATCATATTCTTCCGGATCACAGAATTTCGTCAGGATAAATAGGATCCCGTCCGCTCCCGCGTTCTTTGCCATTTCCACCAGCTGTGTCCCGCGTTTTTTACCCGGATCGTAAAGGACGCTGCAGCCTTCGATCTCCGCCAGTCTTTCTGCCATCGCGAGGACCGGATCCTCTGCCTCCGGAATCACATACCTGGCGTTGACCGACTCATGGGCGATCTGGTCGTCCACGATCACCATTTTATTTTTATCGATGATATCCAGCAGGCGCGGTGCATCCGCAATAATGCCGGTCGTCACGATCTTCAGATATCCTTCATCGGATGCCGGAAGGTTTTCCAGCTCTGCGGTAACCTCATTCAGCAGCTCTGTATGTGCTGCCCTGTCCATAAAATATCCGGCTTTGATCGCTGCGCAACGGTCTGCAGCGGTTACTTCCGCGGGATGGGTAGCAGCTGCCTTTGAAAAAGCCAGGATCGCGCACCTGTTTTCATTGTATATCGTTATTGCCTTGCGGATCTCATCATCGGATACGGTCCTGCCTGCGATCTCCTCGATCTGTTTCTGGATCTTTCTGAACTGGGACCGGGTGAATTCAATACCTGCAGCAATCTTTCTGTTTTCCGCAAAAGCAACATTGATCACCGGAACGTTTTTTACTCCGGCTTCCCAGTTTGCCCCCATTCCTTTCAGGCTGTCACAGGAGATCGGGATCATAACCGCGGAAAGATCATCCAGCTCTCCTTTCAGCCCCATTTCCAGGGTCGTATGCAGAATAGAGCAGATGAAAGCGGGATAATACTGTTTGGACTCGTTGGCCTGCATTTCAGCCCCCCAGAGCCCGAACGGCAGCATGCCTGCCGCATAGACCAGTTCTTCCGGACAGAAATACGGCATGATTCCGATCACTTTTTTCCCGGAAGCAACGGCTTCCTTTAATTCAGCTTTAGGATTCATTGTAATATTTTTTAAGCGGTTCAGCGCATTCATGCCTTCACCTCCTTTTTCTTATTCTCTTCCATGATCTCCACGAGGGCTTCTACCCGGGTCTCGTACTGCGCTTCCGAAAAACAGCGCGGATCGGACTGGTCCCCGTCAAAAACGATCGTCGGAAGACCGGTCTGCTCACGGAAACGGCGTTCCATTTCGTAAAGGTTTCCGCTCCAGTGTTTGCAGGAACGGTTCATATGGAATATTGCGCCGTCAACTTTATTCTTAAGAGCGTCATTGACACGCAGTTCCAGTTCTCTTTCAAAGCAGTTGGAATTCGGCACATAGGCATATGCAGCCATAAGTTCATCCAGGTTGCCGTACAGGAAGGAAAAGGCCGGTCCGTAGATCGTCGCCGTCAGATTGATCCCGCGGGTCTGCAGCGCCTTATAGGTATATTTCAGATGCGCCCAGCAGGCAATTCCCTCAAACAGGATCCTGTACTTTTCCTCTCCCTTGAATGTGCTCTCTCCTTTTGCGGCCAGGGCTTCGTATTCGTCCGCCAGCTGTTCAAATGCTTCTGCGGCTTCAATCGTTCCTCTCCCGACATTCGCGACAGCCATGTTGTTGAAGATATCAAACCCGGAGAACGGGGACGGGGTCGACGCCATATAGCCGACAGCCCGCAGCCAGGCCCTGCTGGAACGCTGCGAGACTTCCATTACGCTCTTCAGCTTTTCCAGATCCATTTTTTTGCCGGTGATCTCTTCCAGCTGACGGATGCAGTCGTCAAACTGGGCACGGATGTACCGGATACGGTCCTCATCACAGGTACGTTCATCCAGATGAGGGATATCGATCAGAAGCAGCGGGATGTTCATCTCCAATGCCAGATTTTCATACCATTTGATCATGCAGTTGCAGATATTATTGCAGCAAAGAAGGAAGTCCGGGAACGGGATCTCCATTTCCTCGCATTTTTTCAGATCGGCATAGGCAAAATTGATTCTTGAATAAGAGCAGAGATCCCCGGAATACCCCATTCCTTCGGCATATTCGCACATTCTCTGTCCGCCGCCTTTCGCACCGACAGCTGCGCCCATATTTTCCGGATAAACGACAGGGATTCCCATTGCTGTCGTGATCTCCTGAGGAAAATTGCTGGCACACCAGCCGACCTTCTCACCTCTTTTTTTTGCTTCCCAGGCTTCTTCCGCGATCTTGTTCTGCAGTTCACGCAGAACGATCTTCGCAGGTTTTTTTTCGATACTGTCGCTCATGATATTTCCTCCTGTTCATCAGACGGCAAAGCAAAACGCGGCCATCTGTTCCTTATCTTTCCTGTTTTCGATGCTCCCAGGCATAGATTGCTGCCCCATAGGCTCCGTTGATCTGCGGCAAAGGCGGGATCCTGACCGGGATTCCGAGTTCCCTCTCCAAAGCCCGTGCAGCCCCGGAATTCAAAGCCACACCCCCGCTCATGGCGACCGGTTCGACAATTCCGAGCCTTTTCGCCAGGCCTGCAGTCCGAACGGCAACGGAGCGGTGAATACCGGCCACGAGGTCGCAGATGTTTACATTGTTCGAAAGCTGTGAGATCACCTCGGATTCCGCGAAGACAGTACATGTTGAACTGATATTGACGACATTTTCTGCCATCGCGTCTCTTTCGGCCAGTTCACTGACGTCCAGCTCCAGGACACGTGCCATAACATCCAGAAACCGTCCGGTGCCGGCAGCGCATTTATCATTCATGACAAAGTTTTCCAGTTTTCCCGTGGTGCTCACCCGGATCGCTTTGGCATCCTGCCCGCCGATATCTATAAGGGTGCGGACATCCGGGAATACAGCATGGATCCCTATCGCATGGCAGCTCAGTTCGCTGACGATCCAATCCGCTTCCGAAAAGGTATTTCTGCCGTAACCTGTCGCTGTAATGCCGCTGATCTCATTTATTGTGATCCCGGCATTTGAAAGTGCCTGCTCAACGGATCTTTTCGGCCCGCTTGTGCCTGTTCCAGCGCCGATCACCGCATATCCGGAAATATCGGTTCCGTTTTTCAATATAAGGCATTTGGATGCCGTGGATCCGATATCGATCCCCATCGTATAAACATCAGCCATTATGCAGCTCCTTCAGGTCTTCCCAGGTATTGTACACGCCCGCCTCATGAAGCTTCTTCATTTCTTCTTCCCCATAACCTAAGGCTGAAAGGATCTCTTCGCTGTGTTCGCCAAGCAGCGGGGCCATTTTGTAATCCGGAAGATCGTCTCCGATAAAAACGGGCTGTCTTACCAGTGCACGCGTATTTCCGGTCGGATACTCCATATTGTAGAAAACATCCGTAGCCCAGGCCTGCTCATCTTCCAGTACCTCCTCCCAGCTTTGCGCAACAGAATGCGGAATGTCGTTTTCAGTGAGTATCTCGTCCCATTCCTCTACGGTTTTCTTTTCAAACGCCTCAGTCAATATTTCAATAAACTCGCGATGAAGTTTATTCTTTGTAATATTGTCCATGGTATATCTTTCGTTTCCTACCAGGTCTTCCCTGCCGATGAGAGGCATAAACTTCGGATAAAACATGTCAAAGGGAGGCATGGAGATCTGAAGGAAGCGTCCGTCCTTTGTTTTATAGGCGCAGTTGAACGGATTGTCTGCCGTAAACCTTGAGATCGGATATTTCTGTCCCATGTCCGTATATTCCGCAGCCTGCAGCATGATCGCCTGAATGAATACAGAAGCATGCAGAAGGCTGATCGATACTTTCTTCCCGCTGCCGCCGCGTTTCGCATCAAAAAGCGCCGCCATAACACCGGAGGCCAGCATCATTCCGGCTATGTGATCCCCCATCCCGGGGATCAGGTTGATGGGCCACTCGTCCTTCTGGCGCAGCGAATCCATAATGCCTCCCCTCGCCCAGAAAGCGGTAAAATCGTAGCCGGGCAGGTCTTTATCCGGTCCTTTGTCACCATAGCCGGTCAGTGTGCCGTATACCAGCTTCGGATATTTTTCATGCAGCAGTTCATAGGTTAACCCGTTCTTTGCCAGTGCCTGCGGCCGCCAGTTTGTCAGGAAAACATCGGCGTCATCCAATAACCTGAAGAGAATCTCTTTTCCTTCCGGAGATTTCAGATTCAGGACAATACCGCGCTTGTTGGCATTTTCAAGATCAAAGGTTGTATTTTCATAAGGACTGTCACTTCTTCCTTCGCTGGTACCGTTCCATCTTACGGCATCGCCGCCTTTCGCCTCGATCTTGATCACATCAGCGCCGTTATCTGCGAAAAACCTCGCACAGGCCGGAACCGCAATAAATGTTGATAACTCGATCACTTTAATTCCTGTCAGCGTGTTATTCATGATAATGTCCTCCAAAAAATACCTTGCAAAATAATTTTTCCTTGATAATATATAATCTGTAATGAAAATCGAACAGATTATACTATTTGTTTTAGAGTCGAATATAGAATTGATTCTATTTTTATTGTATCATTTATTCCCGCGATGTCAATGGGAAATCATGAATAAAATTAAAAACTGTAAGGACGGGTGTCTATATGTCTAAAATAAGCAGAAAACAGGCCAAACGGCGTCAGGAGATCATTGAAGCCGCTATCCCGCTGATCACGTCAGCATCCTTTGAAGAGATCAGCGTTTCGGATATCTGCCGCTCCATCGGGATCTCCATCGGTTCATTTTATCACTATTTTTCAAAAAAATCCGATCTGCTGATCGGTCTTCTCTGGCTGATCGACGAGGACCTGGCTGAAAACACTTTTCCTTTGCTGACAAGTGAAAACGAACTGGAAAACATCCGTATCTTTTCGCACGGATGGGCGGAACACATCGACCGGCACGGTCTGGAACGCTCAAAACTCATTTCCGCGATCAATCCGGACAGCTCCGACTTCTCCGAAAGCAGCCGCGAATCGATCAAAAAGCTTCGGGAACTTTTCGGCAAAGCGCTCGCAAAAGGACAGGTACGCATAAAATACGATGCGGATTTCCTGACAGATTACTTTCTCCTGATGATGCGCAGTGTTTCAACGGACTGGTCCCGCAGGGACGGCAATTACGATATTGTAAAGAAAATGGATGAGTTCACCCTGTTTTTCCTTGACGGAATAAAGCCTGTTTCCACAGAATAGAAACGTCCTAAAGGCCGGTAAACGTTCAAAAGCCTTCCTGCCATATGTTCTGTTAACAGCAATCATGACCACCGGCTCAGCCGGTGGTTTGCTCTGCGGCTATAAGCCGCTGTTCCCGGCTTGCCCCTAAAGGGGCTCTGAAAAGTCCGCCTTCCGCACTGCGGCCACGGGCTGGCTCTAAAGAGCCTCTTTATTTGCCC
>JAFWOE010000054.1 GCA_017509985.1 Lachnospiraceae bacterium
TGGCTGATTACATTAACTACTACAACAACGAGCGCATCCAGGCAAAAACAAAGTGGATGCCACCTGCAAAGTACAGAATGGCATCCACCTGTTGAGCCTCGATCATAAATCAATGTGTCCAGGAAACTGGGTACATATCAGTTACGGCGGCTCTTTTTCGTTTATAAAGGCCTTGCGGTTACCGGGGCGGCGAAGCGGCCGCGGCGTCTGCGATCCTGTCCAGTTTCCGGTTCCGCACCCACAGAAGCATGTCGACCGTGATCTCGGCAATGTTCAGGATATAGAACGCGAGCGCCAGATAAAACAGCCAGTTTCCGGCAGCTCCCTGCTGGATCTGAAGCACTTTCCTCACGATCCCGAAGATGTACCCGAGCCAGATAAAGAACTCAAAGACCAGGCTTTTTCCTTTCGCGGTCCGGGATTTCACAGACTTGTAAATCGAGATCGGCCAGGAAATCCCGAAGCAGAATATCATCGCGGCTTCCAAAAAATCAAGCATGGCAGCTCTCCTTTTTTCTCTGATTACCGGAGACCATCCCTCACGGCTTCTTCCGTCAGTTCGCGGGCCAGTTCCAGTACCCTTCCGATCTCTTCTTCCGAAAGCCCGTCGCAGTGAAAGCCCCCTGTGCAGACGCAGACACACTGCAGCGCCGAGCTGATTCGCTCGGCGCATTCTCTGCAGATCAATTCGTCTTTGTGTGAAGGAACATTGATAACGGAGCTGGTGCTGCTGGTCGTTTTATCATCCGCAAGACTCGCCCTGGGCACCGCCAGCACCGCACTTCCGATATGGGGAGCATCTCCTCCGGAAAAGACAGCATTTATATCCTTTCCGACCCGGATGATCTCCAGCTCAAGAGAGATTCTTCCCTCTCTTCTGTTATAGGTCATTTGTTTTCTCCCGAAGGTTCAGGCCTTATAATCCGGGACCCATTTCGCCGGATCAACTTCCATGAACTCGCATCTCTTGAAGCGCTCCTTCTGATCAAACGGCACAGTGCAGTCGAAGATCGCCTTGCAGGCGCATCCGTGATGCCGGCAGAAAGGATCGTATTCCGGATCGCTGGAAGGCTCCAGCGGATGCAGCCGCACTCCCGGGATCGGGATCATATCGATATCCGCCTGGAAACGGGTCGTCATCGCCCAGTTCACGTCGTTGATATCAAACAGGTCCACATCCTCATCCACAAGGAAGCAGTGTTTGAGCTCACGGAAGGCCGCAAAAGCGACCAGTGCTGCCTGGCGCTGTTTTCCTTCATCGATCGGCGCTACCTTTTTCACCTGGATGACCGCCGCGTACTTTCCGCCGCCGAACGGCGCGCAGTAAACGTTCTGAACAAAATCGTTAAGGGCTTTTTTCTCCATAAGGAGGATGCTGGCTTCTGTAGGAATACCGGCCATGCTGACATGCTCCTCGGACGGCCCGATCACCGTCTGCATGATCGGGTTCTTTCTCGTCGTGACCGCCTTTACCTTCAGTACCGGCACTTCCGGAAGCGCGGCGCCGATATAGCCCGGGAATTCCGGCATTGCACGGCCTGTATTGGTATTCTGGTCCTCGCGGACAAATTCGCCCGGCATCAGTTCCGCTTCTACCACGTACTCCGCGTTGGCGATGCAGAGTTCGTCGATCGTCCTGCATTTGGTCAGCTCTACGGCTTCTCTCCTTAAACCGCCTGCGCAGGCAAGCTCATCGTAGCCGAGCGGCGTTGTGGGCGATTCAAAGCAGGAAGCGATACAGATGGCGGGATCGACTCCGATCGAAATGGAGATCGGCATCGGTTTTCCGAGTTTTTCGTATTTCTCACGGAAAATATCCAGATGCCTTCCTCCCGGAACGAAGTACATGGAGATCGTATCCTTGCTCTGCAGGCAGAGCCTGTGGATCGTTATATCCTTTTTCCCGGTCTCCGGGTCGGTAGCATAGCACAGACCCATCGTAATATAGGGTCCGGCATCTTCTTCGGTATTGGTCGGCGCAGGTATCAGCTTGCGGATATCAAATCCCGGATCGGTGGAAAGATGCACGATCTCCTGACAGACGGCCTTTTCGTTCGGGATCTCTGTTGGCGGGATCGGGGAAGATACCGCTTCCATCAGCCTGTAGCCCAGTCTTTCGGGTTTTTCATCCAGGATATATCCGACTCTTTCCCGGCTCGCCAGGACGCCGATGGCAACTCTCGCATCCGGATGTCCTTTAACGTTATTAAAAACCATCGCCGGACCGTTCTGCCGTGTCGGCCGCATAACGGTTCCGCCGGCTCCGATATAGCGGTAAACGCCGCAGAGTTCGGCATGCGGATCAACCTCCACGTCCGTTTCGACCAGCTGTCCTTCAATGCCTTTCAACATTTCGAGCACCGATCTCAGATCATTTGATTTTCCCATTTTTATTCCCTCGTAATTCAGTGTGTTTTTTCCATTTTTTACGGTTTAAAAGATGTAATTATTGTACCTGATAAAACCGCAAGCGTCCATTAAAAAATGCGCCGCGGTGCGTCAAAGATTGTTTTACTATGATGAGCCGTGTGTGATAAGATGTTTTCTGAAGCAATCTGGAAGACGGAGAGATAAATAAATGAAAATAACGGCAGATCTTCACATGCATATCATACTGGACGGGGATGACTGGAAAGCAGCCATGGATCACCACAAAAAGGGGCCGGACGAGGAGCTGATCCGGTCGCGCCTGGCCGCGTACCGGGACGCCGGCATAACATTCCTGCGCGACGGAGGCGACAAATACGGTGCGTGCCTCAGGGCAAAAGAGCTGGCACCCGAGTACGGGATCACTTATCTCACGCCCGCGTTTCCGATCCATCAGAAAGGCCATTACGGCGGCTTTATCGGCCGCGGATGGGGAGATCTGGACGAATACTGCGAACTGGTGGAGACCGCCGGGGAAAAAGGCGCCGATTTCATCAAACTGATGCTGACGGGTCTGATGGACTTCAATAATGCAGGCAGGCTTACGGAAGCGCCCATGGCTTCCGACGATATCCTGACAGTCATCGATGAAGCGCACGACCAGGGATTTGCGGTCATGGCTCACTGCAACGGTGCGCAGGCCGCACGGACAGCTGCTCTGGCCGGGGTCGAATCCATCGAACACGGCGCGTTTCTGAATAAAGAAGCCCTTCACGCCATGGCAGACGCAGGAACGGTCTGGATCCCGACGCTTGCCCCCATTGCCAACCTCCGCGGGACCGGACGTTTTCCGGACAAAGTGCTGGAATACGACCTGAAGACCGCGCGGGAAAACATTCTTTATGCTGTATCCATCGGCGTACCTGTCGGTGCCGGCAGCGACGCAGGCGCATACATGGTGCCCCATGTTCAGGGAATCATAAACGAATATGACCTGCTCCGGGAAATCCTGGGGGAGCGGACCGATGAAATACTCTCGGACGCGGAAGATCGCCTGAAAAAGGTATTCTGCTGACCGCAGGCGCCGGGACGATCCGTTATCTCTTCTTTTTCCGGACCGAATACCCGAATGTTCCGAGCTGCCTGCCCAGGGCAAAATAGGCGCCGTGGGAATAGGCGATCAGGCCGGCCTTTTCCAGATGGAGCTTACCGTTCTGATCCATATACCGCTCATCCGCCTGAACGCAGGTGACCTCGGCAAGGAACATGTCATGGCTGCCGAGCTCCAGCGTCTGCACGACCCTGCATTCGATATTGACCGGCGACTCCAGAACGCCGGGGGCTTTGACCGTTCTGCTGTCAAAAGGCGTCAGGCCGTATTCTTTAAACTTATCCACGTCTTTCCCGGAACGCACGCCGCAGGTGTCCGTGACCGCCGCCAGATCTTCGGTCGTCAGGTTGATCACGAAATCCCCGGTCTCTTTGATCAGACGGTGAGAATAACGGGATCTTCTTACAGAGATCGATACCATGGGCGGATCCGAACAGACCGTGCCTGTCCAGGCGATGGTGATCAGATTCGGACGGCCGTCTTTATCGCAGCAGCTGACCAGGGCGGCAGGCACCGGATACAAAATATTTCCCGGCTTCTGAAACGTTATTTTTTTATGAACCTGCGCCGGTGCATCCTTCTTTGCCTCCGGCGGTTTTTTTCTGCTGTTCGCCATAATGATCCTCCCTCCTCCGGTCCGGACTTTTTACAGGAAGCCGGCCGGACCCGTATGATTATTTATATACCTGGACACGGATCACGGTCCTTCCCCGGGCAGTCGTTCCGCCGATACCCCCGATCCGGAATTTCCCGTGCCCGCGCACGGAAATAACATCCCCGTCTCTGCAGTGCGCGCTGTTGTTCTCCATGATCCTTCCGGATACCGCGATCTTCTTTTCCCGAAAGAGCTCCAGGCTCCGGGTCCTTGAAAGGTGAAACACCGCTGCCACGACACTGTCGAGCCGTTCCGACCCAACGGTGATCCGTGCCTCTTCAAATTCAGGCAGGAAGCGCTCCGGGATCTCCTCTTTCCGGGAGATTTTGATGCTTGTGCGCCGGACCCTTGTCAGGTTTTCGCAGATGTACTCCGCGATGCGGTCCAGGCAGAAGATCACCGCGCAGTTTTCCTTTACCCGTATGTCGCCGATCAGTGCTCTTTCGATCCCCAGATTCATCAGGGCACCCAGAAAATCCCGGTGGCTCAGCTCGTCCGAAAATTTAAGGATCAGCGGCTCGGCCAGAAGGCAGGCTACGGGAAACGGTTCCTCGTAACCCAGCGATGCCGGATCTCCGAAACGGAGGATCCGTCTTTCATTTTCCTCTGCCCCTCCGAACAGCACCGGCTTTGCATAGCTCAGCTCTCTTTCGATGCCGAAGAAGGTCTCCTGCTCCGAAAGGCTCAGAAAATCTGTGAATGTATAGGTATTGTTTTTGTAGGAACGGTCCGCCAGTTCGCGGATTCTGTTTTCGGTCAGTTCACCCATACCCTTTTACCTGTTCTGCGGGAACCCGGGGTAATAAACCGCCGTTTCTGTATCCGGCTTTCCCAGGGTTTCATTTATCGGAATCATTTTAGCTTAAAGCTTCTTTTCTTACAACAGCCGGGCCCTTTCTGTCCGGTCGGAAGCTGTTTTTTTGTGCCGGGTGCAAATTATCCGTAAAATCGGATAGTACAAAATCTCTAATTATTTACGGTCTCGTACAATCGTCTTGAACATCTGAATCGTTTGCGATATGATGAAAAATAGTTTAGAACTAACCGTAACAGATCTCTGCTGCTGCAATGAAGGAGGAGTAATGAAACCACTTAAAACCTGTCTCTATGCCGTCCTCGCGGGCGCATGCATTTCCCTTGGCGGAACCGCATTTCTGTCTCTTGACAACAAAGTCCTCGGTGCATTTTTCTTCGTAATCGGTCTGTTCACCATCTGCACCTTCGGCTTCAACCTTTTCACCGGCAAGGTCTGCTACGCCATCGGTGCAGGTCCTTCCTATATTGTCACGCTGGTTATCATCTGGATCGGCAACCTGCTCGGCTGCCTGATCATCGCCCTGATTGAATCCCTCACCCGGATCGGACCGGCGCTGACGGAACGCGCAGTGACAATGGCCAACACCAAGCTTGCGGATAACGGCCTGAGCCTTTTTATCCTGGCCTTCTTCTGTAACGTCTGCATCTACATCGCTGTAGACGGATTCAAGAACAATCCTCACGAGCTCGGCAAATACCTGTCCCTCGTATTCGGCGTCATGGTCTTCATCCTCTGCGGATTCGAGCACAGCGTAGCAGATATGTACTATTTCTCCATCGCCCACGCATGGAGCGCAAAGACACTGCTGTATGTCATCATTATCACGCTCGGCAACGCGGTCGGCGGGCTGGTCATACCGGTCTTCAAGCTGGTCGCTGAAAAGAACGGCTGATCCTTTTATTATCATGATTTAAAGAAGCAGCATACGGCCCGGTCTGTCCGCGGCCGTATCTGTTAAAGGGAGTAAAATGAATACTACAGAAGTTCTCGAATATATCGAAGAAGTCAGCTGGAAAGGAAGCGTCCTCGGGCTGGAAAGAATGAACCTCCTGATGGAAAAGCTCGGCAATCCCCAGGAAAAATACAGGTGCATCCATGTCGCGGGCACAAACGGGAAAGGATCCACTTCCGCGATGATCGCCTCCGTGCTTTCGGCCGCCGGCTACAGGACCGGCCTGTATACTTCACCGCATCTGATCAATTACAATGAACGCATGAAGATCAACGGACAGGACATCTCCGACGAAGATCTCTGCCGCGCCGCGGACACGCTGAAAGCTGTTACCGATACCATGCGCGGATCCTTCATTCCCACCGTTTTTGAACGTGTGACTGCGATGGCCTTCTGGTATTTCGCAGATCAGAACTGCGACTTTGTGGTTCTGGAAGTCGGAATGGGCGGCCGCCTGGATGCGACCAACGTCATCACAAAGCCTGCGCTTTCCGTCATCTGCAACCTGGATCTGGAGCATACCGAAGAGCTCGGGGACACGATCGAAAAGATCGCCTTTGAAAAAGCCGGCATCATCAAGCCCGGCTGCCCGGTCCAGCTTTATGCACAGACCGAAGCCGCGGAAGGCGTGATCGAAAAGGCCTGCGATGAGCGGGGCTGTTCCCTGACCAAAACCGACCCGACACAGGCAGAACTGGTTTTAAAGGAAAACGGTTATCAGGTCATCAATTACCGCGAAAGAAAGAACCTGCGCGTCGGACTGATCGGCACCTATCAGTTCTATAATGCACTGAATGCCGCGGACGCGATCGATACTTTAAAACAGACGTATGATATCCCGGAAGAAGCCGTTTACGCCGGATTTGAAAACGTGAACTGGCTTGGCCGTTTCCAGGTCATCAAACGCGATCCGATCGTCCTTGTGGACGGGGCCCACAACCCCAACGGCGTAAAAGAACTGGCCCGCTGCCTGGAAGACTATTTCCCGGACACAAAATTCACTTTTGTTTTCGGTGTAATGGCTGACAAGAACTATGACGAAATGCTTGCCGATATCGCACCCTTCGCCAACAGTTTTATTGCGGTAACGCCCCATTCGGACCGCGCTCTTTCTTCCGCTTCCCTGAAAGAGGAGATCGAAGAACTGATCTCGGTTCCGGCTTATGACGCTTCCTCTGTGGAAGAAGGCCTGGACAAGGCGATGGAACTGCGTGAAAAAGGAGAGAATATCTGTATCTTCGGCTCGCTGTATCAGGTCGGCGACGTGCTTATCTATTTCCGGAACCATTAAAAAAAGACCGGCGGCTCCTTCGATCCCCCGGCCTTTTACAGACGAACGCCCTGCGGAGAAGCTTTTCCGCGGGGCGTTTGTTTTTGTTCCTTAGCCCGCATCTTCCGGTGCTCCCTGAAGATTTGCCGGGTCCAGTTCTATTTTGAGGATTTCCGTGTCTCCGTAAGCGGTCGTGATCCTGTATTCGATCGGACCGCCTTCTTTTTCTGCCTTAAAGACATTTGCGCAGTGAAGGGTCTCCCCCGGACGGATCCTGTTGTAGACGTTGGCCGTTTCCGGAACGTCCTCTTCGTCGATATAACCGTATTCCAGCTCCATACCGTCCTGGACCGCAACAGTGTACGCGTCCTTCGATGCATAAATATCCTCATCGGAAATGTTGGTCACATTGAACCAGACGACCAGGACCTCCCTGTCTTCATGATCCCGTACCCAGTCCGCTCCTGTGATCGTTACGGCCGCCTTCGCGCCGGCACTGCCCTCTTCTTCATCAAAGAAGCTCATGGTCCCTTCGACCCCTTCTCCGGCATCGATGAGTTCCTGTGCTGTCCGTGTTGAAAACGTGAGTGAAGTATCTCCGTCCGCAAGGGTGAGATTCTTACCGTCCCATTCATACGGAACGGTTTCCTCGCCTGCCGTAATACCCTTTTCGTCCCAGGTCATCTCATTGCTCTCGCCGTACAGGCTGATCTCTCCGGTACCGTCTTCATTGAGCATCAGATACATTTCCATCCCGAGTTTACCGATCGCAGCCAGATCCTGCGTCGCGACCGTCTCACCTTTCTGCGTCATTCCGACCAGATTATATTTCCCCGGTACAGGTCTTAGTGAGGCAACTTCCTCCGGCCAGGGCGGTTTCTCCTCTCCCGAACGAACCGAAACCGTTTCGGTTTTTTCTGCTGTCTGTGCCTGCGGCTCTGCCTTCCTGCTGTCTGATGCAGGTGCACTGTCCGCTTCCGGACTTCCTCCGCATGCAGAAAAAGCGAATACGGCAATGAGGATGCATACTGTCAATACTGTTTTTATTTTCATTCTGTTCCTCCTGCAGGGCTTCCTTTTCCGCTTTTTTATATGCTGCCGGATCTTTTATCCTGCCTTCAAAGGCTACCCTTCAAACCGGTCTTCTTCTGTCATGTCCGTCTATTATACTAACAATTTGATGCTTTGACCACTTTTTTTGATCCGGAGGAATAAAAAACAGAGGCAGACGCCTCTGTTTTTAAACGTATATTTTTATGATCTTCTGTCCAGAGCGGCAGCGATAAACCCCGTAAACAGCGGATGCGGCCGGTTCGGGCGGCTTTTGAACTCCGGATGGAACTGTACACCGACATGGAACGGCCGGTCCGTCAGCTCCGCCGTTTCGACCAGATTATGATCCGGTGAAAAACCGCTGAGCGTAAGGCCTTTTTCTTCCAGTATATCCCGATAATCATTATTCACTTCATACCGATGCCGGTGCCTTTCGGAAATAACCGGAAGAGCCGTCTGTCCGCTGCTTTCCGTAGAAAAATAGCACCGTTCCATGGTCGTTCCAGGCCGGATCACACACGGATACGCCCCGAGTCTCAGCGTCCCTCCCTTGTCAATGTCCTCACTCTGCCCGGGCATGAAATCAATTACCTTGTTTTTGCTCTGCTCGTCAAATTCTCCGGAGTTTGCGTCGGTCAGTCCGCAGACATTTCTGGCATATTCAATGACCATGATCTGCATTCCCAGGCACACTCCGAAATACGGCACGTTCTTTTCCCTGGCATATTTCGCTGTAAGGACCATTCCTTCGATACCCCTACTGCCGAAACCTCCCGGAACAATGATCCCGTCCAGGCTTCCCAGTATTTCCGGCACGTTATCCGGCGTGATCGTTTCCGAATCGATCCATTCGATCTTTACTCTGGCGTTCAGATGATATCCGGCATGACGGAGCGCTTCCGCAACGGATAAATACGCGTCATGCAGGCCGACATATTTCCCGACCAGGCCGATCGTCACCTCCTTCGGCCTGGTTTTGATCCGTTCTACCATCTCGGTCCATTCCGACAGCTCCGGTTCCTTCGCCCGGATACCCAGTTCCCGGCAGACTACGGAAGAAAATCCGGACCTTTCCAGCATCAGAGGAGCTTCGTAAAGATTCGGCAATGTGATATTCTCGATCACGCAGTCCGGCCGGACGTTGCAGAAAAGAGAGATCTTTTCAAAGATCGATCGTTCCAGCGGCTCTGCGCAGCGGAGCACGATGATGTTCGGAGCAACGCCCATCCCCTGCAGTTCCTTCACCGAATGCTGGGTCGGTTTGGATTTGTGCTCTTCGGAAGCATGCAGATAAGGCACCAGGGTCACATGGATGAACAGACTGTTTTCTCTCCCGACTTCGAGGGAGATCTGCCGCACGGCTTCAATAAAAGGCTGTGATTCGATATCGCCGATCGTGCCGCCGATTTCCGTGATCACGACGTCGGCGCCGGTCTTTCTCCCGACGCTGTACACAAATTCCTTGATCTCATTCGTAATATGCGGGATCACCTGGACGGTAGACCCCAGATATTCGCCCCGGCGCTCTTTGTTTAATACATTCCAGTAAACCTTCCCGGTCGTCAGGTTCGAATACTTATTCAGATCTTCATCGATAAAACGTTCGTAGTGTCCGAGATCCAGGTCTGTCTCCGCTCCGTCCTCCGTCACAAACACTTCCCCGTGCTGATACGGGCTCATCGTTCCCGGATCCACGTTGATATAGGGATCCAGCTTCTGCGCCGCGACTTTCAGCCCGCGGGCCTTTAAAAGTCTGCCCAGGGATGCCGCCGTGATTCCTTTGCCCAGTCCCGAAACGACACCGCCGGTCACAAAAATATACTTCGTCATCGCTCTTTCTCCTTTACTCCCACTCCACGGTTGCCGGAGGCTTGGATGAAATATCATAAACCACTCTGGAAACCCCGGAAACCTCATTCGTGATCCTGCTGCTGGCACGTTCCAAAACATCAAAAGGAAGTCTTGTCCATTCCGCTGTCATAAAGTCATCGGTCGACACGGCCCGGAGCGCGGCGACATAGCCGTAAGTCCGGGCATCGCCCATGACGCCCACCGTACGTGCATCCGTGAGCACAGCAAAGTACTGATCCGGTCCGTGTTCCATCTGCGCGCCGGCGATCTCCTCACGAAACACCGCATCGGCATCCTGAAGCAGCCGGATCTTCTCTTCGGTGATCTCTCCCAGGATCCTTACAGCCAGACCGGGGCCGGGGAAGGGCTGCCGCCATACCAGTTCATTCGGTAGGCCGAGCATCGTTCCGATGCTGCGGACTTCATCCTTGAAAAAATCACGGAGGGGCTCGACCAGTTCGTCAAAAGAGATCACGCCCGGAAGCCCTCCGACATTGTGATGGCTTTTGATCACCGCCGAGGCACCTTTTCCGCTTTCGATCACATCCGGATAGATCGTTCCTTGGGCAAGGGCATGAACGTGTCCGATCTTTTTTGCTTCCTCTTCAAAAACCCGGATGAACTCTTCTCCTATGATCCTGCGTTTCTGTTCGGGCTCACGGATGCCGGCCAGTCTTTTCAGAAAGCGTTCACCGGCATTCACCCGGATCAGGTTCACGCCGAAGGTCCGGCGGAATGTATCTTCAACAAAATCTCCTTCGCCCTTCCGGAGCAGGCCGTGATCGACAAAGACACAGACCAGGTCCTTTCCGATCGCCTTATGAAGGAGGATGGCCGCAACCGAAGAATCCACCCCTCCGGACAGTGCCAGCAGGACTTTTTTGCCGGCGTATTTTTTACGATACTCTTCAATGATCCGGCCTGCGTAATCCCGCGCGTCCCAGTCCCCGCTGCAGCCGCATACGGAGAAAAGGAACTGATGAAAGATCTGCCTGCCGAAAGCCGTGTGCGTCACTTCCGGATGGAACTGGATGCCATAGAGCCTTTTCGCATCGCTGCAGAAAGCGGCACAGGGACATTTTTCTGTTTTCGCAATGACCCGGAAGCCCTGCGGCAGTGCTTTAATAAAATCCGTGTGGCTCATCCAGCAGATGCTTTCCGCAGGGATATCCCTGAAAAGCATATGATCTTTCACCTTCAGAAGCGTTTTTCCGTACTCGCTTCCGTTTTCGGCCGCGGCGATCTCACCGCCGGCCAGATATGCCAGAAGCTGGGCCCCGTAACAGATCCCGAGAATCGGAATGCTCAGATCCAGGAGCTTCGGATCATAATGAGGAGAAGCCGGATCATATACGCTGTTCGGGCCTCCGGTCAGGATGATCCCTTTGTAATTCTCTTTTTTTATATCGCTGATCGTGATCCGGTCATAGGGCCGGATCTCCGCATAAACATGCTGCTCCCGCACTCTGCGGGCGATCAGCTGGTTATACTGTCCGCCGAAATCCAGAACAAGGATCTTTTCCATCGGCTTCTCCTTTCTGTACGGCTTCTGCCGCGCCGGCACGGATCCGTGCTGCCGGCAATTGCATTTATCGGATAATAATACTCTCGCGCTCCGCCCCCACGGAAACATAGGCTACCGGGCAGCCGATCGCTTCTTCGATGTACGTCACATATTTTCGCGCGGCCTCCGGAAGCTCATCCCAGCTCCGAACACCTGAAATGTCTTCCTGCCAGCCGTCCAGATAACGGATCACCGGCTCGGCCGAAGCCAGTTCGGCCGGGAACGGAAACTCTTCAGTCTTTCTGCCGTTAATAAGATAATGCGTACAGACCGGGATCTTTTCCATATAGCTGAGCACATCCAGCTTCGTCAGGGCGATCTTCGTGGCCGACTGAAGCCCGACCCCGTACCGTGTCGCGACCAGATCGATCGGGCCGACGCGCCGCGGTCTTCCGGTTTTTGCCCCGTATTCGGAACCGGCTTCCCTGAGCTTATCCGCTTCTTCACCGGACATCTCACAAACGAAGGGTCCTTCCCCCACGCACGTGGAATAGGCCTTGACCACACCGATCACTTCATCGATCTTCGCCGAAGGCAGGCCGGATCCGATCGGTGCGTAGGCTGCCAGTGTATTGGAGGACGTTGTATAAGGATAAATACCGAAATCCGGATCCCGGAGTGCCCCGAGCTGAGCTTCAAAAAGGATATTTTTCCGCTTTTTCTGAGCTTCTCTGAGAAAAATCCCCGTATCGCAGATAAAGGGTTTGAGCGGTTCGCAGAAATCACTGAGCCACTGCTCCAGTTTTTCTTCAGTACAGGGCTCCGCTCCGTAGACTCCCGTAAGGATCAGGTTTTTCCATTCCAGGAGTTCCCGCAGATGCTCTTTCAGCTGCTGCGGATAAAAGAGTTCTCCCGCCATGACTGTTTTTTTCTGGTATTTATCAGAATAAAACGGCGCGATTCCCTGTTTTGTGGAACCGTACCGCTTCCCGGCAAGCCGCTTCTCTTCCAGTTCATCCAGCGTTCTGTGCCAGGGAAGAAGCAGAGAAGCACGGCTGCTGATCTTTAAGTTTTCCGGGGTGATCTCTACATTCTTTGACCGGACATCCTGGATCTCCCGGTACAGATTCTCGGGATCCAGAGCGACACCGTTTCCGAGAACATTGATCACCCCGTCCCGGAATATGCCGGAAGGAAGAAGGTGAAGGGCAAACCTGCCTTTTTCATTTAAGATGGTGTGTCCGGCATTTCCCCCTCCCTGATAGCGCACGACAACATCAAACCGTTCGGTCAGAAGGTCGACCATCCGGCCTTTTCCCTCGTCGCCCCAGTTGATCCCCGCGATAACACATGTACTCATTCTGACGCCTCCTCTGCTCCTTGTTATTTCCCGCTGTCTCCGTAGTTCGAAAGCACCCTCGCTGAAGGATCGTTGACATCACAGCCTTTCCAGTTTCTGTTCGGCATCCAGAAGTCCGCGATCATAAAAGCCTGACCGGGATAGTACTTTTCGAAAATATCTCTGTAAAGAAGGGATTCTTTCGTAAACGGTCTCGCATGCGAGTACTTTCTGCATCCGGCTTCAAATTCCTCATCCGTATAGCAGGTCCCGGCATATTCCTTCAGATAATCCACCATCGAATGTCCGACGGCGTCTGAGAACGCCGCTTTTTCGCGCCAGAGGATCTCATCCGGAAGCCACTCCTCGCCGCAAATGCCGCTGTCAAACGCATGACGCAGCAGATATTTGCCTTTTCCGTACGTATTGATCTTAAGCTTCGGATCAATCGACATGACGTAATCCACAAAGGCCAGATCCCCGAACGGTACGCGGGCCTCCAGCGAATTGACAGAAATGCAGCGGTCCGCGCGCAGCACATCATACATATGCAGTTCCTGAATGCGCTTTTCCGCCTCTTTCTGGAAAGCGTCCGCATCAGGAGCAAAATCGGTGTATTTATAACCAAAGAGTTCATCTGAGATCTCTCCGGTCAGGATGACGCGCAGATCTGTCGTCTCATGGATGGCTTTGCAGACATGATACATTCCTATGCTGGCGCGGATCGTGGTGATGTCAAAAGTTCCAAGCAGCTCAATGACTGTTTCCAGGGAAGATATTACTTCCTCCGGCGTCATGAATACCTCCGTATGATCGCTGCCGATATGCTCTGCGACCTGCCTGGCATATTTCAGATCGATCGCGTCCTCGCTCATGCCGATCGCAAAAGTGCGGATCGGTCTGCTGCTCATTTTCGCCGCGATGGCGCATACCAGGGAAGAATCCAGTCCTCCGGAAAGCAGGAAGCCCACCTTCGCATCCGCCACCAGGCGCTTTTCCACGCCTCTGATCAGTTTTTCACGGATATTCGTGCAGACGGTTTCCAGATCATCTGTTATAACTTTCCCCGGGTGCGCAATATCACAGTACTGAATGAATTTTCCGTCTTCATAATAATGTCCCGGCGGAAACGGCCGGATCATGCCGCAAAGCCCGACCAGGTTTTTAGCTTCGCTCGCAAATACGATCACTCCGTTATGATCATACCCGTAATAGAGCGGGCGTATGCCGATGGGATCTCTGGCCGCAATATATCTGCCTGCCTGACCGTCATAGATCACGCAGGCGAATTCCGCGTCCAGCCTGGCGAACATGGCAGTGCCGTATTCGCGGTACATGGGCAGGATGATCTCACAGTCGCTGTCGCTGGCAAAGGTATAACCCTTTTCTTTCAGCTTTTCCCGTTCCGCTTCAAACCCGTACAATTCGCCGTTGCACACCACGTAATTCCCGTCCAGCTCGAACGGCTGCATGCCGGAAGGCGTCAGTCCCATAATGGAAAGGCGGTTGAAGCCCAGATATCCCTTCCCGGTGTCAACCACTTTAGTTGCATCCGGCCCTCTGGAAACCGTCCTTTTCAGCTGTTTCATAAATGTCTGCAGATCAAGTCCGCTTCCGCAATATCCCATAATGGAACACATGTTCAAGATTCCTCCTGTATGATTTCTGTTTATTGCTGCCGTTTTCTGCCCAGCCGTTTTTCGTAACGGTCTTTACGTGTATCTTCCGGAACCGGAGTCGGGTAGTCTCCGTCAAAACAGGCGCGGCAGATCTTGCTGCTGCAAGCAAGAGCCTCAAGAGAATCCACCGGCAGATAAGCCAGCGTATCTGCACCGATCATCTTCGCAATTTCTTCCACCGGGTAATGGCTCGCGATCAGATTTTCTTCCGAATCGATATCTGTGCCGTAATAGCAGGGGTGAAGAAACGGCGGGGCAGAGATCCGCATATGGATCTCTTTAGCTCCTGCCTCACGCAGGAGAGCCGTGATCCGGCCGCTTGTTGTTCCGCGGACGATCGAGTCATCGATCAGGACGATGCGTTTTCCCCGGACCGCATCCTCGATCGCCGAAAGCTTGATACGGACCTGGTTCAGCCTGTTGTCCGGAGCAATAAATGTCCGTCCGATATATTTGTTTTTTATCAGTCCGATCCGGTAAGGGATCCTGCTTTCGATCGCATACCCCAAAGCTGCATGAACACCGGAGTCCGGAACTCCGATCACGATATCCGCATCTGCCGGATAAGTCCGGGCCAGGATCTTTCCTGCCCGGATCCTCGCTTCATCGACAGAGACACCGTCCATAACAGAATCCGGTCTGGCAAAATATATATATTCAAACACACAGAGTTTTTTCGGCTTTTTCTGACAGTGCCTGCGAACAGAAAGCACTCCGCTGTTTGAAAAAACGATCATCTCTCCGGGTTCTACGTCCCGGATATAATCTGCTCCGACTGCCCGAAGCGCGCAGGTCTCGGAAGCGGCTACATAGATCCCGTCTTTTGTCTTCCCGTAACAAAGAGGTCTGAATCCAAAAGGATCCCGGGCACAGATGAGCTTCTGCGCGGACATGACCAGAAGAGAGTAGGCGCCATCCAGGGTATCCATTGCCCGGCACACTGCTTCTTCGATCGACGGTGCGTTCAGACGTTCCTTTGTGATCATGTAAGCGATCGTTTCTGTATCGCTGGTCGTATGAAAGATCGCCCCGGACAATTCCAGTTCATTTCGCAGAACAGCCGCATTGGAAAGATTACCGTTATGAGCAACCGCCATTCTTCCTTTAATATGGTTGACTTCTACAGGCTGGCAGTTCTTACGGTCGTTATTTCCGGTCGTTCCATAACGCACATGCCCGATAGCCATCTGCGCGCGCGGAAACCGGTTCAGTATTTCCGGTGTGAAAACTTCACTTACAAGACCCGTATCCTTATGGGAAACGAAAACCCCGTCATCATTGATTACGATTCCGGCGCTTTCCTGGCCTCTGTGCTGCAGCGCATAGAGACCGTAATAGGTAAAGCCTGCAGCATCTGCAGGCTGGGGAGCAAACAGTCCGAATATTCCGCATTCTTCATGTATACTCATTCCTGATCCTTTCCGGTATCACTCCACGTCCTGCAGAGCATCGTATCCTTCTTCTCCGGTACGGACTTTTACAACGTTCTCCACATCATACACAAAAATCTTTCCGTCCCCGATATGACCGGTGTAAAGCACTTTTTTCGCCGTTTCGATGACTTTTCGGACAGGAACAGCGCTGACAACGATGTCGACCTGGACCTTTGGCAGCAGCGTTGCTTCCATGCGGACGCCCCGGTAGTATTCCGGCTTTCCCTTCTGCGCGCCGCAGCCCAAGACATGAGAAACCGTCATTCCTGTTATGCCGATATTCATCATGGCGTTCTTTAAAGCTTCCAGCCTGGCTTCCTTGCAGATGATCTCGATCTTTGTATACTTATGTTCTTTATCTCCAAAAGAAGGCACCCGTTTGACCGGGACAGCATCCGCAACAGGCGTATCACCGTCCACAAATACCGGTTCACTGCCTTCATCCACATATTCCGGCGTCATCGAAAATCCGGAATAGGCAGACTGCAGGCCGTGTTCCGTACTGTCAAGGCCGGCGATCTCCTCTTCCCGGGTGACTCTCAATCCGAACACTTTCCGGATCAGCAGGAAGGCGATCGTGATCGTCACGGCTGTCCAGGCAATGACACTGGCCATCCCTAAAAGCTGCAGGCCCAGAAGCCTTACGCCTCCGCCGTAGAACAGCCCTGTCAGTTTTTCACCGGAAGCCGCCGCTATGCTGTAGCCCGGGGCGGAATCGGTCGCAAACAGCCCGACGGCGATCGTACCCCAGATCCCGTTCAGGCAGTGTACAGCCACGGCGCCGACCGGATCATCGATACGCAGCTTATAATCCAGAAGCCAGACGCCGAAAACGACCAGCACACCGGCAACCGCACCGATCACGATCGCGCCCGCTGCATCCGTTACATCGCAGGGAGCCGTGATCGCAACCAGTCCGGCAAGCGAGGCGTTCAGACACATGGAAACATCCGGTTTGCCGAACTTCAGCCAGGTGAAGATCATGCAGACAACGGTAGCGACCGCGGGAGCAATGGTCGTTGTCAGAAAGATCGAACCCATCTGTTCCACAGATGCTGCGGCTGCTCCGTTAAACCCGTACCAGCCAAGCCACAGAATAAACACGCCCAGAGCTCCGAGGACAATACTGTGTCCCGGGAAAGCATTTACCTTAAAGACTTTTCCGCTCGGATCCCTGTTGAATTTTCCGATCCTCGGTCCTAAGATCTTTGCACCGATAAGGGCGGAAACGCCTCCGACCATATGGATCGCGCAGGAACCGGCAAAATCATGAAAGCCCATCTGTGCAAGCCAGCCGCCTCCCCAGATCCAGTGGGCTTCCACCGGATAGATCAGTGCGGAAATAATTCCGGAATATACACAGTACGAAAGGAATTTCGTCCGTTCCGCCATCGCGCCGGAAACGATCGTGGCGGTCGTGGCGCAAAAGACGAGGTTAAATACAAAGGCAGAAAAGTCAAAGCCTGCATATGCCGTAAAAAGGTCAAAGCCCGGCTTTCCGATAAACCCGAGACAGTCTTCTCCCAGCAGCAGGCTGAAGCCGATCAGGACAAACATCACCGTGCCGATGCAGAAATCCATCAGGTTCTTCATGATGATATTGCCCGTGTTCTTGGCCCGCGTGAACCCGGCCTCCACCATGGCAAAGCCGGCCTGCATCCAGAAAACCAGGGCGGCCCCGATCAAAAACCAGACGCCGAAAACCTGTTCCGCTGTTATCTCTTTAATCAGTTCCTGTATCATATCAGCACTCACAATTACAATTCTCCTAATATAATAAACTTCGAATTGCTCTCTGCTTCGCACTCCCGCAATTCGTACACCCATTCGCACTTTACATTCTGCTTCGCAGAATCCGTGCTCATGCCTGTTGCATTTTCAAATGTCCGGGCATCCGTCCAGGTAAACTTGTCCGTCTGTCCGGACATTTGAAGCCAGTTTATACACCAAACAGCAGATCCCCGTAAGTCGGGAACGGCCAGTAGCTCTTTGCCGTGATCGTTTCCGCTTCATCGCAGGGAAGACGCAATTCGCACATTTTCGAAAGGACCGTATCCCGGATCCGGATCGATTCATCGATGATATCTGCCGCGGAATCCAGTTCGATCAGCGCTTTCTCCAGCTCTTCCGTTTTTTCCAGAATCGAATCCGTTAATGCCGACAGCCTGGCAATGATCTTTGTTTCATATCCGCAGGCAAGATCTGCCGCAATTGCTTTCTTTGCCCCGGCGTTTCTCGCAAGGTCTGCCGCATACCTTTCTACCGCCGGTGCGATCTGGGTCTTTGCCATATCCAGCATGGTATTGGCCTCGATCACGACGGTCTTGCAGTAGTTGTCCAGCATGATCTCGCACCGGGACTGAAGCTCCGCCTCGGAGAAAACGCCAAGACCCGTAAGCATTTTCACATTTTTCTCATCCAGCAGATGCGGCATGCAGTCCGGCGTCGTCCGATAGTTCAAAAGCCCGCGTTCTTCCGTTGCTTCCTTGATCCAGCTGTCATCGTATCCGTTGCCGTTGAAAATGATCTTTTTATGATCTTTGATCGTCTTTTGGATCATTTCATGGAGCGCGGTTTCAAAATCATCCGCTCCTTCCAGCCTGTCGGCATAGATCCGAAGCGATTCCGCAACCGAACTGTTCAGCATCATATTCGCACAGGCAATGCTGTTGGAAGATCCCAGCATCCGGAATTCAAATTTGTTGCCGGTAAAAGCAAACGGAGAAGTACGGTTCCTGTCCGTCGTGTCACGGCTGAATTTCGGAAGTACATGGACTCCGAGCTTCATCTGCATCTTCTCGGCGCCCTGATAGGGCGTATCCGTTTCGATCGCTTCCAGTACGGCATTCAGCTCATCTCCGAGGAACATGGATACAACAGCCGGAGGTGCTTCGTTCGCGCCGAGCCGGTGATCGTTCCCCGCCGTTGCTACCGACAGCCTCAACAGATCCTGATAATCGTCGACGGCCTTGATCACTGCGCACAGGAACAGGAGGAACTGTGCATTCTCATACGGAGTATCTCCCGGAGAAAGCAGGTTCTGCCCGTAATCCGTAGCGATCGACCAGTTGTTGTGCTTGCCGCTTCCGTTCACTCCGGCAAACGGTTTTTCATGAAGCAGACAGGCCAGGCCGTGCTTTGCGGCAATTTTCTGCATCAGCTCCATGGTGATCTGGTTCTGATCCGTTGCCGCGTTTGTCGTTGTATAGATCGGCGCCAGTTCATGCTGGGACGGAGCGACTTCATTGTGCTCGGTCTTCGCCATGATCCCAAGCTTCCAGAGTTCTTCATTCAGCTCTTCCATAAAGGAAGCAACCTGCGGTTTGATCGCTCCGAAATAATGATCATCCATCTCCTGACCTTTCGGAGGTTTGGCACCGAACAGGGTCCTGCCTGTATATCTCAGATCGGGTCGTCTGTCGAACAGCGCCTTCGGGATCAGGAAATATTCCTGCTCCGGGCCGACCGAAGAACGCACCGCCTTTGCCCGGTCATTTCCGAAAAGCCGAAGGATCCGAAGCGCCTGTTTGTTCAGCGCTTCCATCGATCTCAGCAGCGGTGTCTTCTTATCCAGCGCCTCGCTTCCGTAAGCACAGAAGGCCGTCGGTATGCAAAGAGTCTTTCCTTTAATAAACGCGTACGAAGTCGGATCCCAGGCAGTATAGCCTCTGGCTTCAAAAGTCGCCCGTAAGCCGCCGCTCGGAAAGGATGAAGCATCCGGCTCACCTTTGATCAGTTCCTTGCCGGAAAACTCCATGATCACACCGCCGTCCGGAGAAGGAGAGATAAAGCTGTCGTGCTTTTCCGCCGAAAGGCCGGTGAGCGGCTGGAACCAGTGGGTAAAATGTGTCGCACCCTGCTGCACCGCCCAGTCCTTCATTGCTTCCGCAACTACATCAGCGACGCCTTTTTCCAGTTCTGCGCCTTCGTCGATCGTTTTACGAAGTGACTGATACACATCTGCCGAAAGTCTTGCTTTCATCACTCTGTCATCAAATACATTTTTTCCAAATAATTCCGGTACGCTGCTCATAATCGGATCTCCTTTACTGCTTTTTTCAAAAAGAAAGGGCGCCCCTGGACATAAAATCCAAAGACGCCATTGCCTTATGCGTTGCTTTATACTCCTTTTGACCGGTTTTGTCAAGCATAAAATGCAAGTTGCTATTTGGAATCCTGCATTTTCTTCTATTTTAAATTAAAAATTATTGACATTTTGCAGGTCAGCGTTATAATGCTTGCATAAACAGAAATGGGCAAAGGCGTTCATTTTCATGCAGAAAGCTTTTCTGTACGGAAATGAGCGCCTTTTCATTTCAGGAAGGACGGAACATTCCTCATGAAATACAACTGGCTTACTTACGGAACCATTGATTCCCATGACGCATGCGGCATCGGCGCTGTTGTCGATCTGAAGGGCAGGCAGACCCGTCAGACCGTCGACGACGCCTTAAAAATCGTAGAGCGTCTCGAACACCGTGCAGGGAAGGACGCAAAAGGGCGTACCGGCGACGGCGTCGGTATACTGATGCAGGTCTGCCATCCGTTTTTCAGGTCTGCAGCCGCGGATGCCGGAATCACGCTGGGAGACGAAGGCGACTACGGTGTCGGTATGTTCTTCTTCCCCCAGGATGCCCTGGCACGCGGAATGGCCCGGAAAATGTTTGAAGTCATAATACAAAAGGAAGGAATGCGCTTTCTCGGCTGGAGGGAGGTCCCGACCGCTCCGGAAATCCTGGGGCAGACCGCCCTGGAGTGCATGCCCTGCATCCTTCAGTGTTTTGTAGAGCGTCCGAAAGGCTGTGCCAAAGGCCTTCCTTTTGACCGGAAACTTTATATCGCCCGGCGCGAATTTGAACAGTCCAACGACAACACGTATGTTGTCAGTCTTTCCTGCCGCACGATCGTTTATAAAGGCATGTTCCTCGTGAACCAGCTTCGTAACTTTTATAAGGACCTTCAGCGCGAAGACTGCGCTTCCGCCATAGCCATGGTCCATTCCCGATTCTCGACAAATACCACCCCTTCCTGGCAGCGGGCGCACCCGAACCGCCTGATCCTCCACAACGGGGAGATCAACACGATCCGCGGAAATGTCGACCGCATGCTTGCAAGGGAAGAAACCATGACCTCCGCGATCATGCGCGAAAACATGGATAAGATCCTGCCGGTCGTTAATGCCGAAGGCTCCGACTCTGCCATGCTGGACAATACGATCGAATTCCTGGTCATGAACGGCATGGATCTGCCGCTGGCGGTCATGGTCACGATCCCGGAGCCATGGAAAAACGACAAGACCATGTCCCGTGAAAAAAGAGACCTGTATCACTACTACGCGACCATGATGGAACCCTGGGACGGCCCGGCTGCGATCGTTTTTTCCGACGGTGAACTTGCAGGCGCCGTTCTGGACCGGAACGGCCTGCGGCCCTCCCGCTATTATCTGACCGACGACGACCGGCTCATCCTTTCTTCGGAAGTGGGCGTTCTGGATATTCCCGAAGAGCACATCATAAAAAAAGACCGGCTCCGTCCGGGAAAAATGCTTCTGGCCGATACAAAGAACGGCCGCCTTCTGGACGATGAAGAGATCAAGGAATACTACGCCTCCCGAAGGCCGTACGGTGAATGGCTGGACCAACATCTGCTCCGGTTAAAGGACCTTCCCATTCCGAATCACAAGGTGCCGCACCATTCGCAGGAAGAGCGCGACCGGCTGTACGGCGCGTTCGGCTACACCTATGAGGAAGTCAAGGACGTGATCCTGCCCATGGCCCGGACCGGAAGCGAAGCGACTGCCGCGATGGGCTGCGATATTCCGCTGGCAGTCCTTTCCGGACATTATCCTCCGCTTTTTGACTATTTCAAGCAGCAGTTCGCCCAGGTCACCAATCCGCCGATCGACGCCATCCGCGAGGAATGCGTTACCGATACGACCGTCTATGTCGGAAAAGACGGGAACCTTCTCGAAGAAAGCGCGGAGAACTGTACGGTCCTGCAGATCAACAATCCGATCCTCACCGGAACGGATCTTCTGAAGATCCGGGCCATGCACAAAGACGGGTTTCATGTAGAGACGGTATCTCTTCTGTATTATAAAAACACTCCGCTGGAACGTGCGCTCGACCGGCTCTTTATCCAGTGCGACAAGGCGTATAAACACGGTGCGAATATACTGATCCTTTCCGACCGGGGCGTGGATGAAAACCACGTGGCGATCCCTTCGTTCCTGGCAGTTTCCGCCATGGAGCAGTATCTCGTGCGGACCAAAAAGCGCACTTCCGTTTCCATCATCCTGGAAAGCGCGGAACCGAGGGACGTTCACCACTTTGCGCTTCTGCTCGGCTACGGCGCCCGGGCGATCTGTCCGTATCTGGCGCACGAATGTATTGAAGAATGCATTGAGCTCGGTCTGCTGGATAAAGACGCCCACACTGCCATCGACGACTACAATATGGCGGTCTTAAACGGGATCGTGCACATTGCCTCCAAAATGGGTGTATCCACGATCCAGTCCTACCAGTCGGCCCAGATCTTCGAGGCGATCGGCATCCGTCAGGATGTGATCGACCGGTATTTCACCCATACGATCAGCCGTGTCGGCGGCATCGGCTTAAAAGAGATCGGTGCTGCCGTTGAATACCATCACAGCAACGCGTTTGATCCCCTCGGCTTCGGCTGTGATACGACGCTTGACAGTGTCGGTTTTCACAAAATGCGGGAGGGGGCCCGTTCCGAACAGCATCTTTTCGATGCACGGACGATCCTCGACCTTCGCGAATCTGCAAGGACAGGCGACTATGATCGTTTTAAATCCTTCACCAGACGGATCAACGAAGAACGCGCTCCTCAGACTCTCCGGGGGCTTTTGGATTTTGTCTTTCCGGAAAGCGGAGGGATCCCTTTGGAAGAGGTAGAGCCGGCAGCTGAGATCGTCCGGCGGTTCAAGACCGGTGCGATGTCCTACGGGTCCATTTCCAAAGAAGCCCATGAATGCCTGGCAGAAGCAATGAACCGGCTCGGCGGAAAATCCAATTCCGGTGAAGGCGGTGAAGAGCCCGAACGGCTCGGAACCGATAAGAACAGCGCGATCAAACAGGTGGCTTCCGGCCGGTTCGGCGTGACCAGCCGGTACCTCTGCAGCGCCAAAGAGATCCAGATCAAAATGGCGCAGGGCGCCAAGCCCGGCGAAGGCGGACATCTTCCCGGGAAAAAAGTCTATCCCTGGATCGCAAGGACCCGTTATTCCACACCGGGCGTCAGCCTGATCAGCCCGCCGCCGCATCATGATATCTATTCTATCGAAGATCTGGCCCAGCTGATCTATGACCTGAAGAACGCGAACAAAGATGCCCGGATCTCCGTCAAGCTCGTCAGCGAAGCCGGGGTCGGCACGATCGCCTGCGGTGTTGCCAAAGCCGGTGCCGGTGTTGTCCTGATCTCCGGATACGACGGAGGAACCGGGGCCGCCCCGAGAAACTCGATCCGGAACGCAGGCCTTCCCTGGGAACTCGGCCTTTCGGAATCACACCGGGCACTTATCGAAAACGGCCTGCGAAGCCGGGTGATCCTGGAAACAGACGGGAAGCTTTTGTCCGGCCGGGACGTTGCGATCGCGGCCATGCTGGGCGCGGAAGAATTCGGTTTCGCGACCGGTCCTCTGATCACACTCGGCTGCGTTATGATGAGGGTCTGCAATCTGGATACCTGTCCGGTCGGCGTCGCAACGCAGAATCCGGCACTCCGCTGCCGTTTTCAGGGCAAACCGGAATATGTTGTGAATTTTATGCTGTTTATTGCCGAAGAGCTTCGCGAGATCATGGCAAAGCTGGGAGTCCGTTCGGTGGAAGAACTCGTCGGACGCACCGATCTCCTGAAAGTTCGATCCGGTATGGAAGGAAGCGCTTCTACCGTGATCCTCTCTGAGATCCTTCACCCGGGGACCGCATCCGCCGTTCATTTTGAGCCGGAAGCTCTTTATGATTTCTGCCTGGAAAAGACACTGGATGAAAGTACTCTTCTGCCGGCGCTGAAAGGAACTTTCGGTCCGGCGTCCCCGGCAAAACTGGATGTCCGGGTCTCCAGTATAAACCGGACCTTCGGAACCCTTACAGGTTCCGAGATCACCAAAAGATTCGGCGAATCTCTTCCGGAAGATTCGATCCTGATCCACGCGAAAGGCGGAGGAGGACAGTCCTTCGGCTCTTTCCTTCCGAAGGGAATGACGATCCGTCTGGAAGGGGACAGCAACGATTACTTCGGAAAGGGCCTGTCCGGAGGCCGTCTGATCCTTCATCCGCCCAAAGAAAGCCGGCTGGATCCCGGTGAAAACATCATCGTCGGCAACGTGTCGCTCTACGGGGCGACCAGCGGAGAAGCCTTTATTAACGGGATCGCCGGAGAACGTTTCTGCGTACGCAATTCCGGTGCGGAAGCCGTCGTAGAAGGCGTCGGTGATCATGGATGCGAATATATGACCGGCGGCTGTGCCGTGATCCTCGGCAGCACCGGGAAGAACTTTGCGGCCGGAATGTCCGGTGGTGTGGCATATGTCCTGGACCGGCATCATGAACTGTATCTGAAACTGAACAAAGCCCTGGTTACCATGACGGACATTACCGCAAAATACGATGAACTCCGGCTGAAGCGCCTGATCGAACGCCACACACTGCTGACCGGCTCCCCCCGCGGTAAAGAGATCCTGGAAAAATGGGGGGACTTCCTTCCGCTCTTCAAAAAAATAATACCGAACGATTACAGCAGGATGCTCTCTGCGATCAGCCGGCTGGAGGAAAAGGGCATCCCACGGGAGCAGGCTGAACTGGAAGCGTTTTATGCACTGCAGAAAAAGGAGGGATAAGGCATGGGAAAATCGACAGGCTTTCTGGAATATCAAAGAGTAAACCGGCCGGCACTTCCTCCGCTCGAACGGATCCGTGATTTCGGTGAGTTTCATGAAGATCTGCCGGAAGACGTCCGAAAGGAACAGGGCGGCCGCTGCATGAACTGCGGGGTTCCGTTCTGCCAGTCCGAATTCGGCTGTCCTCTGCACAATCTGATCCCGGAATGGAATGATGAAGTATACTGCGGGAACCGGCCTCATGCCCTTTCCCGCCTGCTGAAAACAAACAATTTTCCCGAATTTACCGGCAGGGTCTGTCCGGCGCTGTGCGAGACCGCCTGCATCTGCGGGATGGATTCTTTGGAAGCGGCGGTATCCGTCCGGGACAACGAACTGGAACTGATCGAGGCTGCCTGGGAGCAGGGACTTATGGAACCCGTAATCCCGGCTGCCCGTACCGGCAGACAGATCGCTGTGGTCGGTAGCGGACCGGCAGGTCTGGCCGCGGCAGACCAGCTGAACAAACGCGGACATTCGGTCACGGTTTTCGAACGTGACGTTCGTCCGGGAGGTCTTCTGATGTACGGCATTCCGAATATGAAACTGGACAAATCGATCGTGGAGCGCCGGATCCGCAAAATGGAGCTGGAGGGGATCGAATTCCGGACCGGCGTCAATATCGGTACCTACCTGCCGGGCGAAAAGCTGCTTGCGGAATACGATGCTGTGATCCTCTGCTGCGGCGCCCGCCGTCCCCGTACGGTCGATACGGTCGACGAAAAAACACCGGGGGTCTGCCAGGCCATGGATTATCTGACGGAAAACACCAAGGCCCTGCTGCTTTCCGCCAAAGGTCCCGTTCACCGTCCGGTCATCAGCGCCAGAGGACTGAATACCGTGATCATCGGAAACGGTGATACCGCTACAGACTGTGTTGCCACTGCTGTCCGTCAGGGCGCCGCGAGTGTCACGCAGCTGGTCCGGAAGCCCAGACCGGCAGATACAGAGCGGATCTGGCCTTATAAAAGTACGAAGGAAAAGACCGACTATGGCCAGGAAGAAGCCGAAGCGGTCTACGGCCGGGATCCCAGAATGTATCTGAGTACAGTGAAGGAACTGCTGACAGATGAAAAAGGGAAGCTCTGCGGTCTGATCGTCCGTCAGGAGGAGAAGGAGATCCGGATTCCCTGTGAACTGCTGCTTCTGGCCGCCGGTTTTGCCGGGGCAGAAGAAAAAACCGCCGCGGCTTTCCATCTGAGCCTGAACGAGAAAGGCCGGCTGGGAGACGCTGCCTGCCGTACTTCAAACCCCAAGGTCTTTGCCGCCGGCGACATGCGTCTCGGCGCGACCCTTGTCGTTACGGCGATCGCCGAAGGACGTACAGCGGCCCGCGCGGCGGACGAATATCTGGAAGGATACACCAATTTATAAGGAGGCACCGCCATGGCACCTTTTGAACGGATCAAATCGGGCATACCGGCGATGGATACCGCACTCGACAATATCCGCCTGGGCGATAACGTCGTCTGGCGGGTATCCGACCTGTCTCAGTTTAAACAGTTTGCCGAACCGTTTGTCCGGCAGGCGATCCGGGACGGGCGGAATCTTATCTATGTCCGTTTCGCGGAGCACGAACCGCTGTTCGAGCCTATGAAAGGCTTAAAGATCGTCCCGATCGAGCTGTCCCATCGCTTTGAGACCTTTACCATCAGCATACATAACCTGATCGAAAAGGAAGGTTTTGACGCCTTCTATGTCTTCGACTGTCTTTCCGAACTGGAGGAAGCCTGGTCGACCGACCTGATGATGGGCAATTTCTTTCACCTGACCTGTCCCTTCCTTTTTCAGCTGGATACCGTTGCCTATTTCCCGGTCATCCGCGGCCGGCACGCCTTTGATGCCATTGCCCAGATCCGCGACACCACCCAGCTTTTCCTGGACGTATTCGACGCGGGTCCCGGCAGCCCCGCACCGCTTTTTGTCCGTCCGGAAAAAGTATGGAACCGTGACTCCGCAACCATGTTCCTTCCTCATCTTTATTCACCGGGGGAAGGCACTTTTTCCGTGCTTTCGGAAAGCATGCAGGTCAACCGGTTTTATCACCAGATGAACGAAGCAGCGCTGCGCAAGGATAATCAGAACATGGACAGCTGGGAACGGTTTTTCCAGCTGACCCGTCTGAAATACGAAAACGGAATGGATGTAAGCACCGAATGCAGCCGGATCTGCGATATTATGTTAACCCGGGACGACCGGCTCCGTGAGCTGATCAAAGAGAATTTTACCCCGCAGGATTATTTCGACATCCATGCAAGAATGGTCGGAACCGGTATGGTCGGCGGAAAAGCCTGCGGCATGCTTCTGGCAAGAAAGCTGACCGAAAACCTGCGGCCCGACCTTTTTGACCGGCTGGAACCGCACGATTCCTTTTATATCGGTTCGGATGTTTTCTATGCCTACATCGTTTACAACCGATTCTGGGATCTGAAGATCCGTCAGAAAACGGAAAAAGGCTATTTCACACTGGCGCCCGATCTTGCGGATCATCTCATGAGCGGGAAGTTTCCGCCGAAGATCGAAGAGGAATTCCGCCAGCTTCTGGAATATTACGGCAGCGACCCGGTGATCGTCCGCTCCAGTTCCATTCTGGAAGACGGCTTCGGCAATGCGTTTGCCGGAAAGTATGAATCCGTTTTCTGCGGAAGCACCGGGCGGCCGGAAAAACGGCTGAAAGAATTTGAAAACGCAATACGAACTG
The DNA here is from genome assembly GCA_017509985.1 of Lachnospiraceae bacterium. GTDB lineage: Bacteria > Bacillota > Clostridia > Lachnospirales > Lachnospiraceae > Alectryocaccobium. The sequence continues at coordinate 27,632 of JAFWOE010000054.1, forward strand.
TATACGCCAGCACCATGGGACTTTCCGCGCTGGATTACCGAAAACGCCGCGGCCTGCAGGACCGTGACGAACAGATGGCCCTGCTTGTCCAGCGTGTTTCCGGTTCGCGTTATGACCGGTTTTATATGCCTTCCGCCGCAGGCGTCGGCTATTCCATGAGCCCCTACCGGATGGGGGAGGCCCGGCCGGAAGAAGGCATGCTGCGTCTGGTAGGCGGTCTCGGAACCGCAGCCGTCGACCGGCGGACCGGTTCCTATCCGCGCGTGGTTTCGCTGGATAATCCGGAAAAGACACTGAGCACCTCCTCCTCGGACCGGCACAAGTTTTCCCAGCGGCTGGTCGATGTGATCCGTGACGACGCTGTGATCCCTCTCCAGAATTTCGACTCGGAACTGGTCCGGAAGGCGCTTCCGCCCCATCAGACCCGTTGTCTGTATTCTCACGACTGGGACACGGAACGTATCTTCCGCGAACGCGGGGAACCACGGGATATTTTCTACCTTTCCTGTGACGGCCTGGTCCGGAACAAAGCGCTGATGACGGACATGAAAGATCTTCTGAAGCTGCTTCAGACCTCCTATGACTATCCGGTAGATATCGAATACACGATCAATATCTCTCCGGAAGGAGACTACAATATCGCGCTGCTTCAATGCCGGCCCCTGCAGCTCACAAAGGACGGGGAAGCCGTCGCGGTCCCGGAAAACATTCCGGATGCCGAAGTGCTGATGGAAACAAAAGGTGCGTCGATGGGCTTTTCCAGAAAGATCTCTCCGGACCGGATCGTTTATATCGACCCGATCGCCTATTACAACATGCCTTACCGCGAAAAGCCGAAGATCAAGACCGTCCTCTCCACGATCAACTGGGCCTGCCGGGGCAAGGATCTGCAGCTCCTGCTGCTCACCCCGGGAAGGATCTGTACGTCTTCGCCCGAGCTCGGCGTCCCTTCCGCATTCTCGGACATCAGCGAATTCAGCGGGATTTTCGAGATTTCCGAAAGCCGCGCCGGATATATGCCCGAACTCAGCTACGGCAGTCACATTTTCCAGGATCTCGTCGAAGCAGGCATCCTTTATACCGCCGTGTTTGAAACAGCCAGTACGCTGCGCTTCTTCCCGGAAAAACTGACAGCGCTGCCAAACCATCTGGGCGAATATATTGAGGATGATAGTGAATTCCGGGATATTGTCCGTGTCTGCAGCGGAGAGGATCTCTCCCTGACCCTTTATTATGATATGGCCACCGAGCATCTGCTGATGACCTGCCGGAAATGAAGCGACTGTCCGCGGAAAGAAGCTGCTGTCTGCCGCCGGATCCGGCTCTATGCATCACGTCAGCGCTGTGATATAGTAAAGCAAGAAAAAAAGCAATGAGGTCTGCGATATGAAATATACAAAAGATGAAGTGCTTCAGTACGTTCTGGAAGAAGATGTAAAATTTATCCGTCTGGCTTTCTGCGACGTATTCGGAAGGCAGAAAAACATCTCCATCATGCCGGAGGAGCTTCCACGCGCTTTTCAGTACGGAATCGCTTTTGATGCTTCGGCGATCGCCGGATTCGGCGACGAAGCTCATTCCGATCTTTTCCTGCACCCGGATCCTTCCACGCTGGCATTGCTTCCCTGGAGGCCGGAGCACGGCAAAGTCGTGCGGATGTACTCTTCCATCACCTATCCGGATGGAACTCCTTTCGAATGCGACACGCGCAATCTGCTGATCCGCGCAGCCGAAGATGCCAAAAAGGCCGGCTATACCTTTTATTTCGGCTCCGAGCAGGAATTCTACCTGTTTGAACTGGATGAAAACGGCGAGCCGACCGGCAAACCGTACGATCAGGCCGGCTATATGGACATCGCGCCCGATGACCGGGGCGAAAATGTACGCCGGGAGATCTGTCTGACGCTGGAGCAGATGGGCATTCACCCGGAAAGCTCCCTGCACGAAGCCGGGCCCGGACAGAATGAGATCGATTTCCGCTATTCCGATGCGGTCACCGCCGCGGATAACGCCATGACGTTTCATACGGTCGTCCGGACCGTTGCGCGTCGAAACGGAGTCTTTGCGGATTTTTCACCCAAGCCGTTAAAAGACGCCCCCGGCAATGGTTTTCATATCAATGTTTCAGTAGATCCTGCCGGAAACCTGGAAGATCTGCACTGCATGATCGCGGGCGTCATGAAACGGATCCGGGAAATGACCCTGTTCCTGAATCCGGCGGAGGATTCCTACCGCCGGTTCGGCTCCAGCAAGGCCCCGGTCTATATTTCCTGGTCCCGGGAAAACCGCTCGCAGCTGATCCGGATCCCGGCCGCGGAAGGAGAATTCCGACGTGCGGAACTCCGCTCTCCCGATCCTTCCGCAAACCCGTATCTGGCATTTGCACTGATCATCTATGCAGCGCTGGACGGAATTAAAAACCGTACGCCTCTTCCGGCAGCCGTGGATCTTAACCTTTTCACTGCGGAGGGTTCCGTCTGTGACCGTCTGGAAAAGCTTCCGTTAAGCCTTGAAGAAGCCGTCAGCACCGCGGCGTCCGGCACTTTTCTGAAAGAGCATCTGCCCGGACGCATCCTTTCGATCTACTGCGGAGGGGAGGGTGCATGAATTTCAGCGAGCGGACATACAGCGTTCTGATCGTATCAGCGTCGAATCATTTTACCGACGCTGTAAAAGCGCTGCTTGAAAACTCGCGTTATGAACCGGTCCGAACCGTAAAAAGCATCAGTGAGGCACGCAGGGCAGCTGCTGAGATGTCCTTTGACCATATCCTGATCAACTCTCCTCTGCCGGATGAGACGGGCATCCGCTTCGCAATCGATATCTCCTCCTCAAGGGGAACGGTAGTCCTTCTTGCTGTCTCCTATGAACTTCTCACGGAGATCTTTGAGAAATCTGCAGAGCATGGTGTCTTTACAATACCGAAGCCTCTTTCCCGGAATGTCCTGATCCTTGCCCTGAACTGGCTGGCCAGCGCCAGGGAGCGCCTGCGCCAGACCGAAAAGAAAACCCTCTCGATCGAAGAAAAAATGGAAGAGATCCGCCTGGTCAACCGCGCCAAATGGCTGCTGATCGGCGAACTGAAGATGGATGAGCCTTCGGCTCACCGCTATATTGAAAAGCAGGCGATGGACCGCTGCGTTTCCAAAGGTGAAGTCGCGCGCGGGATCCTTAGGACCTACAGCGCGAAATAACTGTTCTTCACCCGATATAACTGCAGGCTGCAAGGGCAGCCACAGCCCCATCGGCTGCAGCGGTGGTCAGCTGCCGGATCTCCTTGGTACGGCAGTCTCCGGCGATGAAAATGCCCGGTGTGCTGCTTTCACAGTTTTCTCCCGCAACAAGATAGCCGGCTTTGTCGGTCTGTGCCAGAGCGGCAAACGCTTTGGTCTGCGGACTCTGTCCGACCGCTACGAACAGGCCTTTTACCGGAAGCTGCTCTTCTTTTCCGGTCTGCAGATTGCGGACGGTGATCCCGGAGAATTCCCCGTCGGTCTGATTCAGGCCCGAAACAAGATGGCTCATCAGATAATGGACGTTGTGTCTCTTTTCAAGCTGTTTGACCAGCCTGTCATCACCGCGGAACTCGTTGCGGCGATGGATGACCGTAACCGAAGAGCAGGTATTGCTCAGGAACAGGGCATCCTGCAGCGCGGTATTTCCGCCGCCCACGATTGCTACATCCATTCCTTCATAGAACGCCCCGTCACAGACGGCACAGTAGGAAACTCCGCAGCCGGTCAGATCCTCTTCCCCTTCCAGCCCGAGTTTCCTGTGTGCCGCTCCCAGAGCCAGGATAACTGCTTTCGATCGTATCTCTTCTTCATAGCGGATCACAAAATGATCCTCTTCCTTCTCTATTTCGACTACTTCTCCGTATTCGATCGAAGCGCCCAGCTCCTCTGCCTGCTCCTGCAGGTGTTCCGCGAATATTTCTCCGGACATACGGGGGATCCCGGGATAATTTTCCACCATGGGAGAATAAATGATCTGCCCGCCGAGGCAGTCTTTTTCGATCACCGTGACCTGTTTTCCTGCACGGACTGCATAGATCGCCGCTGTCAGCCCTGCGATTCCTCCTCCGATTACTGCAATGTCCGTCATATGACCCTCCTCAATGTCCTTTCTTCAACACTTCAGGGACCGCCGCGATCCGTTCGGATGTCCTGCGGCAGCCCCTGCATCTATAAACAAATACTCCCGTTGTTTAACTGATTTTGCGTGCCTGCTCTGTGATGTACTTCCGTACGTCATTCAGGCCTGTGATCTTATAAGCATTCTCATCGTCTCCGACGACCAGGGTCGGCGCCTGACGGATACCGAGTTTCAGAGCAAGCTCTTTTTCTTCGTCCGCCAGAACCTTTTCATAGGCGATTCCGGCTTCCTGCAGCATCTTTTCCGCCTGTTTGCATTTCGGACAGGTCTTTGTCGCGAAAAGGCGTACGGCTTCTGCCGACTGCGGAGTCTCTGCCGGGATCGTTTCGGCAGTTTTCTCCTCAAAGATTCCCTGGGCCGAAAGCGGTCCGTTGTGATTCAGGTGTGAGCGGCCGACATCGTACAGGCAGCGGTCTTTGAATTCCTGGGATTTTCCGTCGTTCCAGTTCTGGACCGGACGATAGTATCCCGTGATCCTGCTGTAGACTTCGGTCTTCGCGCCGCAGACCGGGCAGGTGTACTGCTCGCCGGCGATGTATCCATGATCCTTGCAGACCGAATAGGTCGGGGACATAGTGTAATACGGAAGCCGGTAGTTTTCGGCGATCTTGCGGACAAGGTTCGCTGCCGCTTTCCAGTCGGGAAGTTTTTCTCCGAGGAATGCGTGGAAAACGGTTCCGGAGGTATACAGGGTCTGAAGCTCGTCCTGAACGTCCAGTGCGGAGAAGATATCTTCTGTGTATCCGACCGGAAGATGGCTGGAGTTCGTGTAGTACGGCGCTCCGTTCTCGTTCGCGGTGATGATATCCGGGAACTGCTCTTTGTCGTGCTTCGCAAAGCGGAAAGCCGTAGACTCTGCCGGAGTTGCCTCCAGGTTGTAAAGGTCGCCGTATTTTTCCTGATAGTCGCTCAGGCGATCTCTCATATGGTTGAGGACATCCCGCGTAAAGGCCTGTGCCTTTTCGTGCGTCAGATCCATCTTCAGCCAGTTCGCGTTCAGGCAGGCTTCGTTCATGCCGACCAGGCCGATCGTGGAGAAGTGATTCTCAAAGGTGCCGAGATAGCGCTTGGTATATGGATAAAGGCCGTTGTCCAGAAGCTTCGTGATGACCGTACGCTTGGTCTTCAGGGACCGCGCGGCGATATCCATCAGTTTATCGAGACGGTTATAGAAGTCCGCTTCGTTTTCAGCCAGGTATGCGATGTGCGGCATGTTGATGGTAACGACGCCGATCGAGCCGGTGGATTCGCCGGATCCGAAGAAGCCGCCGGATTTCTTCCGGAGTTCCCTTAAGTCCAGACGAAGTCTGCAGCACATGGAGCGGACGTCACTCGGCTCCATATCAGAGTTGATATAGTTTGAAAAATACGGTGTGCCGTATTTGGCGGTCATTTCAAAGAGAAGCTTGTTGTTCTCGGTCTCGCTCCAGTCAAATTCCCTTGTGATGGAGTAGGTCGGGATCGGGTACTGGAAACCGCGGCCGTTGGCGTCGCCTTCGATCATGATCTCGATAAACGCCTTGTTGACCATATCCATTTCTTTCTGGCATTCTCCGTAGGTGAAATCCATTTCCTTTCCGCCTACGATCGCCGGAAGATCCGCAAGGTCTTTCGGTACGACCCAGTCAAGCGTAATGTTGGAGAACGGTGCCTGCGTGCCCCAGCGTGACGGTGTGTTTACGCCGTATACAAAGGACTGGATGCACTGCTTGACTTCTTTCTGGGAGAGGTTGTCGATGCGTACAAAAGGAGCCAGGTAGGTATCGAAAGAGGAGAACGCCTGCGCTCCCGCCCATTCGTTCTGCATGATGCCGAGGAAGTTGACCATCTGGTTGCAGAGTGTGCTTAAGTGACCTGCGGGGCTGGATGTGATCTTTCCGGGAACGCCGCCCAGGCCTTCCTGGATCAGCTGCTTCAGGGACCATCCTGCGCAGTAACCGGTCAGCATGCTTAAGTCATGAAGATGGATCGCCGCAGAGCGATGTGCCTCCGCGATCTCGTTGTCATAGATCTCGCTCAGCCAGTAGTTCGCGGTGATCGCACCGGAGTTGGAAAGGATCAGTCCGCCGACGCTGAACGTCACAGTACTGTTTTCTTTTACACGCCAGTCATTGATCTTTAAGTAGTTGTCTACCAGGTCTTTGTAGTTTAAAAGCGTAGACCCGATATTACGGACTTTTTCTCTCTGTTTACGGTACAGAATATAGGCTTTTGCGACATCTGCGTAACCTGCTTCCGAAAGCACCTGCTCCACGCTGTCCTGAATATCTTCGACAGCAATCAGGTTGTCTTTGATTTTGGCTTCAAAATCCGACGTAACACGAAGCGCGAGCATGTCGATAACAGATGGATGGCTTTGTTTCCCAAGTGCGTTAAAAGCCTTGCTGATCGCCTCGCTGATCTTAACGATGTTAAATTCAGCGATCTGTCCGTCCCTTTTTGTTACCCGATACATGTTACTACCTCTCCTCTCAACACCTTATTATTTTTATACTCTTTTTACTTCTAAAGTCTCTCAAAAAAAACTGACTGCCGTCAGCAAAAATGATGTTATCACTTTCGTGACGGGCAGTCAATATGTTGTAACAAAACTTTTTGGTAAACACAAGATATTGTGTCTGTGTTAAACCGGATTGTTTCCTTTTCGGAAACTTTTAAATCATCTGCACACTCAGATGCCCCGAAGCCTTACACTTTGCACGTATGGCCGGACAAGTTCCGCATATCCTTCCATTTTCTCCTTCGAAGGAGCCGAAAATCCGGCAAACCGGACGGTGTCGCGGTCTTCAAACGCCTGGAGAAAATACTTCTTTGCGCCTTTAATCATGGGGCCGATCGCCCGGAAGGATTCCTCATCGTGAAGCGGGTCGATCACCGTCGTCCGGAATTCGTAATCCGAACGGCCGCCTTCGATCAGTATCCGGATGCTTTCCCGGATCCGGCCGAGGTCCATCGTTTCCATCCCTGCCGTTTCGGCATACTTTTCGGGGCTGTTCTTAATGTCCATGGCTATATAATCCGCAAGGCCTTTTTCAAGGACCTGCGCCAGCGCCTCCGGATGGTATCCGTTTGTGTCCAGCTTGATCTGAAAGCCTTCCTCCCGGATCGCAGCCATGACGTCCGGAAGATCCGGCCGCAGCAGCGGTTCTCCTCCGGTAAAAGCGACTCCGTCCAGGATCCCTTTTCTTTTTCTCAGAAAGGCAAGCAGCTCATTCTCTTCCATCAGGACCGGGGCTCCGCCGCCGATCAGCTCGGAATTGTGGCAGAACGGGCAGTCCAGATCGCAGCCGGCCAGAAAGACCGTGCAGGCTGTATGTTCCGGATAGTCCAGCAGCGTCAGTTTTTGCAGTCCGTGTATCTTCACCGCTTCATCCCTTTCAGATCATTGCAGAAATCCACAACGATCATACAGCGTGTCGTGCAGGATTTCAACCGTCTTACAGGGTCAGATAAAATCCGGCTCCGTGTGAACAGTACATCTTCGCAGGGATGGGGAAGGGCGGCTCTTCCGCCGCGACCTTTCCGGCCAGGCATTCTTCCAGGCAGACGATCTCGTTCCCGATCTGCTCCGGGCCGACGCAGCAGCTGCCGTGAGACGCCAGGATCTGATCATAATCCTTTGACATTTCCTTTAACCGCCGAAGGCTTTTCTGAAATGCCGGGATATCCCGGGCCTCCCCGAACAGGAAGACCGGCCGGTCCGAGATCGTATCTCCTGCCACCAGGACTCTGTTTTCGCGGTCCAGCAGGGCGATGCTGCCATGTGTGTGTCCCGGAATATGAACGACTTCAAAAACACGGCCGCCCAGATCGATGGTATCCCCTTCGGAAAGAACAGCGGGCTCAGCAAAACCTTCTCCTGCCCGGCTTAAATACAGCTCCGTCTCTTTTTCATGCATCCAGGCCGTTTCAAACTGATCGTTGCAGGCGATATGATCCCCGTCCGCGTGGGTGTTGACCAGGATGACCGGAAGATCCGTGATCGCTTTTACAACCTCCGCCAGATTTCCGTGCACGTTCGCAGTGTCGACCAGCAGCGCTTTATCCGAACCTGTAAAGAGCCAGGCACGGACCATGTCGCTTTCGATGCTCCAGGTATTATCTGATACTTTAATAACTTTGTAGAATTCTTCACTCATTCGCAGTTCTTTTTTCTTCAAAAATCATCCCAGTTCTTCAAACAGTCTCGTCCCTTTTCCTTTGATCCACCGTTCCTGCAGCATCAGGATCAGGAAAAGCACTGCACAGCAGATCGCAAGAAATGCAGGCGCCGGAAAGACCGGTGCGATCAGAAGATAGAGCAGAGCCGGGCCGATGCAGATACCCCAGCCTGCGAACAGCGCGATAAAGACAGGCATTCCCTGTTTGATCGGTATGTTCTCGCTTTTCCAGTCGAAGTTCGGCCTTTTCAGATTGAGCCTGAGCCCGAAGGCAGCATCAAACGGGATGAAAAGGAGCACCGTAAGGATCATCAGGATAAAGGTCAGGATGTCCGCTTTCGAAATAAAGCCGAACACCACGATTGCAAACAGTGCCGGGAAAAGATCCAGCACGACCTGCAGCCGGATCTTGGAATGAAGGATCTCCGCCGGCCGCAAAGGAAGCGACTGCAGGATCCAGATGTTCTTTCCCTCGATCGAGATCGACGGAGCCGTGATCACGTTCATGGAGACGCACAGACAGGCCAGGGCGGTAAGCCCTACCCTCAGTATGGCAAAGATCGAAGCCTGATCCGACGAAGAGCCGATAAGATCGAGTATCCGGGTCCGGTAAACAAGGAGAACGACCGCTCCGGCAGGAAGCATGATCAGTCCGAGCCCGCAGTTCAGCATATAGGTGGAGCTCTTGGTGAAATGTCTCAGCTCGCGGTTCAGCAAAGTCCTGCTGATGCTGCTTTCCTTCAGCGGTTTTTCCTTATACTCTACTCTCTTCTGCCCTTTGTTCCGGGTGACGATGCCGATAAAGGTCCTCGAAAGCACGATCATGCAGACCGCGAACAACGCGATCGCTATAGCGGCAAAAATGATAAAGGAAACCGGCTGCCCGGTTGCCGCAAGCCCCAGATGATAGATCGGAAAGGCTCCGGCCTGCATTGAGCGGCTGATGCTCCCTATGTTCGAAGCGATCGAAGTAATAATCGTATTCAGCCGGAATATGAAAAAGTAATAGATTCCCAGAAACAGCAGGGAAATGATCACCGTGACTATGCTTTTATTCTGAAGCCTGCTGCCGACAGACGCGACGACCCAGCCGAGGGCACTGGCGATCACGGTGACGACCAGTGCGATCAGGAAGGTGAGGATGATCCCGAAAACGATCGAAAGCAGAGGCGCGCTCCGTACGGTCCAGTAGCGGACACAGGCCGGGATCCAGAGGATCGCCGTAAACAGGAAGCTCATAAAATACACGCCGGCGATCCTTGCGAACAGGATCTTCCAGGGTTCGATCGGCAGGCTGAGCAGAAGGTCATTGTCCTTCGCCTTATAAAGCGCCGACAGGGTATTGAAAATACTGCCAAAGGTACCGAGTACGATCGCGAGGATGCCCATCAGCGCAAAATAAACCCAGTCCAGTTCCTTTCCGGCTTCCGCCAGCAGACCGTCCGCAAAAGAACCTGTAAACACATACAGGCCGCAGGCGACCCCGACCATGATGAGCGTAAAAAGAATGACTGCTCCCGCCGGGCCGAGACGGCTTTTTTTCTTCCCTTCTCTCCGGTTCCGGAAAAGAGAGGAAGCGAATTCAACGAATTCTTTTTTGATCAGTATTTTAAGCACTCTCGTTTCCCTCCAGCTCCAGGAATACTTCTTCCAGCGACTCGTCGCCTTTTACTTCTTCCATGGTCCCTTCGCGGATCAGTTTTCCCTCTTTTATAATGGCGATCTTGTCGCAGAGCTTCTCCGCAACTTCCAGGACATGTGTGGAGAAAAAGATCGCGTTTCCGGCATTGCAGGTCTCCCGCATCATTTCCTTAAGGGTGAAAGCCGCTTTCGGATCCAGTCCGACAAACGGTTCGTCCATGATGATGAGCTTCGGTTCATGGAGCCATGCCGAAATGATCGCCAGCTTCTGCTTCATTCCGTGGGAATAGGAACTGACCGGCTGGCCGAGATCAAAACGAAGCCCGAAAGCATCCGCGTACCGGTTGATCCTTTCTTCTCTTACAGTTGCAGGGACCTTAAAGACATCGGCGATAAAATTCAGGAACTGGATCCCGCTCATATAATCGTAAAGATCCGGATTGTCCGGTATATAGGCAATATTCCTTTTGCACTCCAGGGGATTGTCTTTCACAGAGATCCCGTTGACCCGGATCTCTCCTTCTTCAAAGCGGAGGATTCCTGCCACGCTTTTTAATGTCGTTGTTTTGCCGGCACCGTTATGGCCGATAAAGCCGTACAGCTCGCCCGGCATGATATGGAGCGTCAGGTCATCTACGGCCTTCTTTTCCCCGTAGATCTTCGTCAGATTGTTAATCTCAAGCATAGTCCGGTAATTCCTTTCCGTTCAGGCTTCGAGCGCCTGTTTAAGATCGTTGATCAGGTCTTCTTTATCTTCAAGTCCGCAGGAGATCCGGATCAGTCCGGCCGGTATTCCCGCTGCTTTCAGCTGCTCATCGTTCATCTGGCGGTGCGTGGATGTTGCCGGATTCAGACAGCAGGTCCTTGCATCAGCGACATGGGTCTCGATCGCCGCCAGTTTCAGTTTTTTCATGAAGCTCTCCGCAGCCGGCCTGCCGCCCCTGATCTCGAACGACACGACGCCGCATCCGCCCTTCGGCAGATATTTCTGTGCGGTCTCATAATAGGTGTCTCCCGGAAGGCCGGAATAGCTTACATGTTCGACAGCCGGATGCGATGCCAGGAACTCGGCCACCGCCTGGCCGTTCTCTACATGGCGGGCCATCCTTACATGAAGGGATTCCAGCCCTAAATTGAGATAAAAAGCATGCTACGGGGACTGGATCGAGCCCAGATCGCGCATGAGCTGGGCCGTCGCCTTTGTAATAAAAGCTCCTCCCTGGCCGAATTTCTCCGCATAGGTAATGCCATGATAGGATTCATCGGGCGTACACAGGCCCGGATATTTGTCCGCGTGTTCCATCCAGTTGAATTTCCCGGAGTCGACGATCGCTCCGCCGACCGCAGTGCCGTGGCCATCCATGTATTTGGTCGTCGAATGCGTAACGATATCAGCGCCCCATTCGATCGGCCGGCAGTTGACCGGTGTGGGGAAGGTATTATCGACGATAAGCGGAACCCCGTGCGCATGCGCTGCTTTCGCGAATTTTTCGATATCCAGGACCGTAAGCGCCGGATTGGCGATCGTCTCGCCGAAAACAAGCTTCGTATTCTCACGAAAAGCAGCATTCAGTTCCTCTTCCGTACAGTCCGGCGAAACAAAGGTCGCCTCAATGCCCATCTTCGCCATGGTCACGCTGATCAGGTTGAATGTGCCGCCGTAGATGGAGGAAGAGGATACGATATGTCCGCCGCATTCGCAGATATTGAACATCGCAAAGAAATTCGCCGCCTGGCCCGAGCTGGTCAGCATTCCCGCTGTCCCGCCTTCCATTTCGGCAATCTTTGCCGCAACATAGTCATTGGTAGGGTTCTGAAGCCGGGTATAAAAATAGCCGGAAGCCTCCAGATCAAACAGCTTTCCCATCTCTTCACTGGTATCGTACTTGAATGTGGTAGACTGGATGATCGGGATCTGTCTCGGTTCTCCGTTCGCCGGTGTATATCCTCCCTGTACGCAGATCGTATCTAATTTATGTTCTGGCATTTCTCTCCTCCTCAGTTTATTGTTTCTTGCGTGACTGCGGCCCTTTCGTTCCCGCTCTTGCAGGAAACGATCAGATAATCCGCAAGCGCCCTGGCCGAAGGCATCAGCTCGCGGTTCTTTTTGGTGATAAGGTAGACTTCCCACGTAAATGCAGGATTCTCAAACGGGACAGCAACGGTATTTTCGGTCGAGACCGCCTTCGCCACGGTTTCCACCGAAAGTCCGGCATACATACTGTTTGTAGCCACAAGACGGTGTACGGCGATCACTTCTCCGACACGGATCTGCGGCAGCGGTGCTACGCCAAGCTCCCCGCACTGCTTCAGGAAGCCGTCCGCGGACTTGAAATCATCGTTGACCATAACCATCGGCAGCTTTTCCAGATCTTCCGTACGGATCCGGCTCTGCTTTGAAAGCGGGTTGTCTTTATTAACGATCAGACACATGGGCCGTTTGAAAAGAAGCTCCGCATCAAACCGGGTCTCATCGATCGGCCCTACGGAAAGCCCGATATCGGCCTCCTCCTGCTCAATGACCCTGTCGCAGATCTTATCGATATACTCCGTCAGGGAGATCTTCACATTCGGGTTGTCCGCGGTAAAATTCTGAATCGTATTTGCAGCGAATTCCGAGAGCGCCCCGTACGCGCTGGCTACTTTCACCGACGCAGGACCGGAATTCCGGTTTGCAAAGTATTCGGTGCACAGTTCCGCTTCCCGTACGATGCGTTCCGCGTGCTCCAGGAGAAAAGCGCCTTCCTCATTCAGCTGGATACCTTTTGCGGTACGTTTAAAAAGCTGACAGGAAAACTCCGACTCCAGCCTCATGATCGCCATGCTGAGTCCCTGCGTTGAAATATAGAGATTCTGCGCAGCTTTGGACATGTTGCCGCACCTGCACACCTCTACAAAATATTTCATCTGCTGAATATTCATAACGCCACACCTTTCGATCCGATGCCCGGGTATTCCGAACGCCTGTTTTACATCCCGGGGTTTTCTCTGCCGCCTGTCAGAGCAGCAGGGTCTTGTCTTCGCCCATCCCCATCAGTCCGTCCAGCCAGATCTTTTCTCCGTCCTCATCGCGGAGATATCCTTCCAGTTCACCGAAAGTAATATAGTATTCGATCTTGACTACGGCCGCATGAAGTTCCATACGGAAAATATTCTTTATACGGAAACGAAGGTTTACCATGTCATGGCTGTCTTCCACCAGCCAGGTTGCCCGGTCGACAAACTTCCTGGTCGGCCGGTTCCTCTTGAATGTTACCGGCGGAAGAAGCGAGGTCTCCCCTTCTTTCCAGATCAGGTTTTCGTTATAGTCCTTCTGATTAATACTCTGATTTCTGGTCAGATTGAAGGCAAAATACTTTTTCTCTCCGTTCAGTTCCCGTCCGAGGGTCGTAACCCAGTCATAATGCATCTTACGGGGATAGTAACCGCGGTGGTCGTCGATGATCGCGGCCGAAGTATCGGTCGTCTCCATTCTTTCCCCGTTGATGACCAGATATCCCTTCGGCGCGAAGAGATCCTTCTGACTGTAAAGCGGCCGGTTTTCTCCGAACGGAATGCTGACGATGCTCGGGAGCGAGACCCGCGTCAGGTCAAAATCATACTCGATAAAGTCGCCTTTTTTGTTTTTATGACTGCCATAAAGCCGGCTTTTGCCGATCTCGAAATTATTGATATACCGGATATATCCGTTTTTATGGAGCACTTCGGCAATGCTGCCGTCCAGAAGGTTCGGCGCGATCACGGCTTCTTTGGAAGGAACCCTGGTCTGCCATTCATAAACCGCATGCGTGCGCTTGTCATAGAAAACATTCAGGTTCAGTCCGAAGATCCCCATGTCGCAGACTACGGCAAGCAGAACGCCGTGTTCCAGGTGGATCTCACACGCTTCCCAGAGTGTAAGCTTTTTGCTCTTCAGAAAATCCGGCGCGTTTGTCGGTTTCTTTGCCCGGAGCAGGTCCATATCCCTGAACTCTTTATCGAAGGTGCCGAAGACGCATTTCCCGTCCGGATCGACCAGACTGTCCGGCGTCGGAACGCTTCTTCTGAGCTCACTGATGTATTTGCTGTATTCTCCCATAACAGACCTCCGTCGTTTAGACATTATGACGCAGACACCGATTGCAGGAACATGATGCGGGCCGCCCGTCTGCTGCTTTATATTCTATCAAAAGAACGATTTGAAAAAAAGCCGCTGTTGTGCAGTTACAGCGGTTTTTTCCGGACTTTTCCTGCGGCACGGGGATACTTTTCCGGTGCAGCCGCGGTTTTGTCCACAATAATAAAACTCCTCTGAAGCTCCGTCTTTCCCAAAGAGAACGAACGGATCTCCCGAAGCGCCCCTCCAAGGACATCAAATGCATTCTTCGCGGCAGCTGCCTCTTCCTCTGCCTTCCCGGACTTGAATGCAATGAACTGTCCGCCGGGTTTTACAAAGGGCAGGCAGTACTCCGCAAGGACCGGGAGAGCTGCTACGGCTCTGGATACACACAGATCAAAACGTTCGCGGTATTCGCCCTGCCGGGCGGCTTCTTCCGCGCGGCAGTGGATCCCCCGGATGCCGGAAAGCCCGAGTTCGCCGATCACCTCATTCAGGAAGTCCACTCTTTTCAGCAGGGAGTCGAGGAGCACGATATTCAGATTCGGAAAAAGGATCTTTAAAGGAAGGCCGGGAAACCCTGCCCCCGTACCGACATCGATCAGGCTTAGATCCCCGGAAAGATCCGCTGCGTCTGCCAGAGAGATACTGTCCAGAAAGTGCTTTTCCTCGACTTCACAGCGTTCCGTAATGGCCGTCAGGTTCATCACCCGGTTTCGGTCGATGAGCATTTCATAATATTTTTCGAAAAGCTCTTCCTGCTCCGGTCCGTACGCGATGCCGCGGCCGATACAGAATTCTTTTACAGTCTCAAACCTCATGACCCAGCCCTTTCCGGTCCGCCTTCTTCATCGGCCGTCTACTGTCGATACCCCGATCGTCATTTCCTCCAGGACATCCAGAAGGACCCGGACCGTGTCGAGCGATGTCAGCATCGTGACGTTGTTCTGCGTCGCAGCATGACGGATCGCCTCCCCGTCGCCGTGATGCACGCCGGAAAGGATCGCACGGGTACAGATCACGTAGCTGGCGTATCCGTCTTTAATAATATCAATGATCTCCTGGCTTCGCTCCGAAGGTGTCCGGCGGATCTTGGTACGGATGCCGTGCTGCTTTAAATGCAGCGCCGTGCCGATTGTCGCCTCAATGTTGAAACCCATGTCGTAGAATCGGCGCACCAGGGGCAGCGCTTCATATTTATCTTCGTCCGCCAGCGTAACGACCACCGTGCCGTAATTCGGCAGCTTCATTCCCGAGGCGATCATGGCTTTGTACATCGCGCGGTGGAAAGTGGTGTCGTAACCGATAGCTTCGCCCGTGGATTTCATCTCCGGGGACAGATATGCATCCATCCCGCTGAGTTTGGAGAACGAGAAGGCCGGGACCTTAACATAATAGCGGTCTTTTTCCTTCGGATAGACCTCCGTGATCCCCTGCTCCTTCAGGCTCCTGCCCAGGATGACCAGCGTCGCGATGTCCGCCAGCGTGTACCCTGTCGCCTTGGAAAGGAAGGGCACAGTCCGCGACGACCGCGGGTTGACTTCGATAATGTATACGTCATCGTTTCCGTCCACGATGAACTGAATGTTGAACAGGCCGATGATCCCGATGCCGAGACCCAGTTTCTGCGTATAGTCTATGATCGTCTCCCGGACCTCCTGCGAAAGCGTATAAGGCGGATAGACACTGATGGAGTCGCCGGAATGCACGCCGGTACGCTCGACCAGCTCCATGATGCCGGGAATAAAAACGTCGGTCCCGTCGCAGACGGCGTCGACTTCGACTTCCTTTCCGCGAATGTATTTATCAACCAGTACCGGCTTGTCCACGTCGATCTCGACTGCGGTCTTTAAATACTTCCGAAGGTCTGTTTCCTTGGCAACGATCTGCATCGCCCTTCCGCCGAGCACGAAACTCGGACGCACAAGGACCGGATATCCGATCTCCTTTGCTGCGGCAATGCCTTCTTCGATGCTGGTGACGGCCCTGCCCTTGGGCTGGGGTATATTCAGCTCCAGAAGCAGCTTTTCGAAAGCGTCCCGGTTTTCGGCCCTTTCGATCGCATCGCAGTCCGTCCCGATGATCTTTACGCCGTGCTCTTTCAGAGGTTCGGCAAGATTGATGGCGGTCTGCCCGCCCAGCGTCGCGATGACGCCGATCGGCTTTTCCAGGTTGATGACATTCATAACGTCTTCGACCGTCAGCGGCTCAAAATAGAGTTTGTCGGAACAGGTGTAATCGGTGGAAACCGTTTCCGGGTTGTTGTTGATAATGATCGCCTCATAGCCGGAGGCCTTGATCGTCTGTACGGCATGTACGGAAGAATAGTCGAACTCCACGCCCTGACCGATCCGGATCGGTCCGGATCCCAAAACGATGACTTTTTTCCGGTCGGAAACGACGGATTCGTTTTCTTCTTCGTAGGTGGAATAAAAATACGGAATATAGCTGTCGAACTCCGAAGCACAGGTATCGATCATCTTGTAGACCGGATGGATATCGTTCTGTATGCGGAGGTCATAGACCTCACGCTCCGTCATTCCCCAGAGGTAGCCGACTTCCTTGTCCGAAAAGCCCATGCGCTTGGCCGTGACCAGCTCCTTCAGGTCACCGACCGTTGCTTTCATATCGCGTTCTTCTTCCACGATATTCCGGAATTTATCAATAAAGAATTTATCGATCCCGGTGGCTTTGACGATGCTGTCCACGTCACAGCCCCACCAGAGGAGCTCTGCGATCGCGTAGATGCGGTCTTCCGTACCGACCTTGATGAAATCCATCAGCTGCTCGGGCGTCAGCGGATCGAAGCGGCGGTCGAGCAGATGGAAGAATCCGATCTCCAGCGAACGGATGGCCTTCAGGAGGCTCTCTTCAAAGGTACGGCCGATGCTCATGACCTCGCCGGTGGCCTTCATCTGCGTGGAAAGCGAAGTGTCCGCGTCCTTGAATTTATCAAACGGGAACCGCGGCATCTTGGTCACGACATAGTCCAGGGA
This sequence comes from Lachnospiraceae bacterium, assembly GCA_017509985.1. GTDB lineage: Bacteria > Bacillota > Clostridia > Lachnospirales > Lachnospiraceae > Alectryocaccobium. Next base: position 44,680 of record JAFWOE010000054.1, read on the forward strand.
AGGCTCGAAGGAAGCCGGCGTGTTGGCAATGGCGATCTCGTCGAGCGTCATCCCGACCCCGATCTTGGCCGAAACCCGCGCGATCGGATAGCCGCTTGCCTTGGAGGCCAGTGCGGAGGAGCGGGAAACCCTCGGGTTTACTTCTATTAAATAATACTGGAACGAATTCGGATCCAGCGCGAACTGGACATTACAGCCGCCCTCGATCTTTAACGCGCGGATGATCTTCAGCGCGCTGTCCCGAAGCATATGATATTCTTTATTGGTCAGTGTCTGCGACGGGCAGACAACGATCGAATCCCCGGTGTGAATGCCGACCGGGTCCAGGTTCTCCATGTTGCAGATGGTGATCGCCGTGTCGTTGCTGTCACGCATGACTTCATATTCGATCTCTTTAAAGCCTTTGATGCTCTTTTCGATCAGCACCTGGGTCACCGGAGATAAGTACAGTGCGTTTTTCAGCAGGGGCAGAAGCTCCTCTTCGTTCTCCGCAAAACCGCCGCCGGTCCCGCCAAGGGTGAACGCCGGACGCAGGACGACCGGATAACCGATCTTTTTAACGACTTCCAGCCCTTCTTCCACACTGTTCGCAATATCGGAAGGCAGTACCGGCTCTCCCAGCTTTGTGCAGAGTTCCTTGAAAAGTTCCCTGTCCTCGGCCTGCTCGATACTTGCGGCCGGAGTGCCCAGAAGCTCTACGCGGCACTCTTTCAGCACGCCTTTCTGATTCAGTTCCATAGCCAGATTCAGTCCGGTCTGGCCGCCGATCCCGGGAAGGATCGCATCCGGCCGTTCGTGACGGATGATCTTGGCAACGTATTCCAGGGTCAGCGGCTCCATGTAGACCTTGTCCGCAATGGACGTATCCGTCATGATGGTCGCCGGGTTGGAATTGCAAAGAAGGACTTCGTAGCCTTCTTCCTTCAGAGCGAGGCATGCCTGTGTCCCGGCATAGTCGAATTCGGCCGCCTGGCCGATGACGATCGGTCCGGAACCGATCACGAGGATCTTATTGATATCCTTTCTTTTAGGCATTTCTGCACCTCTCCATCATCTCAATAAACCGGTCGAAAAGATAGGTACTGTCCTGCGGACCGGGAGCGCTCTCCGGATGATACTGCACGCTGAACACGTTGTCCCTTTCACACCGCACGCCTTCGATCGTCTGGTCCAGCAGGTTGACATGTGTTATTTCAAGAGGCGTCCCCGCAAGGCTTTCCGCGTCGACCGCGTAAGAGTGGTTCTGCGAAGTAATCTCGATCTTTCCGGTGTCCAGATTCCGCACCGGATGATTTCCGCCGCGGTGACCGAATTTCAGTTTATAGGTTTTTGCGCCATAGGCCAGGGAAATGATCTGATGCCCCAGGCAGATGCCGAAGATCGGGAACTTCCCGATCAGCGTCCGGATGGTTTCGATGGTTTCTGGAACATCCTCGGGATCTCCGGGTCCGTTGGAGATGAAGATCCCGTCGGGCTGTATGGACTCGATCACTTCCGCAGGCGTGTTCCAGGGCAGGACTGTGACCCGGCAGCCGCGGTGATTCAGTGACCGGATGATATTGAATTTCATGCCGCAGTCGATCGCGGCAATGTTGTATTTCGGCCTTCCCGGAACATTGACGTCCGCGATCCAGGCCTTTTTGCAGCTCACGCGTGAGACTGCATTGTGCGGAAGCTCTGTTTCACCCAGGATGCGCAGGCATTCTTCTTTCGAAGTATCCGCGTCGGTGATCAGGCCTTTCCGGCTGCCGAAATCACGGATGGACCGTGTCAGTTTCCGGGTGTCGACCCCATGGATCCCCGGGATCTTATATTCCCGCATGACCTCCGCCAGCGTCTTTGTCGCACGAAAATTGGACGGGCTGTCATTATATTCCCGGACGACCAGCGCTCCGATCGTTGGGATCTTGGTCTCATAATCATCATCTGCAAGGCCGTAATTCCCGATCAGCGGATAGGTCATGACAACAGCCTGATCCGTATAGGAAGGATCGGAGATCACTTCCTGATATCCGACCATGGAAGTATTGAACACCAGTTCACATACCTTGCTTCCGCTGTCGCCGAACGCATGGCCGTAATACTCCTGTCCGTCCTCCAGGACCAGTTTTCGGGTATGTTCTCTGAACATTTTTATAACTCCCTTTGTGATTCGGGTACTGTTTTAATGCCAAAGCTGCATATTCGTAATGAACGCATTGCCGCCGGGGCCGGGAAATCCCGGAAAGATCAATAGGCTTTGCCCCAGTAGACCATTTTAACTGCCGGCTTTCCGCAGTAGATGCAGGTATCCGCAAGCTTTTCCTGTTCATTCGGGATGCATCGGGAGGTAACGGTGGTCTCTTCCTTGATCTTTTCTTCGCATTCACGGCAGCCGCACCACATCGCACGGATAAATCCCGGTTTGTTGTCGGCAATATCCTTGAATTCTTCATAGGTGCGGGCATCGAAGATATGGCTTTCCAGATGCGCCTTTGCCCTTGCAAGCATATCGTTCTGGATCGTTTCCATCAGTTCCGCGGCCTTTTCGGGGATCTGATCCAGCGGAACGATCATCTTTTCCGCCGTGTCCCTTCTTACCAGGACGGCCTGGCCGGCAGCCACGTCCTTGGGGCCGATCTCGATACGAAGCGGAATGCCCCGCATCTCCTGCTCGGAGAATTTCCAGCCCGGGCTCTTGTCGGTAAGGTCTTTTCTGACCCGGATGCCTTTTTCCTTAATGCCTGCTTCCAGTGCATTGACCGCGTCCATGACGCCTTCCGCATCGTCGCGGATCGGGATGAGCATGACCTGGGTGGGTGCGATCCTGGGCGGAAGAACCAGCCCGGAATTGTCTCCGTGGACCATGATGACCGCGCCGATCATTCGCGTGGTGAAGCCCCAGGAGGTCTGATGTACGTATTTCAGGGTGTTGTCTTTATCGGTATACTGGACGCCGAAAGCCCTGGCGAAACCGTCACCGAAGTTATGGCTGGTTCCGGACTGCAGCGCCTTTCCGTCATGCATGAGGGACTCGATCGTATAGGTCGCCTCCGCACCGGCAAATTTTTCCTTATCTGTTTTTCTGCCCTTGATCACCGGAATCGCCAGCTCTTCCTCGCAGAAGTCCGCATAGATATTATGCATCAGGATCGTGCGCTCCTCGGCTTCCTCGGCCGTAGCGTGGGCCGTATGGCCTTCCTGCCAGAGGAATTCGCGCGAACGAAGGAAGGGTCTCGTAGTCTTTTCCCAGCGGACTACGGAACACCACTGGTTGTAAAGCTTCGGAAGATCTCTGTGAGACTGGATATCTTTTGCGTAAAGATCGCAGAACAGCGTCTCTGAAGTCGGACGCACGCACATACGCTCCTGAAGCTCCTCCAGTCCGCCGTGCGTCACCCAGGCTACTTCCGGCGCAAAGCCCTCTACATGGTCCTTTTCTTTCTGAAGAAGGCTCTCCGGAATAAACATGGGAAGATAGACGTTTTCCACGCCCGTCGCCTTGAACCGTCTGTCCAATTCGTTTTTCATGTTCTCCCAGATCGCGAATCCCGCCGGTTTGATGACCATGCATCCCTTGACGGATGTGTACCCTACCAGTTCGGCTTTGGTACAGACATCGGTATACCACTGGGCGAAATCCTCTTCCATCGATGTGATTGCTTCTACTTTTTTCTTATTCTTTGCCATTTCCAGAGTCTCCCTCAATTTTATGTTTTTCCTGCATAAAGACAGTTTAAATCTGTTTGATTTACTCTAATATTTTACCGGAACAGCGCGATCAGGCTGTGCACATCGGATACGGGTATCAGTTCGATCCCTTCGATCTTCTTTCCCTTTAACGAACGCATCGAGCTTTTCGGCAGGATCACTTTTTCGAATCCGAGTTTTTTCGCTTCATTTATGCGCTGTTCGGCCATGTTCACCGACCGGATCTCTCCGCTTAAACCGACCTCTCCGAAAACCACGGTTTTGTCATCCACTACAAAATCCCTGAAGGAGGACGCTACCGCCAGCAGGATCGCCAGGTCCACGGCCGGTTCGGTCATTTTGATCCCGCCGGTAATGTTCACGTAGGCATCGCTTGAAGAAAGCGAAAGCCCCGCGCGCTTTTCCAGTACAGCCATCAGCATGCTGACGCGGTTGTAATCGGTTCCGTTGGCCGTCCTTCTCGGCAGCCCGAAATTGCTGCGGCAGACAAGCGCCTGGATCTCGATCATGATCGGGCGCGAGCCTTCCATGGAACAGGCTACCACGGAGCCGGAAGCGTTTTCCGGCCGGCCGTCCAGCATGTACTCCGAAGGATTCGGCACTTCCGCCAGCCCTTCCTCGCGCATCTCGAACACGCCGATCTCATTGGTCGAGCCGAAACGGTTTTTTACCGCGCGCAGGATCCGGTAGGAGGCATGACGGTCGCCTTCGAAATAAAGCACCGTATCGACCATATGTTCCAGTACTCTCGGCCCGGCTACATTTCCGTCCTTGGTGACGTGGCCGACCAGGAACACGGGGATCTGTCCGCCTTTTGCGATCTGAAGCAGGACCGCCGTCGCTTCCCGGACCTGTGAAACACTGCCCGGCGACGAAGAAACCGTATCGGTATACATCGTCTGTATGGAATCGATCACGCAGAGTGCAGGCTTTTCTTTTTCAATGCAGGCCCGGATATGATCCAGGTCGGTCTCGCAGAGAAGCTTCAGATCATCGGTAAAATCCCCGATCCGTGCCGCACGCATCCGGATCTGGTGCGGTGATTCCTCTCCGGAAACATAAAGCACCGGTTTTCCTTCCGCAGCGATCTTCTGACATACCTGAAGAAGGAGGGTAGACTTTCCGATCCCCGGATCGCCTCCGACCAGCATCAGCCCTCCGGGGACGATGCCCCCGCCCAGGACACGGTCGAGTTCCGCAATATGCGTACTCATCCTGCCGTATTCTTTTTCATCGATCTGTGAAAGCGCCAGGGGCGCGGCTTTTCTGCCGCCCGGATCCCTTGATTCCTTTTTCGGCGCTGCCGCTTCTTCCACAAAAGTGTTCCACTGCCGGCATCCGGGGCACTGCCCCATCCATTTCGGGGCTTCGTACCCGCAGTTCTGACAGAAGAAAACTGTTTTCCTGTCTTTTGCCATTTTAATTTGAAAAGGCTGCCGGTTGAACGGCAGCCTGCAAAGTATCTTATTTGACTTTTACATCTATGCCGGTCGGAACTCCCTCCGATAATTCAACCCCGAAGCTCAGTTTCCCTCCAAGGTTTGTTGTCATTACGCCGGCGGACTCGCCGTTGACGATGATCTCGTAGGCGGTTTCCTCCGCAAGCCCGAGCGTGATGTCCGCATCCTCTTTTCCTTCAACGGTGAACGAAACCTCATCTCCGGTGTATTGAAGGTTTGTTACTGCCGTTCCCGGTACGGATTCGTAGACCAGGGAGTCGTTCTTTTCCAGTCTTGTAATCTCGCCGTAAGTTTTTACTTTGTAAATATCTCCTTCATGCCTGAAATCAGAAAGCTTTGTTTTTTCCGGAAGTTCATAATCCCCGAATGACAGAGATCCGTCCGCTTCCGCTCTTAAAAGTTCTTTAATTGCTGACATTTGCCTGCTCCTTATAGATACTTCTTTACGGGGCATGCCCCGCGCTACACATATATGGACGATTATAGACTATTTGGAAATTCTTTTCCATACTTTCCGGGACTTTTTTTACGGAGCGTTCACTCCTCGATCACCTGGATCTCCAGATAGTCAAATTCGATCTGTTCAATAAAATTATCCCGGGTAAAACGTGTTTTTGACCGTTTCTTAAAATCCGCAATGTTTGAATCCAGCCAGACCGGCCGGCCCAGATCCCAGATCCGGCAGATCTCATCTACTGCACCGAGGACGCGGTGCGTCCGGGTATCGTCCTCTCTTTCGATGACGATATCTTTTATCATGTGTGTATTCCTGAAGATTCTTCCCCACAGCCGGAACATGTCGGTCTCCTCCGTCCGGAAGGCATAGGCTTCCTGCCTGTTGTATATACTAATGGTTTTTCAATGTTATCAAACAGTATCTCACCCGGGCCGGGCCGCGTCAAGCCGATGCACTTTCCTTTTCACCGCATCCTTCCGATGCAGTGCTGCTCATCACTCTTCCGTGCGGCGGCTTTTTGCCCTTGCCTTTTACGTACCGTAATGATAAAATACGTCGGTAACGTATATTGTAATAATAAGAATACTGAAGACGGGAAAGCTTTTCCCGGAACAGTCTGACGGAGGTAATCAGCCATGCCCTGGTGGGGTACTTTAATCATCATTCTGGCGATCGTCGCAGCCGGCGGTCTTACCATGTACTTCCTGTACCGCAGGAACAAAAAGAAGGCGGACGAACAGCAGAAACAGATCGATGCCACCAAGCAGACCTTTTCCATGCTGGTTATCGATAAGAAAAAGCTGCGGATCACCAAAGCCGGAATGCCGCAAATGGTCGTAGACCAGGTCCCGTGGTACCTCCGGTGGCGTCGTTTTCCGATCGTAAAGGCCAAAGTCGGGCCGAGGATCATGACTTTTATAGCCGATGACAGCATCTTCGACCAGATCCCGCTGAAGACCGAGATCAAAGCCACGGTCAGCGGCCTGTATATCATCGACGTCCGCGGTGTAAGAACTTCTCTTACTTCAAAGAAAAAGGGCAAGGAAAAGAAAGAGTCCAAACTGGATACACTGCTTAAAAAAGGCCGCGGAGAAATCTGATCACAAAGGGAGAAGGAACGCTTCTCCCTTTTTAATAATTCAAACTGAGTGAGTTCCTGTTATGAAAAAAAGAATTCTGGCAATCATCCTGGTACTTCTGGCGATCGGTGCGGCTGGATGGGCGATCTATCATTTTGTATTCAGCAAAAGCCCGGCGGACACGCAGGACAAGATCTACGTCCAGCTTGTCGGTTCGCTGCAGTCCTACGGAGGATACGGCAACCGTTACAACGGCGTCGTTGACACGCAGAAATCCGAAAAAGTCGAATTCAACACCTCCTATAAGCTGAAGGAAGTGCTGGTTGCCGAAGGCGATCATGTAAATGTCGGCGATCCTCTGTTCACTTACGATACGGAAAGCATCTCTCTGGAGATCGACCAGCTGAATCTGGAAATCCAGAAATATAACATGGAAGTGGAAACCAACACCGCCCAGATCGGTGAACTCTCCAAACTTATGGAAAAGGCGCCCGATTCCGAGAAACTGGATTACTCGACACAGATTGCCGAGCTGCAGACCGATATCGCGCAGAAGCAGTACGACATCAAAACCAAGCAGGCCGAGATCCTGAAAAAAGAAACATCCATCGAAAATGCCACGGTCCTTTCAACGTTTGAAGGAACGGTCAAAAAGATCGCGGATCCGGATGCCCTCATCAGCGGCACAAACCTCGACAGCAGCGGGAATCCGGACAATACCTTCATCACCATCACCGCAGAAGGCGATTTCCGCATCAGGGGAACGATCACCGAAGCAAACATTTACGAAATATCGGTCGGCGAAAGGGTCCTTGTACGGTCCCGGATCAACGACGACCAGTGGTCTGGAACGATCTCGTCGATCGACACCCAGACCAACGAAACCGGAAATCAGAATATGTATGTTTATGACAGCGGCTCGGAAAAGGCCTCCAAATATCCGTTCTTCGTAGATCTGGATTCCACAGAAGGCCTGATGCTCGGCCAGCATGTGACGATCGAACCGGACACCGGCGCTGATATCACAGCGGACGGTATCTGGCTGGACGGCGGCTTTATCGTTCAGGACGATCCGGACAGTCCTTTTGTCTGGGCTGCCGCTTCCGAAGGCGCTCCCCTGGAAAAACGCTCCGTAGAGCTCGGAAGAACGATTGAAGAAACCGGTCAGTATGAGATTTCTTCCGGTCTTTCCAGAAACGACTATATCGCCTGGCCGGACTCCTACTGCCGTGAAGGCGCGCCGACAACTTCGGAATATATTATTCCGGACGAACCGGCAGAACAGGAACCGGACATGGTATTTCAGGACGGAATATGATCATCAGTCTCAGGAATATAAATAAAAACTATGACACCGGCAGGATGCAGGTACCGGTCCTTTTTGATATCAATCTCGATGTTGAAGAGGGCGAATACCTCGCGATCATGGGGCCCTCCGGTTCCGGCAAGACCACGCTGATGAACATCATCGGCTGTCTGGATTCGGCGACAAGCGGTTCTTATATCCTGAACGGTGAAAATGTATTTGAAAAAAGCGACAACCAGCTTGCCGAACTTCGAAACCGTTCCATCGGTTTCGTCTTCCAGAATTTCAATCTGCTTCCCCGGGAAACCGCGCTCGAAAATGTTGCCCTTCCGATGCTCTACGCCGGCGTACGCAAAAAAGAACGCCGGGAAAAAGCCGCGGAAGCACTTACGCGCATGGGCCTGGGGGAGCGCATGGACTTTCTGCCCGGACAGCTCTCCGGCGGACAGAAACAGCGCGTCGCGATCGCGCGGGCCATGGCCATGCGCCCTCCGATCCTGCTCGCCGACGAGCCCACCGGTGCGCTCGATACCGCGTCCGGCAGACAGATCATGGAACTTTTCTCCGAACTGAACGATGAAGGCGTGACCATTATTATGATCACCCACGAACCGGAGATCGCTGACTGTGCCAAACGCCGGATGCTGATCCGGGACGGCCGCCTTTCCGAAGGGAAGGATTTCTTTGGAGGGCCGGCCCATGAATAAGAAAAAACTCCTGCGCACGATCCTTATCCTTGCAGTCATCGCTGCAGCCGTCGTATTTGTCTGCTACCGGCTGTATAAAAAAAATACCACAAAAGTCATCAGCGTTTACCCGGTCAGCATGATGGCCATGCCGGATTACGAAGAATCCGCCGGCTACAGCGCTTCTGTATCAAGAGGACGGATCCAGAATGTCGTCCTGAAGGAAAGCCTGGTTTCCGCGGTCAATGTATCCGCCGGAGATACCGTCAAAGAAGGCGATGTCCTGCTGACTTATGATCAGACTTCCCTTGCCCTTTCGATCGATTCCGACCGTACGCGGATCGCTCTGCTGGAGAACCGCATCGACAAATCGAACCGTCAGATCGAGCATTACAACAGCCTGATCCCCAGCGAATATATGCCGGAAGGATACGAAGAGACCATCGATCACGGACCGATCAAACTGGTCAAGACCCTTACGGCATCCGACTGCAAAGCCGACAATGAAACGTTCCTGTGCGCGGCAGACGCCGTCATCCGGACCGATTATCTGAAGGCTCTTCGTTCGAAAGGATTCTCGGCAACACTGGAACTCTACGACGAAGAAACCTGCTTCGGCACCTATACGATCAACGGAAAAGAAATCCCGGAAGATATAGAAGAATATATTCCCTATGATCCTTCTTCGGTCCCTGCAGCAGCGAATTTTACAGCCCGTACGGAGTTTTCCGCTTTTAAACAATACGTGCTGCTCGATAACGGCGAAGAGGATCCGACCATCGTTCCGACCGAGGAGCCTACAGTCACACCTGAGCCGACGGAAGAGCCCACCATAACGCCTGAGCCGACCGCGGAACCCACCGATACTCCTGCGCCCACGGAAGAGCCCACCATAACCCCTGAGCCGACCGCGGAACCCACCGATACTCCTGTGCCCACGGAGCAGCCCACGGTCACGCCTGAGCCGACCGCGAAGCCCACCGATACTCCTGTGCCCACCGTCACTCCGGTGCCGGGAACAGACCTCTATATAAAAGTAAAGACAGATCCGCTGAAAGAAGACTGGGACCTTTCAAAGATCGTTTCCTTTAACGGAGAAGGAGCCGATGTGGCCTCCGGCAGTTCCCCTGCTTATTACGGCCGCTTTTCTTCCTGCATTCCGTACATGTATGAACGGTACGAGACCATCTACCATTTTCCGGATTACGACCCGTCTTCCGAGAACTACATGTATACCAGCGCGCAGCTTGCCCAGATGGTCCGGGATACGCAGGCTGAGGTCGACCGGCTGAAGATCGACCTCGAATCCGCAAGGCTTACGCTTTCGCAGGACCTGCTGATCAGCGAAAACGGAGAAGTCCTGGCCGCCATAAGCGGAACGGTCACCGAAGCGCACGATCCGGCGGAAACCGCCGCCGGTGAAACGATCATTACCGTAAAAGGAACCGAAAACTACATGATCACGGTCTATGTAAACGAACTGGATCTGGGAAAGATCAGCGTGGATGACATGCTTACGGGCATGGCCTATGAGAGCGGGGCGGGCTTTACCGCAACCGTTACCGAAAAAGGCACTTCTCCGGCGACGGACTTTGCCGGCTGGAGCGATTCCAATCCGAACACTTCAACTTATCCGGTTTCGGCGGTAGTCAACGAAGCGGATATCGAAATGCGTATCGGAGAAATGTGCGAAGTGCATCCCGCTGCGGATGACAGCGGTGTTTCCTCAACTTTCTTTATTCCGAACAGCTACGTTCGAAGCGACGAACGCGGAAGCTATATTTATAAAGACAGTAACGGTTCGCTGAAAAAAGAATACATTCTCACCGGCCGCTCCCTGTGGAACAGCTATACCGAGATCAAAAGCGGGCTGACGCAGGATGAATACATTGCCTTCCCCTACGGGACCGGTGTGACCGACGGCGCGGCGACCGAGATTTCAGAAGAAATGATCTATTAATACGGAGCAGTTATGATCGAAGATATCCGTCTTTCATTAAAAGGAATATGGTCTCATAAGATGCGCAGCTTCCTGACGATGCTTGGTATTATCGTGGGAATTGCCGCTGTCATCGCCGTGGTCTCAACGATCAAGGGCACGAATGACCAGATCAAAAACAATCTGATCGGTGACGGGACCAATACGATAACCGTCGAACTGTATCAGGACGGCTGGAAAGCAGATTTTTCCTATGCCGCCATACCGGAAGGCATTCCGCCCTATGGGGAAGACATCCGGGAGGAGCTGCTGTCGATCGAAGGAGCCGTCAATGCTTCTCTCTATCACGAGCGTCAGTATGCGGACAGCATCTTCTACCGCAACCGTCATTTAAACGGCTGCTCGGTCATGGGCATTGATTCCGCGTACTTTGAAACCAAAGGGCTGCAGGTGATCAAAGGCCGCGGCTTTTCCGCCGGCGACCTAAAGAGCATGAAAAAAGCTGCGATCATCAACAAGGAAGCCCTGACCTCCGGTTACGACGGTGAAGAAGCGATCGGAACAACGCTGGATATCAACGGCGAACCTTTTACGGTCGTCGGGGTCGTGGATAAAAAAAGCGAGTTTGAGCCGGTCATCAATTCCATGGAGGATTATTACACCTATTCGGAATCGGAAGTCAGTACCGTCTATATTCCGAAGCAGGTCTGGCCGATCGTTTTCGGCTACGATGAGCCCGTCAATGCGATCGTCAAGGCCGCATCCACGGATGATATGACGGCTGTGGGAAAACAGTCGGCGGATCTTCTGAACATGTATTTAAGCGTTCCTGCCGAAAGCACGATCAAGTATCAGAGCACGAACCTGGCGCAGGAGGCAAGCCAGCTGCAGCAGCTTTCCGCTTCCGCAAACATTCTTCTGATCGGGATCGCTTCGATCTCACTGCTCGTAGGCGGTATCGGCGTAATGAACATCATGCTGGTTTCCGTTACGGAACGGACCCGGGAGATCGGGCTGAAGAAAGCGCTGGGCGCAAAAAAACGCCGTATCCGCTCCCAGTTCCTTACAGAGGCTGTGATTCTGAGCGGAATCGGCGGTATTCTCGGCGTCCTGGCCGGGATCCTGCTCTCGAAGATCATTTCCAAGGTGGCGCTGATCCCCGTATCGATCAGCATCCCGTCGATCCTCGTGGCAGTGCTCTTCTCGATGGCGATCGGGATCATCTTCGGCATGGCACCGTCCTTTAAGGCTTCAAACCTGAACCCGATCGACGCCCTTCGTTATGAATGATACTTCTTCCATCGCGGCTGCGCAGGCAGCCGCTTTTTCCATGCTGTCAAACAGGCCGAATACAGCCGAGCCGCTGCCGGTCATCATCGCGGCAGCCGCGCCGTGATCCGTCATTTTCTTTTTGATCTCCCCGATGACCGGAAATTCCCGGATCACCGGCGCTTCCAGATCGTTGCCGAGGACTTCGGCCAGTTTTCCGATGCTTCCGGACCGCAGAGCCATTAATGCTGCCTCCGGATCGACCGGGGCATCCGTTTTCTTCATTTCGTCAAAAGCACGATATGCCCAGGGTGTGGAAACAGAGATATCCGGCTTGACGATCAGGATCGGCCACTCTGGAAAAACACCGAGATCTTCGAGTTCCTCTCCGATCCCCTTTGCCCGTGCAAGGCCGCCCTTTATAAAGAACGGAACGTCCGCGCCCAGACGGACCGCGAGCTTTTCCAGTTCTTCATCGGACCGGTTCAGTTCAAACAGTTCGTTCATGCATTTCAGGACACAGGCCGCATTGCTGCTTCCTCCGCCAAGGCCTGCCTGGGCGGGGATTCTTTTTTCGATCGTTATGTCAACCCCGTTTCCGATGCCGTACTCCTGCATCATCAGCCGGGCCGCACGGTATGCAAGATTCCCCTCATCAGTGGGCAGCGAAACGTCGCTGCAGGTGAGACGGATGCCTTCCGGGGTCTTTTTGATTTCTATATCATCCGACAGCTCCAGTTCCAGAAAGATCATATCCAGTTCGTGATATCCGTCTTCCCTTCGTCCTGTAATCTTCAGTGTAAGATTGATTTTCGCGTGTGCTTTCTTTTTTATTTTTTCCATCTTTTGACCGCTTACCGCAATTATGTTAAAATCTGCGTATCCGGAACTGTCCGGATGAAACCGGATGCCGCCCAAGGCCCATCCATGGATTATCGAGGTACGGTATGAGAACAATTATAGCCCTGATCTGGCTTGTGCTGTTTGTCATCGCGGCGATCCCCGCCATGATCTATATGGTCATCGTTCATAAGAAAGACCCTTGGAAGGCCGAAAAGACCGCAAGGGCCTGGATCTCCTGCTTTTTCAGGGTGCTGGTGAAGATAGCCGGAACCGATATCACGGTGAAGGGTCTTGAAAACGTTCCTGCCGACCAGGCCGTTGTCTACATCGGCAATCACCGCAGCTACTTCGACATCATCCTGACCTATACCCTCTGTAAAAACACCACCTGCTATATTGCCAAGGCTGACCTGCGGAACATTCCCCTGTTCGGCCTGTGGGGCGACATGATGATGTGCCTTTTCTTTGATCAGAGCGACATGAAAGCTTCCGTAAAAATGATCCTCGACGGGATCGCCCGTCTGAAGCAGGGGATCTCCATCTTTATCTTCCCGGAAGGGAAGAGGAATAAGGAGCCCGGCCTGCTTCCGCTGAACGAGTTTAAGGACGGCAGCTTCAAGCTGGCTTCCAAAACCGGCTGCCCGGTCATTCCCGTTGCATTGAAAAAGATCGATGATATCTGGGAAGCACATTCTCCCTGGCTCAAAAAAACGAGCGTGACCCTGTGCTACGGTCCGCCCGTTTACTTTAACGATCTTGAGGATGAACAGAAAAAACATCCGGGCGAACACTTCCGTCAGGTCATCACTTCCATGCTTGAACAGATGTAAGATCCGGCTCCTCTTCAGGAAGTCAGTCCGAGATCGGCTGCTTTGGACTGCGCCGTCAGAGAAATGCTGCAGTCTGCAATAAAAGCATCATTGATCTCCAGTGCGTAGTTCGCCGTGACTTCGATTGAATCTTCCTTTTCTTTCAGATTCACGGCTGTCGTGGAAATCCCTATATTAAGCATTCCGAAAGGAGTTCCGTACTGCGACTTGGTCTTCTTGTCTTTTTCGAAGATCAGGCGTGCATTCACCGAACCTTTTTTGGTCACTTCAAGGTAAGAATCCCTGAACTTCATCAGGTTCTCACTTTTGTTGTTGTAATTGTCCTCTACATCTTCAAAGAGCAGATAGTGGTGACCGTTCTTAAAATAATACTTACCCGGAGAGATCACTTCCACAGGCTCCTGCTGCCCGCCGATATCCGTGAACTGCATTCCGTTGATTCTTATCATTACTTCTTTATCCATATTTTCACCCTGAAATGAAGGTCTTCCTTATCGTTTTCCGTCGATGATCAATACTTTTCTATAAAGATCTGGCCGGAATCCGCGATCCGGCATCCGAGGACCGTGTCCACAAATGACAGAAGGCGGTCTGTCGTATCACTCGAATAAAACGAATACTCCGGCCTGCTTTCCCCGGTATTCGCAAGCTCCCCATCCGCAAGCAGATTCTTCAGCGAAACAGCGGTTTCATAAGCCGGATTGACCAGCCGGATACTGTCGCCGAGGATCCGGTTGAACGCATTGATCAGAAGCGGATAATGCGTGCATCCGAGGATGAGGGTATCGATGTCATTCGTGATCAGCTCGTCGAGATAACGCCGGATGACCGAATCCGTGATCTCGTCGTCGATCCACCCCTCTTCGGCCAGCGGGCAGAGCAGCGGACAGTCCTTTACAAATACTTCCGCATCCGGTTCCGCCTGCCGGATCAGTTCCGGATAAAGGCCGCTGCCGATCGTGCTCGTCGTCGCGATAACGCCGATCCGGCCGTTTCTGGTGATGTCCAGCGCGGCTTTTACACCCGGCTTTACCACACCGATGATCGGCAGATCCGCCTCTTTTTCGAGTTCTCCCAGAGCAAGGGAGCTGGCGGTATTGCACGCGATCACGATGGTCTTAACGTCCTTGGTCTTTAAAAACTCAACGATCTGCCGGGAATATGTGAGTACCGTTTTTCTGGATTTACTGCCATACGGCACCCTGGCCGTATCGCCGAAATAAACGATATTTTCATCCGGAAGACACCGGATGATTTCCTTTACTACCGTAAGTCCGCCGATACCGGAATCAAATACCCCAATCGGCGATGCATTCTTCCTGCTGGTCATTTTATTCTCCCGGCTCAATTCCTTCAAATACTACGACCGCATCATCTTTTCTTGCCGCTTCGTAATCCTCGTCCGTCCGGATAACGGAATAGACGCAGGGCACATGGTAAAGAAGCCGGCAGTAACGAAGTGATATGCTGTTCCGGTCCTGAAGTCCGAGCGAAATGAAATCCGGCGACGCGATGCAGTTCGTAAGCAGGAAATTACAGGCAAAGCTCCAGATCATTCCGACCATGTCTTTGCCGGCGTAAATCTGTTTTTCGTAGATCTGCCCCCTTAAAACTTCCGGTTCATACTCTTTGAACCATCGGAGCACACGGGAATCCGCGGACTCGACCGCAAACACTCCATCATAGGTCTCCAGAACGTCGCTCACATTGGAACAGAGAACGCCGTAATTGTGTTTCCGGCTGATCAGGTTCAGGATCACAGGCACCTGGGCATCGATCTTGTACAGCATGTCTTCCAGCATGCAGACCGGCTCCTCCGTTTCCTGAAGCGTCATCTGCTTCAGGCTGTCCCAGGCCATCTCTTCGACCGCGCCGTCTTCCCCGCACAGCCGCCAAAGGTCGTCATCGGGAAACACCACCGGCACTCCGTCCTTGGAGATCCGCACATCCAGCTTGATCGCGTATCCCTTTACCATGGCCGCATGGATCGCCGGCATGGAACTCTCCGGGATCCGTGCATAAAAGTTGTGCAGGCCGCCGTTGGCAAAATCATATCTTGCCAGGATCGAAAAATCCGGGCCGTATTCGGTTCTGGGCCGGATCGCCGCTGTCCAGGCTGCACCGGCTCCTATCATACAGAGAGCAAGTTTTTTGAAAACTCCCATCCGATCATCTCCCTTTAACATATAAAGCGAATATATGCGGCTTTACGCCGCAATTACAACTGCCGGCAGTGGGACTCGAACCCACACACCCTTGCGGATAACAGATTTTGAGTCTGTCTCGTCTGCCAATTCCGACATGCCGGCTTTCTTTCCGGATATAGTATCCTTTTTTATCTGTAAATAGTATAACATGCAGGGCAATGCCCTGCACGTATAATCGCCAATCCATTATCAGTTCAGGCAGTCTGAAAAATCGATCAGGGTGACTCCGGTCACTTCGTCTTTTGTTACGCCGGGATCTTCTCCTTTTTTATAGGCCGCATCCAGTATCTCCTCTGCGGAAAGTACCGGGATCGCCAGTTCGATCTCATCCACAGGCTCTTCGGGAATCTCTTCAACGGGCTGACGGACCTGCTGATAATAATCCGAGCGGTTGACCTGGGTGGTTGCCAGAGCAGCGACCAGTGCATCCGAAACATCCGGGATCTCATCGTCGCTCATATTGAGAGTAGCTGCGGACTTGTCTTCCGGGACGTCTTCAAATGCCTCTGCCATGCTTTCGGCACTGTAGGAAGCGGCCGGTATTTCTTTCGCAGCTGCAATCGTCTCTGCCGGTATCCCGGCTGTTCCGGCCGGCACTTCGGCTGCGGCGCTTCCCGTTTCGGAAAGAACTGCCTGTGCTTCCCCGGCGGCTGCTTCCGGCTTTGCGGGCAGAATGATCGTCTGGCCCTCAAGTGCTTCCGTCTCCTGGGCGGCCTGCGAAGTCTCGGTTCCCTCTGCCTGCCTGACCGCCGGTTCCGTTACCGAAGCGGCTGCTGCGGCCTGGGCGGATACGGCTCCAGCGTTGTACTGCGCTTCATAGGATGCGGTCTTCCCCATATCTTTCACGATATCCGAGAAGTATTCCTCTTCATCCTCATCTTCCTCGTACTCTTCGTCCGGATACGCTTTTTTCCTGCAAAGCTCGGCTACGATCGCCAGCATAATAAGAACAACTGCCGCACTGATCAGCATGGCAATGCCTTCAGTGCTGCGCGTCGCGATCATGATGTATCCGATAAACGGAACAGCCAGGACTTTCTTAATAACGCTCTTGCTGATCTGCAGAACGCTCTGCTCTCCGGAAACTTTATTGATCACGGAAACTTCGTCATTGGCCGTATCGACCGCTTCTACCGTATACAGATATAAGAATCCGTCTCCGTCATAAATGATCTCGTCTCCTGCGGCGGTCATGGAAACCGGACGTTTTGTCCCGTATAAGACCGTACCTTCGGAAACATTGGTATCCATCTGCGGCTCCGCGATCTTTTCCTCCACGCCGACAAGCGGAGGAACAACCAGTGCAACGACAGCCAGTATGCAGATTATGATCACTATATTTACGATTATCTTAAAAAACTTTGCCATCTGTCTCTCCCTTATTATCTGCCGGAAGTTTAACAGAGGTATTATACTCTATCTTTAATATGAATGCAAGCAAGGCCGGTTTCGGCTTCTATGCCTGTTCTCCGCAAAGCCTTTTCTCCATAAACCAGCGGTTGTTTTCTTCATAAAACAGGTGGCTTTTCTTTCCCCCGACCAGGCAGGTGAACATGATGCCCGTTCCGCCGGCCCGGGTACTGGCCGCCCGCCTCACGTTAATAACGCGGTCAATGTCGTAGGCTGCGCCGTCTTCCCAAATAAAACTGACAGGACTGACGATACCGTCTCTGTCAAACCGGACGGTCACATCCACATATACTTTTTCCGGATTCCGATCGGCCTCTGCCATAACTCTCCCGCTTTCTGCTGTCCGTACCCGGCGGCCGGAACGTGGTGCCCTTTTTCCGTGAATCGGAACGTTCCGGCCATTCCGGGTATCCCCGGGTTCTGTAACGAGAGTATAGAATAACTTCCGATTTTTGTCAAGCAAAAATCGGAAGTTATGAGGTTTTATGTCCGGTTTTCGGAAATATCTTTTTTATTCGGCGAGCTCGGCTTCCTGCAGCTTGCCGTCTGCTGCGATATACTTCAGGGTCACCGTGTCGCCCTCGTCAAGGATGACTGCCAGCGGATAATCCTTTGCATTTACAGTAAAGTATTTATCCTTTTCCTGATCCAGCCGGAAGTAGTATACCGTATTGCCGCTGATGTTCGCGGAGCGGATCTCTTCGATCTTTCCGGTGATCTCTTCCTTCGCGGCTTCCTCCGGATCCTCGGCAATCTCGCCGACATCCTCCTTCGCTACAATTCCGTTCTGGAGCAGCAGTTCCTTATAATTCTGCTGACATGCCGCGAGCGAAGCGCCGGTTGCTACGATCTGATACTGCTGGACGTTGACCATCGCATACTGCTTGACCAGTCCGGCCTCATCCTTCAATGCCATAAAGTAGGTAGGCTCATCCGCAATATTCAGCAGCAGCGGGAAGGTTGCCCGGTAGCTGAACTGCTGGACAGCGCCTTCTGCCGAAGACATGGCCGAGGTCTCCTGCGCGCCGGCACAGGAATAATAATGGGCCGTCTTGGTCCTCTGGTTGACAAGAATAAATCCGATATTGCCGCGGTCACCCGTAACGGACGTGACGCCGGTATACATCCAGACGTCATCATCCTGGGCGATATAGTTATAGCCGGAAGTGGTTTCCGTACAATCCGTCTGCCCGAAGATCGAGTTCCAGAAACCGTTGTGGTATTTTCCGTAATAGTTATACTGTTCCACGACCAGATCCGCAGAATAAACACGGTCTACCCACGTCGGAACATCCGCGGTCTTATAATACTGCGACTCGCCCGTTACGGCGTTCAACAGAACCGCGCCGACGGCGTCGGTTCCGGAAAACAGGCCGATCGTCTTCTTTACGACAGAAGCGATCCAGTAAGGCGTGCCGTCCTCGTCGATCTCAAAATTGATGTCGTCAAACAGGAAGGTCGGATACGAGAATCTCAGATGGCGCATCAGATCGCGTGAAAAGAATTCCGACGGCGAGTATTTTATACCGTCCTGCAGCCGTACGACCGTTACTTCCTGGGACCTCATATCGATCCTCATATAGGCCGGGATACCCTGCTTTCGGTTGTTGATCCACTTGAAGAACCCGCCGTAATCCAGATAGGCCGTACGGATCGGGGCGTTCTTATAGTTGATCTGGCTCGAAGCCGTATTGACTGTGAACTGGCTGACCAGGTCGCTCAGTTCGCCCAGTTTCCGGTTGGCCAGATTGTTGGCCGAGTCCGCATCCAGCATGGGGATCCGGTCCCAGCGGATCTCATCGATATCTTCGGAAAAATCTGCCGTTTCAATTGTGATGAGCTTTGAATAGGCCCTGGAGCGAAAAATGACCAGACCTACGACCGAACCGACAATGCAGAGCACGATGATCCCGACAATGATCCAGAAAGGCACGGAAACATTCTTCTTAACATATTTGATGTAGTCTGTCGCGGTGTCTGCCCGGTACCTGTTGAATATGACCATGCAGATCGTAAAGATCACCACGCACAGCCCGACGAACCACCAGAAGCTCGTCGTATGGATGTTCAGTGCCGGAACCCTGAAATAAAAGTAGATCGCGGCAAAGATCAGCGTGATCACCAGGCTCTTGATGATCCTTGTCGCCGGTGTGCCTTTGGGGGGCTTTGGCTCTCTGGGCTGCCTCGGTTCATTTCCCTGTGACTGCGGGCCGCCCTGTCCCATAAACTGCTCCCAGAAACTTCTGCCCTGGCTTCCGAATCCGCCGATTCCGCCGTATCCTCCGCCGAAGCCGCCGAATCCTCCGTCATTAGTGTTCATAGGCATATTTCTTCCTCCTGATCCGTTATGATGATTGACATCGTATAACTTCCGATATATAATAGCAAAAAATCAGAAGTTTTCAAGTTCTTCATGAAAGTGAGTCCATAAGATGACATTTGGTGAAAAGCTCAAAGATCTCCGGCTGAAGCTGAACTATTCCCAGTCCGAACTGGCTTCCGTAACCGGTATCTCTGAAAGGTCATTATACACCTATGAAGCCCTCGGCGCCATCCCCAGAAAAGGCAATATTAAAAAACTCGCCGAGGCGCTCAAAGTAGACGTTTCCTACCTTACCGACGAAAGCGCCGCCGACCCGGGCGGAAGCTTCGAAGAAGAGGAATTCCTGCGCAGGGCAAAATCCCGTTACGGCGACAAAGGCCGCCGCGAAGCCGAAGCCATTCTTTCCCGCACCGGTGCTCTTTTTGCCGGAGGGGCGCTGGATGATGATGCAAAAGACGTTTTTATGGAATCCATCATGAAGATCTACATGGAATCCAAAGAAGAGGCCCGCAGGAAATTCGGCGGCAAAAAATAAATGCTTACAGATTATATTATTTCCGAAGCGAACAGAATCATAAAAAAATACGGATCCAGGGATCCGTATGTGCTTTGCAGCGCCATGAAGATCCGTCTGCGCCGGATGGATCTCCGCCAGAAAATAAAGGGATACTATTTTTATCAGTCACGCATCCAGAATATCGTGATCGACGAAAACCTGCCGGACGTTTTCTGCCGTATCCTGACCGCGCACGAACTCGGCCACGCCGTCCTTCACCGTGAAATTGCCATGATGAAGGGGTTTGCCGAGCCGGAGATCCCTCTTTCTTATGAAAAAGAGGATTCCCATGAACGCGATGCGAACCTTTTTGCGGCGGAACTTCTTCTGGACGACGAGTCTGTGATCTCTTCTCTGAAGACCAATACCTTTTTTGAAGCCGCAGCAGCGCTGAACGTTCCCGCCGCGCTGCTGGACTACAAATTCTATATCATGCACAAAAAAGGCTATGCCCTTGCGGACATGCAGCTTGCCAGGGCCGATTTCCTGAAAGGCCGGCCGGAGGGCTGAAGCCGCCCGGACCTCAGCTTTTTGCCGCTTCCAGCATTCCCTCCAGATCTTCTATCGAAAATGTATAGCTGCTGCCGCAGAACTGACACTTCAGTTCCGCCGGCTCTTTTTCGTCGATCAGGGACTGCAGTTCTTTCTCCCCGATGCTGATCAGCGCTTTCGCCATACGGCCTCTGGAACAGTTGCACCGGTACGAAAGTTCATCCTTCTCGAGGATCACGGGCTCAAATTCTCCCAGGATATGTCGGATAATATCTTCCGGGGTCATCCCCTGCTCCAGCATCGATGTTACAGAGGTCACGAAAGCCAGTTTTTTCTCCAGTGCGTCGATCACCCTGTCCGGTGTGCCCGGCATCAGCTGAAGGATAAATCCGCCGGCCTGTTTTACGCTCCGGTCCGTATCCACCAGGACGCCGAGTCCTACGGAAGACGGGACCTGTTCACTGGAGGCAAAATAGTAGGTCAGATCATCGCCGATCTCGCCGGATACCAGTTCCACCTGTCCGACATAGGGTTCTTTCAGCCCCAGGTCCTTGATCACCGTGAGTGTTCCTTTTCCCACGGCACCGCCGACGTCCAGCTTTCCTTTCGCCTTGAGCGGCAGAAGGACGCCGGCGACCTCCGGATATCCTTTTACATTCCCTTTTGAATCCGCCGTGACCGTAAGGCCCCGGGCGGGCCCGTCCCCGATCACGCGGATCGTAAGGATGTCCTTATCGCCCTTCATCATCAGGCCCATCATCGCTCCGGCGGTGAGAAGCCGGCCCAGGGCTGCAGTGACCACGGGCGAAGTATTATGAATCTCCCGGGCTTTTTCCGCAATCTCCTTCGTCACGGCCGCAAAAGCCCGGATATATCCTTCTGCCGCTGTGGCCCGAACCATGTAATCCATCTTACTCTTCTTCCTTTTTTACGCTGATTGTTAAACCGTTCTCATCCGCATCGAAACGGATCACGTCGCCTTCTCCGATATTGCCTTCCAGAATATATCTTGCGGCCATGGTCTCTACGTGCTTCTGCAGGAACCTCTTCAGCGGTCTTGCGCCGTAGACCGGATCGTATCCGTTTTCGATCACATATTCCCGTGCAGCTTCGGAAAGTTCGATCATGATGGAGCGGTCGGCAAGCCTTCTGTTCAGCTTCTGCACTTCCAGTTCCACGATCTTTCCGATGTCTTCTTTCGAAAGCGGACGGAACATGATGATATCATCGAGCCTGTTTAAAAACTCCGGACGGAAATGCGCCTTCAGCTGCGCGTTGACCAGGTCCCTTGTCGTATCGGTGATCTCTCCGTCCTGCGAAAGGCCTTCCAGCAGGTATTCGGAGCCGATGTTGGATGTCATGATCAGTATCGTGTTCTTGAAGTCCACAGTCCGTCCCTGCGAATCCGTTACACGGCCGTCGTCCAGCACCTGAAGCAGTACATTGAAGACGTCCGGATGCGCTTTTTCGATCTCATCGAACAGCACGACGGAATAGGGCCTGCGGCGCACCGCCTCGGTAAGCTGTCCGCCTTCTTCATAGCCGACATATCCGGGAGGCGCCCCGATCAGTCTCGATACGGAGAACTTCTCCATATATTCGCTCATGTCGATCCGCACCATGTTGGCCTCGTCATCAAACAGCCGGGCGGCAAGGGTCTTCGCAAGCTCGGTCTTGCCGACACCGGTGGGTCCCAGGAACAGGAACGAACCGATCGGCCTGCCCGGATCCTTGATGCCTGCCTTGGACCGCAGGATCGCATCGGAGACCTTGTCGACCGCTTCATCCTGACCGACTACCCGCTCGTGCAGCTGGTCCGCCAGCCTTAAGATCTTCTCGCGCTCACCTTCGGTAAGCTTTGCGACCGGGATGCCCGTCCACCGGGAAACGATACCCGCGATATCATCCTCCGTGACTTTCTCCTGGACAAGCTTCTGTTCGCGCTTTTCGGCAAGCTCCTCTTCTTCGTCGAGTTTGGCCTCCAGGGCCGGCAGTTCATTATAGCGCAGTTTTGCCACGGTCTCGTAATCGTAGTTCTGCTCGGCGCTTTCGATCTGTTTTTCCAGTTCTTCCTTCTGCTTTCTCAGCTCCGAGACTCTTTCCACGCTGTTCTTTTCGTTCTCCCAGGACGCCATGGCGGATTTAAACCGGTCCTGAAGCTCCGCGAGCTCTTTTTCGATATCCGCCAGCCGTTCCCTGCTGAGCTTGTCTTCTTCTTTTTCCAGCGCGATCTTTTCGATCTCCAGCCTCGTGATCTGCCGGTTCAGCGTATCCAGCTCTTCCGGCATGGAATCCAGCTGTGTCTTGATCAGGGCGCAGGCCTCGTCCACAAGGTCGATCGCCTTGTCCGGAAGGAACCGGTCGGAAATATACCGGTCGGACATCGTCGCAGCAGCGACCAGAGCGGTATCCGTGATCTTGACTTTATGATAGTTTTCGTATCTGGATTTGATCCCCCGCAAAATAGAGATCGTGTCTTCTACCGTAGGTTCCTGGACCATGACCGGCTGGAAACGGCGCTCCAGCGCGGCATCTTTTTCTATGTATTTCCGGTATTCGTCCAAAGTCGTTGCGCCGATGCAGTGCAGTTCGCCGCGGGCCAGCATGGGCTTGAGCATATTGCCGGCATCCATTGATCCTTCCGTCTTGCCCGCGCCAACGATCAGATGCAGCTCATCGATGAAGATGATGATCCTTCCGTCGCTGCCCTTGACTTCCTCCAGCACCGCCTTGAGCCTTTCTTCGAACTCTCCCCTGTATTTCGCTCCGGCGACCAGCGCCCCCATATCCAGGGAGAAGATCGTCTTGTCTTTCAGCGATTCCGGAACGTCCCCTGCAACGATCCGCTGCGCAAGGCCTTCGACGACAGCTGTCTTGCCGACGCCGGGCTCTCCGATCAGCACCGGGTTGTTTTTGGTCTTTCTGGAAAGGATACGGATGATATTCCGGATCTCATCGTCACGGCCGATGACCGGATCCAGCTTCTGCTCCCTTGCCCGCTCGACCAGGTCGATCCCGTATTTGTTCAGCGTATCGTAGGTCGCTTCCGGGTTGTCCGTCGTGACACGCTGGTTTCCGCGCACGGTGGAAAGCGCCATCAGGAAACGTTCTCTCGTGATCCCGTATTCATCAAACAGCTTTTTGATCGTCGGTGAAGGACGCCGCAGCATCGCAAGGAACAGGTGTTCCACGGAAACATATTCGTCGCCCATCGCCTGCGCTTCTTCTCCGGCGTTGACGAGCACCTGGTTCAGGTAGTTCCCGACGTACGGCTTCGCATTCGATACTTTGACCCTTGCTTCCAGCGCCTTCTGCACGCTGGCCGCAAAGTGATCCTTCTGGATCTCCATCTTTTCGATCATCTTTTCGATCAGGCTGTCTTCCTGATGGATCAGATTGTAGAGAAGATGTTCCTGCTCGATCTCCTGATTGCCGTAGTCATAGGCAACCTTTTCCAATTCGTTTATCGCCTCCAGAGATTTCTGGGTAAATTTTCTGATATCCATTAACAGCACCTCCTTTTTAAGGACTTCCGGTCCGGCCACCCTGTTTTTCCGGAACAAATGTCCGGCCGCTTTGTCCTTTTAAGATCGATGCGGATCTTCGTCCGGACCCGCATCGTCTTCTTATCTGAGGATAGAATACCACTTATTGTTAGCACTGTCAAGAGGTGAGTGCTAATTATTATTTATTCTTCTTTCCCTTCCCCGAATCTTAAGAAACTCTTAAGAATTCTCCTGCTTGGTTATTAATAATACACTGCTATAATAATGGCATACCATGGAACCCGGGAGGGGCAGACGTGCCCCGAACCGCTGCAGCAATGAACCGGCTAATTAAAGCACCGGAAGGATCCTCTTTTCCGGATGTTAAGGATCCATGCAACAAATAATATCCCGTACGTGCAGGAGCAAAGTTATGACCAATATTCTTGTATGCGATGATGATAAAGAGATCGTGGAAGCGATCTCGATCTATCTGGAATCCGCCGGATACGGCGTCTTAAAAGCCTATAACGGGGAGGAAGCGCTGGAGGTTCTGAAAGAACATGAGGTCCAGCTCGTCCTGATCGATATCATGATGCCGGTCATGGACGGGATCCGGGCCACGAAGAAGATCCGGGAGACCAGCAGCGTTCCGGTCATCATCCTCACGGCAAAGTCGGAAGACGCGGATAAGATCCTGGGGCTGGATATCGGCGCAGACGATTACGTCACCAAGCCGTTCAGCCCGCTGGAGCTGATGGCCCGTGTCCGCTCCCAGATCCGCCGGTATACCAGGCTCGGCTCAAAGGCCGAACCTTCCGGTGACGACATCCTCACAAACGGCGGCCTTGTGATCAACGACACGGCCAAAACCGTGAGCGTCGACGGCGACGAAGTGAAGCTTACGCCCATCGAATACGATATTCTTCTGTTCCTCATGAAGAATCCCGGGCGCGTCTTTTCCACTTCCCAGTTGTACGAAGCCATATGGAAGGATGACGCCTTCGGCGCCGACAACGTGATCGCCGTTCATATCCGCCACATACGGGAAAAGATCGAGATCGATCCCAAAGACCCCCGGTATCTGAAAGTGGTCTGGGGTCAGGGCTACAAGATTGAAAAGCAGAAATAATGTTTGGAGTGATTTAAAATGACTGTTATTAATAGAAAAGGATTCCGCATTTTTTTGTATATTCTCGGCTATATCAGCGCCGCCGCTGTAATCGCCTTTTCCATACTTACCGCCATGCGGTATTCCATGTTCCGGAACGATATCGAAACCGCCGATAATTTCGCGGTGACCGAATCCATGCGCCGCAGCGTCTCTGCGGGGCTTTCGAACCTGCAGGCAAAAGCAGCAGCCGAAAAGGTCTGGATCGAATCCGGTCTGGAAGACGCATCCATGACCATTCTGGACTATTCCGCAGGCACCCGCCGGGACATCGCCCTTTCCCAGCTGGCAAACGAAGCCGGCTTCACCGATGCCCGTTCCGGCCTGATCAGCGCAGACAGGCTGGACCGTGAGGACTGGGCCGGATCCTTTTCTGTCTGGGATTCGTACCGGGAAGAGGCTCTTGCCGGCAGCGATACCGTCTGTATCCGGATCCGGAAGGAAAACTATATCCGGCTGTTTGAAGAAAACTCCGTCCTCTATTCCGAAGACCAGATGCAGAATTATATTGACCTGTACAACGCAATGCCTGAGGAAGACTCCAACCTTTCCGAAAGCATCGCCAAGGACAGTCCCTACATGATTTATTCCCGGCTGATCGAAGGGAATTATTCCGGATACTTAAACGACGGCGACCGGTTCATTCAGCAGGACACCCGGATCCTGACTTATTCCCCGGATGAGTACTGCATCCGGTGCCTGGCAGAAGGCGGTCTGCTTCTGTATCAGTATCCGTTATTCCAGGATCCGGAAGACACCGGGGATCTGTTCCTCGTCCTGCCGGACAGTCCGTCGCTGAAAAAAGAAGCCTTTCCGGATGTCAGCGGCGAAACCGCCGAAGCGCTTTTGTCTTCGCCTCTCTTCCGGTCTCCGCTCGAAGTCTTCTTCCTCTCTCTGGACAGCGAACAGCAGACTGCTGTAAGAAATCTGAATTATGCTGAGTATGCTGTTTACTCCTTTGAAAATACCGCTTTCAGCTTCGGAAAAGACACGATCTCCGGTTCGGAGATCTGTGACCGCCGCGGGATCGAAGAGACCGAAAGCTTCCAGAAACTCGCTGCCATGATCCGGCAAAACGCAGACATCTATATCTCCTACGACCAGAACTCCGGAGCGCTGGAGCAATGGTACAAAGACGCTTCCGGAACGGTCCGTAACTATGAATACGTTGAAGACATAAAACGCCTGACCGACTCTGTGGACGAAAGCTTTGTGTACGGAACAAATCTCTATCAAAGCGAATCTGAGGCGTATATAATGGAAGGCATGGCCTTTGCGGTCTGCAAAGTTCTCCCTTCTCCGGTCGTTTTCCTTGTTGTGAGCGCGGTTGTTTTCCTTCTTTGTGTGATCCTGCTTCTGATCGGCGTTCCGGCCCGGCTTCTGGCCATCGACCGGATCCCCTTCGAGATCTTTCTGGCCGGCAGCCTGATCCTTCTGTATCTGGTCGGGGGGGTTCTTCCGAAGGAATTCGGCCACAGCGTCATTATGCTCCTTCGCACGGACAAAATTGCCGCTGCCGTCATTGTGCTGCTGGTCATCCTTGCACTCTACGTGATCACGGCTGCGCTGTTCACCACCATTGTACGGCGCTGCAAATGCAAAGCCTTCCTCGAAGGGCTGCTGACGTTTAAGCTGATCCGGCTGCTCCTTCGCGGAATACGCTGGTTGTTCCGAAAGATCTCCCGGGGCTGCGAAAAGATCTCCCGCTCTTACGAGGCTGCCTTGAGCGGACATCGCCGGCTGATCATTTTTGCCTCGATCCTGTTATTCGTCAATGCCCTTGTACTGCTCATCTTCGGCCTGATGCATGAGGAAGCCGTCCTTCTCAGCCTTGTTGTCATAGCGGCAGAAGCCTTTGCTGGGTATCAGCTTCTAAAATACTCCGCCGGAGCGGAAAAGGTGCTTTCCGTCAGCCGCCGGATCGAAGCCGGTGACCTGCAGGCCAAAACAGATCCGTCCGAACTGAAATACAATATAAAAGAACTGGGCGAGAGCCTGAACCGTCTGGGAGAGGGTTTCTCCAAAGCAGTGGACTCCTCCGTCCGGGACGAACGGACCAAGGCGGAACTCATTACCAACGTCTCCCACGACATAAAAACGCCGCTGACTTCCATCATCAGCTACGTGGACCTGCTGAAAAACGAAAAGATCGAAAGCGAACGGGCACAGGAGTATATTAAAGTACTGGACCAGAAATCACAGCGGTTGAAACAGCTGATCGAGGATCTGATCGAAGTCTCCAAGACCAATACCGGCAACATCGAGCTGGAGCGGACGAATCTTAATCTGGCAGAGCTTCTGGAACAGGCCGTCGGTGAATACGAAGAACGGATGACCGGCTGCGGACTGGAACCGGTGGTCAGCATTCAGGCAGAAAATCCCGTTATCTATGCGGACGGCCGCAGGGTCTTCCGGATACTGGACAACCTGCTCAATAATGCGACCAAATACGCCCAGCCCGGAACAAGAGTGTATATCGACCTGTTCGAACAAAAAGAAAACGGAAGCAGCATCGTTCTGAGCATCAAGAACGTCAGCCGCGAACGGCTGAATATCTCCGCAGAAGAACTGACCGAACGCTTTGTCCGGGGAGACCGGGCAAGACATTCCGAAGGCTCGGGACTCGGCCTGTCCATT
Organism: Lachnospiraceae bacterium; assembly: GCA_017509985.1. Lineage (GTDB taxonomy): Bacteria > Bacillota > Clostridia > Lachnospirales > Lachnospiraceae > Alectryocaccobium. The sequence continues at coordinate 72,520 of JAFWOE010000054.1, forward strand.
GCCAAAAATCTTACGGAGCTGCAGGACGGAACCTTTGCTCTTCGGATCGACGGAGACCTGTTTACGGCGGAGATCACCTTCCCGGCTGTTTTACGGTAAAAAGTGAGTGCCGACGAATAATACTTCTTTGAACCAAGAGGCACAGGATCACCTGTGCCTCTTGATGAATATGAATTTTATGTAAACAGCTCATTACGGGAACATACAGCCGGCAAATCCGCAGGATGTGATCTCGTCAGACGGGAACTTGGTGATGATTTCATGACCGGTTTCGGTAACGACGATTTCTTCCTCTATACGTGCGGAACCGGTGCCGTCAGCAGCAGCGCACCATGTTTCGATGGCAAAGGTCATGCCCGGTTTAAACTCAAACGGATGCTCAAGAGAAAACAGCGGAGAAATGGCTGGTTTCTCCCAGAGTCCCAGTCCTATACCATGAGCAAACTGCAGCAGGAATGCTTCCTTTTCATCTTTGAAACCAAGGTCCTGAGCAGAGGGCCACATCCTGCATACATCAGCAGTTGTGGCACCCGGTTTGATGACAGAGATACCATCGCGGATCCATTTTAGTGCTTTCGTATAAGCTTCTTCCTGAGCTTTAGTCGGCTTACCGCATGAAAAAGTCCTGTAGTAGCAGGTATGATAACCGTTATAAACATTGCCGATATCGAAATAAATCAGTTCGCCCGGACGGATCATACGGTTGGAAGTGGTATGACTGTGCGGGTTGCCGCGCATACCGGAAATGCAGTTGACGAATTCAACGGATTCTGAACCCATACGGAACAGCTCGCCCTGGATAAGCGCTTCCATTTCATTTTCGGTAACGCCCGGATGCAGGTTTTTGGCAACTTTCCAGTAAGCGGCATCTACCATTGCAGCGGAGCATTTCAGAAGCTCGATCTCTTCAGGGGTCTTGATCATACGGGCATCGACCATAGGAGCCTGGCCATCACCAATGGTGATGCCGGCTTTTTCGAGCGCTTTATAAAGAGGAATGTCAACGATATCAATGCCGAGAACCTTCTGGTCTGCACCGTATTCCTTTAAGTATGAAACGATTTCTTCGGCCTCCTGCTCGACCATACCGACTTCTGCGGGAATCGATCCGCGCATGGAGCCGACTGCAGGCATAATGTGATCAGGCGCCAGCCAGGAGACTCTTTGTCTTTTGGATGGGCAGGCCGGATCGAAAAGGAAAGGCTGATCTACTCCATCGATAAGCAGGCAGTGCCGGTTCATCTTGTTGCGGTTCCATTCGCCGACATGTGTTCCGGTGATATAGCGGATGTTGTCAAAATCATAGCACAGCAGAGCACCCATGCCGGAATCTTTCAAGTATTTCTTTGCCCGTTCAAGACGGTCTTTTCGCATTTTGGCATAGTCTATAGTATCTTCAAAATCAACGCCATTGAATCCAGATCTCATTATCTCGCATCCTTTCTATTTAATATTTCTGTTTTGAACCAGTATTTGCAGAAAAGTCAGTGGTACAGGGGCCGGACAATCATGCTTCGCCGTGGAACTTCTCCCAGTTTTCTACGAGGTAGGAAAAGTCCAGATTGCCGTTGCCCTGACCGGAGATAGCGGCAAGATACTGTCGCGTCATTGCGCACATAGGCAATGCGATATGATCCTGTTTGCCGTAATCAAGTGCAAGGTCCAGATCTTTTTCCATCATCGCAACGGAAAAAGCAGGGGTGTAATCGTGATTTACAACGTTATCGGTCTTATAGCCTAAAACAGGAGAACCGACGGCGCTTGTACGAATGATCGACATTGCCTGAGCACGATCGAGCCCGGCTTTATCGATCATGACCATAGCCTCGGCCAGCAGCTGCAGCTGACCGGCCAGCATAAGGTTGATCGCCAGCTTCAGAACACGGGACTGCTCGCTGGTGCCAAGATACTGCTGATTGTTGCTGATTGCTTCAAAAACAGGGAGGACCTTGTCGAATACTTCCTTTTTACCGGAAGCAAAGACGCCGAGAGATGCGGAAGCAGCCAAAACGGTGCTTCCGGTGACAGGTGCACGAAGAAATTCCGCGCCTGCGCCCTCGATCATTTTACAGATACGGGAAGATTCACCGGGAGCAATGGTACTCATATCGACAAGGATCTTACCGGGGCTGATACCCGCAAGAATGCCGTTTTCTTCGGTAACGACAGATTCAAGGATCTTTCCGTTTGGAAGCATGGTGAAGAAACAATCTGCCTTTTCAGCTACTTCTCGGGGTGAAGATGCAAGCTTTGCGCCGGCCTCTGCCAGAGGTCTGGTGCAGGCTTCAACTGTATCATAGACGATCATTTCATAGCCCTTTTTAATGATGTTAAGGGCCATCGGGCTGCCCATTTTACCACAGCCGATCCAACCAAGTTTTTTCATTTTTATCCTCCTGATTGATGGTACCGCCGAAAGAACCGGTGTTCTTTCGGCGGTGAATTTGTGATTCCAGTAAATGCGGCTTCTGAACCGGCATTTACGATATGGACGGATCAATCCAGAAGCAGGTCAGGACGGTCGTTTGCAAAAGTGCAAAGTTCCGGAACCGGGAATTTGTATACCCTGGCTGCGTTTCCGCCGACGATAAGGTTGATCTCATCCTGCGTGCAGAGGTCGAGATCGATCAGGCGCCCGATCTGACGAATCGGCCATCCATAGAAGTCCGGCTGATAGTTCGCTTCGCGTCTTTCCGGCGTCCAGTTTCTTCTATTGTACCAGACCTTGGTAGGTTCGACATATCTGAGGCCCGGACGGGTAGCCTGCGGATACCACAGACGGCTGCCGGTATCACCGCCGCCCCAGATTAGACGTCCTGCACCCATCTGAGGATCCTTAAGCGCGATCTCATAATACTCTGCTCTCCAGTAACCTGTCTCAAGGTAGACGTTTAAGCCGCGGGATGCAAAGTCAACTGTTTCCTGAATGTCAGGAACAGTCCAGCCGCCGCCGTGAGGAACGATTACTTTTAGTTCCGGATATTTCTGGATAACACGGGTCATTACCTGGAATGCTGCGTGGCGATCCAGAGGAGAGGTGGGATCCTGATACTCATGGAAATAGAAGGGGATATCGTAAGCCATAGCGAGCTCTGCGATAGCAAGGTATTCATCATAACGCTGCTCGACTGTAGGCGGTTTTCGGACAGTGCCCATACAGCCCGGTGCGAACTCTCCGATACCGGCAAAGAATCCGGGGTTGTCATCGAGAACCTTGGATATTTCATCGATGGAGTATTTAATGTTCCATTCGATTTCGCCGTGAGCAGCCCTTATGCGGGTCGTGGTGTCCATGCAGCAGGTACGGAATCTGTCGGGATGGCGTTTAACGATCTCCATATGTTTTTCATTGGTTGTACCAATGAAGCTGGGAAGAAGAAGTCCCATGTCAACTCCATAGGTATCCATGTCATAGATGATCATGTCGGAATTGTCAACAGATTCAACTTCCGCCCAGATGCCGCCGGTTTTGCTGTCCTTCTTCGCTGCGTCCTTCTTTCCGCAGTGAATATGACCATCGATTACAAAACGACCGATTTTCATACGATAAACCTCCTTAGTATTAAGATAGTTAAATAATTATATATTATAGATATTATTTATTCATTCCGAAAGTGTTCGGAATATAATCACAGTCGTCAGGCAGAGAATAACCTGTTCTGACAGCCTCCTGTTCCATCTCCGCCAAAGAAGGAACCCACAGATCGGGTCTGCCGCTGCAGAACGTGATCAGCGGATTGAGATCCAGCTTATAGAGACGGGCTGCGTTGCCGCCGATAATGAGGTTGATTTCATCCTGAGTGCACAAATCAAGATCCTTAAGCCTGTGGATCTGATGTGTTGCCCAGCCGTAGAAGTCGGGCTGATATTCGGCTTCGCGTCTTTCCGGAGTCCAATTGTTGCGATTGTTCCAGATCTTTGTTTTTTCTACGAGAATTGCGCCTGGCTGCATAGCCTGCTGGTACCAGATACGGCTGCCGGTATCTCCTCCGCCCCAGATGAGCTTTCTTGCACCGACATGGTAGTCCTTAAGAGCATACTCATAATATTCGCTCTTCCAGTAGCCCGTCTCAAGATAAACATGCTCGAAGTTGGAAGCGAGGGTTACAGCCTTTTCGATTTCATAGCCCTTGTATCCGCCGCCATGTGCAATGATGACTTTCAGATTCGGGAATTTAAAGCAGACATTAGCCAGCATTGTGAAGGGCTCTTCCTGGTTGAAGCTGGCGTACTCATGGAAGTAAACGGGTACGTCGTGAGCGGTAGCAACTTCAGCGATCATGCACCACTCACGGAAACGCTCGTAGCGCGTAGGGCGCTCGCGGACGCAGCCCATGCTGCCTGGAGCAAATTCACCGATGCCGCGGAAGATGTCAGGGTCTCTTGTAAGAACATCGTCAAGTTCCTTGCAGGCATCTTCAATGTTCCAGGGCTTTATGCCGCGGACTGCATTCAGACGCGTCGTGGTATCCATGCAGCAGGAACGGAACCGGTCGGGATGACGCTGAACAATCTTTTTATGACCTTCGTTGGTGGTTCCGGTAAAGCTGGGAAGAAGCATTCCCATGTCTACGCCGTAAGCATCCATATCATAAATGATCATATCGGAATTGTCGACTTCCTCAACTTCTGCCAAAAGGCCGCTGACTTTGCTGTCTTTTTTTGCAGAGTCTTTTTTGCCGCAGTGAATGTGACCGTCAAATACGAATCTACCAAGTTTCATAAATAAAAACCTCCTTTTTCAGTATTCATTACGGTTTAGAGATAGCACAGGAACGTGGCGATCTTCGGAATAAGCAGCATCAGCACGGTAACAACGCCGGTCGCAATGAAGAACGGCCAGATTCCTTTGAAAACCGTACCGACTCTGACTTTAGTAACCCCGCTGACAACATAACACAGCAGGCCGACAGGCGGTGTAAGCATACCTGCGCTACTGACCAGAACGAACAGCGCTCCGAAGAAGAACGGATCATAGCCGAGGGTCGTGACAAGCAGCGGATAGAATACCGGGATTACGATGAGCGTCAGCGCAAGGGCTTCAATAAAGAAGCCAAGTGCATAAACGATCAGGATTACAATAATAAGGATAACGATCGGCGCAACGTCCAAACTGCCAAGACTCTTTGCAAGGGCTTTTGCAAGGCCGGTTACACTGATGAGGCGGCTCAGGATCTGTGCACCAAAAGTAAGGAAAATAACCATAGCAGTTGCTTTGGTCGTACTTTTCAGAGCTTTAATAAGATTTTCCAGAGTAAGACGCCTTTTGATCGCTGCAGCAATGAGAATCGCGAGAGCGCCTAAAGCGCCGCCTTCTGTCGGGGTAAACCAGCCGACCATAAGACCGCCGAGGCAGAATGCAAAAACGACAAGAACATCCAGACATTTCAGACCGGCTTTCAGGGCTTCTTTTGCTGTATATTTCGGCCCGGCAGGAGCAAGATGAGGCTCGCGTTTGACTTTAAAGAAAATAACTACGCAGAATGCAAACGTCAGCAGAAGACCGGGACCGATACCTGAAAGAAACAGCTTTCCGATCGAGTTCTCTGTCAGGATACCGTACATGATAAATGCCAGGCTCGGCGGAATAAGAACGGAAAGGATTCCGCCTGCAGCAATACTTGCAGAAGCCAGGGTGTCATCATAATCGCATTTTTTCATTTCAGGGAAGCAGAGACTGCCCATGGTGGCGCCTGCAGCGGTAGGAGAACCGCAGATCGCACCGAAAGCGGCATTTGCCAGTGTACTGGCATATAAGAGGCCGCCCCTTTTATGTCCGACCAGCGTGTTGAAGAATTCGAACAGATCCCCGCCAATGCGTGTATGAAAACACAGGTTACCCATAAACACGAACATCGGAACGACACTCAGAGTATAGGACATATAATACGTATGGAATTCTTTGCTTACTACTTCAAATGCCGCTGTAAGGCCAAGTTTAAGCCACAGTCCGATGAAACCGGACAGACCCATTGACAGGGCAACCGGCATCTTGAGGAACATAAAAACAAAGAATAACACAAATACCAGGATTGCTATAGTTGTTCCGCTCATACGTTACTCTCTCCTTTCTTAAGACTGTCAGCAGCGATAATCACATTGCAGACGCAGACTAAAGTAAACAAAATAACAGAAAGTAACTCAATCAGGATGAACGGCCACACAGGTATGCTGACCGTAGAGCCGGTCAGCCCGTTATGAATGTGGTTAAGGCAACGGATCCAGAGAGATGCGGAAATCACTATGCAAAAGGCGATACTTAATATGGAAATGATGATTTCAAGCACTCGCTGGGTTTTAAACGGAAATTTGGAGGTCAGCATATCCAGCTTGGTATGACCGCCCTCAACCTCACAGTTTGCAAGCGAAGGAGCGGCGATCAGAACCAGCAAAAAGCAGGCCAGATCATAAGTCCCGTAGATCGGAAGATTAAATTTCCTGCCAATGCAGTTTGCAGCGACCAGGAACATCATCAGCATGATGGAGATCAGTGAGACGATATCTAATTTCCTCGCGAGCTTATGAACGAATGAAACAAATGGGTTCATAAAAGCCTCCTCAGTAATACGCATTTTACTATTGTGATATAGAAATAAGTATTGTTTAAAACACTAATCGGTTTTTTGAACATCAAAAGCCGGAACGACTTAACTGTATATTAGAAAAGAATCGTTCCGGCTTAAAGTTAGTGTCTTCAGCAGAACGCCAAAGCAATCAGTTTACTTTGCTATGGAATTATAATAATCCTCATAAGACTCGGCATTCTCGTTGTACTGGGCAGCGAGTTCCTGCATCGTCTCATACCACTCTCTTGCCGGGCCTGCACTTTCACGAGCCTCGAGAGCTTTATCAACTGCGGGCTTCATCGCCTCCATCCATTTGTCGATCTCTTCATCGCTGAGGAAGTTCATGGTAGTGCCCGTTTCAACGAAGGAGTCAAGAGCCATGGTAGCTTCGTCTTCTTCACCCTGAATGAACGCCGGATTCCACTTTTCAAAGGTAGTGATAAAGGCATCCTGAACATCAGCAGGCAGATCGTTCCAAACATTCTTGTTCATAACAATAAGGAATGCTGAGCAGCCGAGCATCGGGGTGAGCGTTAAGTTATCACAGACCTCAACCAGTTTCCAGGTTGTCATAGCGCCAAGGCCGGCAAGAACACCGTCTGCAACGCCACGATAAAGAGCTTCGTAGGTTTCAGGCATGGCAACAGAAACAGGAGCAGCACCAAGTGCCGCAACACATTCACCGTTCAGACCAACGGCACGGATCTGCTTGCCTTTAAGTTCTTCCATATTTGTAATCGGCGTATTGCATGCGAGAGCGCCGGGGCCCATACAGTAAACACCAAGGACCTGAAGATTATCCAATTCTGCCGGCTGATACTTCTGGATGCAATCCCAGTAAACCTGAGAGAGAACGGTCGCATTCTTGTATACGCAGGGAAGATCAAAAATCTCAAGCATCGGGAAAATGCCGGGGCAAAGAGCCGGGGTGATAACGGTGATATCAACAACGCCGTTTACTACGCCTTCGTAAGCTTCACCGAGGGTTACAAGACTTTGTGCAGGATAGAACTCGATCTCAACCTGACCATTGGTAGCTTCCGTCAAATCTTCAGCCCACTTTTCAAAGCGGAGATGAACGTTATGGGTCGTTGGCTTATCGTGAGCAAAAGAAATAGTTATCTTCTCCAGAGGAGCTTCCGGCTTCTCTTCAGCCGGTGCTTCCGACTTCTCTGCTGCCGGTGCTTCCGACTTCTCTGCTGCCGGTGCTTCCGACTTCTCTGCTGCCGGTGCTTCAGCCTTAGGCTCACTCGCAGAGCCGCATCCAGCGAAAAGTGTCATAGCAAGTGCGAAAACAAGAAGCACTGCCAAAATTTTCTTCGTTTTCATGTTTTTCTCCTTTCTTTCCAACTAGTATATAGGTTCGTTTAATAGCCGTATTAAATCTATTGGTTAACCGGTCTATAATCAATATATTATATAAAGACTGTTCTGCTTTCAATTCAAATTCCATGTGAACATTCCAAAATGGAATATTCCTACAGTTCGTTGAGAGAGGTAAATGTGAATACTCCTGATGCCGGCCAGCTGTATGCTAACCCGTATTATTCAATAAACGAACCAGAATGAATTTAAAGAATGTTCAAAAAGCTGCAGTCAAAGAGAGACCGCAGCTTTTAGACATTGCATATTGTATATCCGGCTTCGTTAAAGTGAATTGATGGCTTTGCCATTCCATGCAGACATAAAGGCTTCTGCCAGGGCTTCACTGACAGTGGGATGGGGATGTATGGCATGGATGACCTCCTCTGCCGTAGCCTCGGCGGCCATGGCAACGGAGATTTCGCCGATCATGTCTGTAACGTGCTTTCCATAAAGATGGACGCCAAGGATCTCGCCGGTCGCCGCCTCTGTAATGACCTTGAAGAATCCGTCAGTGTCGCCTTCCACAAGAGACTTTCCGTTTGCTGCCATACTGAACCTGCCGATCTTTATACTGTCGCCATATTGTTCACAGGCCTGCGCTTCAGTAAGCCCGATACAGGCGATCTCCGGATCCAGATAGATGCAGGAAGGAATGCGGTCATAATTCATGGGCTCGCTGCGCCCGCAGATATCCGCAACCGCCACCATACCCTCGTGAGACGCAGTATGGGCAAGCATCGCTTTACCGTTCACATCGCCGATAGCGTAGATATTCGGAACGTTCGTGCGAAGGAACTGGTCTGTTTTAATGGCCCTGCGGTCAAATTCCAGTCCGATGCCCTCGGCATTGAGGCCCTCGGTGTTCGGTATGCGTCCCACTGCCATAAGCACTGCGTCAGCCCGGACCTCACATTCTTCGCCGTCCAGCTCATAGTATACAGTATCATCCCGGACCTTGCTGACCTTCGCGCCCAGATGAAATACAACCCCGTCTTTGGTCATACGCTTCTGTGCAAATCCGGATACTTCAGTGTCTACCATAGGAAGGATGTGATCCATCAGTTCAAGTACTGTGACCTTGCATCCAAGTTTATTGAGAAGATAAGCAAACTCCACGCCGATAACACCGCCGCCGATGACGGCCACAGAAGCAGGAACATGATCAAGTTCCAGGGCCTCCGTACTGGTGAGCAGATGATTTTCACCTTCCTGCGCTATGAACGGGGGAATAAACACACTGGAACCGGTGGCAATTATGATGTATTCAGCCGTAATCTTTTTCTCACCCACAGTAAGAGTATGGGTATCAGCAAAGCAGGCTTTCCCCTCAATAATATCTACTTTGTTTCCACGAAGAAGGCCTTTTACTCCGGTGACCAGAGTCTTTACCACCTTATTTTTGCGAGCCTGAAGCTTTTTCATATCCACCGTTATTTTTGAGGCATCAACACCCTCTACGGCGAAAGCATCCGCTTCCCGGACCTCATCAAATATGTTAGCTGTTTTAATCAGGGTTTTGGTAGGGATGCAGCCGACATTAAGGCAGGTGCCGCCGAAACAAGCCTCCTCGATGATACAGGTCTTCCTGCCCATCTGCGCCGCCTTAATGGCGGTCTCGTATCCGCCTGGACCGGCACCTATTACAGCAATCTCATAATCATACTCCGCTGACGGCTCCCCGGAAACGAGGGACGGTGCTTCGGATGCAGCTTCCTTTGCGGAAGCCGCCGCCCCTGAAGATACATTGCCCGCAAGAGCTGCACCAGGATCCTCCCCTTCAGCGCCAATAACGGCGATGGGGGTGAAAACGTCGGCAAAATCGCCTTCTTCCAGCATTAGTTTGAGAACAACACCGTCAGATGTCGCCTCGACAGGCATGGTAGTCTTGTCGGTATTGATCTCAAAGAGAACCTCACCTTTCCGTACAGTCTCACCGACTTTTTTATGCCATTTTACCAGCTGGCCTTCATCCATATTAAAGCCTAATTTAGGCATGATGATCACTTCTGCCATGGAGTCTCTCCTTTTTGCTTACAGCAGTATTCTAACAGGGTTTTCAAGCAGTTCTTTCATATATTCAACGAACTGAGAAGCGAGGAGGCCATCGATAACTCGATGATCCACTGAAAGCTGGATGTTCATCATCGGACGGATCGCTATCGTGTCTTCGCCATTTTCATCCGTAATGACTACAGGAGTCTTACGGACAGAACTTACAGAGAGAATCGCAGCCTCCGGAGCATTGATAATCGCAGTAAAGTTGCCAATACCGAACATTCCGAGATTGGAGATGGTAAAGGTTCCTTCGCTATATTCTATTGGCTGCAGTCTGCCTTCTTTTCCCCGGGCGATGAGATCCCTGCTCTCCTTTGCGATCTCCACAAGGCGCTTGTCCTGAACATTTTTAATTACGGGAACTACGAGTCCGTTGCTGCCGGCTACTGCAGTGCCGATGTTTATCGATTTATAGGTGATAATCCTGTCGTCCTGTATGCTTACATTTACGCCGGGGAACTTAAGGAGCGCCTTGCAAGCGGCCATTGTAAGCAGGTCGGAAACGGCAATTTTGACTTCACCTGACTCGTTGAGCTTTTTACGCAGTGCGGTAAGTTCAGTCGTATCCACTGAGTCGGTAAAATAAAGATGCGGTGCTGTAAACTTTGAACTTGCCAGCTTTTCTCCGATGATCCTGCGGATTCCCTTATATGGAGTGATCTCTGCGATCTGAAGATTCTGGTTTTCGTTTTCTGCACCCGGTGTCGACGCTGTCCCCGCTGCACCCTCAACATCTGCCTTCATGATCTTTCCGCCGAAACCTGTTCCGGAAACATCCGACAGATCAACTCCCTTTATGGCGGCAACCTTTTTAGCAAGGGGAGAAGCTTTGACGCCGGAAGCAGCAGCCGGCATTGACTCGCCAAGCTTACGGACAACTGAGGAGTTCAGAATGTCTCTGGAGCAGATGCCTCCCTGATAGCCTGTACCGACAATTCCAACCACGGACGCAGGATCAATGCCCTCATCCTTAATTAATTTCCTTGCTCTCGGAGTTAACCTGAGGTTTTTGAAATCTGCGGTTGCTGCGCTGATGTCAGCTGGCTCAACAGCAGATGTTTTCTCTGCAGGAGCAGCCTCTGCAGCGGAAGCAGCTTCTCCATTTTGAAAAGCGGAGAGCGCCGCTTCGGGATCTTCACCCGCAGAACCTATGACCGCAATGGGGGTGAAGACATCGGCAAAATCACCTTCTTCCAGCATAAGCTTGAGAACGATGCCGTCAGACGTTGCCTCGACAGGCATGGTGGTTTTATCTGTATTGATTTCAAACAGGACTTCACCTTTTTTTACAGAATCCCCAACCTGCTTGTTCCATCGGACAAGCTGGCCTTCGTCCATGTTAAAGCCGAGTTTGGGCATAATGATTACTTCTGCCATTACGATTCCTCCTTAGACCATTGCTTTGATCTTGTCAGCGATCTTTTTGTCATCGGGAATAAGCGGAAATTCCAGCGCCGGGCTGAATGGAAGGGGAACATCTGCTGTTCCCATACGCTCGATCGGTGCATCCAGATAATAGAATACGTCCGGCATAACGCGTGCGGCGATTTCGCCGGTGACGCCGTAGCTGATATGCCCTTCATCGACAATGAGCAGCTTCCCGGTCTTTTTAACGGAGTTGATGATCGTCTCAGTATCCAGCGGAACCAATGTACGCAGATCAATCACTTCTGCTTTTATTCCTTCTTTCCGGAGATTTTCTGCGGCTTTTTCTGCATAGATCGTCATACGTGAGTTTGTCACTACGGTGATGTCGGTACCTTCTGTGACGATACGGGCCTTGCCGAACGGAATACAGATATCCTCGCCCAGATCCGGTACATCATTAAACTTTGTAGTATAAAGCATCTTATGCTCAAAAAACATTACCGGGTTATTGTCGCGGATTGCGGTCTTCAGAAGGCCTTTGCATTCTCCCGCCGTCGAAGGAACAACAACTTTGACGCCGGGGATATGACATGCCCATGCGTGAATGGACTGGGAATGCTGTGCAGCGGAAGAACGGCCGCCGCCTAAAGGCATACGTACCACCATGGGGACATTGCACTGGCCGCCCGACATATAGGTGATCTTCGCCATCTGGTTGAACAGGCCGTCTGCCGCCACCATAAGAAAGTCTGCAAACATAAGCTCGACTACCGGACGCATCCCGGTAAGAGCAGCGCCGACGCCCATACCGACGATACCGGCCTCGGAAATCGGTGAATCTTTGCATCTCAGATCACCGTATTTATCTTTCAGGCCGACAGTACATTTGAAGTTGCCGCCGATAACACCGATATCCTCACCCATTAAATAAACGGAGCTGTCGCGTGCCATTTCTTCATCCAATGCTTCCAGAATAGCATCTCTTACCATAAGTTCTCTCATCTTATTGAACCATCCTTTCTAAAGTCGTGTCACGCTCAGTCTACGAATACATCGGCATAGGCTTCAGCGGCATCGGGATATTCGCTTTCTTCCGCAAACTTGCAGGCAGCAGCGATCTCAGCGTCAACGGAGGCCTTGATCTCAGCGATCTCTTTTGCCGTAAGAAGTTTCTTCTGCTCAAGAACAACAAGCGGTTCGCGCGCCTTCCACTCTGCCAGTTCTTCAGGGTCGCGGTAAACGGCAGGGTCGCCGACATGATGGCCCTGCCAGCGGTAAGTCTTGCACTCTACCAGAGTCGGTCCTTTTCCGGCACGGGCATCGTCAACAGCCTTCTGAACGACATCGCGAACTGCAAAAACATCATTGCCGTCAACGGCAACGCCGGGCATTCCGTATGCCGCTGCACGTTTATAGAGATCATGTTCGCGAGTGACTCTGCGGATATCTACCGAAATGCCATACAGATTGTTCTCGATAACATATACACACGGAAGATCCCATGCAGCCGCCATATTCAGGCTTTCGTGGAAAGTACCTTCATTTGCGGCAGAATCACCGAAAAAGCTCAGCGCGACCTGATCGGTACCGCGCAGCTTTGCAGAATATGCTGCTCCCGTCGCGATAGCGATGCCTCCTCCGACAATACCGTTAGCGCCCAGGAAGCCCTTCGACATATCCATAATGTGCATGGAGCCTCCCTTTCCTTTGGAATAACCGGTTTTCTTTCCGAGGATCTCCGCCATCATGCGGTTAAGATCTGCGCCCCGTGCGACCATGTGGCCATGCCCGCGGTGAGTAGAACCGACATAGTCATCATCGCGCATACAGGCGATAGCGCCTGTCGCAACGGCTTCTTCGCCCAAATACAGGTGAGCAAGACCGGGCATAAGACCGCGCTTGTAGAATTCAAAGACTTCTTCTTCGAAGCGGCGGATTCGATACATCGTTGTGTAAAATTGTTTAGCCTGTTCTTTTAACCCATCTTTACCTTCAGCAGGTACTTTAGTGGCAGTTGCTTTCTTGGTGCTCATTTGCTTACCCCCGTATAGTATTAATGTAGTAGTCTTTTACGTTCCTCTCCAAGAACGGCGGCAGGTCTGCCGCAACATCATGAACGCCTGTGATTAAAAAACACTCAAATAATAATAAAAAACATCTTGACGTTTTAAGATTCTTATAATATGTTGCACATAAGAATATTCCCGTTTGGAATAAGCCCTTTGCTTTGTCATTTTTTGATCAGCAATCTCGGTTCTGCTTTAATTAGTTGGAAAGGATCATGTCATGACAATAGTGCAAATAAAATGCCTTTGGGAAGTAACTTCCCGGGGTAATTTTTCGGAGGCTGCAGAAAATCTGTATCTGACACAGTCTTCCGTTTCAAAAAACATTATGGCGCTTGAGCGCGAACTCGGAATATCGCTTCTGGACCGCACTTCACGTCCGTATAAGCTTTCCCCGGCAGGCAGCAGATTAATGCCGTATTTTCGCGAAATACTCCTTGCGTACGAAAGGATGGAGCTTACGCTCCATGAAATCAAGAGCCACGGCCGGACATCAAAGAACAACTGTTTCCGTCTTATGGGGATGCCTGCGCTGACATCCTTCGGAATCACATCACTGGCGTATGCTTTTGAAAAAGCACATCCTGAATACAAGGTGCTGATATCCGAAGACGATGAGGACCGTGTCATTCTTGCGCTGCAAATGGGCAATTGCGATGTTGCTTTCTGTACAAATCTGCGCCTTAACCTGCCGGAATATAATTCCCTAAAATTTCTTACGGATACAATTACTGTTTACTACTCAGACCAGAACATTCATGCCAAAACGGATTCGCCGACCCTTCGGGACTTTGCTGATCAGACCTGGGTCTTCCCTCCGCCGCAGTCTGTCCATTATCCTGTCTGTCTGGATCTGTGCCAAAAGGCAGGATTTAATCCGGATATCGTACTGGCGACAAGCCGTCCGTCCACCGGAATGGAATACTTAAATAATCACAGCACCAATTGTGTATATATAGAGCTGGCCAGTATCCTGCACAGATATACCGGGGACGAAGGTCATTTCCTTACTCAATTATCAAATACTGCAAACGTCGAATTCTATATCGTGACCAGACGCAACGTTGCGCTGCCGCAGGCAGCAAAAGCTTTTCTGGATTATGTAGCCAGGAATTCCTGCTTTTCCAGAGACACATTGAAATAGAGTATCCCTTTGTATAATATCGTAAAAACATTCGGAATTTATGTCAATTCAAATACGCAAAAACTATTCCGAATCGGAATAATGATTGCCGTTTTTCCTTAAATCCGTGGAATGTCAAGCCGTTCCTCTGACCGTTTCAGGAAACAAGCCGATCCATCATTTTCAAACACTAAACGCCTGTGTCGTACGGCAACATAAAGGAAGTGCTGAATGCTATGATTTATCTGGAAAGCCAGTCATATGATCCATACTATAATCTGGCATTAGAACAATATGTATTTGACCGAATGCCCCGGGAAAACAGTTATTTAATTCTCTGGCAGAATGATAATTCAATTATCGTTGGGAAACATCAGAATACTGTGGAGGAAATTAACGTTGCCTTTGCACGGGAGCATGGCATCCGCATCGCAAGACGTCTGTCCGGAGGCGGGGCGGTATACCATGATCTCGGCAATCTGAATTACACGATTATTACAGACGCCTCCGATATGGAAAGAATAAATCTTCAGGCATTCTGCATCCCTCTTGTCAAAGTTCTTCGGCAGATCGGACTGAATGCAGAGATCACCGGACGAAACGACGTTACGATCGAGGGGGTAAAATGCTCCGGGAGTTCACAGTATATAAAGCAGGGACGCGTTATGCATCATGGATGTATCCTGTTTGACACAGATCTGTCCATGGTCGCAGGCGCACTGAATGTGCCAAAGGATAAAATTGAATCAAAGGGACTCAAATCCGTCCGCAGCAGAGTCACCAATATCCGTCCTCTATTAACCGGAAAGATGGATATTGCCCAGTTCAGGGAACTGCTGAAACAACATATGTTTAATGATGAGCTTGAGCCATATGAACTGAGCAGCGCTGACGAGATCGAAATAAACCGGCTGCGCGATGAGCAGTACAGTACATGGGACTGGAACTTCGGATTTTCCCCACAATATAAAATACGAAAAAGCAGAAGAGTTGAAAACTGCGGCCGTATCGAAATCTCCATGAATGTGGCCAGAGGCGGTGTAATAACTGCATTCTCCTGCCACGGGGATTTTTTCGGCAATGGAGATATCGAAGATATTGCCCGTGCATTGATCGGTGAAAAGCTGGAAGAAACAACGCTGGCGGACGCTTTGGACCGTCTGTCGATAGATCATTATATTAACGGGCTGAGTAAAGGCGAGTTTATACGAATACTGATGCAGTAATAATTCTTCCGGTATCGAAATCTTAGTTAATTCATCCAACAGAAACAGAAAACGCCGGGCTGTCCGGCATCAATAAACGTATTGGCGGATATTGTGATCCGTAAGATACGGCACTTCTTTTAACATGATTAAGGAACACCTGATTATCGTCTCGGGAATAAGGTATATGATAGATATAAGTCATCCTTGAATCTAATGCTTCCAGTACTTTTCGTCCGGTACGGTGCATTATGTAAAAAGGGATCATAAAGCAGTAATCAATATGCTTATCCTGCAGATATTCCAGTTGTTTACCGGCTGGAAACGCCAGATCACCGCCAATAAAAACAGTCATATCCTGGTGCTCTAACAGGATGGAATAGTTGTGCTCCGGGTAAGAAGGCGCTGCAATGTGAGGTGTGTGTACATAGGTGACTTTAAAATCTCCCAGTTGATAAGAGCATTCTTCCCAAGGCGCGGTACATGGCTGTATGTAACGGATCGGAGGGCAGGAAGAAGCGAATAACGGAACCAGAATGTCATCTGTTCTATCCGGTTCTCCGGATCCGGGCGGAAGAACTAACGCCTTTACGTTGTGTCCGGACAGATAATGTTCTGTTTCATCCAAAGAAAAATGGTCCGGGTGACCATGCGTAAAAGCCAGATAATCGATATCGTTAAAAGGCGGTATGCCGCGGTCCAGACTATCACGGATACGTGGACTCATGCCGGAAAAATCAAGCGACCGGGTGTGAAGCCCGTCTATCAGCACCTTCGTATGCTCACTCCAGATCAACAGGCTGGAGTTGACGGTGGAAAGAACATTAAGCGACAGCAAAATGCAGCACCTCCCAAAAAGATTGTCCCATGCAGAAAATGATTAGCTGCTGCCTTCTGGAAAAGAATTATATTACCGGAAAACAGCTCTTTCAAAGTGCATACGAGCCGGACTTATCCCATGCCCGGCTCGTGCTATTTTCTGTTGCGTTCGGAAAAATATCACTGTTCGGCTCTTTATATTTGCCATGAACTGTTTTTTGATCGGAAAAACGATAAATCTTTTACGGATACAGCGTTTTTTTGCCCATTGCTACTTCTTCTTTTATCTTCTCCCATTCTTCTGCTGTCGGCAGTGATTCTTCTTCAGCCGGATCCATGGCTATGTCGCCTAAATTAACACTTTTTCCCTCTTGTGTCCGGATGCCCTCCAGCTTTTTTACCGCATAGCCTTCCGCTTCTATATAAAGATCATGTACTCCTGCCGGAAGGTCCTCAAACCAGAAATCTCCGAAAAGATCCGTTGTTGTTTCCCGTCTTCTGCCGCCGGTCAGCAGACGGCACTTTGCACCTTCGATAATCTCTTTTCGAACCGGATCATAAACAAGACCTGCGATAAACCGTCCCGGAATGTTTTTGTAATAAACGTTCGGTTTGCAGCCCTCTTCTGGTTTTAAAACAACAGCACCTTCTGTTTCCTCTGCGGATTCTTCCAAATCAATAAACTTCATAGCTTCTGTAGGGCAGGCCTCCACGCAGCGAGGCAGATCAAATCCGTTATCCAGCAGATGTGCACACCCCGTGCATTTCTGGGCTATCTTCAGTTCCTGATTCATGTAGATCGCACCGTAGGCGCAGGCCTCCGAACATTTTCCGCAGCCGCAGCACTTTTCCGGCTCTATGATCACAAAATCATGATCTTCATGTCGGGTAATCGCATGGCATTCGCAGACTGCCATGCATTTCGGGTTGTCACAATGATTGCACAGCCGGGGAATATAATGCATACGCACTTTGGGAACTGTACCCTCTGTATGTTCTTCCAGTCTGAGCCAGAAAGCTCCCAGCTCCGGCTGCGGTTTTGCATACGGTGTCCAGTCATTGCCGCAATGCTCGTCTTTGCAGGCAGTCTGACAGCTGTAACAGCCGACGCATCTCGCAACGTCAATTACAAATGCTTTCTTTCCCATGGTTATCCCTCCTTCTGTGCTCCGGTTATCGGACTGTCTGGAATTTCGCCGGGCGCCGGCTCCTTTTCTGTCAGCCAGCCTTTCAGGCAAAGCCCCACGCCTTCGTCTACTTTCCGTGAAAACGCATCCGGATACTTCCTCTTCCATTCTTCCATTTCGGCATCGGTCACTTTCTGCACATCAACCAGAAAACCAGTAACGACCATGCCTGCACAGTGTTTTGAGGAAACATTGGGGGGTGTGATCAGGTTGATCGCGCCGCCGCGGTCGATACCGTTCGGATCGATAGGATCAAACCGAGAACCGTGGTCGATATAAGCTGCACCCGGTCTCAGACGTTCTGTGACATAGGCTCCGCACAAAACAATACCGCGTTCGTTAAAAATCTTGACGATGTCGCCATGCTTGATTCCACGTTTTTGGGCTTCTATCGGATTCAGCCATACCGGCTCATACTGGTAGCCGTCCTTACAGCGGATCTTCATCGTCTCAACTTCGCGGTTCCATTTGATATCATCACACTGGGCATGCATTCTCCAGTGTCCGTGGTTGGACACACAAAGCAATGGATACGTCTTCGCCCGTTCAGAAGAAATATTCTCATCATGATAGAAACCCTTTTCGATCCATTTGGGATGAACAGGTCTTTCTTTGTCATCCGGAAAATACTTTTTCAGAGCAGTGGAAGTAAACTCGAGCTTTCCGCTCGGGGTATTAATCGGGTATTTTTCAGGGTTTACATAAAATTCGAACAGCCCTGCAGGAGTCTTTTCATAGATATCCGAACGAGGAAGGAAATGTACTCCTCCTTCATTCTCGATGAATTCCTGATAAGAATGTCCTTTTTCCGGCAGACCGGTCGCGCTGTAGAACATCTCACAGAGCTTCTCTTCGTCATTCTCCCAGACTCTGCTCTTGGTGTAGTTCTCGTAATAATCCTCCCCCAGTGCTCTGGCGACCCTGGCAACCGCTTCAAAGTCATTCAGAGATTCTCCGACCGGATCTGCACAGGGATAGGTGCGATAGATCGCCTGGAAAGTGCCCCCTCCGTCGTCTTCACATATATCACCCATTTCCTTTTCTGTTACGATAGGAAGAATTATGTCTGCCATAAGGCAGTCGTTTTCCAGTGTCATATGCTGGGCGACAATGCATTCGATCTCCTCGCTCTGATAGGCTTTGGCAAACTGGAAACCGTCATTCCAGCAAGTGATATTACAGGGAGCATCCGTCCAGATCATATGAATACGGGAACAATCCTTTGCAGGATAATGAAAATGCAGCCACTGCTGACTCGTCGGGCCGCAGAATGTCAGCAATCCCCACCAGTCAACGTGCCCTTCCAGAATCGCCTGTGCTACAAGGCACCGCGGAATCGACTGGATCGGTCCATGCTCATCATATTTCATCAGTTCCATCAGGCCGGCATTGCCTCTGACGCTTGTCTTTCTGGTTGCGAAGGCTCCCAGATCGATTTCGGGCCCTTCTGTATTCTTGGCAGTGATCGGTCCCTGCAGTTTTAAAGCCTGCTCTGCAACTTCATCACTGACTTTAAAATAGGTCTGTCTCTTAAGATCAAAAGGACGAACCAGGTCAGAAAAGCCGGGCAGCCGGGTTGTAACATCAGAAACATAAGGCATCGGCCCGTATTTATCATCCAGATTCCACTCAATCATTTTTGCCTGATGGTGTCCCGGTTTTCCAAGTCCCTGCATACCGAGCGCGATCGCCGCAAGCCGCGCCGGTTCATGACTGTACGGTCCTCGAATAAGCCCGCCGCCATTGCCGATGATCTGGCTGGTATCCAGTTTAGCCCATGCTCTGGCAAGCGCTTTGATCGTCCATTCGGAGACGCCGCATTTCCCGGATGCCCACTCCGGAGTTTTCGGCACACCATCTTCTTTCCCCAGAACATAATCAAAGAATTCCTCCTGGCCGACTACATGTGTTTTTACGTACTCCTTGTCATAGATTTCTTCATCCAGCCAAGTATAAATAATGCTCAGGTAAAGTGCTGCATCCGTACAGGGAAGCACCGGGATCCATTTATCGGCATGGACAGCAGCACCGTAATTCAGATCCGGGCAGACGTAAACGGCTTTAATGCCAAGATCATGAAGATAGTAACAGAGCCTGCTGGCCATATATCCAGCGATCGCATTCGGCGTTGTTTCCGGGTCACACCCCCAGAAAAGCAGCATCTGCGAATGCTTTGCTATATCGGGATAGAGGTTGATCATCGGAGCCATTTCGCCTACTGCCGTACCTCCCCACACATGCTTTGCGCCCCAGAACCAGCCTTCCCAGGAATCCTCATTTCTCATCTGCAGAGTGTATCCTCCCAAAAGGGACAGCAGTCTTGCCTGATTGCCATGAGAACAATAAATATGCTTTCCTTCCGCATGCATATCCGCTTCTACAAGAACTGCTTCCGGTCCGTATTTTTTATTGACTCTTTTTAACTCATCGGCGATCAGCTGCGCAGCTTCTTCCCAGGAAATACGCACATATTTGCTCTTTCCCCGGTTCTGAGGATTGCGTTCTCCATTCGGATCCCAGTCCACTCGTTTAAGAGGGTAGCGAACGCGGTTTTCCGAATACACACGTGTTTTAAACGATAACCCCATATTGGACGGAAGTGATTTTTTCGGAGGGCCGAACTCCAGCTTTTTAGCACTGATCTTCCACGGTGAAAGACTATCCATCGATCTTTTCTGGTCATATCGATATGGGCGCAGGCGTACCATCCTTCCCTTGTCAACATCCACGCTCACGGGCGGTCCCCCGTCCATTCCCAGAAAGGATGTTCCCTTGATCCGCCGGTCAACCGACTTCACATCCAATTTAACAGCTTTCATAGTTCCCTCCTAAATCTTTCTCAATGACAGGCTGCATTTCCGTTGATTCCATTCCCTTTAAGGGTTTCCGTACACGGAAATCCTTTCTTTCTTAACAACTTTTCAGATATAAGGTTTAATCCTACATTCAGGATGATCATAATAATAAACGCTGCATACGCTCCGCGGTATGAACTGGAAAAATCAACTATTCCTCCTACCAGAAACGGCGCTGCTACGGAGCCAAGCATAAAAAACAGATTCGCCGTACCCAGAATTGCCGAAAACTCCCTGTTCCCGAACATTTCCTGGATATAAGCGGAAATAAGGACCGTTCCGAACATATTTCCCAGTCCCAGTACACACATGGATACGACGACCGCCGTTTTACTGTGCAGCAAAAGGATCATCAGCATCGAAATAATCAGCAGCACACCGGCATATATAAAAGAAATCCTCGCTCCCGTTCTGTGGTACACCACACCCATGATCAGTTTTCCTACACAGCACAGAATGCTGAAGAGCGAAAGCATCAGCGCTGCAAATTCAGAGGAATACCCAAAGTCCACCTGAAGCATCGGGGCAAGGCTCTGCTGAATACCGATAACGTAGATCCCGCAGAACAGACAGGAAATACACAAAAGCCAAAGCCCCTTTAGTTTTAACGCTTCTTTCTGAGTCGGGCCATACAAAAGTGATCCTTTTGAAATCTCCGGCTCCCATCCGTAAGGATGGAGTCCCAGTACATCCGGTGCCGGCGAAATCAGCAAAAAGGCGGCAAATACGGCAGCAAATCCAGAAATACCCAACGAAACGAAACCGATCCTCCAGGAATGTGCTCTGATAAAATGATTTGCGATCTGAGAATAGATCACCGTTCCGATGCTGGTTCCCATTGTCACTATGGATACTGCAATACTTTTGTATTTCTCAAACCATGCAGAGACGACCGACACCCCAAGAAGTATACCAAAAAAAGGAATAAACAGGCTTAATAATGCCCCGACGATATAAAACTGATGGAGCCGGCTGCACCGGGCAGACAGGAAGAAAAGCAAAAGGCCAACGATGCCGGCAATCAAACAGATTACCCGTACATATTTCCG
Organism: Lachnospiraceae bacterium; assembly: GCA_017509985.1. Taxonomy (GTDB): domain Bacteria; phylum Bacillota; class Clostridia; order Lachnospirales; family Lachnospiraceae; genus Alectryocaccobium. The sequence goes on from JAFWOE010000054.1 coordinate 94,178, forward strand.
GAACCGTACCAGCAAACGCCCGAGCAACGGCTGAACAAGGATACTGGCAATTCCCATAAAGGAAACATACCCGGCAAATTCTGCTTGAGAAAAGCCCAGGTCACCCGTCACCGGCAGATAAAACATCGATATTGCTCCGTTCATACCGCCGATCGTGTTGATCAGAAAAGCTCCGATCAGAGTCATTATGGCCTTTCGCTTTATAGTCTCCTTATTCATACTACCGATTAATGGATGCGCTTCTGCAGTCGACCCCTGCTCTTACTTTTCTTCCTTTTCTTTCTTCATGCGTTCAAAATCCTTGCTGGTCGGATGGAAAACCGGCGGATTTTTGGCACGTTCTTCAAAAACTTTCTTATTTGCGGCTTTCTGATCCGGGTTTATTACCTGTTCAATCGGAACGAACGGTATGGATTCTTTCCAGTGAATGCCATTGATATCCGGCCGGCCGCAGAGGAACATCCTCTCACACGGAACAGGAAGCTTAAACAGCTTTGCTGCATTGCCGCCGAGAATCAGGTTGATCTCATCCTGCCCGACCCATTCTTTCAGCTTCTGGATCTGAGTGGTCTCCCATCCCCACCAGTCCGACTGATAAGCCGGTGTAGCGGGCCAGCGTTTCATAGAAGAAGACCATTGCTGGCCGCGGGCAGCATCCATGTGTAGATATTGAGGCACGTTGCCATAATCCGAACCCCACAACAGCTGTGTCGGTCCTACATTCGGATCTTCCACAGCCATACGGATTTCTTCCGCCGTCCAGGTTCCGACTTCCAGATATACGTTGGATTCAACGCCTCTGCCGGTGTATCTTCCGGCACTTTTAAGAGATTTGCGGATTTTCCAGTCGCCCAGAGCATAGTCGCCAATAGACTGGCCTCCATGGTTGACTATAATTTTAACATCCGGATATCTTCCGGACAGACGGTCCAGCAGCACCCACGGATCAAAATACAGATCGCTCCACTGTAAATCATGGTAGGCAATCGGAACCTTATATTTCCGGGCAAGATCAAAGAAGATGCAGTACTCGGCAAACCTTTCCTCAAACGTGTAAATATGATTCGGGTCCCAGTCTCTGGGAACAAATTCCCCTATACCGATATATCGTCCTGTAGCAAGTGCCGTATCGATTTCCTCCGCTGCAGCATCGATCGTCCAGGGAGCTTCCCCTCTCTGTGCTTTCAGTTTCGTCATCTGATCGGAGCAGAACGCACGGAATTTGTCGGGGTATTTGTCCACGATTTCGAGCTGGGCTTCGTTGGTCGTGCCGATCAGGCTCGGATAAAGCAGCACCATATCGACACCATAACAGTCCATGTCCCACAAGGTCAGAGGAAGATTTTCTACATGTTCTACTTCCCCCTGTCCGGGCCTCATCGGCAGTCCGTCCCATCCTTCCGGCTGCGGATCATCACCAACGCTGTCATATAAGGTGGTAATATGCCCGTGTGTCTCTACTACAAAACGACCCATCTTACTCATAAACCAAATCTCCTTTCAGTAGTATAAAAGTAATTTTTATTTATTATTTATTATTATTTATAATCCTACGCTGTTATGGATACTGTTTTCTGCCCTTTAACCGGAAGGCTCTTCCATTTCTATTCCATATTTTTTCAGAACTTCTTTTCCTGCTTCGTAGCTGGAGAATTCCATTACATCAAGTCCGTTCAGGCTGATATCAAACACTTCTTCCAACGTAGAAATCAAATCCAAATGACCGACAGAATCCCATTGCAGGATCCCCTGATATTTTAACTCAGGCAGTTCTTCCTTTTTAACTCCAAACATCCGGATAAACTCTCTGTCATATTTTTCGAGATTTGTCACGTTTTTTCCTCCTGAACTATTACAAAATGAAGCCGGCGCATTTTTAAAAAGCCATATTCCCGGTTTGTAGACCGTCATCGTATCATTAAGGTGATTTCCGCCGCCGCAGCAAGTTTTTCCCCGAGGAATATCTGACATCGCACCTCCGCACTGCCGAGCTCCCGCCGTTCTTTTAAAAGAGAAGCATGTATTTCCATTTCCATCCCCGGAAGAATTGCCATCCGGCATTTAGCCTTTTTAATTTCAAAGAGCAGCGGCCGTTTTCCCTTATAATCCTCTAAAGAAAGCATCATGATGCCTGCTGCCTGCGCCATGGCTTCAATGGACAGAACGCCCGGAAAGATCGGATCGCCCGGAAAATGACCCTGTAAAACGACATGCGCCGGATCGACTTTATATACAGCCGTTATTTCCCGCCCTCTTATCAGCCTGGGGACAGCATCAATCAGCAGCATCGGTTCTCGATGGGGCAGGATCTGCAGAATCTGACGGATGCTCAGGCTTTTCGCATTTTCGGAATCATCTTTCTCGCGGCAAATATCTTCGATCTTAGTTTTCGCCGGAAGAAAGTCTGCAAAGCTCAGAATATAAATCAGTCTGTCTTCGGGAACGGACAAGTCTTCCGTTCTCGCACATGCGGAAGGGCAGCCGCAGACGACAAGCACTGCCATGTAATTTGCCCTTGGGTTTACATACTCAAACAGGATATCCGGAAACGCATCTTTTATTTTTTTTACAACCTTTTGACGGTCATAGCCGGCGTTGCATCCCCCGCAAAAACGGATACCGATCTTTCGGTCTTTCATCAGACGTTATCCTCCTGCATGCATGCATTTAAAACAGCAATAACATCTTCTTCCTGCAAAGACTGATATGCATTCTTAAGGTTTCCGTTCCATACTGCTTTTTTTGCGATCATCTCAAAATCCTGCCTGTGGACTTCGTCTTCTGAAAAAAGCGACGGAAGTGCAAGCTCCCTGTATAAAAAATCCTCTGTTCGAAGAATACCCTGTCTGGCAGCATCCATCACCGGAATGTCTTCGGAAACACCGAACACCTGGCATCCAAACCTTCTGAATCGTTCCGCCGTGCTTTCATTCAAAACATATTTCATCCACTTCGGCATCAGCACCGCAAGGCCCAAACCATGCGTCATATCATAAAACGCAGACAGTTCGTGTTCGATCGGATGACAGCTCCACACCTGTTGTTTCCCGCTGCCGATCAATCCGTTGATCGCCCATCCGGCAGTCCACATCAGATTGGCTCTTGCTTCATAATCATCCGGTTTTTCAACCGCAGCAGCGCTGTACCGCACAATGGTTTTCAGCATGCCTTCCATCATTGTATCCAGCATAAACAGTCCTGCATCCCTGCTGAAGTAGGTTTCAAGAATATGGGAGAACATATCTGCCGCACCGCAGGCAGTTTGAAACGCGTCAACGCAGAATGTATTTTCCGGGTCCAGAAAAGCGGCTTTCGGCAGTATCGCCGATGCGCTTCGACCAAGTTTATCCTTTGTTGCGGAATTGCTTATTACCCCGCTTGCATTGGTTTCTGACCCTGTTGCCGCAGTGGTCGGAACGGTGATCACCGGCAGGGCTTTCGTGACTTGCTTCCCTCTGGAAAAGAAACGCCAGGGATCAAAATCCGCAAATGCCGATGCTGCAATCCACTTTGCTGTATCCATAACAGAACCGCCGCCGACTCCGATTACCAGATCGATTTCATTGGTTTTGCAGAGTTCTCCGCCTTTCCGGACCAGATCGATTTCAGGATTCGCCTTTACACACGGCAGTTCAAATACTTCAAGGTCCGCTTCCTGTAATATATCAAGGATCCTGTCATACAAGCCGCTTTTCCGAACAGACGCGCGCCCGGACACAAGAAGTACACGCCTTCCGTATAAGGCTGCCTCTTTACCGAGTTCCGTCAAATACTGTCCGAAATAGATTTTTACCGGTGTGTAATAAATAAAGCTGTTCATACTCTGCCTGCTGACAATCACTTCCCCTTTCTTTATGCCGCAAGTCTGCGTAATGTATTAATAGAGAGCTGCATAGATATCGCGGATCTCATCTCTGGTAAGGAAAACATAATTATTGCTTAGCAATCTTTGCTGGTTTGCAACTACACTGTCAGCAAAGCTTTCGATCTCGGCTTCCGTCATGCCGTATTCATGAAGCTTCTTACACTGAAGAATCGTGTTAAGGAGTTTTTCCAGTTCTTCATAAACAACAGCGATATCACAGCCAAGAATCCCTGCCAGACATTTGTTAAGATCAGCAATCTTGCCGTTCGGGTCTTTTTCCATGTACTTGTTAAATACTCCTATGAGCATACAGTAGTTGGATTCTCCGTGAGCGACATGGTAAACTCCGCCGAGAGGATAAGCCATGGCGTGAACGGCTGCACAGCCTGCGTTGCCAAAAGAAATGCCTGCATAGTTTGAAGCAATAAGGAAATCTTTAAGGAGAGGCTTTCTTGCTTCCGGACCTTCTTTCGCAATTACTTTATATCCATTAAGTATCATTTCAATCGCTTTATATCCGAACAGCTGAGTATAAACAGAAGCTTTGGGGGATAAAACGGATTCCATAGCATGAACAAGCGCATCAATAGAGCTGGTTGCAAAGACCTTCATCGGAAGACCCATCAGGAGCTCCGGAATAAGAACCGCCTTGTCAGCATACATCTGGTCAACCGCAAGGCCCATCTTGGTGTTTCTTTCAATGAGAGAAAAAACAGCAACGTTGGTTACTTCGGAACCGGTGCCGCAAGTAGTTGGAACGAGTATCAGCTCCTTATCTTTTTCTATGGCATCCTTATTGTCATAAAGGTCAATTACAGGAACGGGGTTCTTAAGGGCAAGCACCTTGCAGATATCGATAATCGTACCGCCGCCGATAGCAAAGATTCTTTTATACTCACCTTTCATATCCCCGCAGATCATTTCTGCCATATGGTTTGAAGGCTCGCCGATACCGTACTTTTCCTGATACAGGACATCACACTCCAGGCCCAGCTGTCCGAAATACGGAGCATAGATATACTCGTTGGTAAGTATCAGGTCACCCTTACCAAGTTTAAACTCTTCTGCAAATGCTTTGCATGTATCAAAAGCATGAAGTTCCGGTTTAATAGATAACTGTTTCATTTTTGACTCCTTTACAGAAAAATCGAATTAATTATTCCTCATATTTGCATTTAAACTTGTTTTCAAAGAACTCAATAAGCTCATCTCTGAAATCGGGATGTGCAATCTTTATAAGTCGGCGGGCTCTTTCTCTGAGAGTCTGTCCTTTAAGATCTGCTATTCCATATTCCGTTACGATATACTGAACATCGTATCTGGAAGTAGTAACAGCTGCGCCTTCATCAATTACAGGAACGATCTTGGAGACTTTTCCTTTTACAGTGGAAGGCATGGCAAGTATGCTGCGGCCGCCCTTGGAAATAGCCGCACCGCGCACGAAGTCAACCTGTCCGCCGACACCGGATATCTGCTTATGGCCAATGCTGGTGGATACTACCTGTCCCATAAGGTCTACCTGAACACAGGAATTAATGGAAACAAGGTTATCATTCTGACCAATAACATATGGATCGTTAACATATTCGGCAGGATACATTCCGACATCCGGATTGTGGTCTACAAAATCGTAGAGAGTCTGTGTCCCCATAAGGAAATTTGCAATAAACTTGCCCGGATGCAGAGTCTTCTTGGAGTTGTTGATAACCCCCTCTTTAGCAAGCTGGACAACTCCTGTTGAGAACATCTCGCTGTGAATCCCAAGATCCTTCTTATCGTGCAGAAAAGAAAGGACTGCATCCGGAATTGCACCGATACCGAGCTGAAGACAGTCTCCGTCTTTTATGAGTTCAGCGCAATAACGGCCGATTTCCCTCTCAACCTCTCCGATGGGAGGCTCCGGCAGCTCAATAATAGGCTCATCATGCTCAACAAAGACTGATATCTCGTCAACATGTATTCTGCTGTTGCCGTAAGTATAAGGCATACATTTGTTAACCTGAGCAATGGTTGTTTTTGCACACTTGGCGGCAGTAAGAGTATAGTCGACAGAAACGCCAAGACTGCAATAGCCATCCTCATCCGGCGGTGTTACCTGTAGCAGGCATATTTCCGGATTATATGACGCAACAAGTTCCGGTATTTTGCTGAAATAGACAGGTGTAAAATCTCCTCTGCCTTCTTCAACAGCTTTGCGGGTGCTGGCGCCAAGGAAGAGGCCGTTATGTCTGAAGTTTTTTGCATACTCCGGCCTGCAGTACTCGGCTTTGCCCATAGCAACCATATGCACGATCTCAACATTCTCATATTCGGCAGCATTCGCTACCATTGCGTCAAGAAGATAGGTTGGTTCGCCTACGGCATGACCTACGATAACTCTGTCTCCTGATTTGATGAGTTTGACTGCTTCATCAGCGCTCATCAGCCTGGATTTATATGTTTCTTTCCACATAGCTTTTGTACCTCTTTAGTTCTTTTAAAAAAAATAGTATTGTTTCTGTCTGCGGGCAGTCTTTCTCACTGAAATAATCATAGATACTTTTTCATTTTTCCTCCGTTGTAATTGCGGTACTATTTCTGACAGCATCTCTTTGCTTAAGCATATCCTTTGCAACAGAAAGAAGGTCTTCACTGACTCCGCTAACAAGAATCACATCTTTAATCTCCGGGATCTCCTCTGCTATTGCCGAACAAACCAACGATTCAAGAGTCATATTTGCCGCAGGACAGTTGCTGCATCTGCCAAGAAAACGAACCTTTAAAATGTCGTCTTTGATTTCAACAATCTCAATATCGCCCTGATGCTCTCCCATCTGCGGGCGAACACTTACCTCTATAACCTTTTCGATGCGTTTTCTCAGATCTTGCGTCATCGTTTCTCTCCCATAAAAAAGGATCCTTTAACTCGTCAGATAATTCTGATTATAACGATTCCGGTTGCCCTCCATTAAAGTATTTCCAACTTCAAACAAGGTGATTGGTTCTCCCAATCACCTTGCTTGAACCCTTTAATGCTCAGGCTGCACGAAATGGTGCCTTTAATGTTTCGTCCATAAACTTCCACATATATGAAGTATCTGGTCAGCTATGCCGTCTCATTCTTCGATATGAGCGATCTTCTTCGCAAGTTCTTTCTTTTGGGCAAGGTTTCCCTGCCTTGAAATCATGATACGCTGTGCCTGGGGGGAACCGGCGCCATGCATGGACTCGGTTCTGTAACCGACAGCCGCTGTTCCTAAAGAGAGGTTCTCGATAAGTCTCAGGATCTTCAGACGGTTTTCTGTGGTAGTGGAATCAACGCCGCGGAGATACTTCTCTATATATGGGCCAAGCTTCGGATCTCTGAAATCCTTTTCAGAAGGAGCCGTAACCATAAGTCCACCGGCTATGTCTTCGGCAAGCCGCACGATCTCATACGGAAATCTGGTAACATTCTGCTTACAGACATTGGCAAGCAGCAGGTCAATCAGATAGGCACCGGATTCCGTCGGACGGCCTTCTGCAGAGCAGGCAATACCGCAGGCATACAGAGTTTCGTTAAGATGTATCATTTCAATGAGTTTATCCTTGATGTGGGATGCCTTGGCCGCACCGTTATAATCAGCAGCAACAGCAGCTGCTCCGATAAGAACATCTCCTACGCCAACTTTGCAGCCACCGTAGCTCTGACGATGATACCCTGCAAATCTCTCAACAAGAACGCCGGCAAATTCGAACTCTCCATTAAGGAAAATGCGGTCATTCGGTACAAATACGTTGTCAAAAATAACAAGTGCTTCTACCCCGCCGAATTCCTGGTTGCCGACATCCATTTTGGAACCTTCAAGTTTTCTTGTATCGCAGGACTGACGGCCGATAATCATGAAGAGCCCCGGTGTGTCGAGCGGAACAGCAAAGGAAATAGCGTAATCCTTATCGTCTGGCCCCATAGACTGGGTCGGCATTACAATTACCTCGTGGGAGTTAAGGATACCGGTCTGGTGGGCTTTAGCACCGCGTATGACCACACCATCCGGACGGCGTTCTACAACATGGAGAAAAAGATCCGGATCAGCCTGCATGTGGGGTGCTAAGCTGCGGTCGCCTTTCGGGTCTGTCATTGCGCCATCAACAGTGAGATCCTTATCCTGAACATATTTCAGGAATTTCTTAAAGTTCTCATAATAATTGGTCCCGTACTTCTTATCAATTTCATAGGTAGTACTGTACAAAGCATTGAAAGCATCCATACCTACACAACGCTGGAAACATGCAGCGGTCTTCTGGCCGCAAAGCCTCTGCATCTTAACCTTTTTAATAAGGTCCTCTGTGTTTCTATGGATATTGGAAAATCGATTGATTTTGCTTCCATCTTCAAGCGTGACAGTCATGATGTCTTCATACTCTGGCATCTGCGCCAGATCATAGGTCATTCTGACAGAATTGAGAGCAGGGCGAAGAATAGGATCATCTACCGGGCTTTCGATTTTCTTACCGAACATATAGACTTCCATTTTGATATTTCGGATACTCTCGATATACTGTTCACCAGTCATAAGTCCCATAATATTCTTTTCCTTTCAATAGTTTTAAAATAATCATCTGGTTATGCAGTGCTATAATTTATTTATTATGTTAAAACATGAATATTATGCTTTCAATTCAAATTCCGGAGTAAGATTCCAAATTGGAATATTGCAAAGCTGCACATCATTTCTTTCCATAGGTTTTCACTGTATCCATCAAAGCTTCCACATTCTCCGGCTTCGCATCGTTCAGGCTGCAGTCAAGGTCAAAGATATACCCGCCGCCGGGGGCGCAAATATCAATAAAGCGTTTTACTTCATCAATGACAGCTTCCTTCGTTCCAAAGTTCAGCAGATTGTTGGGAAAGCCTCCGGAAATGCAAGCTACATCACCCAGCTCCCGTTTAGCTGCTTCGATATCGATCTTTTCAAAACGATACAGCACTTTTCCTTTCGGTACCTCTTTCAGGAATCCAAGACGGGAGTTGTAAGACCCCTCGCAGAACAAATACGGCGTTAAACCAACGTCAACCATCGCACAGATGATCTTTTGCAGATAGCTCCAGTAGTATTGCTGATAGTGTTCCGAATTCATAAAGGAATCAAACCCTTTATGCAGTGCCATGAATACGTGTTTATGCTTGCCCTTATGCCGTTCGCCTAAGGCACGGATGTTATCCAGGACATGAACGATCTCTTCTTCATTAAAACGTTCGATCTCCTCAGGACGCATATAGAGGTCCTCCATGCCCTCGATCGTACCGCGCAGGAAGTCGCTGTAAGAATCAAACGGCACGGCGGCCTGTCCTCCGACCAGGATCGGATAACCCAGATCGTAAATCGTCTGATCAACTGCTGCAAGACGTTCATTCCGGGCTTTCAGCAATTCATCGATCTCCCAAAGTGTGCGGATCATTTCCCTGGCTTCCGGCCTGCCGAAAAACCCTGCCAAAGCCAGATAGGGAACCGGCAGGCTTTCGATCGTTACCCTGAAATCCTTAAAGCTCTCCAGCACCTTGGCTACTTTTGGAAAACACATGCTCAGGAGCCATCCGGTTCTGTCCGTATTGAACATCTCGAATTCGTCTTCATCCAGAACAGGAAACTCAATATACTGCTGGACCGAATTATCATCAATGGATTTCTGTGGCGATCCGGCCCAGCGAAAGTTTTTAGGAGCCGCCCTGTCAAGAATCGGGCCCATGCCGACAAAAGCATTGGAGTAACCGCCGGCTGCATCCGGGTCATAGGTCTCCAGATACTTCACCATTGCCTCCTCGGTCTTGTCCAGATCATAGACACACTGCGCAACAGTAAAACCATTCTGCGTGAAAGGGAAAGTTTGGATAGAAGGACATAAGGGAACGCGATCCGGTTCCTTTAAAGAGATAGCATCAATAATGCGCGCTTCCTTCTCGCTTCGTTTTTCTTCCGCTGTCATAATGAATTCTCCTTAAAGCACTGTCATAATAAGAGGTAGCTGTATGCCGATAAATGGATGTTTTTGTATGGTTCCTGCTCACCCGAGAATCATATTGGGAAGTCCGATTGCAAGATTCGGGAAAAGGATCAGCAGTACAACACAGACCGCAATCGCGACCAGGAACGGCCATACACCAGAAAAGATATCGGAAAGAGAAACATCCGGATCCTTAATGCATCCCTTGACCATAAACACTCCCATTCCTACAGGCGGAGTCAGGCCTCCGATTGCGATGACAAGAATAACAAGGACTCCGAACCAGACTTTATCATATCCGTAAATTCCTACAAGGATCGGAAGGAATACCGGAATTGTTAGCAGGATAATAGACAAAACCTCAGTAAGCATGCCCGCAATGACATAGAAAACCAGGATTACCGTGAGAACCATCCAGCCCTGGAGATTCCAGCTTCGAATCTTATTTGCGATCGCCGTAGAGATGGTCGACACCGCAATAAACCTGGAAAAGATCGATGCACAGCTCAGAAGGATAAAGACCATGGCTGTCAGCTTTCCGGTATCGATCAGTGCTTTAAACAGTTTTTTGATCGTCAGAGAACGCCGAATGAAACAAATGACGATCATGCCTGCCGAGCCGATAGCTCCTGCCTCTGTCGCTGTAAACCACCCGGCGAAAAGGCCGCCGATCGAAAGGCAGAACACGATCGCAATTTCAAGCAGTCCGCCGTCCCGAATGCTTTTCCAGCGCTTTGCCCATGACGATTTCTCACTCTTGGGGCAGGAACTCGGGTCGAGCCAGCCATGGATCTTTACCGCGAGGCAGGTCAGGACAACCATTATGATGCCGGGAACGATACCCGCCATAAACAAACGCCCTATGGATGCTTCACAGGCATTGCCGTACATGACAAAGGTAATGCTCGGCGGGATCATGACTGCAATACAGGATCCTACCGCAATCGTATTGCAGGATACCTTCGGATGATATCCGGCTTTTTTCATCTCCGGGTAGGCAACCGCACTCATTGTTCCAATCGTTGCGGGAGTAGAACCGCAGATAGCGCCGAATATGCCGCAGGCAACGGTTGTTGACATAGCCATCCCGCCTCTGTAGTGACCGAAACAGGTCTCACATGCGGTGAACAGCTTTCCTCCCACTCCTGACTCATAGGCGACAAAGCCCATCAGTATGAACATCGGCGCAACGCTGAGAGTATAACTGGAAAAGTTCTTGGTTATTTCCGAAATTGCCATCTGTATTGCTGCATCCGGTGTCCGGATAATTGCAAAGCCAACCAGTCCTGCAACACCCATGGCGATTGGAATAGGCAGGCCAAGAACCATTAATACTACAAAGATAACAAATCCAATGATTCCAATTGTCAGCGGACTCATGCTTCTACACCCCCGTTCTCCTCTTCACCGCCGGCTGCAATAAACGCAACATCGCGGCCTATCTTCACAAGCAGCGCCAAAAAAGCAAATAAAAATCCGACTGTCATTATGGCGTTGATCACATAATAATGAAGTCCCAGTGTGGAGGTATGCGTACCGCTTTTCAAAGTGATCTGCACCTCTAATATATATCGATAAGTGATTACTGCGTACAATACTGCAGCAATCGACGTCATAATCGCATCCAGAGCTTTCTTTGTCTTAGGTTTCAGTGAATCTATAAAAAGGGTCATTGTGACATTGCCATCGCAAAGCTCGTTCATAGCCAATGCCATTGCACCAAGGGTCATTCCAAAATAACCGACAAGCTCAACAGTACCCAGAATCGGCTTATCGAACATAGATCTGGTGATGACATTCAGAACGGACAATACCATCATCAGAAAACACATCACTCCGGCAATGATAACCAGAACGTGGGCAATCTTTTCAAAAGTATGATCGATTTTGTTAAACGTTTTCACAACCGCAATCCTTTCTGATACTGAATATCCGATAAAAAGCCTTCTTCCAAAAGCTTCCTGAACAAACAGCAGTAAATACTCCTGATCAGGGGTCGGGGCGGGATGCTCCGCCCCGGCCCCGAAAACTCAGCCGTCAGATTTTCTTTGACGAATTCTTTAATAATCCAATGTGAACGGGAAGTCGCTTTCAACGTACTGGAAACGCTCACCGGTATTCGGGTTGATCGTTACATAATAATCAGGATCATCCTCATTCTTGGAAGGATATTCAGCATTCCATTTTTCTGCCAGATCTTTCCAGCGCTGAAGGATCTCATCGCCATTATCAATAGTTGCAGCATAACCATTAACGATACCGGAAATACGGTCGTTGAACAGCATTTTTTCATCCTCTGTAGGATAATAGTATTCCTTGAAGTCTGTCTGGAAATGAGTTGCAATGACTTCCAGATACAGGTCATTCATGAAATTCTTATAACCAATGTCATAAGCATCTCTGAACGCTGAAGACAGAGCTTCCTGCTGATTCGGTGTAAGCTTGTCCCATGCTGCCTGATTCATGCAATACAGGAATCCATTTACATAGAACGGATAGTCGATACCATAATCCAGAACTTCATAAAGCATACCGTTCAGAACGCCGTTACGGATCGTCATGATTCCGTCTACAACGCCCTGACGAAGTCCTTCATAGCAGTCTGCAAAAGCCAGGTCGTTGGGTACAGCTCCCAGTGCGCTGATAACCTCGGCATTAGGACCTGTAGCACGAATCGTCTGGTTCGCCAGGTCATCCGGTGTATGGATGGGGCCTTTGTTTGAACAGATGCAGCCCTTAGTGCCATAACCTGCCATCAGGAAATGAAGTCCTTCCATTTCAGCAGGCTGATAAGTCTCAATATATTCTGTGACAGCTTCGCTGATAGAAGGTCCGCTTGCGAAATAAATACCGGGTTTCTCAACCATGGAGAGTTCCGGGAAAGCAGAAGCGTTATCCGCAACAGAGAACATACCGATATCGGTTACGCCGTTTTTAATACCGTCCAGCATATCGGGCTGACCGCAAAGAGTTCCGCCGGGATAGTAAGCAATTTTGATCGTACCGCCGGAACGCTTATACGCTTCGTTGCAGATATACTGAAGAAGCGGTTCGTGGGCATTTCCCGCATTAACATAGATAGCCAGAGAAAGGTTTACCTCCGGATCATCAGATGCCGGGACTTCCGCTTCCGGAGCTGCAGATTCTGCACTCGACGCTTCAGCAGCAGGCTGGCTGGACTCTGCAGCAGCGGGCTGGCTGGATGCTGCGGCAGCGGGCTGGCTGGATGCTGCGGCTGCCGGCTTGGCGGAATCCGCATTAGCCGCAGGCGCAGATGCATTCGATCCTCCGCAGGCACACAGCGAAAACAGCATAGTAAGAGCAATGATCAGAGCAATTGTTTTTTTCATCGTTTCTCTCCTTACTTTTTTAATATTTACTATGGTTAACAGTTTATAATCAGACAGCTCCCGTCGAATTAATTCAACTGATGAAGCTCTCCGGTTTCCTTATTTCTCCAACGTGGTTTTAACGGAAGCGGATAATTAAACCGGATCGCACCGGGCGTCGGGCAATCCGTCGCACAGCATCCGCAGTACCAGCACTCTTCCGGATGAAGGATAATGGGTGGTTCTCCTTTATGAGGATTCGGTATGAATACATCGATCTGGCAGATCTGAACACAGGTGTTGCATCCGATGCATTTTTCCGGATCTACTATAACCGGAACGTTCGGTGTCTGAACATTCGGAAGAGCAAACACTTTTTCCTCCATTGTTATCCCTTCCTTTCTTCGTTTTCAGGTTTATATACGCCGGTGTAATCCGCATTATGTGCTTCGTACTGTTCCTTCATATTCCCCCAGAACCGTATCGGTATACGGTCAAACTCAACTTTTCCATCCACCAGACGGAGGGTAAGATACTTATCCTTCTCCTCTTTCGGTGCTTCAGGATAGTCCAGGCGGTCAAAATTCAGTTCCGGAAGAGAAGCTTTGCGTTCCTTCATTGCCGTCAGCATGATCCTGGCATACTGGATCAGGCTCAAATCCTCAACTGAGCGCATCAGTTTATGCGGATCCAAAGCATACAGCTGCGGTACATACTCTTTTTCCAGTCGCTCGATCTCTTCCAGCGCAATATTAAGCGTTGTTTCTGTCTTGAATTCACCGGCGAAATACTGCATTATCCTGCAAAGGCCATTATGAAGTTCTTTCCACTCGATTCCCTCTTCCCGTCTGACCGGTGCATAGATGCGGTCTTTTTCAGCATCGATCTGCCCGCGGCAGACTGCACCCTGCTCCACACTTTTTATATATGCGGCGGCTTTTCTTCCCGCATAACGTCCTGTTGCTGCGGCAAATGAATGATCTTCCGGAGAAAACATCGAAGTACCGGCCGCATAAAGGCCATCAAGAGTCGTCTTAAGATCCCAGTCGACCATGATCCCTCCGCCCCGGGCAGCATCGCGGTATTGCTGGGACGGCTGAAACTCCATATATGTATAGTTCATAATCTGATCGCGGGTCGGATCAAAACCGCCTTCTGTCATAGACTGAACCATGGCTCTGGTGGTCGATTCTTCGGAAAGCATCAGATTCCAGGTAGCCTTGCTCTCTTCCGGCTTCATTCCGGCAAAATCGCCATAGAACGGCAGCTCATACCGGCCTTTTTTGATTCCTTCCCGGATTTCTGCAACGATGTCCGCTGCGAGAGAAAACATAGCCCCGCCGTCCTTCCATCCCTGAGTCGGCGCCGGCAGTTTTTTATTGTTATTATCGACCAGCTGCACATTTTCATAACTGGCATCACAGCCGCCGGTATACCATTTATGTTTTAATCCGGAAGCAATCCGATACGGCACAGATCCCTCCATCATTGTGAGTACGGCTCCGGCCCTCCAGGCCATCGCTGTTCCGTCTCCGCACTCGTTACGGGAATACATCGTCGAATGTCCGCCATGTTCCATATCCAGATTCCACATCTGCCCGGATCCGGCGGTGGAAATGATAACGGCCCTGGATTTAACGATCATAAATTCTCCGGTGCGGACGTTGAAGCCCATTGCCCCAACCACTCGGGCACCCTGTTTTCCATTCTCATTCAGCAGACCGGTAGCCATAACACGGTCTAACACTTCTACGCCCAACCGTCTGCATTCTTTTTTCAGTACTGGTTTAAAAGTGCTTCCCCAGATACGAAGTACAACGTTATTCCGCTCTTCCGGCGGATTGAAACCAGGCTTTTGCCAGTCAGGATGCGGATAATTGACAGGTGTTACCCCATAACGCGGAGAAAGCATGAATTTTGTTTTTTCATCCCGTCCTTCAGCTCCGACAAATTCGTCATCCGTATCGCGGATCTTCCCGCCCATCTGCTCCATTTCGAGCAGGGTATCATAGTCTTCCCGACATTGGATCTCTATTCCGATCCCGTTGCTGTAAGGACCTTCCGCCTCCATCATTCTGAGCGCCCATTCATCCGGATCGACCCGGGAAAGCGGATTGGCTGGAACATTGCACCAGTGATCGCAGCCCGGACCCCCGGCGCCGCTTCGGCTGACATCTCCTTTTTCCATCAGAATGACCTTTGCTCCCTGACGCGCCGCGCTGATCGCCGCCCAGCAGCCGGCAATCCCTCCGCCGAGTACCAAAACATCCGTTTCAAGTTCTGTCTCTTTCTCATATCTGATCGGGTACGGCCACTCCGGAGGGGTTCCTTCTGATTTTAGAAAATCATGCCATGTTGCCATTTTTTCTCCCTTAAACCTTTAATCCTTAATCCTGATTTAACTGTCCCGCCACACTTGATTGTATAATATGCATCAAGTATCGATTCTTAATTGTTTAATTTAAACCAATGATATATGCATTTATGTATGAATTATATGAATCACTTTTGTACAATAATGTGCAGTTTAATGCAACACAAAAAGAAGCCGCTGCATTCAGAAGATTTTTAACTCTTCGTCCTGTGCGGCGTCTTTTTCAGGTGGCGATGTTATTTGCAGCTGCTGAAAGCCGGCCTGGCTTAAGTTATTTCCAGCCAGGCTATAGCGTTATTGATATAGTTTAACAATTCCTGTCCCTTCAGGCAGTAGGCTTCCGGAAGGTCATACAATGCTTCCATATAATTCCAGAATGCATTAATGATGTCGAGATCGTTAGCAAGGAATGAAACAGTATCATGCTTCAAACTGCTGCAGATTGCATGGGCCGTTCTTTCCGTGAGAAACAGGGAACAGGACAGCTCACTGTAATTCAGCAACGGGTTGTTGTCCGTCAGGATTGCCAGCCGAAAGTCCGGATTCTCACTTACAGTCTTAGAGAGCTGCTTCAGATGTCTGACCCGTTCCTCCGGACTCAGTATATGAATCACTCCCAAAAATACAATCTGTCCATAATAAAGGTAATCAAGAAATGCGGATTTGAATAGGACCACTGTCTTTTTTCTTGCCTGGCACATCCTCAATCCGAAAAACAGGTCCATTTCCCCTATACCGTCATCCTTGTACTTCTCAAAAAGCTCCCTGTAGAAATCCGGCTCCATATACAGAGGATGCATAATGCTCAAAATATCTCCGTAACGGTCCTGCATCAGATAATTCAGATGCTGACGGCTTTTGGTAGCATGAAACGTGATCTGCTCCAGAGCCGGATTGGCATCTTTTATGGATTCTTTGAAAGCCAGTACTGCGTTAGCGATCAGCCAGTCGTCACGTGACACAAGCAGATACGGATGCGGAACAAAATAATCAAATATCCTGCGCAGATATACCTCGCCTTTAAGAACGGTAAGCTGAGTCTGGCAAAGCGAGGGATTGTCGGAAATAAACACATCATACCGCAGGCCATCACAGACACTTAAAACGTGAATCAGCCCCCGGCAGCAGGTATTGACATTCTGAAGGGCACTGCGGTCAATAATATGATATACATGAATAGCGCAGTCCTTGTTGGCAACTTCACGCAGCACAGCAATCAGATCTCTTCCCTGCTGCGGAGAATAATCGATCCTTTCCGTTGTAAGGATTTCTGCCGTATCATGCGGATCGTTTATTGCAGAATAAACACTCTCTGCAATTAAAGAATAAAACGCTTCTCCTGTCGATTCTTTGGTAACGATTCCGTTTTCATTGACCTGTACGGCACGATTATATTTGTTCCGGATACCCCTTTGCCTGAAATAACTGTCCTGCAGTATCTTCTCAAATACAGTCAGAAATTCCTCTTTGGTTTCCGGGATGCGCTGAAGATTCAATTCTACTGCAATTGCTCTCAGTTCCGTTTCGCCCGCGTTATTTACTATGAAATCTGATATCTTTCTGAACAGCTGTTCTTTATTCTTATTAGAAGGGAGCTTGTCACCGGTTAGCCATCGACTGATATAGGATGTATCATAGCCAAGAGCAGCAGCAAGCTGGTTGCCCTTGATCCCGGAAAGCGTAAGCATCAGTTTCAATATTTCATCAAAATTCATAGCTGTATCCTTCATTCATTGGTAAAAAACAATCGATTGAAAAGCAAAAGGATTTGATAGTAATTTGAAACTCCTATCACTTATAAACACACTTTAATGTATTTTGTTTCTTGTTTTTTGTCAATTTTCTTCTAAATGCTAACGATTGATAATAACGCAATGAAATAGTATCATGAGTTACAGGATCTGTGCTTTCTGCCTGTTTCCGACCCTGAAAGGCAACAGTAAACCAACAGAGAAAAAGAGCATACACTGCTCCGGATTCCGGTTGGGAAGGCCGAAGTATATGGAATGCATCATGATACTCTCTTTCGGTCTGCTGGCGAAATGAATTATTTAAGGATACTGCCTGTGCTTACATATAAAATGGAAAACCGCGGCGGGAAGACAAAAACGATCTTCCTGTACGAACAGATCAAGAACGATATCATTTCCGGTACACTGCGTGCCGGAGATAAACTGCCTTCCAAAAGAGAACTGGCGGGACATCTTTCGATCAGTGTCATCACCGTCGAAAATGCCTACATCCTGCTCGAAGAGGAAGGCTATATCAAAGCCGAGCCCAAAAAAGGCTTTTATGTGAGAAAGCTGAGCCTGCCGGGCAAAAATGCCGCGCCGAAAGAAAAGATACAGTACATTTCGGACGAAGTCCCTTCGGTTCCCTTATCCGGAGCGCGTCTTGCGTATTTCCCGGGCATGGCAAAAATCTACCGGAAGATCCTTAGCGAACAGCCGGAGATCCTGCAGGCCAAGCCCCCGCATCTCGGATGCGCGGTGCTTCGGAACGCCATCGCGGACTATCTCCGCCGCTACCGTAATATGGATGCGCACCCTTCGAACATCATCATCGGATCCGGATCGGAGTACCTTTACGGAATGATCGTCCAGTTTTTCGGCACGAATCAGCAGTATGGTATCGAGGATCCTTCTTATGAAAAGATCCGCCGTGTATACGAAGCCAGCGGCGCCGCTATTGACCTTCTCAAAATGGGGGATGAAGGGATCGTTTCCTCGGAACTGGAAAGGACCGGTGCAAAGGTGCTGCATATCACGCCCTACCACTCGTTCCCGACAGGGGTCACCGCGGATGCCGAAAAGCGCTATGAGTATCTGAACTGGGCGCACAGGCGGGGCGGTTATATCATCGAAGATGATTTTGATTCCGAGTACGCTTTCTACCGGAAACCGATCGATACGCTTTACGCCATGGACGATTCCGGCCGCGTGATCTACATGAACACTTTTACCAAAAGCCTTTCACCGGCGATCCGTACGGCCTATATGATCCTGCCGGATGAACTGCTGGAAAAGTACAATGAAAAACTGGGCTTTTATTCCTGCCCCGTCCCGGTACTGGATCAGTACGTGCTGGCGTCGTTTATCGAAAGCGGCGCTTTTGAAAGGCACCTGAGCAGGATCCGGAGATCTGCCGCTAAGGAAGAAAGCACCGGATCATGATCCGATGCTTTCGATATACTCTTTCAGTCCGTTGTAAATGTCCTCTTCGTCCGGCGGACAGCCTTTAATGTTGTATTCAAATCCGGACGTGCACTTCCCGACGCCGAGCTTTCCGGTCTTTCCCTGATGCCCCTGGCCGATCCCTATTCTGCAGACCAGCCTGTCCAGAAGGCCTTCTTCTTTCAGTCTTGTCAGTGCCGGCACCAGCGACGCATAGCAGGCACTGCAGGAATCGACTTCGTCCACAGCATAGCTGACATCCAGCGGGGTTTCCCTGAACACTTCATCTTCTGCAGGATCCCCTTCCAGTGTCGTCAGCTTCAGTCCGGAAAGGTCCGCCGAGCCGACGCCGAGTTCCTGCGCCAGCCCGATGTACGGAACCGCTTCCGGGTCCACCCCCAGCAGCGCGCAGGCAAACGCGTCTACAAGGACCGGATCCTTTGCCGCCATAATACAGTTGCGCACAAGCGGATTGCCGCCCTCTTCAAAGTCCGGGTCACCGCAGATATGATCGGCTACGATAAAGTCCGGACGGATGCAGGTGTTCAGATACGCGATCGGCTTATGCAGCCCCATGCGGTGGAACCGGCGTTTTTCATGATCCGGGATCAGCCCCTTCATGTTTTTGAGGGCACAGGTCACGCGCGTCTGGCAGTGGCCCTTGACGACCGGAACGTTGATCAGGTAATCAAAATCGTTCACACAGCTGCACACGTCCAGTTCCGTTCCGGATACGGTGACCTGTGTATAACTGTCTTTTTTCGTATCTGTGATCCGGACTCCGTATTCGGAAGCCAGGGCGTTGTAGCCGCAGTATTCGAAGGCATCCGATGTTTTGTCCCCGACCCAGGAGCCTTCTGCGATCGTAATATTATAAAAGCCCCTTTCCTGCAGATACTCGATGATCCCCGCCACGATCTCCGGATGCGTCGTCGCGCCGTAAGAAGCCGGTGTCGGGGTCACCAGATTCGGCTTTATGCCGATATACGCCTCTTTCCCGGGAATATCGTCTGCCGGGTCCGCTGCGGCAAGGAGACGTTTCGTCATCTCCTTATATTCTGTTCCGTAGGATCGGATGATCTCGTTGATTTTCATGTCTGCCGCTCCGATTCGGTAAAACAGGCTGCCGCATCCGGCAGCCTGCTGTGTTGCATATATCTGTTAAAAAACTCCTTTTGCGGCAAGCGCCTTCTCCAGCGCTTCCGGGTCGGCGGTCTTGAAGATCATGTATGCCAGGCCGTCCTTCTGACGGATCATGGAATACATGTATTCGATATTGATGTCCGCGGCGCTGATGATCTTTGCGACCGCATCGAGCCCGCCCGGTTTATCGGAAACGCCTACAGAAGTCACTTTGGACACGGTTGCGAGAAAGCCGTTTTCCTGAAGTACGCTCATGGCCTTGTCGGTATCGTCTACAATGATGCGGATCAGTCCGTATTCGCTGGCCTCCGCAATGTTCAGTGCAAAAATGTTGATCTCGGCCTCGGTCAGTTCCTCCGTGATCTCAGCCAGCTGGCCCGGTCTGTTTTCAAGGAAAATAGAAATCTGATTCAGTGTCATAATGATTCCCTCCTTTAGATCTTTCTCTTATCGATAACGCGGACGGCTTTTCCTTCGGATCTTGTGATCGACTTCGGGGCAACCAGATGGACTTTTACATAGATGCCGAGCATTGCCTTCAGTGCGGCAACAAGGCTCTTTTCCATCTCGGCGATCCTGCCGAGGTTGTCGGAGATGCGTTCCGGGCTCATCTCAACGTTGACGTCGATCGTATCGCTGTTGTTTACGCGGTCTACGATGATCTGATAGTTCGGTGAGTATCCCTGGTCGATCAGGACGGTCTCGATCTGGGACGGGAATACGTTGACGCCCTTGACGATCATCATGTCATCGCTTCTGCCCATCGGCTTCGCCATACGGATATGAGTACGTCCGCAGGAGCAGGGCGCATCGTTCAGTACGCAGATATCTCTGGTGCGGTAGCGGATGACCGGGAAGGCCTGATGTGTCAGGTTGGTAAATACCAGTTCGCCCTGGGTCCCGTTCGGAAGCTGTTCCAGTGTCTTCGGATTGATGATCTCGGCGATGTAATGATCTTCGTTGACATGCATGCCCTTCTGCTCTTCGCATTCGAAGGAAACGCCGGGGCCGCCGAGTTCCGTAAGGCCGTAAATATCGTACGCTTTGATCCCGATCTTGCTCTCGATATCATGACGCATCTCTTCGCTCCAGGCTTCCGCGCCGAAGATGCCCGCTTTTAATCTGATCTTGTCACGATAGCCACGCTCTACGATACACTCGGATAGATAGGCGGCGTAGGACGGTGTACAGCAGAGGATCGTTGCTCCCAGATCGGTCATGAACTGGATCTGCCGGTCGGTATTGCCGGAAGACATCGGAAGCGTAAGCGCTCCGACTTTGTGGCTTCCGCCGTCCAGTCCTGCTCCGCCGGTGAAAAGGCCGTAGCCGTAGCAGACCTGAACGATATCATTCTCATCGCCCCCGGCAGCCACGATCGCCCTGGCGCAGCATTCGCTCCAGCAGTCAATATCCTCCTGGGTATAGTACTTAACGACCCTTTTTCCGGTCGTGCCGGATGTGGAATGGATCCGTACTGCCTGATTCTTCGGTACGGCGAGCATGCCGTCCGGATAGGTTTCTCTCAAGTCTTCCTTGGAAGTGAACGGCAGTTTATGCAGGTCATCCAGTCCTTTGATGTCATCCGGTGTGACGCCTGCAGCCTCCATTTTCGCCTTGTAATAAGGCACATTGTCCCATACATGCTTTACGATGCGGACCAGTCGCTCTCCCTGGAGCTTACGGATCTCTTCTCTGGGCATGCATTCCGTTTCCTGTTGATAGAATTTTCCCATTACGGCCCTCCTGAAATATGATTTTATTTTTACCGGGCCGAAACAGAATCTTCTTCACTGTTATCAATATCTCCCGGATGCATTCTGTAAATATTATTTGTATTCTCTTCCCAGCTTAAACGCCTTTTTATTCATTTCCACGAACTTTGCCGGCACGCCTTCTTCTATCGCCTTGATCCACTCTTCTTCGCCGAAATCAAAATAGTTGGAAAGCCTTCCGAGCAGCACCAGGTTCACGGCCTTGGAAGTTCCGGCTTCCTCCGCAAGGGAGAGGCAGTCAAAGGCATCGACCTTTACGCCTTTGGCCCTGATCTTCCCGATCAGGTCTTCCGGATATTCAGCCAGCCCTGCGATGACCGGCATCGGGTCGATCTGCTGCGTATTGGTGATGATCGTTCCGTCTTCTTTTAAGTATTCAAGCCATCTGGCGGCTTCCAGTGCCTCGAAAGAAAGGATCAGGTCGGCCCCGCCCCTGTCCACGACCGGTGAATACACTTTATCGCCGTAGCGGACATAAGTAACAACGCTTCCGCCCCTCTGGCTCATCCCGTGTACTTCGGAGACTTTTACGTCATATCCGGCCTTGAGAAGCATGTTTCCGAGCAGTTTGCTGGCGAGGAGCGTCCCCTGACCGCCTACGCCTACGATCATAATGTTTTTCGTATCCATAATGCGGCCTCCTTTCAGTCCTCTGCGCCTAAGGCGCCGAATTTGCAGAGCTGGGCGCAGATCCTGCAGCCCACGCACATCGTATTGTCTATCATGGCTTTCCCGTCCTTCATGACAAGGGCCGGGCAGCCGGCTTTCATGCAGGCCTTACAGCCCACACATTTATCCGGATCGTTTTTGATCGGTCCCGGATGCTTTACATATTTAAGAAGGGCGCAGGGACGCCTTGCGATGATAACGCTCGGCTCTTCCGCCGCGAGTTCTTCTTTTATTGCTTTTTCGGTCTCCTCCAGGTCGTACGGGTCTGTTACCCTTACCCTGTTGATGCCTGCCGCGCGGCAGAGGCTTTCCAGATCGATCTTCGTGCAGGGATCGCCTTTTAAATTGAAGCCTGTGCACGGATTCTGCTGGTGGCCGGTCATTCCGGTGATGGAATTATCCAGAATGATAACGGTCGCATTGGACTCATTGTATGCAATGTTTACCAGTCCGGTGATGCCGGAATGCATAAACGTGGAATCTCCGATGACAGCCACCGTCTTTTTGGCCTGCTCCGGATCCGCCTTTACAAAGCCGTGCGTTCCGGAAACAGACGCGCCCATGCAGATGGTATAGTCTATTGCGGAAAGCGGCGGTACCGCTCCGAGCGTATAGCAGCCGATATCGGCCAGCACGTTCAGCTTCATCTTCTTAAGCAGGTAAAAGACGCCCCTGTGCGGGCAGCCTGCGCAGAGTGCCGGCGGACGTCCGGGAAGCTCTTCTTCCAGTTTTATGCCTTCAAACGGAGCCTGTCCGAGTCCTTTTGCCACGATATTCTGGCTGAACTCGCCGAGGCAGGTAAAGACTTCCTTTCCCGTGACGTCAAGGCCCATGGCCCTGCAGTGCGTTTCGATCACACCGTCCAGTTCTTCCACGATGACTACTTTTTCGACGGATGCCGCAAAGTCTTTTATTTTTTTCACCGGCAGGGGGTTGATCATGCCCAGTTTAAGGACCGGATACTTCTCCCCGACCGCTTCCTTAACATACTGATAGCTCGTCGAAGAAGAAATGATGCCCATAGAGCGGTCTGCTCCTTCATCGATCCTGTTTACAGGAGAAGTCTCCGCATACTCCGTAAGGAGCCTTGTGCGTTCCTCCACGATGGGGTGCCTTTTCAGGGCGTTGCCGGGCATCATGATATACTTCTGCGGCTGTTTCTCATACGGCACCTGCTCCGGGCAGACCCGTTCTCCTGTATGTACGATACTCTGGGAGTGCGCGACCCTGGTGCACATCTTTAGAAATACCGGCGTGTCATACTCCTCGGATATTTCATACGCCAGTTTGGCGAAGTCGTAGGCTTCCTGCGAATCCGAAGGCTCGAGCATCGGGATCTTGGCCGCAATGGCGTAATGCCTGGAATCCTGCTCATTCTGGGAGCTGTGCATTCCCGGATCATCCGCCACACAGATGACCATTCCCGCGTTAACGCCGGTATAAGAAATGGTGAACACCGGATCGGCCGCGACATTAAGACCCACATGCTTCATGCCGGCAAAGCTTCTCTTTCCGGCAAAGCTGGCGCCGAAAGCGGATTCCACGGCAACCTTCTCATTGGGCGCCCACTCCGCATAAACCTCCGTGAACTTTGCGATCTCTTCCGTGATCTCGGTACTGGGCGTACCGGGATAACTTGATACAAAACTGCAGCCGGCTTCGTAAAGTCCTCTCGCCGCCGCTTTATTTCCCAACATGAGTTCGTTCATGTTATCCTGCCTTTCCTGTGTGCCTCGCCGCTCGTTCGCGCAGGCCTGCTTTTTATCCCTCGATCTGTTCCTCTACCAGTCTTCCGCCGCAGTAACGCTCGCGAAGGACAGGTTTCTCTATCTTTCCGGTCGGATTCCTCGGAATATCCGCAAAGATGATCTTCCTCGGTCTCTTGTACCGGGGCATGCCGAGACAGAATTCGTTGATCTCTTCTTCGGTGCAGGTATAGCCTTCCTTGACTTCGACGATCGCTGCGGCGATCTCTCCGAGCCGGCTGTCCGGCATTCCGATAACGGCGACATCCTTGATCTTGTCAAAGGCGCGCATGAAATCTTCGATCTCGACCGGATACAGGTTCTCGCCGCCGGAGATGACGACGTCTTTCTTCCGGTCGACCAGATAAATAAAACCGTCTTCATCCGCCCTGGCCATATCGCCGGTCATCAGCCATTCGCCCTTCAGTACTTCGTTCGTGGCTTCCGGGTTCTTGTAATAGCAGATCATGACGCCGGGGCCTTTGACGGCCAGCTCACCGACAGCGCCCGGTTCGACTTCTTTGCCTTCTTCATCGACAATTTTGGTCTCCCAGAGATACCCGGCCTTGCCGATCGCGCCAACTTTGTCGATATTTTCCACGCCGAGATGCACGCAGCCCGGTCCCAGTGATTCCGAAAGGCCGTAGTTTGTATCATACTCATGCCACGGGAACTGTTTTTTCCACCGGGTGATAAGGCTCTTCGGCACCGGCTGGGCACCGATATGCATCAGGCGCCACTGGTCGAAAAGATACTTGCTCACGTCGATCTTTCCCGCGTCGATATCATCCAGGATATCCTGGGCCCACGGAACCAGCAGCCAGACGATCGTACAGCGTTCTTCCGTAACGGTACGCAGGATCCACTCCGGCTTTACGCCGCGAAGCAGCACGGCTTTGCTCGCCGAATACAGGCTGCCGAACCAGTGCATCTTTGCACCGGTATGATACAGCGGCGGGATGCATAGGAAAACGTCGTCATGCTTCTGACCGTGGTGAGCGGCCTCGGTCCGCGCGGAATTGATCAGTGCGCGGTGCTTGTGAAGGATAGCCTTCGGGAAGCCGGTCGTGCCGGATGAAAAATAGATCGCGGCATAGTCGTCCTCGCTCAGTTCCACCGGAGGAAGAGATGAGGAACAGAAGCCCATGAGTTTCCAGACCTCTTCCGTATAAGCAGGGCCGTCTTTTCCGACAAAGAAAATATATTTAAGGATCGTAAGATCCTCTACGATCGAATCGATACGTTCAATGAATTCCGGACCGAATACCAGCACTTCCACGTCGGCCAGTTCCACACAGTATTTGATCTCGGGTGCGGAGTAACGGAAATTCATCGGGACCGCGATGCAGCCGGCCTTGAGTGCCCCGAAATACAGCGGAAGCCATTCCAGGCAGTTCAGCAGAAGGATGCCTACCTTGGTCCCTCTTTTTACGCCGCGGCTTAAAAGCAGGTTGGCAAAGCGGTTGGCGCTCCGGTCAAGATCTTTCCAGTTCATCTCGCGTCGGAGGGGCGTTCCCTTCGATGCGCTTTCGATCAGCGAAGCCTCCCTCCAGGTTACGGCTTTGTCGCGGTCCTCCGAAGGATTGACTTCGACGAGGGCGATCTCTCCGCCGTAAAGTCTGGCGTTTCTTTCAAGCAGATCTGTAATAATCATAATCTTTCTTCTCCCGTATTGGTCTGCAGATTGAAATCGGCCTTTTCAGGCCGGTGTGTACATTTTAGCGCTTTCAAGTGATGAAGTCAACCCTGCAAACCGCAGGCTGCCCCGCGTAAAAACGCAGGGCAGCAGGCTTGAATATTCCTTTAATGACCGATGGTCCTTACCCTACCGTTACCGGCTCTGTCCAGTATTCGGCAGCGTAAATATCGGTAAGCATATAAGTTACGACCGCTTCGCCTCCGACATAGGTATCGCTGACGATCCAGTCCGGAGAATAGATCATGGTCTCATCTCCCAGGTAATAGCTGTCCAGATATTCTCCGTTGAAGCTGTAGAAGTCACAGATGAAATCGATCTGATCGCCTTCGGCCAGTTCGGTCAGTGCTTTCGGGACCGTCTCGGTCTCCTGTCCTGCGTAATCATAGGACGCGCCGGCGATATAACCGTAATTATCATCTTCAAATACGATGATCAGGTTGACCCTTTCTCCGTTCAGGTACGCCGGAACTCTTCCGGTGATCGTCCTTACGCCGTTCTCGATGATCGTAGATTCATAGTAATAGGCTACCGGCTGGCCGTCGATCGAGACCCAGGTGCCTTCGGTATCCGCCTTGAGATAACCGTCGTCGGTGAATTCGTAAATATTGTCCAGGCCGAGATCGATATATCCTTCATCTGTTTTATAGAACATATTCATCTGCAGCGACTGGATCAGGTCCCACTTGTCCGGGGTGATCTGAAGCAGATAATCTCCGGATGCATCCTGCTTCCATTCCAGCGCGGTCGGATCGAACTGGTTTGCCGCGATATAATCTGCAGCCGATTCGTAATCGAATGAGGAGGAATCGGTCATGTAGCCGGCATCAGAAAGGCTGATGTCACCGACGGGTCTTCCGCCGCCCAGGAAGGCAGCCAGCAGGCTTCCGATCGCATCGGATCCGACCGTCATCCCGTCCCCGTAAGAACCGTAGGAACCGCCGAGGATCGAGCTGATCGGCGAATAGGCGCCGCCGCTGCTGATCTGGCCGCCGGTCTCGATGCCGGCAAAGGATTTGATGCAGCGCGCGTATTCTTCATCCATTCCGATCTCCTGATAAATGCTGGCTACGGAGTCCACTTTTGACGCCCGGTTGTACGGGAAGTAAATGGACAGGCCATAGGAGTTGGTCATATTCGAAGAAGTACGGTTGTATTTGATCGCTCCGAGAAGCGCATCGCAGAGCTCTTTTGCGGGATCCGTACCGACAGCGTCCGCGAAGTCGACCAGGTCGATCTGGTCGATCCGGTTCGATGCCGCAAATTCCCGGGCTCCTGCTCTCGCGTTTGAGACCGTCTTATAATTGTCGCTGCGGATCAGTTCGGCTGTGTTCTCGGAAAAAGCGCTGAGCTTTTCGGGAACCGTCATCTGGAGTTCGGAAAGGTCCGTCAGGGAAAGCGTGGCTTTCTGGCCGCTGCACTGTCTCGCGCACTGATCCACGAATCCGTCGACGATATTCTTGCCGGTCGTGACGGTCGGCTGCGACGTATCGTTCGAAAGGGAGGTCAGCCATTCGGTATAATACCAGCCAATCCCCGGCTCGGTCTCTTCGGAAGCCACCATATAATCCGCGTATTTCGAGCAAAGCAGGGCATTCTCCAGGGTCGCCATCAGGCAGGTGTCAAAGCCGATAAAGTCATAGGTGACCCCGGCATTCGCAAGCGCCTTGTTGATCCCCGCGAGCGTCATGGAACCGGCGTATGTATTCTTTTCATCATAGCCGTAGCCGCTGATGGAGCCGCCGCCGTGATCCCAGAAGATCAGGTCGTTCCGGTTGGCCGGGTAGTTTTGCGCGCACCACTGGATAAAGGCCGTCAGTGTATTCGGGTCCGTCATGGCCCCGCTGCCGGCGTCGGCGACAAGCTGTCTTAAACTGCCTCTTTCGGCTTTATAGATCTGGTTGACCGAGTTGCTGATCCCGTTGATCTTCCAGCTTTTGCAGCCGCCGGTAAAGATGATCACATTTACATTATCCGAAAGATCCGCCGAACAGATCTCCTGGATGTCTTTGGACGCCATCCCGGATTTGGACTCCAGGTCGGTTCCGCACATGTAAACCATGATCGTAACGGTATCCTGCCCGTTCCCGAGGATCTGCGTCCTCTTCTCCCGTGCCTCCGCCGCGACTTCGGTGTTCAGGCTCGCTGTATTGGCCTGGTTCATGCTCCATCCTTCAGACACGTTGTTGCCTGAAAAGCCGAGCAGGCTGTAAAGATCCGAGTTCGAATAACCGGTGTTCGCCGTCTGTGCCGGTGCCGGCGTTGCCGCCTGCTGTGTCGGCTGAACGGGCGCAGCCGTCTGTGTCGTCTGGGCAGGCTGGACAGGCTGGTACTGCGCCGAAGAACCGGAATCTCCCGATTTTCCGTAGAAACAGCTGCGAAGCGCGACCAGCAGGATGATCACTACAATGACCGCAAGGATCATTCTCGGACTGAAGCCCATGCCTCCGGAGGATCTCTGTCCTCCGCCCTGCGGCGGACGCTCACCGTGCGGACGTTCTCCCTGGGACGGACGCGGACTGCTGCCCGGACGATACCCTCCCTGCGGACCCGTCTGTCCGCCTGAAGATCCGGTCCTTCCGGCATACCCGTCACTCCGGCCTACCGGCCCGGTACCGAGACCGCTGCCCCGCTTGGAAACGCCTTTGCCGTTACCCGTAACATTTTTCTTTCTTCCGCTGTTAGGATCCATTGTTTTCTCCGTTCCTTTATAAAAATAATGCAACCTGCGGCAGCTAACCGCCGCAGAACTGATCCATGTGCCTCATCGTATGACTCTATACGGGTATTCTAACACATAATTACTGCGGTATTCTTGTCTTTTTTTTATTATTTATGTAAAATACCCTTGTTATTTGGAGGAAATCATGCCGTCAGCCAACAATTTATCCTTAACATCGTTTATATTCGGCATCGTATCGCTGTTCTGCATCATACTGGGGTTCTCGATCCCGGTAGGCGCTCTCGGTACGATCACCGGCCTGCTTTCCCGCGGAAGGGCAGGCCTGGACCAGCGTGCAAAGATCGGCATAGCGCTTTCTCTTGCCGGCATTGCCGCCGGCGTATGCCTGATCATCTGGTCGTTCAATACGATCAGCGTGGAAGAACTCCGGCAGCTGATCCTCCAGTATCAGGACATTCAGGGAGCATAGGAGGATCGAAGATGACCAGAATGATTTCGGAAATCAAAACCGACTCCCGCGAATTTATGCTGGATAAATACATGCCGTTTCTTCCTCTGCTGCTTGTTTTTTTCCTTCTGGATATTGCCTCATCCGTTCTTCCGGATATGGTTTTCTCCACAGAAGGACTCTATAACGAGATCGCACGCTTCGGCACCGGCTTTATCCTCAATGTGCTCTTCGGCCTGACCGGCGTCGGCCTGATCAAGGCCGCCCTGGATACGCTCCGGGGCGTCCCGCTGAAGGTCGGTACGCTGTTTTTCGCATTCCAGAACCGCTCGAACCGTTTTATCCTGGTCCAGATCCTGTTCACAGCCATCAAGACCGCGCTGGTGCTGCCGCTGATCCCGCTGAATGAGTACGCGGTCCGGACCGAAATGTCTACACTGAAGTACTACGCCTTTTACACCGGGATCCAGCTTCTTGCGCTGTTCATCACCATGCTGGCAACGCTTCGCCTGATCTGGGCAAATTATTTCATGCTGGACGATCTTTCGCTTGACGCGGGGCCGGCACTCAAAAAGAGCCTCGCCTTTTCCAAAGGCAAGACTCTTCAGATCCTTTATATGAAGCTGAGTTTCGCGGGGCTGTATATCCTTTCCTACTGCAGCCTGATGGTCGGCTTCCTCTATGTGCGTCCGTACGCGGAAGTGACCTACGCAAATTATTATCTTTCCAGGAAATAATCCATCATCTCCCAGCCTTTGCTGATCCTGCAGCCGCTCTTTGCCGCTTCGCGCTCGTTATAGTGCCAGCTTTGCTGCTGCTCTTTCGTGCTGTCGTAGATCATGTACGGCACCGGGTAGGCGACATGCGTACGCAGGCGTACCGGCGTGGGATGATCCGGAAGAACGATGATCCGGTAATCTGTCCCTTCCATCTTTTCCCTGATCCGGGCAAGCATCTTCGAATCCATGTTCTCAATGGAAAGGACCTTGCGCTCCGCACTGCCCTGATGGCCCATCTCATCCGGCGCTTCCAGATGAATATACGCCAGATCATAACCCTTGTTGAGCAGGGCGTCGATCGCCGCTTCGGCCTTCCCTTCGTAATTGGTGTTCAGTCCGCCGTTCGCGCCCTCAACATTGACCGTATCCATGCCGATCCCGACCGCGATGCCCTTGAGCAGGTCTACCGCGGAGATCATAAGGCCCTTCTTATGATAGCGCTCTTCAAAGGACGTCAGTGAAGGCTTTGTTCCGGCGCCCCAGAACCAGAGGGAGTTCGCCGGGTTCAGACCGGCTTTTTTCCTTTCGATATTCAGCGGATGATCCACCAGGATCTCATAGCTCTTTTTCATCATTTCCCGGAGTTTTTCATCCACGGGAAGATAGGGGCCGATCTTCTGTCCGAGCACATCGTGCGGCGGGATCAGTTCCATGACCTTGCCGTTGGCCCGGATCAGGCAGTGCCGGTAGCTCGTACCGGTGTAAAACGAATGCTCATCATCGGCAAGCACGTCCGAGCAGGCTTTTAAAAGTACGGCCGCGTCTTTCGTATCGATCTCGCTCGAGCTGTGATCGATGATCGTCCGGTCCTCGTACTCGGTCTCGTCTTCCGAAAGGGTGACCAGATTGGCGCGCAGCGCGATATCCGTGTCCTTCATCGGAACGCCGATGGAAAGGGCCTCCAGGGGCGACCTGCCGGTATAGTAATCTCTCGGATTGTATCCGATCACGGAAAGATTCGCGGTGTCGCTTCCGGGTGCCATTCCTTCCGGAATGGTGGCGACCATGCCGATCTCTCCCCTTTCCGAATACCAGTCCAGAGTGGGTGTCTTCGCTGCCTCCAGGGGTGTCCTGCCCCCGAGGGATTCAATGGGTTCGTCTGCCGCGCCGTCCGCAAGCATTACAATATATTTCATTCTTTCTTTTCTCCTGTCCGTACAGAAACTGCGCTTTATTTTTGTTTTTAAAGCATA
Organism: Lachnospiraceae bacterium; assembly: GCA_017509985.1. Classification (GTDB taxonomy): domain Bacteria; phylum Bacillota; class Clostridia; order Lachnospirales; family Lachnospiraceae; genus Alectryocaccobium. The sequence goes on from JAFWOE010000054.1 coordinate 125,011, forward strand.
AAAGACGGTTTACTGCCGTCTTTTATACTTTGATAAGACCGGTTTCCCTGTACTGCTGATTATTTTTTTACCCTGATGAAACTCCGAACCGGAACCTTTTCGAGTCCTGCGGCAAATGCGCCTTCCTTCATCACGCCGGTGAGAACGGCCGCTTCGCCTTCTATTACGCCTTCAATGACCTTTTCGCAGCCGAAGACTTTCTTTGCCTCTTCCAGATTCTCCGTACCGACACGTACAAAGAAACTGTTTTCAATCTCTTCGAACGGTACCAGCGGGAGTTTTTCTTTCTCCCAGATCTTCATGATATTCCGGCCGCTGTTCCTGGCAAGGTCCACAACATCGCCGACCACAGCGCTTGCGGTCGGAAGGCTTCCGGCACCGCTTCCGTAGAACATGGCATCACCCAGCATGTTGCCTTTGACAAAGACCGCGTTGAACACGCCTTTGACCGCATACAGCGGGCTGTCCTGACTGACAATATACGGGGAGACCATCATCTCGCAGCCGTTTTCTTTTTTGACGCTGCTTGCCAGAAGCTTGATCGCGCTGCCGAGTTCGGCAGCATAACGGATGTCTTCCGTCTGGATCTTTGTAATGCCTTCACAATGGAGATCGTTATAATCTACCGCTTTTCCATAGGCGATCTCGGAAAGTATGGAGATTTTCCGGCAGGGGTCGTATCCTTCGATATCCGCTTCGGGATGAAGCTCCGCGAAACCCTTTGCCTGGGCATCTTTCAGCGCCTCGTCGAAACCGGTCCCGTTCTCGGTCATCTGGGTCATGATGTAGTTTGTCGTACCGTTTAAAATGCCCGTGATCTCAAGGATCTCGTCGCCGGTAAGGCTGTTCATGAGCGCGCGGATGATGGGGATCCCTCCGCCGCAGCTGGCTTCGAAGAGATAATTTACGCCGTGCTCTTTTGCGGTCTGAAGCAGTTCAAGGCCATACTCCGCCACCAGCTCCTTGTTGGAAGTGCAGGCGCTCTTTCCGGCTTCCAGAGCCGCTTTTGTGAATTCATAAGCCGGATGCAGTCCGCCCATCGTCTCCACAACGATATCGACTTCCGGATCGTTCAGGATCGTATTGAAATCATCGGTAAGGATCTCTTCCACCGGGTCTCCCGGGAAAGTCCGCAGATCGAGCACATGCTTTACACGAAGCCCGCCGCCGGCATTTTTCGATATGATTTCATTATTGGTATTGATTACTTTTACGACCCCGCTCCCGACGGTTCCGTAACCGAGAACTGCTGCATATTTCATGGTGTTCGTCTCCTGCTTCTTTGTGTGCTCCGGCGCGTTGTCCGCACTGTTTTTATGCTTCGGGTTCAAGGAGCCCGTAATTTCCGTCTTTTCTCTTATATGCCACATTGACCTGGCCGGTCTCCGCATTGACAAACGCGAAGAAGTTGTGGCCGAGAAGTTCCATCTGTACACAGGCATCTTCGGGATACATCGGCATTACTTCAAACTTCTTGGTACGGATGATCTTAATGTCTTCATCCTCATAAAAATCATTCTCAATGTAGTCCTGACGGAAGTTTCCGCCGCCCTGGTGCTTGTCGATGATCTTGGTCTTATATTTTCTAAGCTGCCGCTCGATGATCTCTTCAATGAGATCGAGCGTTACGTACATATCATTGCTTTCCTGCTCGGTTCGGATGATGCTGCCCTTGACCGGGATCGTTACTTCGATCTTGTGTCTGCCTCTTTCAACGCCCATCGTAACATTGACAACGGTATCCGGGACAAAATACTTGTCCAGTTTTCCGAGCTTGTCTTCCACTGCGCTCTTGAGGTTGTCTGTCAGTTCTATGTTCTTTGCGCTTATAACAATATTCATAGGTACGCCTCCTGTATATTATTTCAAAGTTCAGCCGCAGCAGCGAACGAAAATGCTTCTGCGTCATGTTCATTATAGCAAATCAGAAATACATCATCAACCGGATATTGCAGCAATACTTTATCGAATTAACGCGTTGTAAATATCCCTTTTTGAAACCCCGCGGTCCCTGGCAGCCAGCCTCATGGCTTCCCTGCGGTCGATGCCGCGGTCCGTATAGAGCGCCACATGCTCCTCCACGGAAAGGGCTTCCCACTTCTCCTGCTGCTCTCTGGCGGCCTCACCGGCCGGGCGGCCTTTGATCACCAGTACAAATTCGCCCCGGGGTTCGGTTTCTTCATAATAAGAAGCCGCTTCGCCGAAGGTCGTCCGCCGAACCTCCTCATGGGTCTTGGTCAGTTCCCGGCAGATCGAAAGCTCCCTTTCTTCGCCGAAATACTCTTTCAGCTCCGTCATGGTCTTCCGGATCCGGTGCGGCGCTTCGTAAAGGATGACCGTGCGTTCTTCCGCCGCCAGAAGTTCCAGTTTTTCTTTTCGCTCCTTTCCCGATTTCGGAAGAAAGCCTTCAAAAACGAAGCGATCCGTCGGCTGACCCGATACCGCCAGCGCGCTCACGGCGGCGCAGGCCCCCGGAATGACCGTAACGCAGATGCCGGCGTCATGCGCCAGCCTGCAGAGGACTTCGCCAGGATCGGAGATCCCGGGCATGCCGGCGTCCGTGATCAGTGCAACATTCGTTCCTCCCAGAAGTTTTTCGACGATCTCCTGCCCTTTTTCCCATTTGTTATGCTCATGATAACTGATCATCGGCGTATGAATGTCAAAATGACTGAGCAGTTTGATACTGTTCCTTGTATCTTCGGCCGCGATCAGATCCGCTTCCTGCAGGATCCGCACCGCACGGTACGTCATATCTTCCAGGTTGCCGATCGGCGTTGCGCATAAGTATAAAGTTCCGGACATAAAATCTCCCCCGAATGTCAATGATGAAAGAAATCCGTTCTGAATGATTTCAGGCTGTTCATAAACAGTTCTGTTCCACTATTATATATGACCGCGGGCGGATTTGGAACCGTTTTCATTTTTGAAGGATGAAGGCCGGTTTTTTCAGAAAACTGTTGACAATGAGCCCTTCAATAAATATAATAATAGTAACCGTTATCGATTTGGAGGAAGTATGTCTCTTAAGTACAGCCGTCAGAGGGAGTCCATCCGGGAAAACTTAATAAACCGCATGGATCATCCTACAGCAGACATGGTCTATTCCGATATCCGGCAGATCTATCCGAACATCAGTCTCGGCACTGTCTATCGGAACCTTGCGCTGCTTTCTGACCGCGGCGAGATCGCCAGGATCCACACAAAAGACGGCACTCTCCACTTCGACCGGAACACAGAGCCGCACGACCACTTTGTCTGCAGATCCTGCGGCAGGATCACGGATATCGAAGCCCCCTCTGCAGAAGAAATTAAAGAGGAAGCTTTAAAAAATTTCCCGGGCAGTATTGACGAATGCATTGTAACATTCTATGGTCTTTGTGGAGACTGTGTTTCGTCCGGTTCGAACTAAATCACTATAGTTGGAAGCAGAAGACTTCCAAAGAAAGGAAAAAATATGAGCAAATTTGTATGTAGTGTATGCGGTTACGTTCACGAGGGAGATTCCGCTCCGGAATTCTGCCCGATCTGCAAAGCCCCGGCTTCCAAATTCGTAGAACAGGGTGAAGAAATGACATGGGCTGCCGAGCACATCGTAGGCGTTGCTTCCGATGTTCCGGAAGACATCAAGGCAGACCTCCGTTCCAACTTTGAAGGAGAGTGCTCCGAAGTCGGAATGTATCTTGCAATGGCGCGTGTAGCACACAGGGAAGGCTATCCCGAGATCGGCCTGTACTGGGAAAAGGCTGCCTATGAAGAAGCTGAGCATGCAGCTAAATTCGCAGAGCTCCTCGGCGAAGTCGTCACCGATTCCACCAAGAAGAACCTTGAGATGCGTGTGGAAGCCGAGAACGGCGCAACCATGGGCAAGACCGACCTTGCGAAGAGAGCAAAGGCTCTGAACCTCGATGCGATCCATGACACCGTCCATGAAATGGCACGCGATGAGGCAAGACACGGCAAGGCTTTTGCTGGTCTGCTGAAGAGATACTTTGGCTAAGCCAGAGGATAAGCTGACATGGATAAAAGCAATCTTATAAAAGCACTGGTCAACCTGGTTCTGTCCTGGCTGCTCGTAGCTGTGGTCTTATGCATTAAATACCACATCAGTTTTGGTGCCGCCCTCACAAGACCGTATACCATTATTATCGCTATTGTTGCGGGTGTGGCCAGTTATGTCGGGCTTATGATAAGGAAAAACAGATAGCTGTGAATACCTACTTCACTGGAGCCCGAAACTGCTTCAGCTAAGCCATTTCATGTAAAAGACATTTTACATCTTTTTAAAGGAGTGAGTGAAAACTTGCTCCTTTTTTTCAACTTTTCAATGATCAAAATTGTAAATTTCTTGTAAATCCTTCTTCCGAAAGGGGTCTTCCAGAAGTGCATCTTGTAAATCTAAAATTGTAAAATTGTAACGTCTTTATATTAACTCCAAACTATAAATGCTAATCTAAAAGTGAGCCACTTTAGCATAAAACGCTGACTTGAAAGTGAGCCACCCAGTCAGTACTCTGAATGAAGAGAAAGCTTCATTCGGAGGGAAAAACGGTGGTTATCACAATGAAAGACTACGATGAA
>JAFWOE010000011.1 GCA_017509985.1 Lachnospiraceae bacterium
GCTGATCCATGGAAAAGATCTTGTAATGGATGCCCTCGATTCCGTAGAAGTCCGACTGATGCTGGAAGACGCCTGTGCGGCAGAGGGAGTCACCCTCATACACGGAGCCGTTCGTGACTGGATGATCGAAGTGGCTGTCTGCCCGCCTGGAGCCGGGATCCTGCATAAGATCTATAAAGAGGGTACTTCTCCAAAAGGATCGCCGGGCGGTGTAGGCGTAAACGTTTTTTCGTGCGCTTCATTTGAAGTAACGGAAGCGATCAAAGTACTGACCGGGCGTGAAGGCTCTCTGACCGGACAGATCCTGTTTTTTGACCTGTACGAAAAAGAAAGCCAGGTCATAGACTTAAGAGATCAATAACATGTGTAAGGTCAGAATATGAACATACAGAATTTAAAATATTTCTCCGTGGTCGCTCATCTGGAAAATGTTTCCAAAGCAGCTGAACTGCTGCACACTTCCCAGTCTTCTGTTTCCAAAAATATCCTGAATCTGGAAAAAGAACTGGGGACCCAGCTCTTTGAGCGCCATGGCCGGAGGCTGATCCTGAGCGAAGCCGGCCAGCATTTTCTGAAACGCTGCGACCGGATCCTTGCGGAGACAGACAATGCTCTGCAGGAACTCAAACACCTTCAGGACGGAGACAATATCATCCGTATCAGCACGGCAGGAGCCGAGCGGCACCTGTCGGAATGTCTGGCTGCCTTTTTGCAGTCTTATTCAAATGTAGAATATGTCATTAATTCTTTCTGGCCCGGAGGCGGTATCCCGGACATCAACCAGGTCGATGTCATGATCTATCCGGATGACGAACGCTTCCGGAAATATGACGGATATGATTTTTATACGGAAAAGCCTTTACTTGCCGTACCGAAAGCAAACCCGCTTGCCGAACGTGCTTCCGTACCTACCCGTATGCTTAGCGGGGAGTCTTTCATCTTTCTGCGCAATGGTGAAGAAACCGAATATCCCCTGCAGGTCTGTCTGTCGCAGAATGTACAGATGGGATCAGTACATTATGTGGATTCAAGGGAACTGCAGATGCAGATGATCCAGTGCGGGATCGGGATCGGTTTTCTGGCGGAAGAAAGCGAAGAACTATTCCGCCAGGAAAACGCGATCCGGCTGCTTCATCTGGCAGACAACAGGTTTTCCCGCAGTATGAAAGTCTGCTTCAAACGGGATAAGCATCTCTCCGCTCTGGCGGCAGCTTTTAAAGAGCACATGATCCGCTATTACCATCTTTCCGGGAACGAACCTGGCGCTCCGGATCATATTTCTGCTTTCAGTCAATCGCCTCCACCCGTAAAACGGGTGGTTCGGGATGCGGGCTATAAGCCCGCGTTGCCTGCCAGCGTCTAAAGGCGCTGGCTTTCTCTTTACGGCTCACGGGGCTTTCGCCCCGGAGCTCCGTTCAAGCCACATTGCATTTATCACCTGGCAGCCCCTAAAGGGGCTGATTTCACTGCTCCATCTCTGGATCCTTTTGAGGCTTCGCCCTAAAAGGATCCTCGTATTCCTTCACACTCATCTTATCTTTAAGAATATCGGCTCTTTCCTGATCTCGAATGTATTTCTTTATTGTCGCGTCATTCAGTCCAACTGTGCTTACATAGTATCCTTCTGCCCAAAAGTGCCTATTCCCAAACTTGTATTTAAGATTCGCATGTCTGTCAAACATCATCAGAGAACTCTTCCCCTTCAGATAACCCATGAATGACGAAACACTGATCTTAGGCGGTATACTTACCAACATATGTACATGATCGGACATCAAGTGGCCTTCAATGATTTCTACTCCTTTGTATGCACACAGATCATGTATAATCTCCGCAAGATCTTTCTTGTATTGATTATAAATAATTTTCCGCCTATACTTTGGTGTGAAGACTATATGGTATTTACACAGCCATTTCGTGTGCGCTGAACTATTAGCCTTCGGCATGAAATCACCTTTCCTTTCTCAATAGTGGCTTGGACACCCCTATTGTATCGAAAGGTGATTTCTTTGTTAAACCCTTTACTCGTCACCCGCAAAGCGGGTGGTTTTTTGTTTCGCATGGATATGTTCGCAAGCAAACATATCCTATGCTCAACTGACTAAAGTCAGATTCAAAGAAAAGTCGTGCTCAGCCTTGCGGCTTAAACACGACTTTGTCTTCGGTCTGAAAGCCGGGCTGTAACAGCCCGGCTTTTCTATCAGGAATCTATACTGAGGCACATGCGGTAGGCGCTTCCGGTTGCGTCTCCGATCTGACCGACCTTTTCCGCATCGCCGATACAATACGTATCCTTCACTACGCAGGAAAGCTTATCGATCAGTTCCTTATCACGACGGATCCCGAACGCGGTAACAACCGTGTCTGCTTCGATCAGCTTTTCTCCGCCGTCCGGCGTCACAACAACAACTCCTTTATCGGTGATCTCCTTAATGCCTGTCTCATACATGCAGGTCACGTGATTATCTTCCAGAAGTTTTTCGAAGATCGGTTTTGTAAATACTTTCAGCGTTTTATATAAGTTTTCTTTAGGCTGAACATCGATAATGGTAACGTTCCTGCCTCTGTGTCCGAGCTCCATTGCGCACTCCGCTCCGGAAAGGCCGGCTCCGCAGATCACGACTTTCTGACCGGTCTGCACTTTTTCTCTGTCAACATCCACAACGCTGACTACATTTTCATTCCCGATCCCGGGGATCGGCGGTACCCATTCTTTTGCGCCGATCGCAAGAAGAAGGATGTCCGGATCCTCTTCGCGGATAATATCCGGCGTCACTTCAGTATTCAGATGAATCACGGCGCCGCATTCCATAGTCTTGCGGACTGAGTACTCAAAAGCTCTTCGAAACCCGTCCTTTAACCAAAGCGAGCTTGCCTCCCTGAATCGGCCGCCCAGTTTATCCTCTTTTTCGTACAGTGAAACTTTATGACCGCGATCCGCAAGGATCCTGGCTGCCATCATACCGCCCGGACCTCCGCCGACGATCATGATCTTTTTGATCTTTCTGGCAGGAATATATCTGGGATAGCGGTATTCCCATCCCCAGCGCGGATTCATGGCGCAGCCTCTTTTCTGGGCCTGCGAAGCAGGCGTGCCGACATATCTCAGGCAGTACATGCAGCGCATGCACGGAGCAATATCTTCTTCATGCCCGTGCTCGCCTTTTTCAACAAAACGGTCGTCCGCGATCAGCGCTTTTGCCATGGCGACGATGTCCGCTTTTCCGGATGCTATGATATCTTCGGCCATTTCCAGGGTACTGATACCGCCTACTACGCTGACTTTAAGCTTATCGCCCAGCGCCTGTTTAAAGGCCTCCGCGTGTTTGACATTGCATCCGGGCTCGATGTAATAACCCGGCATGTTGTAGCACATGGTCTGGTCGTTCGGATAGATCAAAGTACCTGTCGAAACGCAGAGCATATCGATGTATCTGGATGCTTCTTTCAGGAAGGCGATACGTTCTTCGATCGTTGTCCCGCCCTGCATCCTTTCATCGCCGACTACACGCATTTCGATCGGGATCCTGCCTTTCGTTACGGAATACATGGCTTCCAGAACTTCCAATGGGAATCTCCATCTGTTTTCAGGTGAGCCGCCGTATTTATCAGTACGCTGATTCCATATCGTGGAAAGGAAGCCGGACAAAAGATTGCCATGCGCGAAGTGTGCCATGACCATATCAAAGCCGGCCTTCATACATCGCTCCGTAGCTTTCATGTAATGGTCGATAACGACATCCATTTCCTTCCGGGTCACTTCTTTATAAAGATCTTTCTTTTTATGAAATTCCGGCAGGATCGAAGGAACCCAGGCTTCAATATTGTTCATCGCCGCCCACTGTCCGGCATGGATCAGTTCCGCAGAAATATTGCATCCGTAACGGTGGACCTCATCTGTCATGAGACCCAGATCGGGAATGTCCAGATCGTTTGTCGCGGATAAGCAGCTGTAGAAATCCCGCCCGTGCTCGAAATCGATGGGCGTGGATCCGATCGTTACCAGACCGCAGCCGGTCTGCGCCTGTCCGCTGACAAACTCCAGCATTTCATACCTGACTCTTCCCGATTCAATATCGCAGTGATTGGAAACGATCGGTGAAAACTGGATACGGTTTTTCATATGCATGCTTCCTATATCGATCGGCTCGTAAACATGCGGATACTTCGTAAAATACGCCATTCTTTTCACTCTTTCTTCTGAATCATTCCGTCAGATGCTTTCCCGGTATGACATCGGGATCCCGGTCCGGATCGCCGATGCGGCGGATCCTTCAAAATGCCATGATCAGCATACCTTGTCATCAGCGTACAGAACATTACCCGGCTTCCCGTCAACACGCATACCGTCTTCTTTTATGGCATGGGCGCTGTACAGATCTTCGCCAAACATATGTACCGCGAGATGCGCGTCTTTATGTTCCAGGATCAGATCACAGCTTTCCAGTACATTTTCCAGAAGCTCCATCGGATATTCGAAATTGCCGTGATTGCCCAGTATCTTATCATAGCTGTCTTTCCGGCCGATCATTTCCTGCAGGTTCCGCTTATACTCACTGACAGTTGACGCAAACTGGTCAAAGAGCAGAACATTATCGTCGCACGCATCACCGATAATAAGGATACGATCCTCCGGGATCAGCGGGCAGGTCATTCCGGGCGTATGTCCGGGGAAGGGAAGGAGTTCCACTGTTGCACCCCCCAGATCCAGAACGGTGTTGTCGGGGAAATCGACAAATACTTCGTCCGGCACAGGCAGGAAATCTTCAGGCGTAAGGCTCAGACCGCCAAGATGTTCGTTAAAGAATTCCGCTCTGAAGGAACGGGATTTATGCTTTACAAGGCTTGTCATGTCGCTTTTCTTCATATAGACCTTGTCAAAAAATCCGGCTCCTCCGCAGTGATCCATATGGGCATGGCTGACCACCACGGTCAGCGGAAGAGATGTTATGCTTTCAACATATTCTTTTATGTTTCCTGCTCCAGGGCAGGTGTCTATCAGGCAGGCTTCTTTTGTCCCTATGACCAGATAGCTGGCCACTTCCAATGCGTCAATGATGCGGTAAACATGATCCGATAATTTTTCACATGTAAATTGATTTAAATCCATGGTTTTCCCTCCCTTGTCCGCGATCTGCAGAAGTTCTGATTATTTATGTCTGTATATTTGTTGTATATATTTTTACAAGTTTTTACGTAATTATTTACCCAGATATGACAGTCTGGATGCCTTATATAATTCCTCGCTGAAGGCCAGGGTCATATCCCTTCCGCCCATATAATTGATAAAACACGGTTTGCCCGGGTCTGAGCAGAATTTCTGCGCAAATTCCAGGGCTTCTTTGCGCTGCTGCTGTTCATCGGCTTCTTCTTCACTGCTCATTTTCGGCATGACGCCTACCAGGATCTTATCACCATACTCATCGTAGATCTTATAAGTATCATTCATGATCTGCGGATTCCATCGATCCCATCCGGCCTTGATCATATTCGGAACCTGTTTGTAGTTTGCCCCGCAGGAATGCAGCTCGCAGTCACGCCCGGCGGCATGAAGGTGATCCGTAACCTTTCTCATATACGGAACGATCATTTTTTCAACAACAGACGGACTGAAAAAGGTATCCTTCTGGCCGCCCCAGTCATCATGAATGCAAAAACCGTCTATTTCCGGCATGACCTCCAAAGCGTTGTCGAAGATGCGGATATATAGGTCTGAAAGCCTGTCAAACAATTCCGCAACGGCATCCTGCTGCTCCTCGTCGACCAGTGCAAGAATAGCGCCTTCAAAATCCATGAAAGAGATCAGCCGCTCATACCATCCGGTCAGGAACCACATGCAGATATACTTATCCGTCTTCAGGAACTCCCGGTTGGCTTCTGCCGTTTCCTTCCATGCCCATGTATCCGGATCCGGCCAGACCAGTTTATCGTACCACTCATCGGCGTCTTCCATGAAAGGCTTGCCCGGCCGCACCATGGATCCGCCGGCCGTAGGGATATATTCCCATTCGATCCCGAACATATCCTTCCCGCCTCCCTTCATGGGATCGAAGGGCCGGGCTTCAAAGACCTGGGACCGCGCTATATTATCCGGTACGCAGGCCGGAGAAAAAAGCAGTTGTTCCGGTCCTGTGATCTGCCAGAGAGGCTCCCTGGCAAACATGGCTTTTACGCCCTGTTTCGGGCTGACCGGATAATGAAATCTGGGTGCCGGTTTTATGGGGCTTGCCTCCTGGGGAACGGTGATAAGTTCTTCTTCATGAAATTCATACTTTTTCATCAGTCTCTCCTTTTAAATATCATCCCTGCAATTGTCATAATCCGTGTCCGGATACGGATCATACCGGACGAATGACCGCTTTACTGATCTTTCCGTTTTCACTTAATCCTTCGATCGTAAGACGTGCTAAAACATATTTACCCCGGTAACAGGCAAAAAAAGTCGCGTTCCGGTCATCCTCTATCTCTTCTTCTGAAATGTAAAAGAATCGATTCATGTCATAAAGCACATCTTCGAAGAATAACGAAAGTGCATTCTTTCCGCGGAGATACACCGTCTTCTGACCGGCGAGCGCCGAACAATAATCGATATACTCTGTTTTAAAGGAGTCTTCAAAACAGGATACTGTTTTCTTTGGGTCTTCCTCTTTCAGAGCGGCTATTAATGACCTGATCATTTTCTGACCTCCCTTAAAAATACACTTTTTCAGTATTATAATAAGCTTCCTGGCCCGCGTCGGCAATGACCATTACTCCGTTTATCCCTCTCGACTTATCCGAGAGCATGAAAGCGATCGTCTCCGCGATATCCTCAGACGGCATTATGCCATGATCCCTGTAATGCGTTGGAATGGTCTTATGAAAAGACTCGTTCATCCGGATCCCTTTTTTTCTCAGCTCTTCCTTTTTTTCTTCTGTCATGGAACCCAATCTGGTATCTACACAGCCCGGTGCGATACTGTTAAGTCTTACTCCGCGGATACCCCACTCTATACTGTTTCTGCGGACCCAAAGGGAGAGCGCAAGCTTCGTGGAATAATACAGGTTATAGGGTGAATCCGCCGGAAATGAATCAGCCAGTCTTCCGATCCGCTCTTCATCCGGACAATTTGCCAGAAGCTCCCCGATATTCGGGGTGCGGTCTGGGGCAGACCATGTAATGGAAGCGGAGGTGATCATCACACAGGAGCCCTTTCTTTTTTCAAGTAAGGGAAACAATCCTTCCGCCACTTCCACCGCTCCGTAATAATTCGTTGATAAAATGCTGCTGTTATTCGGCTTCGGAGAGGAAATGCCGGCTATGCAGGCTAATCCGTCGATTCCGTCCGGGCAGGAGGAATATACCTTCGATATCGCTTCCTGCCGTCCTTCTTTCCCGGAAAGATCCGCGCAGATATCTCCTCCTTCATTGTCGATCACAAGAACACGGTCTCCGTTCGCCCTCAGAAGATCCACCGCAGCCTTTCCTATTCCGTTTACGCCGCCAGTAACTATATAATCAGCCATCCTGTTCTCCTTTTCTGCTTAACGGAATATCTCCGAGGTTCAGACTTCCCTTTGCGCGAAGTCCGTTGAATACTTTCGGTTCGAATCCGGGTGCCTCGATCACAAGATCATAAATTCCCACAGGAAGATCTTTAAACCAGAAATCGCCGTATCCGTCCGTTTTTTCGATCCACAATTTACCTCCGTTTACAAGGCGGCAGACCGCGTCTTCTATGATCTCTTCTTCAACGGGATCATATACCGTTCCCGCAATAAACTTTCCCGGAACATTCCGATAAAATACTTTGGGTCCGCAGCCCGTTTCGGGTTTAAGTACGATCGCGCCCTCGATAAGATCCGTCAGATCCTCCTCGTCCCCGAACGAGATGGCATCATGCGGACAGGATTCCACGCACCTGGGTTTTTCATAGCCATTATCGAGCAGGTGAGCGCATCCCGTACATTTCTGTGCCAGCGAAAGTTCTTCATTCCAATAGATCGCCCCATATGGACATCTTTCCGCGATATCCTTTCTGCCTGCAGCCTTCTCCGGATCGATAATGACCAGTCCGTCTTCTCTTTTGTAAACGGAACCGTCATCCGTTAAGCAGGCAGGATGATCGCAGTGATTGCACATTTTAGGCATCCAGTGTATTTTTACTTTCGGGGCCGTTCCCTCTGCCACTTCATCCAGCCTGGTCCAGAATTGTCCTATGTCGGGCTGGGCTTTCGCGTAAGGCAGCCAGTCATTTCCGACATGTTCATCTTTACATGCGATCTGACAGTTATAACATCCGTTGCATGCCGCAACATCGATCACAAATGCTTTTGCCATAGCCTGTTCTCCCTTCCCTTACTCTTTGATCAGCCAGCCGTCGAGACATTGTCCGCAAGCTTTATCAAGTGTACGGCCGAAAGAGTCCGGGTACTTTTTCTTCCAGCCTTCCATCTCCTCATCCGTTACTTTGGCAATTGCCACCAGAAATCCCGATACTACCAGTCCGCAGCATTTTTCGGAGGTTACTGCTGTCGGCGTGATCAGGTTTATCGCTCCGCCTCTGTCCAGTTTTTCGGCATCGATCGGGTCGAACCTGGATCCGTGGTCTACGTAAACCGTATCATCCACGACCCGCTCCGTTACATAGGCTCCGCAAAGGACTGTTCCGCGTTCGTTATAAATTTTAATGATATCTCCGTGTACGATCCCGTATTTCCCGGCCGTTGCGGGACTCATCCATGCAGCTTCATACTGATAACCGTCTTTCGCGCGTATCTTCATCTTCTCGATCTCGCGGTTCCAGATGATATCGTCACAGTTTGCGTGGAAACGGAAACGTCCGTGATTGGACATGCAGAGCACCGGATATTTCTTTGCTCTTTCACCGTCAAGCCTTTCATCATGTAGCGCGCTGTACTCGATCCATTTAGGATAAGGCGGCCTTTCCGGATCGTCCGGGAAGAACTTCAGGAGATTCGCAGATGTGAATTCCAGCTTGCCGGTAGGCGTATTGAGAGGGTGATTTTCGGGATCTTCCGCAAAGCCGTTCCACCCTACTGTTTCCTTACTGATATCCTTAGCCACCGGTACAACAAAAATATCTTTTTTATGGAACTCATCCTCTTTATCAAGTTCCGCAACTCCGCAGCCTCTCCACAATGCCTCCAAGGCTTCATCCAAAGGCATATCATTGCTGGTATATTCGTTATAGATCTCCGGGCCGAGCTTCCTGGCTACTTCACGGACGCATTCCCAGTCGTTTCGCGATTCCCCGACCGGCGGACATGCTGCTCTTTCACGGAAAACAGAAGTGATAACTCCGCTGCCGGTATCGTCGCCGATGTCTTCCATCTCGAACTTCGTCGCTACCGGCAGGATGATATCCGCCATATAGCAGTCGTTTTCCAGCCACGGGTGCTGGGCTACGATGCATTCGACAGACGGATCCCTGGCAGCTTTTACAAAGCGGAATCCATCGTTCCAGCATGTTACCATACAAGGTGAATCCGTCCAGATCATATGTATCCTGGATGCGTCCGGCTGCGGATAATGGAAGTGCGCGAACTGTTCTTCCTTCGGCCCGCAAAACGACCACAACCCCCACCAGTCCACCTCCCCGTTCAGGATCGCGTCATGGATCAGACACTTGGGAATGCTCTGTTTCGGCCAGGCGCCAAATGGCCGTGTGATCTCATAAAGCTCCGGATTTCTTTCTTTCAGCTTTTCATCCGGCATATGGCTCATGAAGGTATTTATCTGATTTTCTTTTATGCCAAGCCGGTCGAATTCCGAAAATACTTCTTCATTCATCGGCGGACGGACCTGTTCGGAACGTATCGGGACATTGGCGACCTTTTCTCCCTGATAGGGAAGAGGATAAACATTACTGAATAAATTCCACTCCAGGACTTTGCATTGGTGGCGTCCGTGTTTTCCAAGGCCCTGCATGCCTAAACAGATCGCCTGCAGCCGGGCCGGTTCGGAAGAGAACGGTCCACGTATACCGGCGCCTCCGTTACCGATCATAATGCTTGTGACCAATTTGCTCCACTGGCGCGCCATAGCCTTGATCGTCCATACCGGAACGCCGCATTTTTCACTTGCCCATTTCGGGTCTTTCGGGATCCCGTCTTCCTTGCCCAGTACATAATCAAAGAAAGGTTCTGCCCCGACAACATGAGTTTTTACATACTCTTTGTCATAAATGCCTTCCTTAAGCCACATATAAATAATACCGAGGTAAAGAGCAGCATCCGTATTCGGCCTGACAGGTATCCATTTATCCGCGAGATAGCAGGCCGAATAATTAAGAGCAGGATCAACATAAACAAACTTGATGCCAAGTTTATGGATCCACTGACTGATGCGGCTTGACAGATACCCGTCAAAACCTACCGCCGTGGTTTCCGGATCTGCGGACCAGAAAAGGAGCTGCTGCGAATGCTCGGCAATATCAGGAATAAGATTTCCGGTAGGTGCCATTTCTCCGACCCCTTCGGCTCCCCAGACATGCTTGGCTCCCCAGTACCAGCCTTCCCA